>NZ_AONQ01000236.1 GCF_000342045.1 Paramagnetospirillum caucaseum | reverse complement strand
GGCTGCCTTGTCGTCGGCCTCCCAATCGGCGTAAGCCTTCGCCGAGGGCCGCCTTTCACCGGACGGAGAAGTGTGGCGTAGTCTGGCACTGGGTATCCCCCCGGCAATATCAGCCAGGAAACAGTCAAGATTCACATCTCGGCCATTCTTCGGAAGCTTGGCGCCAGCAGCCGGGCCCAGGCGGTCATGATGGCGCATCAGATG
>NZ_AONQ01000235.1 GCF_000342045.1 Paramagnetospirillum caucaseum | reverse complement strand
AAGATCGATTGGGCCGAACGCGAGCGCGAGCTGGTGGAGACCTGCAACCGCTTCCGCCGCAACGACGGCCGCTTCGACGTTGTGGTGCCGTCCTCGGGCGGCAAGGACAGCGCCTTCGTCGCCCACATGCTCAAGCACAAGTACGGCATGAACCCGCTGACCGTGACCTGGGCGCCGCACGCCTATACCGATATCGGCTGGAAG
>NZ_AONQ01000234.1 GCF_000342045.1 Paramagnetospirillum caucaseum | reverse complement strand
CTTCCAGCCGATATCGGTATAGGCGTGCGGCGCCCAGGTCACGGTCAGCGGGTTCATGCCGTACTTGTGCTTGAGCATGTGGGCGACGAAGGCGCTGTCCTTGCCGCCCGAGGACGGCACCACAACGTCGAAGCGGCCGTCGTTGCGGCGGAAGCGGTTGCAGGTCTCCACCAGCTCGCGCTCGCGTTCGGCCCAATCGATCTT
>NZ_AONQ01000233.1 GCF_000342045.1 Paramagnetospirillum caucaseum | reverse complement strand
TACTCGTCAGCGGTCAGCCCATGCCCAGTCGTGAGGTGTCGCTTGAGCATCTTCTGCCGATCACCGCATTCCAAACAGACAATGTAATCTGGGGTCACCGACCGCTTCACAGAAACGGCAGGTTGCTGCCGTTCAGCCGGTGCTGAAGCAGGGTTGTCCGTAGCGGCTAAAGTCGAATAAACGGACTTGATCAGGCTTGGGATTTCA
>NZ_AONQ01000232.1 GCF_000342045.1 Paramagnetospirillum caucaseum | reverse complement strand
CCGACAGCGCGTCGCCGTCGACGTCGCCGGCATGGGCCAGCAGCTGTTCGGCGGTGATGGTGAACGAACGGTCCTCGGTGCCCGAGGCCAGGCTCACCTCGCTGGTGGTCGGGCCGTCATTGACCGCCGCCACGTCGAAGCTGGCCGAGCCGGCGGTGGTGCCGCCCTGGCCGTCGCTGATGGTGTAGCTGAGATCGACGTTGCCGTTGAA
>NZ_AONQ01000231.1 GCF_000342045.1 Paramagnetospirillum caucaseum | reverse complement strand
AGGCGCAGGCGCTGACCGCCACCCAGATCGGCGGACTGACCACCACCCAGCTCAATGCCTTCCAGACCACCGATATCGCCGCCCTGACCGCCACCCAGGTCGGCGGGCTGACCACCACCCAGGTGACGGCGCTGACCACCACCCAGGCGGGGGCGCTGACCGTCACCGAGGCCAAGGCGCTGACCACCACCCAGGTCAACGCGCTGACCACCACCAACGTGGCGGTG
>NZ_AONQ01000230.1 GCF_000342045.1 Paramagnetospirillum caucaseum | reverse complement strand
ACTCTACGCCAACCATCTGGCCGAGCCGCTGGCGGCGCTGATCGTGTCGCTGGCCGGCGCCTATTCCCACATCCTGGCCGCCGCCACCACCGGGGGCAAGAACGTGGCGCCGCGCGTCGCCGCCCTGCTGGACGTGGCCCAGGTGTCGGAGATCACCGGCGTGGTGTCGCCCGACACCTTCATCCGCCCGATCTATGCCGGCAACGCCCTGGCCACCGTGCAGTCCAGGGACGCGACGAAGGTGG
>NZ_AONQ01000229.1 GCF_000342045.1 Paramagnetospirillum caucaseum | reverse complement strand
CTACCGCCATGAAGTCCGGCGATGATGTGCGTCTGGTTGGCTTTGGAACTTTCTCGGTTTCTGCCCGTCCTGCACGTGAAGGCAGGAATCCGCAGACTGGCAAGACCCTCACCATCGCGGCCAGCAAGTCTGCCAAATTCACCGCCGGAAAGAGCCTCAAGGACACCATCAATGGCTGATGACATCAAGGCTCTGACGACCAAGATCGTGGTCGCCTACTTGGGTGGCACCGCCTTGGCAGCCAC
>NZ_AONQ01000228.1 GCF_000342045.1 Paramagnetospirillum caucaseum | reverse complement strand
GTATTTGCCCGGCACCACGATGATCTCACCCCTTTGGGTCGTCAGGGTTTGGATGTGCTCGATGGTACCAAGACGTGGGTCTTCATCGGATGGCTTGCTGATATTGATTGCTTTCAAGTCGATCTCGATCATCAACCCGTTTCGGGATAGGACGAAGTACGGCAGCAATGTGTCCTCATTGCCAATTGCCGCTGGTTCGCCGATCCGTCCGTTCGTTTTGGCTATCACAGGGCTGAAATAGGTTCGTTCCGTATCCGTCC
>NZ_AONQ01000227.1 GCF_000342045.1 Paramagnetospirillum caucaseum | reverse complement strand
GTCGGATGTTGCGCCGCTTCGGCGGCGCTCCCGGCCAAGCAAACGAGGCGCCTCCCGGTTCGGGGGGCGCCTTGTTTATTGGCCGTTACGCTGCGGCTGGACGGACCCTGCCTGACGACGGGGTGATTATCAAAAATAAAACTTTGGTATCTGTGCGAGTCGTCACAGAAGTCATTGGTATGGTCTGACATATTTTGTCTCACCAGATGATGACGGCCACGGAAAGTTCCGGGCCACTGACCAAGGAGAGGGCAAATGTTT
>NZ_AONQ01000226.1 GCF_000342045.1 Paramagnetospirillum caucaseum | reverse complement strand
GGCGGCCCTGAGCGTCGCCCAGGTCAACGCGCTGTCCACCACCAACGCGGCGGCGCTGTCCACCACCCAGCTGTCCGGCCTGACCGCCGCCCAGGTCAGCGGCCTCAGCACCACCAACCTGAACGCACTGTCCACCACCGGCGTGGCCGGCCTCAGCGCCACCCAGGCGGGCGCCATCACCACCACCCAGTCAGCAGCGCTCTCCACCACCCAGCTGGGCGCCATCGAGACCACCGACCTGACGTCCATCACCGCGACGGTGCTGAAC
>NZ_AONQ01000225.1 GCF_000342045.1 Paramagnetospirillum caucaseum | reverse complement strand
TAGTTCAATCGCGTGCCAACACATTTACAGTCAACGCAAAGCGGCAAACAATATGGACCCCATGAAATTCAGTTTCTTTTTTGGTTGTCGTGGCCTGAATGCAACAGTCCAATCTCCCCATCTTTGAACTCAGGCACCATCCCCTCCACCTCACGACACGCCTTCCTGACCAATGCCAAGTCACGGGGATCGCTCAACCATACGATCAAGGCGACGAACCCAAGGTGGTGCAGGACCGTTTGCCAATGGATGTCGGACAATTCCCCGCCGCCGTTATCGGTAAGCA
>NZ_AONQ01000224.1 GCF_000342045.1 Paramagnetospirillum caucaseum | reverse complement strand
TAGTTCAATCGCGTGCCAACACATTTACAGTCAACGCAAAGCGGCAAACAATATGGACCCCATGAAATTCAGTTTCTTTTTTGGTTGTCGTGGCCTGAATGCAACAGTCCAATCTCCCCATCTTTGAACTCAGGCACCATCCCCTCCACCTCACGACACGCCTTCCTGACCAATGCCAAGTCACGGGGATCGCTCAACCATACGATCAAGGCGACGAACCCAAGGTGGTGCAGGACCGTTTGCCAATGGATGTCGGACAATTCCCCGCCGCCGTTATCGGTAAGCAAC
>NZ_AONQ01000223.1 GCF_000342045.1 Paramagnetospirillum caucaseum | reverse complement strand
ACCTCCCCATGCCGCCCCATCAGGGCCGCGTCCAGGTAGGCCCGGCCCTCGTCATCGACTGCCAGCATGATCGATGATGGGTATCGGGATGACAGTTCCGCCAACCGACGTTGGATCGCAGCAACCAAAGTTTTCTCAGCTTCAGACCTCATCATCGGGAAACTCGGCAGCAGCAAAGCAGTTATCGCAGATGATCTTGTTCGTGAGTGTTATGAGATAATGGATGCCTCCGCATCCAGGGCACGTCCTGGCGTAATGATCGGGATTCATATCTATAATTTCCGGGAACACG
>NZ_AONQ01000222.1 GCF_000342045.1 Paramagnetospirillum caucaseum | reverse complement strand
TTTCGATTGCGGCGGAGCCACCCTCGGCCTTGGCGGCCTCGAAGCCGGTGCCGCGCACGGTGATCACCTTGACGGCGTCCTTGCTCTGCACGGTGGCCAGGGCGTTGCCGGCATAGATGGGACGGATGAAGGTGTCGGGCGACACCACGCCGGTGATCTCCGACACCTGGGCCACGTCCAGCAGCGCCGCGACGCGGGGCGCCACGTTCTTGCCGCCCGTGGTGGCGGGGGCCAGGATATGGGAATAGCCGCCGGCCAGCGACACGATCAGCGCCGCCAGCGGCTCGGCCAGATGGTTGGCGTAGAGC
>NZ_AONQ01000221.1 GCF_000342045.1 Paramagnetospirillum caucaseum | reverse complement strand
GGTTCTAATTTGCATCAACTGCCATGTTAGTCTAGTATTCTGCTATATGTTTGGTGACTTAGAAAAGTATCTAATTGTTACAGCCGGGACTATTATTTTGCTAGTTACTATTGATGTTTATCAAAACCAGAGCAGTTACTGTATTTTGTCAAATAATACGTATTTTGTTTATTCGTATAGAGGTTCATATCGCATTCGCATTGTGAGTATGTGATTTTGGAATTTGCACTCATAACGGGAGGGGTGTTTGGCTGGTTTAAGATGTATTCAATAGGTGGCTGGATTTAAACTTTCGTGTTCCGTACCGGTATTCC
>NZ_AONQ01000220.1 GCF_000342045.1 Paramagnetospirillum caucaseum | reverse complement strand
AGTTCTAATTTGCATCAACTGCCATGTTAGTCTAGTATTCTGCTATATGTTTGGTGACTTAGAAAAGAATCTAATTGTTACAGCCGGGACTATTATTTTACTATTTACTATTGATGTTTATCAAAACCAGAGCAGTTACTGTATTTTGTCAAATAATACGTATTTTGTTTATTCGTATAGAGGTTCATATCGCATTCGCATTGTGAGTATGTGATTTTGGAATTTGCACTCATAACGGGAGGGGTGTTTGGCTGGTTTAAGATGTATTCAAAAGGTGGCTGGATTTAAACTTTCGTGTTCCGTACCGGTATTTC
>NZ_AONQ01000219.1 GCF_000342045.1 Paramagnetospirillum caucaseum | reverse complement strand
GCCGCATCGGCGGTGAGAACCTTGGCCACCCCGGCGATCCTCGCCGCGGCATCGGCCACGCCGCCGACGCCCGACCCGGCCACCAGCACATGAATCTCGCCGCCGATCTTCGACGCGGCGGTGACGGTGTTGAGCGTGGCGGCCTTCAGCGCGCCGCCTTCATGTTCTGCCAGAACCAGAATGGTCATGGTTCGGATGTCCTTCTCGGTTTTGATTCCAGACCCGTGTTTGATTCGGGCCACAGATGAACACGGATAAACACGGATAAGAAATCTTATACGCCAAAGGCGCGATCATCCCTTTTTTCATCTGTGTTCATCTGTG
>NZ_AONQ01000218.1 GCF_000342045.1 Paramagnetospirillum caucaseum | reverse complement strand
CAGCGTCACCAGACGCGGGCCGACGTCGACCCCCAGATCGGCCGGCGACACCGTGTCGATGGGCTTCTTCTTGGCCTTCATGATGTTGGGCAGGCTGGCGTAGCGCGGCTCGTTCAGGCGCAGGTCGGTGGTCACCACCGCCGGCAGCCTGAGGCTCACCGTCTCCAGCCCGCCGTCCACCTCGCGGGTCACCGTGACGGAATCGGCGCCGATCTCCACCTTGCTGGCGAAGGTGCCCTGGGGCCGGCCCAGCAGGGCGGCCAGCATCTGGCCGGTCTGGTTGGAATCGTCGTCGATGGCCTGCTTGCCCAGGATGATCAGGCCGGGGGCTTCCTTGTCCACCAG
>NZ_AONQ01000217.1 GCF_000342045.1 Paramagnetospirillum caucaseum | reverse complement strand
AGTCCCGGCTTGAAATTGAGGAAGTTCCACTTGGTGGCCGAGGCGTCCAGCACGTCGTAGATGGAAATCCCCAGCTTCTCGAAGATCATGGTGATCTCGTTGATGAAGGCGATGTTGATGTCGCGCTGGGAATTCTCGATCACCTTGGCCGCCTCGGCGACCTTGATGGAGGCCGCCTCGAACACGCCGCCCGTGGTCACCGCGCCGTAGACCTCGGCCAGTTGCGCCGTCACAGCTGTGTTCTCGCCCGCCACCACCTTGGTGATGCGCTCCACCGTGTGCTCGCGGTCACCGGGATTGATGCGCTCGGGGCTGTAGCCCAGGAAGAAGTCCTGGCCCCGCTTCAGG
>NZ_AONQ01000216.1 GCF_000342045.1 Paramagnetospirillum caucaseum | reverse complement strand
GTCTCGATAATGAGAAGGCGACCTTCTCTGTTCAAGATAATGGTATCGGGATCGCACCAGAATACTTCGACCGAATTTTTCTGCTTTTCAAGCGACTTCATACCCGAGAGGTATACGAGGGAACAGGGATCGGTCTTTCTGTCTGCAAGAAGATTGTCGAGCGGCACGGGGGCGAGATTTGGGTCGAGCAATCACCTTCAGGCGGCTCGACTTTCCTGTTTACCTTGCCGACGCCTGAGTGAATCCGTTTGATAAATGATGGCTGTTAGTCATTCCGTTTTTGTTTGGTAGGGAGGGGCACATGAACAAGTCCGAATTGATCGCCGCCGTCGCCGATGGTGCCAACAT
>NZ_AONQ01000215.1 GCF_000342045.1 Paramagnetospirillum caucaseum | reverse complement strand
GGAGGCTGCTGGATTTCCCCGACGAATTGTTTGATGACGGCCTGCCGTCAATGAAGTCCCTGGCCCTGTTCAACGCCCGACGCGGTGAATATGGCCCAGGTGACCCAGAGGAACTCGCGGGACAGGTTGTACAGAGAGCAGGGGCTATGAAGCCGCACCAGTTTGATCGTGTTCGGCCTGATGGAACCATCCTTGAAATTTCAGGTCAACCGCTGCCGAGCGGTGGATTCATAACCCTGTACACGGACATCACTGAACGACGTGAAGCCGAGGAAAACCTTCGTGATAATGAAGGTCTGCTGCGACTGATCTTTGACAATTCCAGCGTTGCTATTTTTACTATCGATTCCAGTGGCAGAATTGGC
>NZ_AONQ01000214.1 GCF_000342045.1 Paramagnetospirillum caucaseum | reverse complement strand
ACTCCGAGGCGCCGATGGCCATGCCCAGCACCTCGCGCCACCCGGCGGTGTTGGCGCCCACCGCGATGATCACCGCCACGCTGAAGATTGGCGCACCTTCACATAGGTGGCGTCCAGCCAGACATAGGGCCAGTCGCTCTCGATGGGCCATTCCAGGAAGGTGGCGATCTTGCCATCGATCTCGGCGCACAGGCGCGAGACCTACCTGACACCGACGGCTCACGCCGCCAAACTCAAGGCAATGGGGGCAGGCTCTCCGCCCGTCACGGGCTCCGAACCAGCCCCCATTGCTCAACCCGCGCCAAACGGCGTAACTTCGGCGAGGACTCTACCCATGGCTGGATGAAAGTTCCACGGCAGGTCAG
>NZ_AONQ01000213.1 GCF_000342045.1 Paramagnetospirillum caucaseum | reverse complement strand
GGTCCGATGACCCCCATTCGCTTGCGAACCCAACCATCCTCTGCGTCGCGCAGATGGGCGGCCTTGTGAATTCCTCGGTCATGCAGCATCGCCGCCCAGCGATGACCGATTCCCCAAACATCATCGACATCGACTTTGGCCAGGGCCTTCTCTAACCAAGCCGGATTCGCGGATAAGTCCAGGACGCCGCCGGTTTTGGGTGCCTTTTTGGCAACCCGGTTTGCCAATTTGGCCAAGGTTTTGGTTTGGGCAATTCCGATGCAAACAGGAATGCCGGTCCACTGGCGAACCTTCCGCCGGAGAATTCTGGCGAAGCCATCGCCATCCGGAATTCCGGTCAGGTCCACGAAGGACTCGTCGATGGAATAGACC
>NZ_AONQ01000212.1 GCF_000342045.1 Paramagnetospirillum caucaseum | reverse complement strand
TCCGCCACCAGGCCGTAATCGGCGACCTGGAAGATGGGGGCCTCCTCGTCCTTGTTGATGGCGACGATGACCTTGGAATCCTTCATGCCGGCCAGGTGCTGGATGGCGCCCGAGATGCCGACGGCGATGTAGAGGTCGGGGGCGACGATCTTGCCGGTCTGGCCGACCTGGAAGTCGTTGGGCACGAAGCCGGCGTCGACGGCGGCGCGCGACGCGCCCACCGCGGCGCCCAGCTTGTCGGCGACCGCTTCCAGCAGGTGGAAGTTGTCGCCCGACTGCATGCCGCGCCCGCCCGAGATGATGATCCGGGCGCTGGTCAGTTCCGGGCGCTCCGACTTGCTGAGCTGGCTGCCCACATAGGCCGACAGGGCCGGGTCGGCGGCGGCCGCGACGG
>NZ_AONQ01000211.1 GCF_000342045.1 Paramagnetospirillum caucaseum | reverse complement strand
CTAGAGCGTTTCGCGATCTGACTGAATCGCAGGGGATTCACAGGCGAGGCTAATCGTGATTCACTTCCTGTGGAGGTGGCCCGCGATGACTCGACCTTTATCCGTAGATCTGCGCGATCGTGTTGCGCGATATGTTCTGGCAGGCCATTCGCGCCGACAGGCTGCCAGTGTTTTCAATATCTCGGTGAGTTCGGCGGTGCGCTATGTGGCGCAATATCTTTCGAGTGGGACGGTGGCGCCAAAGCGGCAAGGTGGTGACCGGCGCAGTAAATTGGGCGATCATCGGGCCTATGTGCTGCTGCGTGTTAAGCAGGTTCCGGATATCTCCCTGGCCGATTTAACCAAAGAACTGGCCGAGCGAGGCGTTCAAATCCATCTTTCCAACCTTGCCCGGTTTCTACGGGCACAGGGGCTGACCTATAAAAAAAA
>NZ_AONQ01000210.1 GCF_000342045.1 Paramagnetospirillum caucaseum | reverse complement strand
ATATTCATCTGCGGTAAGTCCGTGGCCGGTCAGCAGATGCCGCTTCAGCATCTTCTGCCGATCACCGCATTCCAAACAGACAATGTAATCTGGGGTCACTGACCGCTTCACAGAAACGGCAGGTTGCTGCCGTTCAGCCGGTGCTGAAGCAGGGTTGTCCGTAGTGGCTAAAGTCGAATAAACGGACTTGATCAGGCTTGGGATTTCAGTGGCTGCCAAGGCGGTGCCACCCAAGTAGGCGACCACGATCTTGGTCGTCAGAGCCTTGATGTCATCGGCCATTGATGGTGTCCTTGAGGCTCTTTCCGGCGGTGAATTTGGCAGACTTGCTGGCCGCGATGGTGAGGGTCTTGCCAGTCTGCGGATTCCTGCCTTCACGTGCAGGACGGGCAGAAACCGAGAAAGTTCCGAAGCCAACCAGACGCACATCATCGCCGGACTTCATGGCGGTGG
>NZ_AONQ01000209.1 GCF_000342045.1 Paramagnetospirillum caucaseum | reverse complement strand
ATTACGTTATTTGACTTCTCATGCATGATGCACCTCGCTTTCATGTATATTTATGCTGCGAGTGCAGTCTTGTGTCCCAGGGACGGAAATGGTGCAGGAACCATAGATTCCGGTGCCTGCACCATCAGTCCGTTCGTCCTCAATGAGCGGAGGTCAATGTGGTTTCTTACGGAGCAATCGCTGTGTCGTGGATCGAAGTTTCCTTTGGTTCCGCCAACTGGAAGGGGTGGATGCCGTAATACAGATCATTCCGGTCTCGCGGTGGACAAGACGGTAGTGGTCGCCCCCTGTTCTGCTCACCTCCCACTCATCGCCATAGGCTTTGCGAAGTTCACGCTCGAATTTTTTCATGGCGGTCAATCCAACTGGTCGGCAACGCAGGTCCAGGTCGGATCATCCTTGGCAAATGCCCAGAGGGCGTTCATGCACCCGCGATACCAGTCAATGGCCTTGTT
>NZ_AONQ01000208.1 GCF_000342045.1 Paramagnetospirillum caucaseum | reverse complement strand
AAAAAGCACCAACATGTTGATTCGGTTGGTCTTTTCGATCAGGCCGGTGAGAAATCACCGGCCTGTTCCAATTCCACGCTACATAACGAGCCATCACGGCGACCCGGAAATCCGCAGAAATCCTCGGTTTTTCGAGGAAATGACTGTCACATAAGTGCGTCACATAATGGCTCCACCAAACCACGTCGCCGCCGTCTGACCGGTCTATGGTTGCGAGGTTCTGTATGGCAATACCGGGTGGCCGTTCCGACCGATCTGAGGCCCAAGCTGGCCCGTTCGGACGTGAACAGGTCATTGGGCACGTCGAACTACTATGATGCCGTCAGGACGGCCCGGAAGGTGGCCTACGAGGTCGAATGTCTGTTTGATCAGGTTCGAGCAGGGGGGCAGGTCCAGGTCGATTTCGGCGATCATGCTGAAACTGAACCGGCATCGACCATCACCATGGATGTAGGTGAGGTT
>NZ_AONQ01000207.1 GCF_000342045.1 Paramagnetospirillum caucaseum | reverse complement strand
GTCCACCGATCAGGTGGACAGCCTGACCTCCACCCAGGTGTCGGGCCTCAGCACCACCCAGCTGAACGCCCTGCAGACCACCGACGTGGCGGCGCTGACCACCACCCAGGCCCGGAGTCTGACCTCCGCCCAGGTGAGCGGCCTGACCACCACCCAGGTCAACGCCCTGGAAACCACCGACGTGGCGGCCCTGACCGTCACCCAGGTCGGCAACCTGACCACCACCCAGACCGGCGCCCTGACCACCACCACCCTGTCGGGCATCACCTCGACCCAGGTGGCGGCGCTGACCACCACCCAGATCAACGCCCTGTCGACCACCAACGCGGCGGCGCTGTCCACCACCCAGATCGACGGCCTGTCCGCCGCCCAGGTGTCGGGCCTCAGCACCACCACGCTGAACGCGCTGTCGACCACCGGCGTGGCCAGCCTCTCCTCGACCCAGGCGGCCGGCATCACCTCCACCCAGTC
>NZ_AONQ01000206.1 GCF_000342045.1 Paramagnetospirillum caucaseum | reverse complement strand
TCGGCTCGAACCCAGTGACGTCTTGGTGGTCACCAAGCTTGACCGTTTAGGCCGCAATGCCATGGATGTCAGTGGCACCGTCGCCACGCTGGCCGAAATAGGAGTCCGGGTGCACTGTCTGGCCCTCGGCGGTGTAGATCTGACGAGTTCCACCGGCAAACTGACGATGCACGTCATCAATGCCGTGGCAGAGTTTGAGCGCGACCTATTGATCGAACGGACGCAATCGGGCCTCTCTCGGGCCAAAGCCGAGGGCAAGACGCTCGGAAGACCCACGAGCCTTACGGATGATCAGCGCAGGGCTGTTGAGCAACGCCTGGGAGATGGAATCAGTGTGTCCACGGTGGCGCGGGAATTCAAAACTAGCCGACAGACAATCATGCGCGTCAGAGATGCAATTTCTCCTTCCTGATTTTTGGCCTCCAAAATCATTCGTTCCTGTTTCGTGCGACCTTAGCGTACAAGGAATGCACTTTCGTTAGGTGACCCCC
>NZ_AONQ01000205.1 GCF_000342045.1 Paramagnetospirillum caucaseum | reverse complement strand
CGACCGGCGATGCTGCCTGGGCAGTATCAGAGATTTCCTCAAAAAAGTAGCCAACCCGGACATCCAGAACACGGGATAGATCGAACAGCCTGGAGGCTCCGACCCGATTGGCCCCACGTTCGTATTTTTGCACCTGCTGGAAGGTCAGCCCCAGGCATTCACCAAGCTTCTCCTGGCTCATCCCGAGTAGGGTCCGTCGAAGCCGAATTCGGGCACCAACATGCACATCAATGGGATTGGCACTGCCATCCGCCAATCGGCCACGGGGGGACCGACCAACCTTCTTGGGTACCTTGGCAGGCTTGGGGGCGGTCGCGGGTTGGGAACTCTTACGTGGCGGCATGGTGCCCCTCTTCATGTGTTCGTCAGGTGGCTGATTTTGGCTTCCGGTTCGTCCGGGAATAGCCCAGCCCAACAGCCTTCGCAAACTCTGATCTACGTGCAGCGTATTCCGGGGCGACGAGAGGGTAATCCTTGGGCAAAGACCACTTGGCCCG
>NZ_AONQ01000204.1 GCF_000342045.1 Paramagnetospirillum caucaseum | reverse complement strand
GGTTGGTGGTGGTGAAGGCGTTGATGGCCGTCGCGGTGATCGCCGCCAGGTCGGTGGTCTCGATGAAGCCCAACTGGGTGGTGGTCAAACCGACCGTCTGGGCCGAGGTCAGGGCCGCCGCCTGGGTGGTGGACAGCCCGGCCACGTTGGTGGTGGACAGCGCGTTCAGGGTCGTGGTGCTGAGGCCGGCCACCTGGGTGGTGGTCAGGGCCGCCACCTGGGCGGTGGATAGGGCCGCCGCGTTGGTGGTGGAGAGCGCGTTGATCTGGGTGGCGGTCAGCACCGCCAGATCGGTGGTCTCGATGGCCCCCAGCGCGGTGGTGGTCAGGGCGCCGGTCTGGGTGGTGGTCAGGGCGGCCACCTGGGTGGTGGAGAGCGCCGCCACGTCGGTGGTCTCCAGGGCGCTGACCTGGGTGGTGCTGAGGCCGGCCACCTGGGTGGCGGTCAGGCTGGTCACCTGGGCGGTGGACAGGATCGCCACGTCGGTGGTTTCCAGC
>NZ_AONQ01000203.1 GCF_000342045.1 Paramagnetospirillum caucaseum | reverse complement strand
GTTGCGTTCGAGGACTTCGAGTGTCATGGCCAGGATCGGCATGACGCCGTCCAGCAGAGCCTCCTGGTCGGGGCCGAACACCTCGAACGTCGCCAGTTCGACCACGCCCATCAGCCGGCCGCCGTGCAGGACCGGCAACACCACGATGGAACGCGGCACCGCCTCGCCCAGGGCGGAGCCGATATGGACGTAGTCGTCGGGCGGCGCGGTGATGACGATGGGCTGGCGCTCGAGGGCGCATTGGCCGACCAGTCCCTGGCCCAGGGCGAAGCACTGGTTGAAGTCCTTGCGCTCCAGATAGGCGTAGCTGCCCAGCAGCCGCAGATGCCGCTCCGCCTCCACATAGACGAAGAACACCCCGTGCCCGACGTTGAGCAGCGGAGCCAGACTGGCCAGGAAGCGCCGGGCCAGCCCCGGAACGGTGGTCGCCGCCTGCAGCTCCGACTGGATGGCCGCCTGGTTGGTCTTGACCCAGCGCTGGGCGGCCAGTTGGCGGGACTGGGCCTGCAGAACCT
>NZ_AONQ01000202.1 GCF_000342045.1 Paramagnetospirillum caucaseum | reverse complement strand
GCATCGGCCTGATCGCTGTATTTCTCCCACAACCTTTTGTCGAGGTTCTCATCCTCACAAAGCAGGGACAACCGCCGGTATTCGCGCCAGGCCGCCAGAAGGCGGGCGTCGGCGGTGTCGTTGGCCGCCGCCAGGGCGGCGGGCGGGGTATGCCGAGATAACCTATTTCCAAGGGCAGCGTGTATGTCCATGACGAACCTCAATCACCAAAAATTGGTGACGTAAACATAACACGCTGACAAAAGGACGTGTCAACATTTTTTGGTGACGTTGACCGAAACACCGGAACGCGTTAAGGTGGCCACATGATTACGCCAGCACAAAGCCGGGCAGCCCGTGCCATCATCGATTGGTCGCAAGGCCAATTGGCCTCCGCCGCCTCTTGCAGTTTAAGCACGGTGCGAGACTTTGAAACTGGTCGCCGCACCCCGGTTACCAATAACCTCGCCGCGATCCGCCGCGCCCTCGAAGAGGCAGGCGTGATCTTCATCGCCGAGAACGGCGACGGCCCCGGC
>NZ_AONQ01000201.1 GCF_000342045.1 Paramagnetospirillum caucaseum | reverse complement strand
ACTTGATGATCTTGGCCACCACGCCGGCGCCGACGGTCCGGCCGCCTTCGCGGATGGCGAAGCGCAGGCCCTGGTCCATGGCGATGGGGGCGATCAGGGTCACGATCATCTTCACGTTGTCGCCCGGCATCACCATCTCGGTACCTTCCGGCAGGGCGACCACACCGGTGACGTCGGTGGTGCGGAAGTAGAACTGCGGACGGTAGTTGGTGAAGAACGGGGTATGACGGCCGCCTTCTTCCTTGTTCAGGATGTAGGCCTCGGCCTCGAAGTCGGTGTGCGGCGTGATGGAGCCCGGAGCCGCCAGAACCTGGCCGCGCTCCACGTCTTCCCGCTTGGTGCCGCGCAGCAGGGCGCCGATGTTGTCGCCGGCCTCGCCCTGGTCGAGCAGCTTGCGGAACATTTCCACGCCGGTGCAGGTGGTCTTGACGGTCGCCTTGATGCCGACGATCTCGACTTCCTCGCCCACCTTGACCACGCCACGCTCGACGCGCCCCGTGACCACGGTGCCGCGGCCCGAGAT
>NZ_AONQ01000200.1 GCF_000342045.1 Paramagnetospirillum caucaseum | reverse complement strand
ATCCAGGCAGACGTGACCCCTGGCGGTCGAATTGATGCAGTCGCAGCATTGAGCCGGCAGTTCGGCCGGCGGGGTGTTGTCTCTAAAATCGATGACGATGAAGCGCCGATCCTCGGCAACGGTCGGCACCACCCAGGGATTTCCGGATGCGAAGTAAAAACGGATAACTTCGTCGGTCGATGCGGGCTCCCCGAACTGCCCCGGCGAGATCAGGTGAAGGTCCTTGGACAGACGCAGTTGCAAGCGCAGCGTCTCCAGGTGTTCGCGTACACGCTCGATGTGCGGCACCTTGGCGGGGCCGGTGACGCAGTTGGCGCGGAAGATCTCCACCGCCATCTGCAGGCCCTCGGTCAGGATCTCGCGGGCCAGAACCTGCCGGTAGTTGCGGTGATACTGTCCCGTCAGCTTCGCCAGAAGCTGGACCAGGGCGTATGTCTCGCGGTAGATGGGCAGTTCGGTGGCCAGCGCCATGCAAAACCTCCTCCGGGCATCACCCGGCCGCCGAAGCGGCCGGATAAAGGGTTAAAGGACTAAAGAAGACATTTGCGGACGG
>NZ_AONQ01000199.1 GCF_000342045.1 Paramagnetospirillum caucaseum | reverse complement strand
TACGAATTCCTCAAGCGGGACGATCCCCTGGCGCGTGGCTATGTCGGCTTCGCCCGTGGGCTCGGCATCGAGTACTTCGAGCAGTTGACCTCGGAGCGGCGCGAGGAAGTCGCCACTCGGGGTGGCCGCAAGGTGTTCAGGTGGACGGTTCGGAAGGGCCTCGCCAACGAGGCGCTCGATACCACGAACTACGCCGAGGCCGCCGCCACGCTCAAGGGATGGACCCGCTGGAACGACAGCGATTGGGAATTGCTGATCGCCGAGCGTGATGCACCGCCCGACGCGGTCGGTACGCAACTGGACCTTGAACATCAATTGTTGGCGGCTCGTCCGCCAACACCATCCCGCCCAGCGGCCGAAACGCCGCCGGCATCAAAGGCCGATCCCCTGGACCGGCTGGCATAACACTACAGGGCTGGCCCGGCCCTCCTAGCGGTTGGCGCCGAACGGCATCCGTCCATCCGCAGGGCGCCCCTCACGGTACCGGAGATATTCCATGACGCCCGACGAGAGATCCCGGCTCACAGCCGAACTGGCCCGGCTGGAAGCCTCCTACACCGACATGATCAGCGG
>NZ_AONQ01000198.1 GCF_000342045.1 Paramagnetospirillum caucaseum | reverse complement strand
TCACCTTCGTCGCGTCCTTGGACTGCACGGTGGCCAGGGCGTTGCCGGCATAGATCGGGCGGATGAAGGTGTCGGGCGACACCACGCCGGTGATCTCCGACACCTGGGCCACGTCCAGCAGGGCGGCGACGCGGGGCGCCACGTTCTTGCCCCCGGTGGTGGCGGCGGCCAGGATGTGGGAATAGGCGCCGGCCAGCGACACGATCAGCGCCGCCAGCGGCTCGGCCAGATGGTTGGCGTAGAGCGCCGCATCGGCGGTGAGAACCTTGGCCACCCCGGCGATCCTCGCCGCGGCATCGGCCACGGCGGCGACGCCCGACCCGGCCACCAGCACATGAATCTCGCCGCCGATCTTCGACGCGGCGGTGACGGTGTTGAGCGTGGCGGCCTTCAGCGCGCCGCCTTCATGTTCTGCCAGAACCAGAATGGTCATGGTTCGGATGTCCTTCTCGGTTTTGATTCCAGACCCGTGTTTGATTCGGGCCACAGATGAACACGGATAAACACGGATAAGAAATCTTATACGCCAAAGGCGCGATCATCCCTTTTTTCATCTGTGTTCATCTGTGTTCATCTG
>NZ_AONQ01000197.1 GCF_000342045.1 Paramagnetospirillum caucaseum | reverse complement strand
GGCAGCATCACCAGCACCCAGACCGGGGCGCTGACCACCACCGCCCTGTCCGGCATCACCTCCACCGAGGTGGCGGCGCTCTCCACCACCCAGATCAACGCGCTCTCCACCACCAACGTGGCGGCCCTGACCACCACCCAGGCCGACGGCCTGACCGTCACCAACGTGGCCGGCCTGACCTCCACCGTGATCAACGCCCTGGCCACCACCACCCTGGCCAGCCTGACCGCCACCCAGGCGGCGGCGCTCACCACCACCCAGTCGGCAGCGCTCACCACCACGGCGCTGGGCGCCATCGAGACCACCGATCTGGCGGCGATCGCCGCCACCGTGATCGATGCGCTCACCACCACCAACATCGCGGCCCTGTCCACCGATCAGGTGGGAGCCCTGACCACCGCCCAGGTCTCCAGCCTGGCCACCACCACCCTGAACGCCCTGCAGACCACCGACGTGGCGGCGCTGTCCACCACCCAGGTGCGCTCGCTGACCACCACCCAGGTCGGCGCCCTGACCACCACCCAGGTCAACGCCCTGGAGACCACCGACATCGCCGCGCTGACCACCACCCAGGTCAGCGGCATCACCAGC
>NZ_AONQ01000196.1 GCF_000342045.1 Paramagnetospirillum caucaseum | reverse complement strand
AGACCACCGACATCGCCGCCCTGACCACCACCCAGGTGAGCGGCATCACCAGCACCCAGACCGGGGCGCTGACCACCACGGCCCTGTCCGGCATCACCTCCACCGAGGTGGCGGTGCTCTCCACCACCCAGATCAATGCGCTCTCCACCACCAACGCGGCGGCGCTCTCCACCACCCAGATCGACGGCCTGACCGCCACCAACGTGGCCGGCCTGACCACCACCGTGATCAACGCCCTGGCCACCACCACCCTGGCCAGCCTGACCGCCACCCAGGCGGCGGCCCTGACCTCGACCCAGACGGCCGGCCTGACCACCACCCAGCTGGAATCCCTGACCACCACCGAGGTGGCGGCCCTGACCGCGACCGCCGTCAACACGCTGACCACCACCAACGTGGCGGCCCTGTCCACCACCCAGGTCGGCGCCCTGACCACCACCCAGGTTTCCAGCCTGGCCACCACCACCCTGAACGCCCTGCAGACCACCGACGTGGCGGCGCTGTCCACCACCCAGGTGCGCTCGCTGACCACCAGCCAGGTCGCGGAACTGACCACCACCCAGGTCAACGCCCTGGAGACCACCGACATCGCGGCGCT
>NZ_AONQ01000195.1 GCF_000342045.1 Paramagnetospirillum caucaseum | reverse complement strand
GATCCTCCTGAAGTGCTTCAGCTTGTTGAAGAAGCGCTCGATCAGGTTTCTCTGGCGGTACAGCACTGGATCAACGGATCGCTGGGCCTTGCGGTCGCGCTGTGTCGGGATTTGGGCGCAGCCACCCCGAGCATTGATCAGTTCAACCAGATCACGGGCGTCATAACCTCGATCTCCGACGAAGGCTTTGGCAGGAGGTAAGGATTCTATGAGAGCTGGCGCCGTCGCCTTATCCGAGGCTTGCCCTTGTGTCAGCACCAGCTTGACCGGCAGACCATGCTCATCGACGACAGCATGGATCTTGGTGCTCAGTCCTCCACGAGAACGGCCAATGGCGTTATCCGGGCCCCCTTTTTACCCCCGGCAGCATGCTGGTGGGCGCGGATGATCGAACTGTCGATGAATTGCAGGGATTGCGGTGATTGAGCCGCGAATGTCTCAAATATCCTGAGCCAGACGCCCACCTTGGCCCAACGATTGAAGCGGTTATACGCCGTCGTGTACGGGCCATAACGCTCGGGAAGATCACGCCATGGCGAGCCAGTTCGCAGAATGTAAAAGATGCCGTTCAAGACACGACGGTCATCCGTCCGGGCAACGCCGC
>NZ_AONQ01000194.1 GCF_000342045.1 Paramagnetospirillum caucaseum | reverse complement strand
CTTTGGTCGCGTCCGAGCAGATGAGGCCGGATGTCCGGTTGCTGCGCGAGGAGTGGATTAAGGGCCGCCAACCGCTGATGCGGCGCCAAGCCCATCGTCTGGTGTTCCTCGACGAGACCGGAACCAATACCAAAATGACCCGTCTGCGGGGCCGCTCCCCCAAAGGGGCGCGGTTGAAAGCCTCTGTGCCCTTCGGACATTGGAAGACGGAGACATTCATCGCTGGCCTGCGTCACGATGGCCTGGTGGCCCCCTTTGTCATCAATTGTCCGATGAACCGGAAGATGTTCGAGGCCTATATCGAGACCCAACTCGCCCCAACCCTGGAACCGGGCGATGTCGTGATCCTCGACAATCTCGCGGCCCATAAAAGCCCTCTGGCGGAACGGATCATCCGAGCCCGAGGAGCCTTCATCCTGTTCCTGCCGCCTTATTCCCCAGACCTCAATCCAATCGAAATGGCGTTCTCGAAGCTCAAGGCACACCTCCGAAAAAGGGAGGCCAGGACCATTCAGGATCTATGGGACGCCATCGGCCGAATCTGCGATCTCTACGAGCCCGACGAGTGCCGGAACTTCTTCAAGGCTGCCGGATATGAACCAGTATGATCGCGAATTGCTCT
>NZ_AONQ01000193.1 GCF_000342045.1 Paramagnetospirillum caucaseum | reverse complement strand
ACCGAAGGATATCAGCCAACCGACCATGGTCGAAATCCCGATGGGCATCACCCCGAAGGCCATATAGGTTCGATTTCGATGCCGCCAGCAGGTATGGCGGATCAAGGTAGGCAAAGGCATCAGGGTGCCGCGAGAGACTGAGTTCGAAGTCGGCCTGATCTACCGTGATGTTGGGGATCGTGGTTCTTGCCAGCTTGTTGATGGATGACAGGGTGAACCGATTTTCGGAGCCAGAATATCCACCGCTGAAGGTTAGGCCGCTGAACGACGACCGATTGAGTGCGAAGTAGGCCCCGGCCCGCATCATTGGATCGCGAATGTCGAAGTACGACCGCTGGAGCCGATAGAACCCATCCCTGTCAATCGGATGGAACTTCCGGGCAGCATCAGCGACAGCACCTGCATCGAGCTTGACCTGCCGCCAACAATTCACCAACGGCTGGAACACATCGAATCCATGCACTCGGATGCCGCGTTGACCCAGGTCCAGTTCGACGGCACCGCCCCCGAGAAAGGGGGAACAGACTTCATTCACACCTTCTGGAATGAATGAAATAATTGTCTTCTTGCCTCTCTCTTTGCCACCTGGATATCGAAAAATTGCCATTAGATGTCACCATCAAACTGGTATTTA
>NZ_AONQ01000192.1 GCF_000342045.1 Paramagnetospirillum caucaseum | reverse complement strand
CCGATGCGCTTCAGCGGCGTGTCGCCCAGCAGGTCGCGGGCGACACGCTCGATTTCCGCCGCCGGTTCGTCCAGCGGCACGTCGATATCGATGCCGACGACGGTGCCGCACAGCAGGCCGGTGTTGGTGCTGTCGGGGTACTTGTTGGCCCAGCGTTCGATGTCGGCATCGTCGGCCACGGCGCAGACGGTTTCCCAGCCGCGCATCAAGGGCCGCTTGCCGGCAGCCTTGATGGACAGGTGGGGGCCGGAGATCGGCACGGGATGGTAGCCGTTACGCCGCAGGGTGCGGCGTAGATCGACCAGGGTGGGGAGGGCGTTCTCCATGGTCAACCCTCCAATTCCCAGTGAGCGAAGGCGTCCTGCATGCCTTCCTCGCCAACGCTATAGTCATGGCGCAGGCTGGCGCCTGGGCAATAGACCATGTGGCGAATCTGGCGCGGGTCCAAGTCCTCGTGAACATGCAGGAACAACAGGTTGTCCAGGGTGGTGCGCAGGCGTTCCAGGCAGGCCATGGCAGCAACGGCTTCCTGTTGTACGGTGCTGCCCAGCGGGGCTTGGCGGGTCACGATCAGAATTCCAGCCTGTGCGGCTTTGATGCTGGCGCCGATGGCGACATGATCGTCGGGAGTGATGCGGGAGGTGAGCGGGGGCATCACACCACCTCCTGA
>NZ_AONQ01000191.1 GCF_000342045.1 Paramagnetospirillum caucaseum | reverse complement strand
TTCGGGGTGACAATGACGAACTCCTCGCCACCCCAACGACCAAGCATGTCGGTGGATCGCATACATTTCCGAGCGATGTCGCAGAACACCTTCAAGACATCATCCCCGACCGCATGGCCGTGGGTGTCATTGATCCGCTTGAAGTGGTCAAGGTCAATGTAGAGCATTGAAACGGGGTGACCGTAGCGGGCCTTTCGCAGCATTTCCAGCTTAACGGCTTCCTCGGTTCTGCGACGGTTCCACGTGCCGGTCAGATTGTCGTGCTGTGCGAGATGTTCCAATTCCTGGCGAGCGGCAAGCAATTCCGCGTTTGACGCTGCAAGGGCTGCGACGGTGTTCGTGAGTTCCTGGTTCAGAGCTTCGAGTTCGGCACTGCGTTCGGCCAAAACCTGATCTGCTATCTTATGGTCGGTGATGTCAGCGACGACGCACACCAGACCAGCACGTCCATTCCTATATGCAGGCATCCGCCGGGCCGTCAGTTGCCCCCAAAATGCAGTGCCATTGGACCGCCAATAGTGGCGTTCAAGGTTGACGTTGGGGCGGTCACAGGCAAGATGATCCGCCATATTCTTCCGGGCAATTTCCTGCTCTACGGGATCAACCAGATCGACATATTCTATACCAATCAATGATTCCAATGGGATCATGAACATTTCCGCCATCCGTTGATTGGCGGT
>NZ_AONQ01000190.1 GCF_000342045.1 Paramagnetospirillum caucaseum | reverse complement strand
GTCGCCGCGGCATAGCTGGCGGTGTCGCTGCCGTCGCCGCCGACCAGGGTGTCGGCCCCGGCCAGACCGCGCAGCACGTCGTCGCCGCCGCCGCCGGTCAGCAGGTTGACGCCGGTGGTGCCGGTCAGGCTGTCGGCGAAAGCGCTGCCCGCCGCGTTCTCGATGGTGGCGAGCACGTCGCCCGAGGCGTCGCCGCCGCTCGCCTGGGCCGTGGTCAGCGACAGGTTGACGGTGACCCCCGCCGCCGAGTTCTCGTAGCCCACCGTATCGGCGCCGGTGCCGCCGACCAGCGAATCCGCCCCCGCCCCGCCGCGCAGGGAATCGTTGCCCGCCCCGCCGTCCAGACGGTTGGCGTTGCCGTCGCCGGCCAGAATATCGTTGAAACTGGTGCCGGTGACGCTTTCGATGCCCGAGATCACGTCGCCGTCGGCATCGCCGCCCGCGACCGTTCCCGCTGCCAGATCGGCGGCAAGCGCCACGCCCGACGCCGCATAGCTGACGGTATCAACCCCGGCCCCGCCGATCAGGGTATCGGCCCCGCCGCCGCCGGCCAGCAGGTCGTTGCCCGCCCCGCCGTCGATGACATTGACGCCCGCGTCGCCGGTCAGGATGTCGGCGGCGTTGCCGCCCAGCAGGTTCTCGATGCCGCTCAGCACGTCGCCGGCCGCCTCGCCGCCCGAGGCGCTGCCGGTGCCCAGGTTGACGGTAACCGCCGCC
>NZ_AONQ01000189.1 GCF_000342045.1 Paramagnetospirillum caucaseum | reverse complement strand
GATATCTGGGTGTTTTGATTTATTACCTATGAGTGTGGTGATAATGATATTTCGAAATCTCCTGCTTCCACCGTTTGCTGCTCACACGTGGGGGGCATGCCGATGGAATTATGGAATAGGGAAGGGATAAAACTGATGTCGGATCAAACAGGTGAGCCAGCGTGGCCCGATACGCCTCTGCCGCCAGCTTGGGCTCGGTTCATCGCGATAGGCATGAGGCAAACCAACCTCCGCCAGAATCAGGGGGAGGGGATTCTTCGTTTGTGAACAATGTGCGAATTCGGGACTTATCCGCTTAGTCGTCGCACGGCCACAATGCCCGGCCACCAGACTGCACCCGCAGGATAAATACCTTTCGAATGAAAGGTAACCATCATGAACACCAGAATTTACGACCCACAATGCGACATCGACCGCCGCCTTGAAACGATAGGTGAGATTTTCCCATGGAGGCGAACCTATGAGGTTGATGAAGAGGGCTTTGCCATTCTTCAACAATCTTTGCTCGCGTGTGCAGGCCATACACGGCTGACCGATCCCGGCGGCGGATCGCTATCCAAGAAGCACCTTGAGGTCGCCTTTGCTCATGTGGTCACCCAGGTCACCGCATGGTTCAGTAACAAATCAGATTATTTTGCGATCAAAGCATCATGTGATGCAGCAAATGCAGCAGTCCGAGCATCTGATTTACACTGATATCGCCAGCCTTCCTGCATTTGCAGCAAAATCA
>NZ_AONQ01000188.1 GCF_000342045.1 Paramagnetospirillum caucaseum | reverse complement strand
CATATCCAGACCATTGATGAAGCTGAGGGCCAGAAAGTTCGGGTCATGCTGGAGGGCAACGGCCAACTGGCTGAAAACCACGGCTGAAACAAAGATACCGTACTGGCTCGGGGTCATGGTGGTGGAAACCCCATTGTCGCTCCGCTCCACCGTCTCAGGGGCTGGCACGAACGGAATAGGGATCAGGTGCGTTCCTGCCTTCAGGTAGCCCCAGCTTGCGATCTTAAGCGGGATCAACCTGGAAAATACGGTGTGCCAAATCTGCGGTACGCTGCCGAAGATAGCGTAATACTCCCGCAGGTAAAGTTCAGTGGCATCGTCTGAGAATTCCACGCTGTCATTCGGCATGAAGAGCGTCGCATTGTCCGACGAATGCACAATGTCGTAGAATAGTGCTGTCGGGGTGTATGCCGGATCGTCGATAGCCGTTGCTTCCGGTGCATTCTGATATTTAGTTGTACTTTTGCTTCTCGATTTCATCATTTCCTTCTTTCGAAGGCGTGTTCCGCTTCATGATTGATTCGGATTTCGACGGGCTTCATGCCACGTCTGTTCAACGCCGCCATCGGGAGTGATGGATGGGAACGACCCATCGCCTGCGACTTTCGTCACCGCTCTACGGTGAGCTACATCACCCAGTGATCGTCTGCCTGTCGGCATGGGGTCACGACCAAGACCCAACCACGTATCCGTTCTTGTCAGTCACCACGTTGGCCTTCACCGTCGAGGACCAGCCCCGGCGGTCGTTAGGCTTGGCCT
>NZ_AONQ01000187.1 GCF_000342045.1 Paramagnetospirillum caucaseum | reverse complement strand
ATCTGCAATAGCCGCGATGCCATGCCGGTCCAGGCCCCGGCGCATCGCTGACCATCACCAGGGGAAACCGCATGCACCATCAATCCATAGCGGCCCGCGCGAGGAGAGTGGGATGACCCTCGTTTATGGCTCCATCTGCTCCGGCATCGAAGCCGCCACGGTGGCGTGGCATCAGCTCGGCTGGAGGCCCTCCTTCTTCGCCGAAATCGAAAAATTCCCCCGCGCCGTCCTGGCCCATCACTGGCCGGATGTGCCGATCCATGGCGACTTCACCACCATCCAGGCGGGCGACTATGAGCCAATTGACCTTCTTGTCGGCGGAACCCCCTGCCAGAGCTTCAGCGTCGCCGGCCTCCGAGGTGGGTTGGCTGACGACCGTGGTAACCTGGCCCTCGAGTATCTCAAGCTTGCTGACCGCCTTAGGCCCCGCTGGCTGGTTTGGGAGAATGTCCCCGGTGTCACTTCAAGTCTCAGTCACGCGGCGCCCGATCCATGTCCGCCGCCGGACCCGCTGGATATGGGATGCGACGGCGCGGAAGTGGATCTTGAAGACGAGTATTATTCAGAAGAACTACACGCCTTCCAGTGCTTCTTGGCCGGACTTTCAGAAATCGGGTATGGGTTCTCCTATCGAATTCTTGACGCTCAATACTTCGGCCTGGCCCAACGCCGCGAGCGTATGTTTGTTGTCGGATGTCTTGGAGACTGGCGACCTGCCGCAGCGGTACTTTTTGAGCGCGAAAGCTTGTGCTGGAATCCT
>NZ_AONQ01000186.1 GCF_000342045.1 Paramagnetospirillum caucaseum | reverse complement strand
TTTCCACGGTGCGCACGCCGATATCCAGCCGGATGGCGATCACCTTGTTGGAATGTCCCTGGGCGAGCAGTTCCATCACTCCGCCATCCGGTGCGCACGGCCCTGACCATCTCGGCCAGTCTGGCGCAGATCGGCGAGTTCTCGTTCATCCTGGCGGAGTTGGGCGTCAACCTCGACCTGCTGCCGCCCCGCGCCCGCGACCTGATCCTGGCGGGCGCCATCGTCTCGATCCTGCTCAACCCCCTGATGTTCGCCGCCATGGACCGGCTCCTGAAACGCCTGGAAACGCGCGGAAAGGAGACGGGACCGGCAGAGGCCGCGCCGGATACCATCTCCCCCGCCGACGCGTCCCTGCCGGTCTCCTCGCTGGAAGGTCATGTGGTGCTGGTCGGCTATGGCCGGGTCGGCAGCCTGATCGGCCAGACCCTGCTGGAGCGTCGCCACACGTTCCTGGTGATCGAGGATACCGACACCACCGTCGCCCAGCTGCGCAAGGCCGGCATCGAGGTGATCGACGGCAACGTCGCCAAGCCGCAGGTTCTCAAGGCGGCCAATCTGGCCAAGGCCAGTTGCATGGTGGTGGCCATCCCCAATGCCTTCGAAGCGGGACAGGCCGTCCAGCAGGCCCGCGCCGCCAACCCGTCCCTGCGGATCATCGCCCGCGCCCATTCCGACCCGCAGGTCGAGCATCTCTCCGGCCTGGGGGCCGACACCGTGGTGATGGGCGAGCGCGAAATCGCCCGCGGCATCGCCGAACGGCTGTTCCCTGAGCCCCGTGCCGATAGGGGCTCAGG
>NZ_AONQ01000185.1 GCF_000342045.1 Paramagnetospirillum caucaseum | reverse complement strand
AAAAGCAGCCCCGATTCTGATCTGGCGTGCTGGTCTTGATGCCAAATGCAATTGGTTCAACCCCGCTTGGCTCGCCTATACCGGCAGAACAATGGAGCAGGAGATGGGGAATGGATGGGCGGAAGGCGTCCATCCCGATGATTTTGATCGCTGCTTGAAAATCTATCTTGATGCCTTCGCACTTCGTCAGCCGTTCGACATGGAATACCGCATCAAGCGGGCCTGCGGTGAATACGGTTGGATCGTAGATTACGGAATCCCTATTCAAAACCAGTCCGGCGAATTTCTCGGGTATGTCGGCTATTGCTTTGACGTCTCTGTCCGACGGGAGAGCGAAGAAAAACTGGGAACTGCCTGTAAGGATTTGGCGGCATCCAACGCCGAACTTGAGCAATTTGCTTACGTCGCATCCCATGATCTTCGAGAGCCGCTCCGTATGATCAGCAGCTATGTTGACCTGATTGAACGCCGCTACGGACATCACTTCGACGCCGATGGGCATGAATTTATTGGCTTCGTCCGCGACGGTGCCCGACGAATGGATGCTATGGTTCTGGACCTGCTTGCATTCTCCAGAATTGATCGACAGGGAGAACCACTGATTCCGATGCGGATCGGTGATGCCATTTCCCATGCCTTGAAGAACCTTGGGACAGCCATTGCCGAGTGTGATGCACACGTGGTCGTCGATGTGGATGCATCGCTCATGGTGGTTGGGGATGGCCACCAATTAGATCGGCTTTTCCAAAACCTAATTGGGAATGCCATCAAATATCGAAAAGAAGGGATAAGATCACACGTTGTCGT
>NZ_AONQ01000184.1 GCF_000342045.1 Paramagnetospirillum caucaseum | reverse complement strand
GCCCTCGGCCAAGAAGATCGCCGCTGATGCCGGCATCGACACCGGCGCCATCGCCGGCACCGGCAAGGACGGGCGGGTGACCAAGGGCGACGTGCTGGCCGCGGCCTCCGCTCCGGCCCCCGCCGCCGCTCCGCCTCCCAAGCCCGCCGCCCCCTCCGGCCCTCGGCCCAAGGCCGATTGCGAGGAGCGGGTCAGGATGACCCGCCTGCGCAAGACCATCGCCGGACGCCTGAAGGAGGCCCAGAACACCGCCGCCATGCTGACCACCTTCAACGAGGTGGACATGGGCGCGCTGTTCGACCTCCGGAACCAGTACAAGGACCAGTTCGAAAAGCGCCACGGCTGCAAGCTGGGCTTCATGTCGTTCTTCGTGAAGGCCTGCGTCTCGGCGCTGAAGGACTGGCCGGCGGTCAACGCCGAGATCGACGGCGAGGATCTGGTCTACAAGAAGTACTACGACATCGGCGTCGCCGTGGGCACGCCCCAGGGGTTGGTGGTGCCGGTGCTGCGCGGCGCCGATTCCCTGTCCTTCGCCGGGGTCGAACAGGGCATCGCCAACCTGGGCAAGAAGGCCCGCGACGGCAAGCTGTCCATGGAGGACCTCACCGGGGGGACCTTCACCATCTCCAACGGCGGCGTCTACGGCTCGCTGATGAGCACCCCCATCCTCAATACGCCCCAGTCGGGCATCCTGGGGATGCACAAGGTGCAGCAGCGCCCCATGGTCATGGCCGACGGCTCCATCAAGGCGCGCCCGATGATGTACCTGGCGCTCTCCTACGACCACCGCATCATCGACGGCCGCGAGGCGGTGTCGTTCCTGGTGCGCGTCAAGGAGTGCATCGAGGACCCGCAGCGCATCCTGCTCGAGATGTAATTCCTCCGTCTCCCCC
>NZ_AONQ01000183.1 GCF_000342045.1 Paramagnetospirillum caucaseum | reverse complement strand
CTCCCACTACCGGACCCGGCGAGCCAGAGACACCCAGGCAGGAGATGAAGCGGTCGTTGCGGGCCGAGCCGAAGGTCTTCAACTGCGACAGCGATCCGCGCCGCGCCGTCAGACCCAGGCGCCCCCACAGGTCGCGGCCGGGGCTCCACATATCCTCCAGTTCGGCGGACCAGGCGTCCAGCGTGGTGGTATCGGACCACCCTCCCAGGGTGTAGTAGTGATAATCGCGGTTGGCGATGGCGGCGCGAGCCGCCGTCTGAACCGGATTGGCGGTACCGCCGGTCAGAAAGCCCAGGCCGGAAACGGTCAAGCCGGTGGGCACCGCCTCACCGCCCAGCTCACCCAGCATGGCCACGTGCAGCTTGATGTCGTTGCCGATTTCGCCCTTGTGCTTGGCCGTCACCTTGACCTCTTCCGGGGTCGCGGTGGCTTCGGCCACCACCGGCAGATCGGCGGCATCGTTGATGGCAGAGATCAGGGCAGCGGCCAGCACGGCGGCGGTCTCCCCCACCGCCACCCCCACCTGCACACGGTCCAGGCCGACATAAACGGGCAGCGTGCCCGCCTGAGTGGCGGTACCGGCCAACGTCACCGTCCTGGCGGCCTTGGCACCAGCGGCATTGTCCTCAAGCGCGATCACGGTCAGCGGCGTGGTGCGGTTGCCCGCACGGTACGCACGGACCATGCGGTGGGCGTGGCTGCCGGAACCGAACAGGGCGGCGGCGGCGGAACCGTCGCCGGGGATGACCACCGGAACGCCGGGCGTGGCGGTGCCCATACCATCGCCGGAGGTGATCATCTGGGCGATGATGCACGCCTCCTGCTGCTCGCGCAGATAGCCGGGGACACCCCGGACCTCCACATGGACACCGGATGTCCGTTCGTCCACGGGGATTTCGTCA
>NZ_AONQ01000182.1 GCF_000342045.1 Paramagnetospirillum caucaseum | reverse complement strand
GGTGCAGCGTCTGCTCAACCCCACCCATGGCACCGCCCCCGAGGACATCGACGCCGCGCTGCGCTGCATCGGGTTGCGGCTGGAGGTGCGAGTGCGGGCCGTCAACAGGGTGGCGGCGGAATAGGGCTTCCGGTCAGTCGCTCGAACGCCTCGCGGCAGACATCGAGGGGCGGCACCTCATAGACCCATGGCCGCGCGGTCCCATCCCCGGCATGCCGCCGCCGGGTCAGGCCCGGAACCATGACGAACAAGGACTTGGCCATGGCGCAGGACAGTCCCTCGCGCGAGCGCAGGGGATTGAGGCGGCGCATGTCGGCCACATAGGCATCCAGCAGATCGCCGCACCGGACCTGGGGCGGCCAACCCGACCGGCCGGGGATCAGGTTTCCGTCGGACAGGCGGCGACGCCACCACATCTGTTCCGGCGTCAGGGCCGCCGAGATATCCGGGCCATCGGGTTGCGGCAGGGGCAATTGCCGCCACAGGCGCTGGGCGGCGGGACGGCCCCAGGTCGAGCGGCATTCCCGCACCAGGGCGATGAAGGTGCCGATGTCGGAGCGGTCGATCTCCTCCTCCGCGCCGCCCGGACCATCATCCGGGGGCAGGGCCTCCTCGACAGGAACCGCGACGGCGCCGCCGAAGAAGTGGCGATACAGCACCGCATGGCATTCCCGCTTGTAGTCCAGAACCTTGGCACGGACGGTCGGGTCGGGGATGCGGGATTCCTGGATGCCGAACAGCCAGCCGTTGACGTAGTCCAGGGGGAGGAACACCGCGTCCTTTTCCCCCGTGGTGGTAACCGTCTTCATTATGAAGACGGTTCCCGCCAGCACGGAATCCCGTCTGATCCTGTTGTACTGACTTCCCCATGCCAGCCCCAGCGCCTCGCAGATGGGGCGCAGGGCGACGAACACCCGGTCATCGCGGCGGACGGCCCAC
>NZ_AONQ01000181.1 GCF_000342045.1 Paramagnetospirillum caucaseum | reverse complement strand
ATCGCTGCGCCGCAGAGTGTCGGCGCCGACCAGGAAGGCCTCGCCGGTCTCGCCCAGCGCCGTCGGATCGTTGACGATGCGGTTGATCAGGTCCAGGGGCATCTGCAGGGCGATCACGCCCAGGAACTCGTCACCCGTCCCGAACACCGGCGCGGCCATCCAGGCCGCCGGACCCGAGCCGTTGGGATCGGCGAAGATGTCGCTGAACAGCACGCGGTCGCCGCGGGGATTCTTGAAGACCTTCTCGAACAGCCGGCCCTGGGGCGTGGCCTTGGCGGCCTCGGCCCGCAGATCGTCCATCAGGTTGCCGTTCTTCATGACGGTGTAGACCACCCGGCCGATGGAATTGACCAGGATGATGTCGTCCAGGCCGCGTTTTTCCACCAGCCGGGTGAAGGTCGGGTGGAAGGTGGCGTGGACGCCGCCCCATTCCGAACTGTCCATGAAGCCGCTCAGCTTCCAGCGCTCCCTGGGCGGATTGGGGTTGTCCTCCATATAGGTCTTGCGCAGATAGGCGGCGGGATCGGGGGTTTTCACCCCCAGGTCCTGCACGGCGGCGGCGAAGGCCCGCAGGGCCTCCATGGTGGTGACGTTGCCGGCCAGGATTTCCGCGTCCTGGGCCTGGGTCTCCAGGAAGGTGACGATCCTGGCGCGGCGTGCCTCGACCAGTCCCGCCATCTTGTCGTCCGACGCCTGGACCAGCTGGGCGGTGGATTTGGAAATGCCGATCACGGCGGTGGCCATGATCGACATGAAGGTCAGGGATACGATGACCAGCGGCAGTTTCCGAACGATCCGCATGTTGCTTCCTCCCGTCCCGCACCGCTTCTTATGTGGCCCGATGGCCTGGGTGCTGGGTGTCGCCGGCCCTTAGGGCCGCGAAACGAGACGGTCGGCCGGATTGGCGGCAAGGATAGCGATTTCGGCCCGATGAATTGTTATCATTTGCTGCCAGATTGATCGCCGATGCCGAACGCCG
>NZ_AONQ01000180.1 GCF_000342045.1 Paramagnetospirillum caucaseum | reverse complement strand
AAGGCGGCGGCCGCCGCCGCCTCGGCCGAGCAGGCCTCGGGCAACGTCTCCACCGTGGCGGCGGCGGCCGAGCAATTGTCCGCCTCCATCCACGAGATTTCCCGCCAGGTGCACGAATCCTCCAACACCTCCGGCAAGGCGGTGGCCGAGGCCGAGCGCACCAACGCCCTGGTCAAGGGGCTGGCCGAGGCGGCGGGCCATATCGGCGAGGTAGTGACCCTGATCAACGACATCGCCGCCCAGACCAACCTGCTGGCGCTCAACGCCACCATCGAGGCGGCCCGCGCCGGCGAGGCCGGAAAGGGCTTCGCCGTGGTGGCCAACGAGGTCAAGCATCTGGCCACCCAGACCGCCAGGGCCACCGAGGAAATCTCCACCCAGGTGGGGGCGGTGCAGAGCCGCACTCAGGAAGCGGTGGACGCCATCGCCTCCATCGCCGCCACCATCGGCCGCATCAACGAGATCGCCGGCGCCATCGCGGCGGCGGTCGAGGAGCAGGGCGCCGCCACCGCCGAGATCGCCCGCAACGTCCAGGAAGCCTCGGCCGGCACCCAGGAAGTCTCGGCGACGTTGGGGGACCTGGCCTCGGCCACCGCCTCGGCGGGCGCCAGCGCCGATTCCGTCCAGGGCATCGCCCGGCGCCTCACCGCCGAGACCCAGTCCCTGGACCGCGAGGTGCACCAGTTCGTGGATTCCATGCGCAAGGATAACGGGGCGGAGGGCTGAGGCATGATCGGAGCGGCGCTCGTCGTCGTGGCGCTCCTGTCCTGGGCCGGACCGGCCCGGGCCCAGGCGGTGCCGTCGGCCAGCGAGATGCGGGCCGGTGCCGCCCAGGCTCCCGATCTGGTCTTTCCGTCCGAAATCTCGACCCTGGCCGAGGTGACCACCCGCGCATGGCCGTGTTCAAGCCCGAGGGGCCCGGCCCCTTTCCCGCACTGGTGCTGTACCACCAGTGCGGCGGGCTGGGGCAGAGCAAGCGCGCC
>NZ_AONQ01000179.1 GCF_000342045.1 Paramagnetospirillum caucaseum | reverse complement strand
CTCCACCGATCAGGTGGACAGCCTGACCACCACCCAGGTCAGCGGCCTCAGCACCACCCAGCTCAACACCCTGCAGACCACCGACGTGGCGGCGCTGACCACCACCCAGGTGCGTTCGCTGACCACCGCCCAGGTGGCCGAACTGACCACCACCCAGGTCAACGCGCTGGAAACCACCGACATCGCGGCGCTGACCAACACCCAGATCGGCAGCCTGACCACCACCCAGACCGGCGGCCTGAACACCACCGCCCTGTCCGGCATCACCTCCACCGAGGTGGCGGTGCTCTCCACCACCCAGATCAACGCGCTGACCACCACCAACGCGGCGGCACTGTCCACCACCCAGCTGGACGGCCTGACCGCCACCCAGTTCGGCGGCCTGACCACCACCACGCTGAACGCGCTGTCGACCACCGGCGTGGCCAGCCTCTCCTCGACCCAGATTGCCGGCCTCAGCACCACCCAGGCGGCGGCGCTGACCACCACCCAGGTGGCGGCGCTGGAGACCACCGAACTCCGCAGCCTGACCGCCACGGTGCTCAACGCGCTCTCCACCACCAACGTGGCGACCCTGTCCACCACTCAGGTGGACAGCCTGACCACCACCCAGGTCAGCGGCCTCAGCACCACCCAGCTGAACGCGCTGGAAACCACCGATGTGGCGGCGCTGTCCACCACCCAGGTGCGCTCGCTGACCACCGCCCAGGTCGCCGCCCTGACCACCACCCAGGTCAACGCCCTGGAAACCACCGACATCGCCGCCCTGACCACCACCCAGGTCGGCAGCCTGACCAGCACCCAGACCGGCGCCCTGACCACCACCGCCCTGTCCGGCCTCACCTCCACCGAGGTGGCGGTGCTCTCCACCACCTTGCTCAACGCCCTGTCCACCACCAACGCGGCGGCGCTGAACACCACCCAGATCGATGGCCTGACCGCCACTCAGGTCGGCGGCCTCAGCACCACCAACCTCAACGCGCTGTCGACC
>NZ_AONQ01000178.1 GCF_000342045.1 Paramagnetospirillum caucaseum | reverse complement strand
TTTCAGCCGCCGGTGACGCTCATGTGGCGGCCGACGGCGGGGCGGGCGTCGCGGCCGATGATGAAGTCGTGGCCCTTGGGCTTCCTGGCGATGGCCTCGGCGATGGCGGCTTCCAGCAGCTGGTCGCCTTCGCTGGCCCGCAGGGGGGTGCGCAGGTCGGCGGCGTCCTCCTGGCCCAGGCACATGTACAGCGTGCCGGTGCAGGTCACCCGCACCCGGTTGCAGCTCTCGCAGAAATTATGGGTCATGGGGGTGATGAAGCCGATCCGCCCGCCGGTCTCGGCCACCCGCACATAGCGGGCCGGACCGCCGGTGCGGTCGTCGAGGTCGGTGAGCGTGAAGCGGTGCTCCAGCCGGCTCCGCACCAGCGACAGCGGCAGGTATTGCTCGGTCCGGTCGGAATGGATGTCGCCCATGGGCATGGTCTCGATGAAGGTGATGTCGAAGCCGTGCCGGCCGCACCATTCCACCAGATGCTCGTGCTCGTCCTCGTTGGCGCCCTTCAGCGCCACGGTGTTGATCTTCACCGCCAGCCCCGCCGCCTTGGCGGCGAAAATGCCCTCCAGCACCTGATCCAGCTTGCCCCAGCGGGTGATCGCCTCGAATTTGGCCGCGTCCAGGCTGTCCAGCGAGACGTTGAGCCGACGCACCCCGGCGGCGGCCAGATCCTCGGCATATCTGGCCAGCTGGGTGGCGTTGGTGGTCAGCGTCAGCTCGTCCAGCTCGCCCGACTGGACCAGCCGGCCCAGATTGGTGATCAGGCTCATGATGCCCCGCCGCACCAGCGGCTCGCCGCCGGTCAGGCGCAGCTTGCGCACCCCCGAGCGCACGAAGGCGCCGCACAGGCGCTCCAGCTCCTCCAGCGACAGGATCTCGGCCTTGGGCAGGAAATGCATGTCCTCGGACATGCAATAGACGCAGCGCAGATCGCAGCGGTCGGTCACCGACACCCGCAGATAGCTGACCGTGCGTCCAAACGGATCGATCATGACGCATCCTCCATGCCCCTCGGC
>NZ_AONQ01000177.1 GCF_000342045.1 Paramagnetospirillum caucaseum | reverse complement strand
GGAAACAACCTCTACGCTGTTTGGTGTTTTGACACGCGGCAAATAAAGCCGATGACCGCACAAACACGACGATGGCTAGACACGGAACAACCTGACCACAACAGTCAGGACTCGAGTCCAATTTCATCATTAAAATGAGAATTTCGTACGGATTTTCGTGACCAATTTATGTTTTCCATGAGGCATTACGTCATTTATGTCCGCTTTTTCGTGAGACGGAGACCGGCATGCTCTGGGCATGACGACCTCGCCTCATCACATATGCGCCCAGAAGCGCGACCTCCCCACCGGCCAGGATCCATTGGCACCGGTGTTGGAGATTGCCCGGGTGCTGGCACGCCAGGCTGCAGCGGACTGGTTGCGCCAGGCCAAGGAAGAGGAGAGCCGTTCATGAGAGCAGCTATTTACGCCCGCTACAGCAGCGATCTCCAGCGGGAAGCCAGCATCGAGGATCAGGTGAGGATCTGCACCAGTCTGGCCCGACAACGCGGCTGGACGGTGTCGGAAATCTTTTCAGATTCTGCCATCAGCGGTTCGACCAATCAGCGTCCCGGCTTTCAACAGATGCTGTTGGCCGTTCAGGATGGCCGGATCGATGTCGTGGTGGCGGAAGCACTGGATCGGCTATCACGCGATCAGGAGCACATTGCGGGTCTCTATAAGCAACTGGCCTTTAACCAAGTTAAAATCGTCACCATCGCCGATGGAGAGGTCACTGAAGTTCATATCGGCCTCAAAGGGACCATGTCCGCATTGTTTCTCAAAGACCTCGGCCAAAAAACCTGGCGCGGGTTAGAGGGCCGTATTGGGAAAAGCAAGTCGGCTGGGGGCATCAGCTTTGGATATGACATCACTCGTGGACTGGATGAAAAAGGTCGAACCACCAGTGGGGAACGGGTGATTAACCCGGTCGAAGCTGAAATCGTAGTCCGGATCTTCAGGGAATTCGCAGCTGGCCGCTCCCCTCGAGCCATTGCCATCAATTTGAACCGTGATGGAATCCGCCCAACGAAAAGCAGGGCCAAGAACC
>NZ_AONQ01000176.1 GCF_000342045.1 Paramagnetospirillum caucaseum | reverse complement strand
CCGTTGAAGTTGTTACATGCATTGACGGACATGACGACAGCTTTAGCAATTGGAATGGCATACAGACTTTGATAGCACGTACGCTTGTACTGTTCATTTTGATCGTCTTCAAATTTTAGACGCTGACTATGCTGCAAGCGATACTTTAACATGTAGCTTGCAAGCGCCTCTAAATTATCAATCTGCGACTTATCGGAATGCAATTGCTGCAAAAGAACTTGATGGCTATGCGGATAGCGAATTGACGACTTTAGCATGGATTGCAGTTTAGCATCGGACAGCGTCCGAGATTTACAACGGCATGAAAATGCAGAAGAAAAAACGGCGATTGATTGGTTTGTTGAAAACCAATCGCACTTAATGAAGCGATCTTACGATCGCTTAAAACAGCGTTTGCAGCGAAAGCTTCAATTTCAAAGCTTCCAATCATTTGCACATCAATATCGTCTTTGAGTTTAATGTAATCCAACAAATTGCGCACGGAACGCTTTGCACGCTTGATAAGATCGCTATCTATTGCGTCGGCATTGTAATGGACACTGTGCAGGACAGTGAGAAAACGCAACTGGCTTGTTGGCACATTGCTAAAAGCAGCGAGCATTTTGGCCTTGGCTTTACGCTGCTGGTTATGGCGACACATGGGGCAAAATGGCTGATTGCATGGATGATGGGTGGAACAGTGCATGATGCGGTACGCGAGCGCAGTTGCGTCTTTGTCGGTCAAATCGCTGCATAGCGCATTGATCACATAGGCACGCTGGCGGATTTTGCTGACAGCGTGATCGCCCAATTTGTCCACAAATCGGTATTTCAGATCTTCTTTGGTGACGTGCTGGAGAACGGACATGGCGACACGCTATTGGACGCGGCGAACTGCGGAACAGCGCAGCGTGGCTTGAATGGCATAAAGGGCAAGCTGCGTTATATGTACAAGCTCTCCGTTAAATCCCACATTTACATAATAATTGCGTTCCATTTTCAATACTCCTTCTTTTAACCGCGCTACATGCGCAGCGGTATTTATGATCTTTGGCATAAATAATATCGG
>NZ_AONQ01000175.1 GCF_000342045.1 Paramagnetospirillum caucaseum | reverse complement strand
AGGGCGGCGATGTCGGTGGTCTCCAGGGCGTTGACCTGGGTGGTGGTCAGTTCACTGATCTGAGCGGTGGTCAGCGAGCGCACCTGGGTGGTGTTCAGGGCCGCCACGTCGGTGGTCTGCAGGGCATTGAGCTGGGTGGTGCTGAGGCCGCTGACCTGGGTGGTTGTCAGGCTGTCCACCTGGTCGGTGGACAGCGCCGCCACGTTGGTGGTGGAGAGTGCGTTGAGCACCGTGGCGGTCAGGCTGCGCAGATCGGTGGTTTCGATGGCGCCCAGCTGGGTGGTGGTCAGGGCCGCCGACTGGGTGGAGGTGATGCCGGCCGCCTGGGTCGAGGAGAGGCTGGCCACACTGGTGGTGGACAGCGCGTTCAGCGTGGTGGTGCTGAGGCCCGATACCTGGGTGGCGGTCAACCCGTCGATCTGGGTGGTGGAGAGCGCCGCCGCGTTGGTGGTCGACAGCGCATTGATCTGGGTGGTGGAGAGCACCGCCACCTCGGTGGAGGTGATGCCGGACAGGGCTGTGGTGGTCAGCGCCCCGGTCTGGGTGCTGGTGATGCCGCTCACCTGGGTGGTGGTCAGGGCGGCGATGTCGGTGGTCTCCAGGGCGTTGACCTGGGTGGTGGTCAGGGCGCCGACCTGGGTGGTGGTCAGCGAACGTACCTGGGTGGTGGACAACACCGCCACGTCGGTGGTCTGCAGGGCGTTCAGGGTGGTGGTGGCCAGGCTGGAGACCTGGGTGGTGGTCAGGGCTCCCACCTGATCGGTGGACAGGGCCGCGATGTTGGTGGTGGAGAGCGCATCCACCTGGGTGGCGGTCAGGGAGGCCACCTGGGTGGTGGTCAGGGCCCCCAGCTGGGTGGTGGTCAGGCCAGTCGCCTGGGTGGTGGTCAGGCCATCGATCTGGGTGGTGGTCAGCGCCGCCACGTCGGTGGTCTCGAGCGCATTGACCTGGGTGGTGGTCAGTTCGCTGATCTGGGCGGTGGTCAGGGCGCGCACCTCGGTGGTGGTCAGCGCCGCCACGTCGGTGGTCTGCAGGGCGTTCAGCACCGTGGTGCTGAGGTCCGACACCTGGGTGGT
>NZ_AONQ01000174.1 GCF_000342045.1 Paramagnetospirillum caucaseum | reverse complement strand
GTGCCTATTCGCTTGACGCCCACACCCACTACATCTAGAGTGGGTGCAAAGCGAATAGGCGGTGCCATGGACGTTCTCGACCGAGCTGACCTCCCGTTCCCGGAATCGCTTCCTGGGTTCCAGCGGCTTTTTCCTGACGATGCGGCTTGCGCCACGTACCTGGAGCGCTCCCGTTGGCCGGACGGTTTCGCCTGCCCCCATTGCGGTGTTGTCGGATCGCCGTTCCGCTTCGAAAGCCGCCCCGGTATCCTGCGTTGTCGGGCCTGCCGCAAGAATACTGGCCTGACCGTTGGCACCGTCATGGAGCGCAGCCACATTCCACTCTCGACGTGGTTTTGGGCCGCCTATCTGGTGTCCAGCCAGACGCCCGGCTTGTCTGCCGTCCAATTCCAGCGCCAGCTTGGACTGTCCCGCTACGAGACTGCGTTCGGCATCCTCCACAAGCTCCGCGCCGCCATGGTCCGTCCCGACCAAGACCGCATTGGCGGCCATCCCGATCAGCATGTTGAGGTGGATGAGACGTGGGTGGGCGGACGCACGCGTGGCGAGGGCCGGGGCGTCCATCACAAGGTGCTGGTGGCCGCCGCCGTCGAGGTGCGGCACCGGGAACCGGGCACCGCCCAAGACAATCGGCGCGACGGTCGCTACGCCGGTCGGGTGCGTCTGGCAATTGCCGCCGACCGTAGCGCCGAAGCGCTGGGCGGTTTCGTCAAGAGTGCCGTCGAACGCGGCACGCTGGTCGTCACCGATGATTGGGGTGGCTATGGCGGGCTGCGTAAGGACGGCTATGACCACCATGCAATTGCCCAATGCGGCGACCCAGAGGTGTCGGAGGAGTTCATGCCCATCGTCCATCTGGTCTTCTCAAACCTGAAATCGTGGCTCAACGGCATCCACCACGGTGTCAGCGCCAAACACCTTCAGGCATACCTCAACGAGTTTACCTTCCGGTTCAATCGCCGCTTCTACCCGTTCAATGCCTTCCGGTCGCTCCTTGGACTTGCCGGGGATGCGACCGCGCCAACCAAAGCGGAGTTATACTCGGGGAAGTGGCGGCATCCTACATGTAGTGGGTATGGGCGTTAAGCGAATAGGCAC
>NZ_AONQ01000173.1 GCF_000342045.1 Paramagnetospirillum caucaseum | reverse complement strand
TGGGTGGTGGACAGCTCGGCCATTTGGGCGGTGGTCAGGGCGGTGACCTTGGTGGCGGGCAGCGCCGCCAGCTGAGTGGTGGACAGCTCGGCCAGCTGGGTGGTGGAGATCGCCGCCAGGTCGGTGGCTTCCAGCGCCGCCATCTGGGTGGTGGTGAGCGCCGCCAGGTCGGTGGTTTCCATGCCGGCCACCTGGGTGACGGTCAGGGCGGCGACCTGGGCGGCGGACAGCGCCGCCACCTGGGTGGTGGACAGCTCGGCCACCGCCGTGGTGGTCAGGCCGGCCACCTGGGCGACGGTCAGGCCGCCGATCTGGGTGGTGCTCAGGGTCCCCATCTGGGTGGTGGTGAGCGCCGCCAGCTGGGTCTGGGTCAGGCGGCCGACCAGGGTGGCCGACAGGGCCGCCATCTGGGTGGTGGAGGCCTCCGCCAGTTGCACGGTGGACAGGCCGGTGATGCCGGTGATGCTCAGCGCCGCCAGCTGGGTGGTGGACAGCGCCGCCACCTCGCTGGTGGTCAAGCCCGCCACCTGGGTGGCGGTCAGGGCGGCGGCCTGGGTGGCGGTCAGACCCGACAATTGGGTGGTGCTGATGGCGGCCAGCTGGGTGGTCGACAGCCTTGCCACCTGGGTAACGGTCAGGGTGGCGATCTGGGTGGTGCCCAGGGCCCCGACCTGGGTGGTGGTCAAGCCGACGAGATTGGTGGTGGACAGGGCGGTCAGCTGGGTGGTGCTGAGGCCGGCCAGCTGGGTGGTGCTGAAGCTGCCGGCCTGGGTGGCGGTCAGGGCGGCGATCAGGGCACTGCCCAGCCCGCCGACCTGGGTGGTGTCCATGGCCTCGATATGGGTGGTGGTCAGCCCGGCGACGTTGACGGCGCTCAGCCCGCCCAGCTGCGTCGCGCTCAACTCGTCCAGCTGGGTGGTGGACAGCGCCGTCAGGTCGGTGCGCTCCAGCGCTCCCATCTGGGTGGTGGTCAACGCAGCCACGTCGGTGGTCTCCAGACCGGAGACCTGGGTGGTGGTCAGGGCGGCGACCTGGACGGTGGAGAGCCCAGCCATCTGGGTCGAGGTCAGCTCGGCCATCACCGTGGTGGTCAGAGTCCTCACCTGGGTGACACTCAGCCCGCCCAGCTGGGTGGTGCTCAAGG
>NZ_AONQ01000172.1 GCF_000342045.1 Paramagnetospirillum caucaseum | reverse complement strand
CCGGCCTTGACCACCGGGCGCTGCTCGCCGGCGCCCACCGCCAGGATGCAGCCCTGGGGCGGGTTGATGATGGCGGCGAAGTCCTTGATTCCGAACATGCCGAGATTGGAGATGGTGAAGCCGCCGCCCTGGAATTCCTCCGGCTTCAGCTTGCCGTCGCGGGCCTTTCCGGCCAGCGCCTTCATCTCGTTGGAAATCTCGGCCAGCCCCTTGCGGTCGGCGTGATGGACGATGGGGGTGATCAGGCCATTGGGCGTCGCCACCGCCACCGAGATGTCGATGTCGGTATAGCGCTTGATGGCCTCCTCGCCCCACGAGGCATTGGCGGCGGGAACCTTCTTCAAGGCCAGGGCCACGGCGCGAACCACGAAGTCGTTGACCGACAGCTTGTAGGCATCGGAGCGGCCGTTGAGGTCGGCCCGCACCTTCAACAGGGAATCCAGCTCGCAATCGATGCTGAGATAGAAGTGGGGAATGGTCGCCTTGGCCTCGGTCAGGCGCCGGGCGATGACCTTGCGCATGGAGGAATTGGGGATTTCCTCGAAGGCCGGCTCGAACGGGCTGGCGGCGGCGGGGGCCGGGGTGGCCTTGGGGGCCGGAGCCACGGCGGGCTTCGGAGCGGATGCGGGCGGGACGCCCGCGCTCCCCGACGCGATGGCGGCCTCCACGTCGGCCTTGACGATACGGCCGTGGGGGCCGGAGCCGGTCACCGCCGCCAGGTCCACCTTGCCGTCACGGGCGATGCGCCTAGCCAGCGGGCTGGCGAAGACGCGGCCAGCCACCTCATGCTCCCTCCCCCGGCTTTGCTGGGGGAGGGCTGGGGTGGGGGCCGGCGGCGCGGCGCCCACCCCCTCCCGGCCTCCCCCCGCGCCTTGCGCGGGGGGAGGAGGAGTGGAAATGGCCGAGGCATCCTCGCCCTCTTCCAGCAGCACGGCGATGGGCGTGTTGACCGCGACACCGGACGTGCCGCCGGCCACCAGGATCTTAGCCAAAACGCCTTCGTCGACGGCCTCGAACTCCATGGTCGCCTTGTCGGTCTCGATCTCGCACAGGATATCGCCGGACTTGACGGCGTCGCCCTCGGCCTTCAGCCAGCGGGCCACGGTGCCCTCGGTCATGGTCGGCGAGAGGGCGGGCATCAGGATTT
>NZ_AONQ01000171.1 GCF_000342045.1 Paramagnetospirillum caucaseum | reverse complement strand
GGCCCACGCCATTCTCGACATCCTGCTGATGGAACGGCCCGATTCCGTCCATGTGTGGTGCGGCCTGTCCCGCCTGCTGGCCGACGAAGGCCGCCTGCCCGGCGCCGAGGCCACCCTGCGCCGGGCGCTGCGCCTGCATCCGGGGCACGGCCCGGCCTGGGCGGCGCTGGGCGGCGTGCTGGCCCGGAGGGGCGAGGGCGAGGCCGCCCTGGACGCCTTCCACGCCGCCATCACCCTGGAACCGGAGCGGCCCTGCCATCGGGTGGGACTGGCCGAGACGCTGCTCGACCTGGGGCGGATCGACGAGGCGGCCGAGCACATCGACCGCGCCCTGGCCCTGGACGACGAGGATGCGTCGGCCCACATGGCGCGCGCCCGCCTGGCGATGCTGAACGGCCGCCTGGCCGAAGCCTGGGAAGAGGCCCTGTGGCGCCACCGGCTGCCCGCCGCCGCCCGCCCCCGCCTGCCCGCCGCCCCCTGGGAGGGCGAGGATCTGGACGGCGCCCGGCTGCTGCTGCACGCTGAATCCGGCCTGGCCGACACGCTGATGATGGCGCGCTTCGTTCCCGTCCTGGCGGAGTGCGGCGCCGCCATCACCCTGGTGGCCCAGCCGGAATTGCTGCCGCTGCTGGAGATTCTGCCCGGCGTGGTCCGGGTTCTGCCCCTGGGGCGGCCGCTGCCCGATGACCTGCAGGCCGATTACGTGGCGTCGCTGGACGACCTGCCGCTGCTGCTGCGGGTGGGGCTGCATTCCATTCCCGCCCAGCCCTATCTGACGCCGCCGCCGCGCCGCATCCGCCGCATCCGGGTTCCGGCCGGCATCCTGGTCAAGGTGGGCATCGCCTGGGCCGGCGATCGGCCGGAGGATTCCCTCGCCTTTCCACTGGCGCTCGGGCTGGCCACCGTGCCCGGCACCCTGCTGTTCTCGCTGCAGACCGGGCCACGGGCCGACGAGGCCCGCCGGCTGGCCGATCCCGCCCTGATCACCGACTTGTCGCCCACCATCGCCGACCTGGCCGATCTGGCCGGGCGCATCGCCGAGATGGACATGGTGGTGGCCGCCGACGGCCCCGCCGCCCATCTGGCCGCCGCCATGGGCAAGCCGGTGCTGCTGCTGCTGCCCCATGCCGCCCAAGCCCGCTGGATGCGCGACCGCGACGATACCCCCTGGTA
>NZ_AONQ01000170.1 GCF_000342045.1 Paramagnetospirillum caucaseum | reverse complement strand
AAGTGATCCGGGGCAACGTCACCAAGTCAGTTGATGTCCCAGACGATGATCCGATGACACGGCGGGAAACCCTCGAATTGGTACGGGCCTATTTCACCATCGCCGATCCCAAGGTCCGGGATCAGGTTCTGGCCCTGGCAAAATCGCTGGCAGCCCCCAAATAGTGGGGAACTAAGCGGTATGCGATGAGGAATTATGGACGAAGCTGACGTTGCGAATGATCGGGCTGAGCAATTCATTGCTGAAGCTTTGAAGGCCGCTCGATTGAAGAAGGACGAGGCTCCCTCGACCGGCGTTTGCCGATCCTGCGAGGAATTGATCGAAGTCGAACGCCTTCAGGCGAACCCAGCAGCACGTTTATGTGCAGGGTGTGCGGTGGAAGCAGAGGCCGCACGGAAGCGTGCCCACCGCGTCGGCGGGTAGACTTCCTGATGATCCCCGAATAGGTCGAACATCGCATTAAAAATGCGAGGGTCGCGTAGCCGAAATGACTCACATGACACTCACATAGATGATGCACCTAGAATATAATTCTAGAATATCAATGCATTGCAAGATACGCCTGTTCATTCGTAATGCGCGGGCCGGGGGTTCGAGTCCTCTCGCCGGCACCATTTTCCTCAATAAAATCAATGATGCAGGGTCGCTGAAAAGCGGCCTTTTGCATTTCACACTCTTTTCACATAAGCTCGGGGCGAGTGCGGACGGGAATGCTACAATTATTGGTTGTTTTGGTGCGAAATGCCCCGCGAGAAGAAGACAGAATATTTCTACTATGATGACAAGGCGATAGCGCTCTACCAGAGGCCCAACAGCACCTTGTGGCAGACGCGGATCGTCAAGGAAGACGGCAAGGCATTTGTCCGCAGCACAGGCGAGCGCAATTTTGACAAGGCTTTGGCTTGGGCACGCAAGGAGAAGATGCGGGCCGAGGTGCTGACGGAGCAAGGGCTTGATCCCAACACCAAGTCCTTCAAATCGGTGGCAGAGCTTTGGCTCGCTGCGATTGGCCGTGATCCGTCCAACAAGCCTCGCAAGATCAGCGACTACACGAAGATCGTGAAGCGCTACCACATCCCATATTTCGGCAAGCACAAGATCACGCAGATCACGCAAAAGACCCTGGGCGAATACGAGATTTGGCGAGCGGCGTTTTGGCAGACTGGTCCTGGTGCTGAGCAGCGCGAAGAGACAATCCGCAAGCGCGACGGCAC
>NZ_AONQ01000169.1 GCF_000342045.1 Paramagnetospirillum caucaseum | reverse complement strand
ACCCCGCCCCTCCCCCAGCAAAGCCGGGGGAGGGAGATTCGGAAAGGGCCGCCGCCATGGAACTGAAGCGCCAGCATCTCATTGACCCGGTGGTCTGCATCCGCTGCAACACCTGCGAGGAAACCTGCCCGGTCGACGCCATCACTCACGACCGCAACAATTACGTGGTGATGTACGACAAGTGCACCGGCTGCCGCGCCTGCGTGTCGCCCTGCCCGACGGGGGCCATCGATCACTGGCTGCTGGTGGATCAGCCCTGGAGCATCGAGGACCAGTTCGGCTGGGAGGAACTGCCGCTCGGCCAGACCGGCCCCGGCCCGTCCGAACCCGCCGCCCTGGCTCCCGAGGAGGTCAGCGATCTGCTGGCCGCCGCCACTGCCGCCACCGGCCCCGCCGTGCCGCCGCCGGCCAGCGCCGCCAAGCCCTATTTCAATCTCTATTCCCGCGAGACCCCGGTGGTCGCCCGGGTGGCCGGCAACATGCGCATCACCGGCGAGGGCACGGAATCCGACATCCACCACGTGGTGCTCGACTTCCAGCACAACGCCTTTCCCTTCCTGGAAGGCCAGAGCATCGGCATCGTGCCGCCGGGCGTGGATGCCAAGGGCCGCGCCCACAACATCCGCCTCTATTCCATCGCCTCTCCGCGCGAGGGCGAGCGCACCGGTTTCAACAACCTGGCGCTGACGGTCAAACGGGTGGCGGGTGGCATCGGTTCCAACTACGTCTGCGACCTGAAGAAGGGCGACGAGGTGCGGGTGGCCGGCCCGTTCGGCCAGGCCTTCCTGATGCCCGACGACCCGGATGCCAACATCGTCATGATCTGCACCGGCACCGGTTCGGCGCCGTTCCGCGCCTTCACCGAACGGCGGCGGCGCAATGCTCACGACGCCCCCGGCAAGCTGATGCTGTTTTTCGGGGCGCGCACGCCCGAGGAGCTGCCCTATTTTGGGCCGCTGATGAAGCTGCCCAAGTCGCTGATCGACGTGAATCTGGCCTTTTCCCGCGTCACCGGCCAGCCCAAGCAATACGTCCAGGACAAGGTCCGCGAACGGTCCGACGATCTGGCCGCCCTGCTGGCGCACCCCAAGACCCATATCTTCATCTGCGGCCTGAAGGGCATGGAACAGGGCTGCGACGAGGCCTTCGCCGACATCTGCCGCCTGCACGGCCTGGACTGGGCGAGCGTGCGCCCGGCCATGCGGGAAGAGGGGCGGTACCACGTCGAAACCTATTAGAGGCCCCACC
>NZ_AONQ01000168.1 GCF_000342045.1 Paramagnetospirillum caucaseum | reverse complement strand
CCCGCCCCTCCACCTGCGGCGGGAAGGGGATGTGGAACAGGAAGTTGGTGCCGCGGCCGGGCCGTGAATCGATGCGGACGCTGCCGCCCAGTTCCTCGACGCTGGCCTTGACGGCGGTCATGCCGACGCCGCGGCCGGAAAGCTCGGTGGCCTCGGTGCGGATGCTGATGCCGTCGGCGAAGACCAGGTCGGCGATGTCCCAGGCGCTGACGTCGGCGGCGGTCAGTTCGGCGGCGCGGCGGCGCAGGGTCTCGACGTCGATGCCGGCGCCGTCGTCGGCGATGTCGATGGCCAGGGCGCCGTCGACCCGGCGGATGGCGCAGGTGATGGTCCCCACCTCGCTCTTGCCGGTGGACAGCCGGCAATCCGGGTCCTCGATGCCGTGGTCCACCGCGTTGCGGAAGACGTGGCCGAGCGAGCGCAGGAACGGCCCGAACACCTCGGGATCGATGCGGACGTCGTCGCCTTCCACCACCAGCGGCGCCACCTCCTTTTCCAGGCGGGCGGAGATCTGGTGGATCATCTTGTCGAAATCGCCGATGGCCTGGCGCAGCGACACGGTGCGGATGGCGGCGATTTCCTCGATGACGTCCGGCACGTCGGCCTCGTCGAGCAGGCCGCGGGCGAAGCGCTCGAAGCGCTTGGCCTGTTCCGGGGTGACGGTGACCACGCCGCGCCGCGCCATGAAATCGTCGCCCAGCGCGTCGCGCACGGTCTCGAGGTCGGCGTTGAGCACGCCCTGCCAGTCGCGGGCGAACACCATGGCGGCGGCGTCCGCCCCGTCGGCCCGGCTCCCCAGGCGCTGCAGCGACGATTCCACGTCGTGCAGCGCGGTGGGCAGGTGGTGGAAGCCCAACTGGTTGAAGGTGCCCTTGAAGGTGTGGATGGTGCGGTACAGCACCGCCCGGTCGCGGCCCCGCCACATGCCGGCCCCGTCCTGGACGAAGCCGGTGAACTCGGCGACGGCGTCGAAGAAGTCGTTGCCGTAGGTGACCGCCGAGACGATCATCTCGAGGCGGGTGCGCTCGCGCGCCACCTGGGCGGCCAGCGCCTTCTCGCCGGTGATGTCGGTCAGCACCACCATGATCGCCCGGTCCAGCGGCTTGAACTCGGCCTTCAGCACCCTGGCGCCGATGGCGATCTCTTCCGGCAGCAGCGACAGGTAGAGCTCGGCGCGCGACGAATCCTTCTCCTTCAGGGCCTCCTCGATACAGGCCCTGAGCGTGTCGCGGGCGTGCTCGTCCCCCGAGAACAGCAATTCATCCACCGGCTTGCCGGCCGGCGAGCCGCCGAAGAACGCCAGGCAGGGATGGCTGAATTCCGGCTGGACCAGCAGGTCGCCCTGGAACGACAGGAAGCCCTGGCCCGAATTGTCCAGCAGCGCCGAGACCTGGTCGC
>NZ_AONQ01000167.1 GCF_000342045.1 Paramagnetospirillum caucaseum | reverse complement strand
CATTACAGTTGCGATTTTGTGTTGATATGGCATCGTCGAGCAACCGCTTGATGCGCGCGTCGCCATAGGGACCATGCGATGATGTGGGCCGGCATGATGCCTCCCCGCTCCAGTCTGATGGCAATGCGGCGGATCTCCTGAATGGACCAGCGGATCAGCGTCAGGTGGTTCGGGTCATCCGTAGCGGCGTTTTTGGGGGAGTGGCGGCATTGGCGCGGGTGCGGATGGTGGCCATCATGGCGAAGGCGAGCATGACGAGGGACACATGGCGGTGCCATCCGTGCCATGATCTGGTTTCGTTATGGTCGAGGCCGAGTTCATTCTTGGCGGTCTCGAAGCTATCCTCGATGGCCCAGCGATGACCTTCGACGCGCACCAAGGTTTGGACGAGGGTGCCCGCCGGGCACCAGGTGGAGAAGAAGGCGAGATCGCCATCGGCGATGTTACGGCGGATCAGCAATCCGCGTGTCCACACCCCGGCGCGGGCAGCGTCATAATCGGCGGCGTCAAGATCGGCCAATTCGAGATAGGCCCAATCGCGGAGGCGGGCGCCCTTGGTGCCCTCGCCCGCCGACAGGCGTGTCCAGTCGGATGGGGATAGGTCTTGCACCACACCGCCGGCGGTTCCGGCAACGAGGCGCTCCTTGCCCCAGGAGACGACGGCGTGTTGAGACGTTACGCCCAGAACATAGCCCTTGCCCGCACGCCGCAGAGCTGTTTCGAGCGCCCCGACGCCGTAGACGCTGTCGGCCGCCACCCAGGTAAAGGGCACTTCGGCAGCGATGGCTCGGTCGATCATGACGCGCGCCAGGGCCGGCTTGGTCGCGAAGGCGGTTTCAGCGGGTACGGCCGTCGCCGCCATACGGGTCGGATCGTCCGTCCAGCTCTTGGGCAGATAAAGCGCCCGGTCGATAAAGGCATGGCCGTGGCGCGACACATAGGAGGCGAATACGCCGATCTGGCAGTTGGTAATCTTGCCCGCCGACCCGGTATATTGTCGTCCGACCCCGCACGATGCCTTCCCTTGCTTGAGAAAGCCGGTCTCGTCGATCACAAGGACGGCGTCGGCATCGACCAGCGTTTCGAGGGCGTAAGTACGGACAATATCGCGCAAATCATCGGCGTCCCAACGCCCGCGTCCCAGTATGGCCTGTTGTCGCCATGGCCCCGGATCGCCAGCCGCCTCCGCCCGCATCCAGCCCGTCTTACGGCGCTCTTCGCCCAGCAGGCCATCAAGAAATGAGTTCGCCGATGCTGCGACCCGCTCCTGGCCGAAAAGCGGACGCATCCGCGCCTTCACATCCCGCAACGATGACGCCCAAATCTCCAGCGTCGCCTCTATTGATGCCCCTGCCATAACCCATGACCTCCGAATCATGGCTTCCCATTGATTCAGAGGTTCGACGAAATGGCAACTGTAATGCTA
>NZ_AONQ01000166.1 GCF_000342045.1 Paramagnetospirillum caucaseum | reverse complement strand
CGGAAATAGCGATGCTCTACCCAACCGGGGTGGCCTTCATATTTTCGAAGCGGCAGCGATTGATGCGAAGTGCATCCAGACCCGCAGCCGAAGGCAAGGTGTCTGGTGAACGAGCATCTGTGTGGTGCCGAGCGTAGCGGAGGCACCCACGCCCACCCGATGCCAGCCACCACAACTATCGCATCACCGTGAATTTGCCACACTCGATGAAGCTCACCCGAATGCCGCCGCGTTCTTCTCTGACGCTGATATTCACTCTTCAGTAGAAGCTCCAAAGTCTGACTGCTTCAAGTGATTTAGGTTCAGGTCATATCGGATCAATGAGATGGCGTCGAACAGGGTGGAAGCTCGGTAGCCACGACCATAGTTATCAGCGGTTTCAGCCCCTTCATCGCCCTTTCCGTCGCCCGCCCAGCCACCGAGGGCCAGCCCGATTTCACGATCCAGACCAGCCTCCCGTAGGGCGTCCCTGAAATTGTGCCTGAAGGAATGGAACGAAGTGCGAGGGGCCTTTGCGGCAGCCTTTCCAAGAAAACAGGCGAAAAACTTTGAGAAGGTGTCGCTGTAATAGCCAGTTTTTGCTACGGAAAGGTCTGGAAACAGCTTCGAATGTCGGGTTTTCTGGCGTTCAACAAGATAGCCCAGAAACCCGATTTCGATGAGTTCCGGATGGACAGGAACGATTCGCTCACCATTGTCGGTTTTGATCTTTTTGTCGTCGATCCCTGACTGCACGTCGGTGGTCACGATGAAACAAAAAACGTCATCGACCCTCCTCACGTCCTCAACATTCAGTTGGCAGATTTCATTCAGTCTCATGCCCGAATACAAAGCGATCAAGGGCACCCAGAATCGCCCGCGTCTTGGACGGTCCTTCCCCGGCGTTGCGTATCCAGCGGCATCATTGACGCATCCGCGATAAAGGGGGGCGTCAAAAATCTTACGAAGCTGCCACTGTGCGAACGGGAGCCGTTTGTCCTTCTTCTTGACCGCATCGACGACCTTCAAACCCCTTGCCGGATTCTTGTCGAGATACCCCTCATTGGCTGCCCAGTTAAGCAGGGACGATAGCTTGTTGGTGTAGCCGTTGACCGTGGCCGAACTGATCATCGGTAACCCTTCCCTGCGGGCCTTTTCGGCAGCCTCCCGCGACGAAAGCTTTGGATACTTCTTGGTGGCATTGGCGGGCATGGCCCGAAGCACATCAAGGACATCACGGCAGACCTCACGGGTGACCTTGCTGATCGGGGTGTTTTCACCGATCAACTCGATCAGCAGTCCGTATATCGATTCGTATGCAATCAGGGTCTTGCCGGAACGACGGACCCGACCTGGGTCGGCCAGATAAAGGCGATATACATCTTTGATCGTCTTTTCCGCAGGGGGCAGGACGCTGGGTTCAGGCTGAACGGTCGTTGCGATCACCCTGTCCGCGATGATCCGAGC
>NZ_AONQ01000165.1 GCF_000342045.1 Paramagnetospirillum caucaseum | reverse complement strand
CTGCCTCTTCGACGTTGGAAGTGGAATTGCGCCAGTTCCGGCGTGATCGCCCTGCCTACCTGTAGCTGAATATCCCCTTGTTCGATTGATCCGCTGACCATCCCCTCGTCCCGACCTGCCCTCTGGCAGGCCATCGAGCGGAGCGGTGGTCAGGGATGGCCGCAGGCCACCGCGTCAGCGGCGCGGGACGCGTCCTTGACCGGCGCGAGTACGATGGCACTCTGCGGCGGTCTGGGAGGAGAGGATATCGACGTGGACGCCAATACGATCATGGCCTTGGGACTGGGCGTTTCCCCGCCGTGGAAACTGGTCGAGCAGCGACTGGACACGACGGTTCAGCCGCACGTGCTGCACCTGGAGGTCGCGGTCGATCGCGGCACCATGTTTGCCTGTCCGCAGTGTGGCAGAGCCTGCAAGGCGCACGACTTCGCGGAGTTCACCTGGCGGCACCTCAACTTCTTCCAGCACCATTGCCACATCACTGCCAAGGTTCCGCGCACCGACTGTCCGGAGCATGGCGTGCTTCGGATCGGCGTACCGTGGGCGAGAGAAGGCAGTCAGTTCACTCTGCTGTTCGAGCAGGTGGCGCTGGTTCTGGTCCGCGAGATGCCGGTGCTGGCGGCGGCTCGCATCATCGAGGTCACCGACAACCGTCTATGGCGGATCGTCCATCATTATGTCCGCAAGGCGGTGGAGCGCCTCGACCTGTCCAAGCTCGCCGCCGTCGGCCTTGATGAAACCGCCGCCAAGCGCGGCCATACCTATGTCACCGTGTTCATCGATCTCGACCGCAAGGACAAGCCGGTGGTCTTCGTCACCCCCGGCCGGGGCAAGGATACCGTCACCCGGTTCAAGGCGTTCATGATGGACCATGGTGGCCAGCCGGGCCGCGTCGTCGAGGTGGTCTGCGACATGAGCCCCGCCTTCATCGCCGCCATCGGGGAAACCTTCCCCAACGCCGCCGTCACCGTGGACTGGTTCCATGTGGTCCAGTTGTTCACCAAGGCCCTCGACGAGGTCCGCCGCGCCGAAGCCAGGAACAACAAGCTGCCCAAGGCGCTGCGCTGGGCCATCCTGAAGAAGGCCGACGGCAAGATGACCGAGGCACAGGCAGAGGCTCTGGCCGAACTGGAAGCCTCCGACCTGTTGACCGCCATCGCATGGCGGCTCAAGGAGAAACTCCGCTGGGTGCGCAAGGCCGACACCGTCCAGGCCGCCCGCTGGCGGATCACCAACTTTCTGCGCCATGCGCGCGAGGTGATCGGCGACAACACCATCCTCGATCCCGTCCGCAAGGCGTTGGGAACCGTTGAGCACCATCGCCAGCGCATCCTCGAACGCTGGACATCAACTCACAGCAACGCCCGACTGGAGGGCTTCAACGGCCTCTTCCAGGCGGCACGCGCTCGCGCCAGAGGCTACCGCAATACCACAACCTTCGCAACCATGATCTATCTGATCGCCGCCCCACTCGGGGATCTCTTCAAATCCATTTGAGGCGTCGAAGAACCAAAAAA
>NZ_AONQ01000164.1 GCF_000342045.1 Paramagnetospirillum caucaseum | reverse complement strand
ACGTCGGCAGATGCTTTTCCTGATATTCCTTGAAAAGATCGCCAACGGTCTTGGCTTCGCGATCTTCAACGCGTTTTCCAAGCGGGTCGCTACCCTGATCCACCTGCTTTTTAATAAATTTAGCCTCTTCCCGTGCCTGTGCCACGGACCAGTCAGGGTGGGATCCAATGGTGTAGCGGCGCTCTCTGCCATGGATGTAATAATTCACGACGAATGACTTAGCCCCGGCCGCCGTGATGCGGACAGCGAAGCCCTTGACCGCCTCGTCGTAAATGAGGCGGTTGCCCTTGGTGGGGGAGGGGAGGGCCTTGACCAGTTTTTCGGTAAGTTGCTCTACCATATCTGTGTCCGTACTGTGTCCGTACAAAATTGGAAAAACTTGGCGAATTGACGGTAGGTTGTGCCGCATTCTGTCGCTGTCTGGCGAATATAACACATTGAAAAGCAACGCTACTCTATGTTTTCTGCGGCTTTCAAAATTTACGCACTCAAGGCTCATAACCTGAAGGTCGCAGGTTCAAATCCTGCCCCCGCAACCACCGTTTCCTGCACCCCCGATCCCTCACCGGATCGGGGGTGTTTCGATTCCGGCGTCGCCAACGCCAAGAGCGCCGCCCGGGCGCCTTCCAACTCGATTTCCAGGGCGCCGTTCACTGGCACCAAACGAATGCGATCAATCAGACCGCGCAGCGCCAGCGCCGCCTGGGTGGTGGTCTCCGGCTCTCGCAATGCCTCCTGCAGGTCTTCCACCTTGCGGCGGAACAGTTCTGGCAGATTGGGATGAAGACGAGGCAGGGGCGGCGGGACCGCCTGCAATTGGGCCTCAATCTCCGACCGGCGAGTTTCCAGCGCTGCCAGCTCAGCATTAACCAAACGAGCTGGTGTTCCATCCATGATGGCGTCCATCAGGGATCGCTGCTTCATCTCGATCTTGTCGAACTCGGTCTCAAGCCGGACACGACGGTCATCATGATCGGCGGCCAGGCGATTGACCTCTCGAGTGAACTCTTCGACGAACGCCTTGACTGCTGCAGGCTGCATCAGATGTTGGCGAAGGCCCGCCAGCACCTGGGATTCCAGGGTGTCCTTGCGGATATTCAGGCGGTTGGTACATGTCCCGGAATTACGGGCACGTGAGCAGCCGTAATGATGGGCGCTGATCATCGAGACCCCTCCACCGCACTCGCCGCAGACCAGCAGGCCAGATAGGAGGTGAACGGGGCGACGGGCTTTCTCTGGACGGTGCTGGCGGTGAATGCCCTGCCTCGCCTTGACCGCATCCCAAAGATCCTGGGGGATGATCCGAAGATGGGGGACCTCTTGGCGGAGCCACCTTTCGTGTGGGTTGAGCCGAGCCTGCCGCTTGCCGCTCCGCGGGTCCTTAATAAAGTGCTGTCGGTTCCAGATCAGCTGGCCGATATAGAGTTCATTGTTAAGGATGCCGGTACCGCGCTGCCAGTTGCCGTAGATGGTTGATGGACCCCAAACTGGGGCTAGTTTCTTGGTTGCATCCTTGTTCTTGGC
>NZ_AONQ01000163.1 GCF_000342045.1 Paramagnetospirillum caucaseum | reverse complement strand
GCTTTGTTCAAGTCCACCAGGGTGACGAGGTTCACCAGCCTATCTGCCGCCTCCATGATCTCTGCGCGCACGACCTTGCGCGTCCGTTCATCATCGGTGGCATGCAGGGCTTCCTTCAGATGCTCGATTCTGGCGGCGATTTCGCTCACGCCATTGAAGATAATGGATGCCTGGGAATTGGGATCCTCCCCCACGACGGCCGGCGCATGCGGTCGGCGCGGGGCCAGGCCCAGCTCCCCGGAATGGCCCGCGGCGGCAAGCTTGCGGGGGGCCGGAGACGGAGACGGAGACGGCGATTGCGTCGCGCAGTCCTGGCGGTCGGCAGCGCGACGGAACGGCCCTTCGTAAAGGCCCGGAGCGGGATTGCGGCGGCAAGGCCCCCGAAAGGTCGGGTTGGCGATGAACTCGCGCTTTTCATTCAAGGCGCGATTGACGTTTTTCAGTATGCTGCGCGTGCTGATGGGCAGGGTCATGACGCAATTGGCCCCGGAATTGCGCATCATGGACAGATTGCCGACATCCATGTGACTGATGACGCAAATCATCGGCCCGGTCACGACGCCTTCGGGGGTTTCCATTCTGATGCGCCGAATCATGTCGAGCGGTTCGTCGATATCGGTACCGGCGCAAACGATCAGGTCATAGATGCCGGAAGCGGCGAACTTAATCGCTTCGGTCAGGATGCCCGACTTCAAAACGTCGGCAAATCCAATCTGATGCAAGGATGTCGCGATCAAGCTGCAAAGCGAATCGTCCGAGGCCACGACCATGCATGCCTTGCCTAAGAAGGAGGTATTCAATGACATTCCACGATCCTTGGCCCCACGCGCGCTCCGCATCTCAGGAAATAAAGAACCAGCCGATGAAAACGGAAAAAGCCATTCCGTGCTAGCCTGTATCCGATAAATAGGCATTGAAGCATGGTTATGGCCGGGTTATCAAACCCCTTGCGAATTGAAGGGGGCATACGGCAACCTTAACGCCTGGGGCCGAGGCTTACGCCAAGTCCGGTATTCGGCCAAGACAGGAGACAAGGATGGGCACGGAAAAGGGGGTGCCTTCACCGGAAACGGACAGTGCGCGGGACGCCAAGATGGCGGAAATTCTCGAAAAGATGCGCGTCCTGCTGACCGGGGAGCAGCCGCAGGCGGCACCGCGCGCGCCCGATCCGAAGTCCACCCCCGTTGCCGAGCCCCCAAAGCCCTGCGCCCCCGCCGCCGTGAGCGATCGGGATCAGTTCCCCCACACGGTGGCGGACCGGTTGATGGCCGGGCAAAGCCCGGTCCAAGTCTATCGCGAATACCGCGGCATGACCCGCGAGTCCCTGGCTCGGACGGCGGGAATCAGCCTCGAAACGCTGGCCGCCCTGGAAGCCGGGTTTGACATGATCGTGCTGCGCAAGATCGCCGAAGCCCTGAAGATCAATGTCCGGCGGCTGCTTTAGCGTCGGGCCTCAAATGTGAGGCACGACGCTCAGGCGAGCATTGAGCGAGCGGCCAAGCGGCTGGAGGGCCGCGCTCAGGCAGAGGGACGGACACT
>NZ_AONQ01000162.1 GCF_000342045.1 Paramagnetospirillum caucaseum | reverse complement strand
TGATTGTTTCGTCCATGATCCTGGCCGTGTGGATTTTCGATGGAATATTCCAAGCCTAAATCAGGTGAGAATGATGACGCAAGTTAATCGCATCAAAGACAATTTCGTGACACCTGATTTTTATCTCGCAGGTGCAGCATGAATTTGCTTTGATGTGAGTGCGATAGACTCACCTTGAGGGCACCATGCTGGATCATGCAGCCATACCGCAAAAGTTATCAGCATCATCAATGACCGTTCTTATCGTTGAAGATGATGACCTCTCCCTCAAGCTATTCAGCGAATTGCTGAAGTCTGTTGGATGCACCACTCTTCTTACGAAGAATGGTGGCGAGGTAGCTCGCATTGTTCACAGAAATCAGCCCGACCTCATTCTTATGGATATCCAGTTGCCGGATGTTTCCGGTATGGAGGTCATTCAGAGGTTGAAGGGCGATCCAGCTTCCCGAGACATCCCGATTATCGCGGTAACCGCATGTGCCATGAAAGGCGACGCGGAGAACATCCTTGGAGCCGGGTTCGACGGCTACATTTCAAAGCCAATCTCGGTGAAAAGGTTTTTAGAAACCGTTGCCAAGTTTGTGGGCAACACTAAAGAAAATGATGGAAATCGACGGGGATATTGCCGTGATCTCCTCCAAAGCCATGTGGGCTGACCTTCAGACGGCTTCAATCCCCGCTGTCACGTCCCATCTTACCCAGGAAATCGCCAAAGTCCTTGGCCTCGCGGAAGTTCCGATAGACGGAGGCGTATCGCAAATAGGCCACCTGATCCATCCCCATCAGCACATCCATGACCAGTTCGCCGATGAGCTTGGACGGAACCTCGTTCTCCCCCAGGCTCTCCAGGCGGCGATGGATGCCATTGACGATGCGTTCGATCTGCTCCTCATCCACGGGACGTTTTCGCAAGGCGATCTGGAGCGATTTAACCACCTTGTCGCGGTCAAAGGTCGAGCGGCTGCCGTCCTTCTTGATCACCACCAGATCGCGGATTTGCACCCGCTCGGAAGTGGTGAAGCGTGATGCACAGGCTGGACACGCCCGGCGACGGCGAATGGCAGCATTGTCATCGGTCGGGCGGGAATCTTTCACCTGGGTGTCGTCATGTCCGCAAAAAGGACAACGCATGGCCTATTCCCCCCAACAGATGTTCAGGCCGATCATTCAGGAAATGGTCGCCGTCAGCAAGATCAGCGGCACTGCCATCCCAGAAAGGGGAGGCACTGCTACAAATTTTAACGAGCCTATGGATTGAGACGACTTGTAACAACGGGTGCATCCGGGGGCACTTTGGATTGACCCAATGGGCATAGGGCTACCATACTTTTGATGGAATTTTTTTGGCATAGAGCGGAATCGGCTGAAATCCGAAATGAATGACAATTGGGCCAATCAGCATGCTGAAAACAGCGTCCTCAGCGATCTGCTGAGCCTTGCCGATTCCCCAGAATGCCGCCGCATCATTCAATCCATCATCGACCATCTTCCGTGCGGCGTAACGCTGTTCGATCAGAACTTGGAGATGATCGCCTGCAACGGCCTGTTCC
>NZ_AONQ01000161.1 GCF_000342045.1 Paramagnetospirillum caucaseum | reverse complement strand
TAGCGGATTGATGATTGCAAGCCTGCTTGCCGAACGAATCCGCAAGGCAATCATGGCCTTTGAATTTCATGGCGTCGGGCATGTTACCGCCAGTTTCGGAGTCGCTGAATATCGGGAGGACGAGACCTGGGAATCTTGGCTATGCCGTTCTGATGCAGCCCTGTATGCAGCCAAAGAAGGTGGGCGTAACCGGGTGGTCACCGATGCTTGCGGGGCTGATGAGGCTGACGAAGCCGAACTTCTTGATCTCGCGTTCCTCCGTCTGGTCTGGAGGAGCAACTACGAATCCGGCCATGCCTTGCTCGACACGCAGCACCGGAACCTATTCGAACACGCAAATAATTTGCTGATAGCGGTCATCGGAGAACGACCCACCGATGAGGTGGCACCTCAGATCGAAGCCCTTGTCGCAGACCTTCTGGATCATTTCCGCGATGAAGAAGCCGTTTTCCGCTCGATAGGATATTCCGGTGCAGATGAACATGCCCTAACCCACCAGGGACTAATCGACCGTGCCGGGGAATTGGTGGCGAATTTCACATCCGGCGAACTGGCCTTGGGCGACCTGTTCAATTTCCTGGCCTACGACGTGGTGGCAAAGCACATGCTATCAGAGGACCGAAAGTTTTTTGGACAAATGCAGGCAATTCGCGATACAGCGGGTTGAGCACAGGCAATCATTTCGGACGATAATGGCGATATTCGGGCGAAAAACCCAATCCATCCAAGTCGGGGATCGATTCATGAAAGCCAACGACCAGACCAGGAAGGTGTGGGAGATTTCAAGGCTTTGGACGACCGTTGATGGCGTCCCCCATGCCCGCCTTGTTCACCAACACGAGACGCTGATGGTGTCGATTCGCACCCTGGCGGATCAAGAGTTCTTTACGGCTATTCCGATGATACGGAGCGAACCATAAAGCAGATCGGCGGTGGCGAACTGGCGAGAACTCCACCGCCTGATCGTGCTGGATGGATTCGGGGGGAGGGGCCATCCAGATGTGGCCGCTTTGGGGGAAAGCCACGAGTGAACGCTACCGCATTCATTTAATGCCATCAAGACGTTAACTTCTCGCCCATATGGTGAATAACTTGAACGCAAATCCGACCATGGACACCGCATCGGTCACCATCTCAACGATTCACATTACTCATCTCAGGAATGCAGGAAAGCTGCGTGCCTTGGCTGATGTTGAAGTTGTCTTTGATGGCATCGAGATGACCATCCAAGGTGTCCAGGTTCGGGCTGATGGCAAAAGCACCGAGGTCTCCTTGCCAAAATATCGGGCACCTGATGGTTCATGGAGAGCGGCGATCATTCTTCCCGAGGAAATCAAGGGGGCTATTTCGGACACGGTGATTGCTGCGGGATTGGAGGCAGGAATCCTCCGGGTGAAGGAGGAGTCCGTTGGGGATCGGTGCACAATGGAAGGTGCTAAATCTCCGGACCATTTTGCTTGAGGTTGATGAAAGATATAAATCTTTGGTAGCATTTGATCGGCGTGAAGGCGGAGGACGGCCATGATTGTTGCAAACACAGGTTGGCCTGATCTCGAACTCTT
>NZ_AONQ01000160.1 GCF_000342045.1 Paramagnetospirillum caucaseum | reverse complement strand
CCCCCTCCCGACCTCTCCCCCACCTGCGGCGGGGGAGGGGGCTTCTTGTGTTCCAACGCCACGAGCCCACGAAAAAGCCCCTCCCGGTGTCCCGGAAGGGGCTTGGCGCCGTCTGGAGGGACGGAAGCTACTTGGTGGTGCCGATGCCGGCCGGGGCGCGGGTGGTGGAGTAGACGCCGCGCTGGTCGGGGATGGGCTTGAACTTGTCGGAGATGCCCAGCACCGTCTCGGCGCCGCCCAGATAGAGGAAGCCGTCGTCGGGGACCACCCGGCTGATGTTATCCAGCACGCGGGTCTTGGTCGGCTGGTCGAAATAGATCAGCACGTTGCGGCAGAACACCACGTCGAACTGGCCCAGCGGCTTCAGATCGTGCAGCAGGTTGTATTCGCGGAACTGGACCATGCCGCGGATGGCCGGGTCGATCTGCCACATCTCGGCGGTCTTCTTGAAGTACTTGACCAGCAGCTGGATGGGCAGGCCGCGCTGCACCTCGAACTGGGAGTAGAGGCCGGCCTTGGCCTTCTCCAGCATCTCGGTGGAGATGTCGGTGCCGACGATCTCGATCTTCCAGCCGGCCAGCTTGGCGCCCTCTTCCTTCAGCACCATGGCCAGGGTGTAGGCTTCCTGGCCCGAGCTGGAGGCGGCCGACCAGATGCGGAACGACTTCTTGGCGGCCCGCGTGGCCAGCAGATGGGGCAGGACGACGCTCTTGAACTGATCGAACGGCTTGATGTCGCGGAAGAAGAACGACTCGTTGGTCGTCATGGCTTCTGTGACTTCGCGCAGCAGATCCTCGCCGGCGGTGCGCAGGCCGGAGACCAGGTCCTCGAGCCCCTTCATGCCGCGCTTGCGCGCCACCGGGGTGAGCCGGCTTTCCAGCAGATAGGCCTTGTCGCGGGTGATGACCAGACCGGAACGGTCCTTCAGCAGTTTGGCGACGAAATCGAAATCTTCGGGCCGCATGGGTTTAGCGCCTCGCCGCCAGTTTCATGATCCACGGAGCAATTTCCGGCAGTGGCAGGACGGCCGAGCAGATGCCCGCCGTCGCCGCTGCCCCCGGCATGCCCCACACAACCGAAGTTCCCTCGTCCTGGGCGATCACGGTGCCGCCCGAGGCGACCACCGCCTGGCCGCCCTTCATGCCGTCGGCGCCCATCCCGGTCAGGATGCAGGTCACCACGCGCTTGCCATAGGCGGCGGCGATGGACCGCAGCATGGGATCGACCGCCGGGCGGCAGAAATTCTCGGGAGGGTTCTTGTTCAATCGCAATACCTTGTCCGTGCCCTTGGTCTCGACCACCATGTGGAAGTCGCCGGGCGCGATATAGACGCGTCCGCCCTGGATCACCTCGCCGTCCTGGCCCTCGCGGGCATCCCAGCCCGAGACGCGGCTGATGTGCTCGGCAAGGATGGTGGTGAAGGTGGCGGGCATGTGTTGGGTGATCAGGATCGGCTGGCGGACGGTGCCCGCCTTCATGGTTCCCAGCACCGTGAACAGCGCCTGGGGGCCGCCGGTGCTTGATCCGATGGCGATGATGTCCGGCGGCTCGGGATTGTTGCTGCGCAGCTGCAGCG
>NZ_AONQ01000159.1 GCF_000342045.1 Paramagnetospirillum caucaseum | reverse complement strand
TGACCTGACCGGCGCGATTGACCCGCACCCCCTGGGAGCGGGCGGCGCGGCACGCTCGGCCTTCGGCTTGAAGCCGACGGCCGCCTGCAGCACCTTGCCCGCTTCCAGGTCGGTGGTAAAGTCCAGGACCTCGCCGGAAGCCGGCGGCGCGGCGGACTCGTCGCCGCGCTGCGGCCGCAGCGACAGCTGCAGCGTCCCCACCATGCCGGCCACGGTCAGGATCTCCGCCTGCTTGGGCGTGACCTCCAGGGTGGCGGTCTTGCCCTGGATGGGGGCGCCGTCGCGGCCCCGGGTGATCTGCTGGTCGATGGCCAGCACCCGGATGTCGGCCAGCACGGTCTCGGCCCCGTGGCGGACCAGCAGGCCGGCGGACGCCTCGGGGCTTGCCCCTTCCTCGGACTTCTTGAGGTCGGTGGCCAGCACCACGTCCACCCGGTCGCCAGGGGTGACGAAGCCCGACACCGCCGTGGGATTGGTGATGGCGATGGACATGGCGCGCTTGCCCGGCGCCAGCAATCCCGCCAGCACGCCCGAGGATTCCGGGCGGAAAGTGGTGGCGGCCGATACCGGCTCGCCCTCGGCCAGCGGACGCCGGGCGATCATGCCGACGAAGGCGGCCTTGGCATCCTCGCCCGGCTTGCGGGTTACCAGCCGGTCGGCGGCGGCGGATTTCGGCCAGACCTCGTAGCGCAGATCGTCGGAGACCAGTGCCGCGCCCGAGGCGACGTCGCGGTTGATGACCAGGATCTCGACGGTGGCGGGCTCGTCGGCGGCCCTGGCGCGGCGCGCCTCCTGGCGGTCGAGCCAGGACTTGGCCAGCATGGCGGTGCCTCCGGCCGCCAGGGCGGCCACGACGACGATGATGACGATGGGTCGCATGTGGCGTACCTCTCGGGGGCTTTAGCCGGCCAGCCGGGGCAGCAGGCTCAGCGCCGCCCAGTCCAGGCCGCCGGCCGCGATGGCGATTCCATAGGGGACGCGGCCCCGCAGCACGGAGCGCAGGCCCCCCGCCTCGGCGCGGCGCCCCAGCAGGGCGGCCAGCGCCACCAGGCCGCCGACCAGCGCCATGACCAGCAGGAAACGCGGCAGCCCGGCGGGACCGGTCCACAGCGCCACGGCGGGAACCAGCTTGGCGTCGCCGCCGCCCCACACGCCCAGGCTGAACAGCAACGCCGCGCCCACGAAGCACAACAGGCCGGTGCCCAGGTGCAGCAGCCAGTCGGCGCCGCTCAGCCCCCCGGCCAGCGCCGCCGGCACGAAGGCCGCCAGGATGACCAGGGGAACCCGGTTGGGGATGCGCAAGCGGCGCAGGTCGCCCTGGGCCGCGTCCAGCAGCGCCACGACGAAAACCACCGCCGATAGGATCAAGATGATGTCGCCCATTCCCGCCTCCCGGAACCGGAACACCTCCCGACAAGAGAGATGCCATGGCTCATTCCCGCCCCGCTTCCTGAAGAAAAATCTACAACCCTACCCTTACCGTAACTGTGAGCTTATCCACAGATACTAAAGTTTTATTTTTTGTCAATCCTTACCGCCAATACGACCCCAAATAAAACCAGGCGCCTCCCGGTCGGGGAAGCACCTGGTTTTATGTACCGCCGGACATCCGCAAGGGGGGGGCGCCGCCGAAGCGGCGCGGCCTCCACC
>NZ_AONQ01000158.1 GCF_000342045.1 Paramagnetospirillum caucaseum | reverse complement strand
GTTGGAAACCTTCATAGTCCTGCTTGCCCGAGAATGCCTTTCTCAGAGACTTCTCCGACTTCTTTCTGAGACCAGAGGCGACGTCGGATGGAGAGCTTTCGAGTCATTTTTCGGAGCCGACATCAAACGCATCGTCCGCAGAAGGCTACCCTCGTCGGAGCGAGAGCAGTTCCGGGAGGATTGTTACCAAGAAATATGCCTCGCCCTGATTGCGGATGACTTTAGAAGGATCAAGGCCTATCAGGGACGCGGGAGCTTCGCGGGATTCGTACTCCACGCAACGGACAGGCTCCTCATCGATCACATCCGCCACGAACTGTCCGGAAGGCCTCGAACGGAGGAAGGCGACAGGTCCCCGATGCGATCAGCCTTGCCAATTGACGCCATCGGAGAAATCGCATCGGAAGATCCGACGCCCGAGGGGGAACTGCTCGCCATCGAAAGCGAGCGCATGCTCGCAGTCGCGGGGGATGTGCTGAAGCGCTGCGCCGAAACCCTCACCGAAGTCGAGCGGCTTTATGTCAAGATTGCCCTGACCAGCGGGGAGACCGTTCCCGCGCGGGAAGTCGCCCGCCTTATGCGCCGCCCGGTCAGCGAAGTCTACAAACTCAAGCAGCGGGTCATGTCAAGGCTAAGGGAAAACCTGAACGATCATCCCGCGGTCAAAAACTGGAGGGCGTCCGTCTGATGTTCGGACGAGGAGACGACAGAAAGTGAGCGACCACCCCCTCCACGACTTGTTCGAACGCCTCTTCGGCGAGGATATCGACGAATCCGTCCGCAACGACGGAAACGAAAAATGGTCTCTGACGAAGCACCGGCTCTCGACCGACCTCGACGCCGCCAGGACACCGCCCAGGACGATGGACGGAACGTCGGAGGACGCCGCCCTCATCGCCTCCTATCTCGACGGAGAACTCGAATCTCCTCGGCTCGCGGAATTCCACGCTAGGCTGGCCGACGACCCTTCATTCTTCGAGGAAGTTTCCGCGGCGGAATCTTTCGCGACAGCTATGGAAGCCTCGCGATCTACCGTTCCGCCGGTTCTCATCGCCTCCGCGCTGGCGGCACTATCGGGGAACGGCGTCCGCGCGAACCCCGCCGGGCGAAAGCCCATCCGCTGGACGTGGGCGGCGATCGCCTTCGCCATGGCGACGGCGGCCATCATCACCATCCTGACATTGGTGCCTCGGCACGCGCCGACTGACCCTAACGCCGCCATGACGGCAGGAAACGCCCCGAAGGTCGACTCCGCGATCGAACCGAAGAAAAGCGATCCCCCAGCTCTCGCCGGAGAGAAAAGGAAACCGGACGGCATGCTTCCGGCTTCCTCGGAGGAAAAGATGCCGACGCAAGGCAAGGCTTCGCTCGCGCCGACCGGGGCTGCGGATTCAACAGCGATGCCTGAACGAAGCCGATAGCGTCCATCCTACGGCCCACACGTCCGCAGATGATGTTTCTTGCTCGACGTCGCGACTAACGAGGGGTCGATTCCTCGTCGTCCAGTTCAATCATGTCATCTCCGCAGATTTAGCGGATCGACGCGATGACGGCAGGAGCCGCCCTGAAGGTCGGCTCCGCGATCGAACCGACGAAAAGCGATCCCCCCGACTCTCGCCGGAGAAAGCGCGACGCTTGGAAAGACGGCGTTTGACGGTGC
>NZ_AONQ01000157.1 GCF_000342045.1 Paramagnetospirillum caucaseum | reverse complement strand
GCGTTGTTGAACGTTTCCACTCCGACGAAGAATGGCCAGCCCATGTCGGTTTCTCGGACATACAGTTGCGTTTGAAGTAATACGAGGTCATGGCGTCCAATTATGCTGATGGTCAGTCAGTTTCGAACCCGCTCCACCCAGCCTGGGTCTTCAGGGTATTTTTCCAATAATTTCTGCATCCGCATGATCGCAAACGCAGCAACGTCATCGCAGTGCTGAATTTGTGCACCATTGTGTTTGATGTATCGGATGTCGCGTAATGCGACTTGTGCATAGGTCAAAATGTCTCGCGATTCAGACATCACGATCCCATGGGGAATAAAGCCAGCCGACGGGGCAAACCACAAATCGTGATCGCTTAACCACTGCGAGGAAATTTCGGCATAGCGGCTCACCTTACGTTCCTGGGACGAGCAGTACACCCCACGATCATGCAGGTTCATGCCATTCGCATCCCTGCCCAGGACGGCCAATTGCTCCCGGTGCCAGTATCCTGGGGTGTTGATCTCGTCGTATGTGATGGGCGGCGGCGATGGCTCCGAGCCGAGGGAGTAATAATTTGGCAGGTTCGGATCACGCTGATAGATCGGCGGAGGAGCGGCCTTCACCACACCGGCGGCACCCTTGTCCGTGGTAAAGAAGATGCCTTCCTGGGCGTTTGCGGCAAATGTCGCAGTGAATAGCACGCAGACTGATAGCAGTATGACTTGCGAACGCATAATGCCCTCCAAGCAATCTGATATATGTGCTTGTTTCAATATAACCACATAAATACATATTATCAATATATGCGGGGTAAACTATGCGATTAAATGACTTTACGATTTCTCCAGAAGATGCTGTTTCTGTTGCTCCGGGACGATTGCCGCCGGTTTATGATGAAAACCTCATTAGATTTGAGGTAATGGCCGTCCTTGACCTACTCCGAGGTGCTTTACATGACGCTCAACGTCTGCTCGATCTGATTGATCGGCGATCAACTCCTTGCCTTTGACCGTCAATCGCAGCAACCATTCGCCCGCCAGCACCAAGAATCCGGTCTGCGAATTTGATGATCAACCGGTTCGGTACCGCTCCGGGCCTAAGTTCCATGATCAGATCCATGGCTTCTGCCGCAGGTAGGTGCAGGCATGCCAGTAAGAATCCGGCGGCTGTCGAGCGAGATATTCCTGCCCAGCAATGGCATAAAATTCGGCCACCGCTGGGTATCTCTCGACCAAAATCAATGATGGTCTGAGCATGGTCCACGCTGGGGTGTTCGTTCCGTCCCTGTCGATCAAGTGACTTTCCAACCACTCCCCCCATCGCGTGTAAGTCATAAAATCTGAGACTCAGCACCTTGATCGATCCAGGGAAGACCAATGGATCGTCATGGTCATCGCCGGGGTCCAAAATTGAGATGATGTGACTTGGGCCGAAGGCTTCCAACTCGTCACCAAGCTCATCCAGCCCGCAGATGGTCATTGCGAAGGGCAATTTTGTCTTGGTCATGATGCTCCCTCCCAGGATGTGGGCGGGGACCATAACAGGTTTGAATGTGTCGGCCAATTTGGGCGATCAAAATAAGTGCCTACATATGAAGGCATTCGATGCTGCGATAAATACACCTGCAACAGCAGGAGTCGTTCATGCGAAAATTAGAAGAAATATATGAAGAATTTTATTCGTTGGGAATCGTCGGTTCTGGTCGCGAATTTGGTGAGTGGCTTAATCGAAGCCAAAGCTACCTTAGTAGTTCAAAATCAAGAGGCAGACGAATTTCGACAGAAGCACTTTTGGCTTTGGTATCAAATGTGACTGAGGCAATTGATTCAACGAACGAACC
>NZ_AONQ01000156.1 GCF_000342045.1 Paramagnetospirillum caucaseum | reverse complement strand
TTCGTTCCTGGGCCTGATGGGCTTCGTGATAGACACGGTATAGCTCGACATGGCTGGCACGGCTCTTATGGACGCCATTGAGTAGCTTGGTCACGTCCTTGTGTTCGACAAATTGAACGCGATACGTGGTCCCGTCGATGATTGCGTTTCCGGTAAATACATAGCGATCCGAAAATGAGACGGACTTCCGTCCCCGCTTTGGTTCTGTTTTGGGCGTTTCCGCCCATATGCAGATATACTCAAGTTCAAGTGATTGGTTCATTTCCTTTTTCCTGTTTCTGGAGTTAGTCCGTATTGAAGGCTAAGTCATTGAGTTAGTCCGTATTGCAGGACAAGTTGGAAAGTTAGTCCGTATTGCTCTTCAATACGGACTAAGTCCAACATGGCTATTTATGAATCAGATATATACAACACCGACAACTCATTCCTTTCGTTTGTCTCAACACCATGACGCCTTCGGCGTCGAGATGAAGTCCGTTAATGATTTCGTAGTTACAACACCGACAACTCATCACTTCGTTCTGTCTCAACACCGGGACGCCTTCGGCGTCGAGATGAATTCAGTTCATAAGTTCATGGCTACAACACCGACAACTCATCACTTCGTTCTGTCTCAAAACCACCCTGCCTCTGGCAGGAAATCAGATCGGTTACGCCTGTGGCGGCTCATGCCGAATCACATGAAGTAGCCGAAGGCGTATCATGGCCTCGACGAGCTATTTTCTGTCGGGCTAACATGAACCGGCAATTTGTTTGTTATTTGCCGATGGCTAATATATGCGGAAATATTCAGCCATATCGAATCAGGTCGCAGGCCGGTATGACCTTGCTAACTTCCATCCATGGAGAAATCAGACCATTTTGTGAAATGAATTGCGATCACTTATCAGGCCTAACGACTGATGACTAAATCCATCACTACATTGATGTCGAGACGCCATGTGGCCGTGCGGCCATATCATGAAATATATTCATGTGGCTATCTTGGCCTTTAGTAAATACGGCTATATCATTCATGCAATGTTGATGCATGGAGGCCATTATGTTGCAGCTTAAGTTCAGTAACGAAAAGAAGGTGCTTGTTTCCGAAGCACGCAAGAAGTCCCCCCGGCAGGTTGTGCTGGACGGCATTCACAATCAGGTCGAACTGCTCAAGAATCCTGGCTTCACGGTCGAACGGGTCCGTTACCGCAAGGAAACCGAAGACGGCAACACCCGTCAATGCATCAATCGTCAGCCCCAGCCCTGGTTTTGGAAGTCGGCCAAAGACGGTAACCTGCTGCTGGAAATCAGGTATGGTCGCACCGTGGTCGAACTCCAGGGACAGGGGATGGCTAACACCGTGATTGCGGGCAAGACCAACGCCGATGCAATCAAAGTGCTGGAACAGATCGCTACTGCCGTGAAGGCCGGGGAACTCGATGAACCTCTGGAGGCGGCCAGGATCAAGGCGAAGCACCGTCGCGGCAAGGTCGAGTAGCAGAGCATCATCTGATCGCATTTCGGGGCAGGTTGGTGATCAACCTGCCCCGAATGATTCTTGCATCCTTTTTTGTCCTGCCACTTTCAAATATCTTAGTTTCAATGAATCTGTCTGGAATTCTGATGAAAAAAGTTTTTTGATTTATCACTCTGATTTCCAACGTGGTTTTACAAGATTATAAAAAAGTATATTGACTTTTGGCGGATAACATGAACCGTGCTGCTTGACGCATTCAAGTGTGGTTGATATGATCTCCATGCATTTAATGGAGTGAGGATCATGAGTATCGACATTGACCGGCACATCAATATGATTAAATCGTTCCGTAACGCACATTCTGAATGTGGCGATTAC
>NZ_AONQ01000155.1 GCF_000342045.1 Paramagnetospirillum caucaseum | reverse complement strand
GTCCCTGACCTGGAGCCATCTGAATCTACCCAAGAGTCGCCAAACGATAACTACCAATTTCGTCGGGATATGCTGCTCGTCGTAAACTCGCTTAATACGGCGGTTAACCATCTAAAAACTTTGATGCAATTGCTGACGGATGACGACAACGAACTCTGTGGGGAGTATTACAAAACCGCACGAGAAAATGGACTGACGTTATAGCGTCGATCTATAAATGTATTCAAGACGCTTGGAATTAAAAGTCACTTGGCACTGATTTACTTTTTACGCATTTTATGTTATACTTGTCCGTAGCAATGGAGGTCCGCCATGCCATTCTACGAATCGATTACAGCACATCCATTCACCGCCGCGATTGCTATCATCGTTGCATTTTGGATGATCAGGCTGCTGGCGGATTTTGCCTTGCATGTGGTTCTTGCCGTAGCTGCCGCTGGTGCCGTCATCGTCGGTGTAAACGCAATCAATCTCCCCGACGATTTGGGTCCAAGGCTCATGGGCAGCTTCCACGCCGAACTGCATAATGTCGCTGAGATGGTGGCGTCGGCATGGAGCCTGCTGCTTCACTGACGCATCAAGCTCGAATCAAGCCCCGTCTAGGCACGACAACATCCTGGTGCCAAGGATTCGGTCGGCAAAGCCCAGCAACATCCGGTTCGGCTGAGCCTGCGGTCGTAACGCCCTTACCAGTTGGATGGCATGCCGTTCATTGCCGCCATGATGCTGGCAGATGAGCATGATCGCACTGGCGGTGCTGCGGGAAACTCCCGCCCAACAGTGGATCAGCAGCCGCCCGCCTCTGGGGATTTCACGCCCGAACGCAAGGATCGCTTGGGCATGGTCTAGGTTGGGATAGTCGCATCGATCCTGCCGTGACAGCATCTGACCGACAACGCCGGTCAAGGCGTGGGTATCCCAGAACTGCAACCGCAGCACCGATATCGCCGGGTCGAAGTCCAGAGGATCGTCGCACGGGTCTTGGATTGAGATTAGGTGTGACGGTTCGAACCGGTCCATCCTGCTGGACAAGTCATCGATCCCGCAGATCGATAGCCTAAATGGAAGTCGTGCCGTTCGCTCCATAAAGCAATCTCCACAACCGAATCTCATAATATCGAGCCTGTACAATCTAACAATATGGCGTGGCAAATATATCTTCCGTGACCACAAGCGGGGGCTGGGTGGACCGAAAATCCACCCAACCCCGCATGTTTCTACAAAGCAGACCAATAGCGAACTGGGTGATCGGGGATGGTCGGAGCGGAACGCTCGTAGATATCGATCACCGACGCGGGCAAGCGACCGAGATAGTCAGAAAACGGCTTATGGTTCCCCCAGATGACAATTGCCAACCCCTCGGGGAGCCGTGTCGTGACTTCTACTCCCTTCCCGCCGACACCCTTCAAGAAACCGATCTTGCCCGAGACAAAAAAGACGCGAGCATGATCGGCAACGAACTTCCGCCAGTAGCGGGTGTGGGTGCGAACGGGGATGATGCCGACCACCGCTTCACATAGCGGCTTCTCACGCTCAGCGGATGCCGTCGTGGGAGCATTCGGCATGTGGCGGCACCATACCGAATCAGCCGCCTTTTCAAGCCAACGCCCCAAGCTGTGATACGGCGGGTTCAACCATACCCGTCCACGCCAATCCTGGGCTAGACCGTCATCGGCAACGGTGAAGTGCTGAAGTGCGGAAACGGGAGCGGCGTCACCAACGCAAGGTGAGCAGGGGTCGAGATCGAACGGCTGGTTGTCGTTCGCCGCGTAAAAATGGTTAATCAGCCACGGCGGTGTGTACCACTCGGGATTCTTTTCCTCGCCGCCCTTGGAGGTGAACATGGTCCGCACCTGCTGCCGCCGTGTCATCAGCGTGGCATTGGCGGCAGTGTTGGCAACGGGTTCATTATCGTTTGTG
>NZ_AONQ01000154.1 GCF_000342045.1 Paramagnetospirillum caucaseum | reverse complement strand
GCCGATATCGCCGACGATCAGGGCGTGGCCGCCCATGGCGGCGAAGCGTTCGGCCAGTTCCAGCAGCGCGTTGACCTGCTGGTCGGCGTAATGCTGGGCGTTCATCACCAGCGAGACGGCCGCGCCGTGGCCGGCGGCGATGGCGATGGCCTCGGCCAGTTCCTCGTAGCGGGTCAGGTTGCCGAACGCCCGGCGGTTGACCCCGGCGCTGCGGAACCGCTCGGTCCAGTCGGCGGGGACGATGCCGCAATAAATCTCGCCGGCGCCGGCCGCCGCCACGGCGGCCACCTCGTCGACGCGGCTAATGGGGGCGACGATTTTCATTCCAGTCTCCGTTGAGAACCAGCCGGTCGATCCAGCCCTCGGCCAGGGCCTGGGACAGCGCCGCGGTCATGGCGGGCGAATGGCGGTAGAACACCGTGTTGCCGCGCTGGAAGGTGGGCAGGTCGCCCGCCCCGGCGTCGCCCCGCGACAGCCCGCCCACATAGACCAGGCATTCCCGGCGGCATTCCTGCCCCGAGGTGAACTTGCCCTCGGGCGGCTGGGCCAGCGAGCCGATGCGGCAGGCGCGGCCCTTGACCGAGAAGCCGTAGGGGGCGTGCACCGCGACCCGCGCGGAGCCCGAGCGGAAGTCGCCGGCATCGGCGAAGGGCGGCACGTCCATCTCGATGCGCGCCACTCCCATCCGCTCCAGGATGGCGCCGAACGGGCCGGAATGGACGCCGTGGGGATAGAGGCGGACCCATTCGGCCGAGGGCAGCCGGGGGTCCTTGACCATCTTGCACAGCAGCCGTCCGGCGACCGGAATCAGGTCGGGACGGTGGTCGCGCAGCGTGCGCAGCGTCCCCCAGTCGTTGGCCACCACCTCGGTTCCGGGGGCCAGATGGGGCAGCAGGGCGGCCAGCCCCGCCAGTCCGGCGTCGGAGAGCGCCGGGGTCAGCAGGGCGAAATCCAGCCCCGCCGCCGCGACCAGCCCCAGGGCCTGCCGCAACTGGGCTTCGGACGGCAGCAGGGTCTCGCAGAATTCGGACCCCAGATGGATGCGGGTCACCGCCTTGTCCCCGACGCCGTCCGGCAGGGGGGGCTCCGGCCAGCCCAGCGCCGCGGCGCAATCGGCCACCCGGGGCGGCCCGCCGTCCAGCAGCCGTTCCACTCCCCTGGCCTGGGTCAGGGTCAGGGCCACATCGCTCATGTCCGCCTCCTCGGCCGGTCCTGCAATACCGTCATGGCCACCGCCGCCGCCAGGGTAAGCGCAAGGCCGCCCCACAGCCACGATACCAGGGGAAAGGTCTTGACCACCACCGGCAGGTCGTGGGGCTCGCCGGCATCCATGGCGGGAAGCCAGACCTGGACGTCCCGCCACAGGCCGCGATGGATGAAGGGATCGATCATGTGGCCGCCCTTCGAGATGTGCCGGGCATAGCGGTAGTCGAGAATCTCGCAGACCATCCGCTGCGAGCCGCGCAGCCCGGCGGGAAACGGGGTGTCGTCGCGGACATGGACCAGCCCCTCGGCCCGTTCGACCTCGACGCCGCCGCGTTCCAGCCGCCAGACGGCGCGGGCCGTGGCGGGGGCGCCGGCGGCGGGGGGAAAGATGCCGACGCTCTGGCCGTCGGGCAGGGCGACCAGGGTCGCCGCCTGCTCGGGCCAGCGGATGATCGTCTGGGTGACACCGTCGAACACCGTGGCGGCCAGCAGCGAGGCCAGCGCCACCGCGATGCCCAGGTGCAGGCCGGCGGCCAGGGCGGATCTCGGCTGCCGCTCTCGCGATGCCGCCGCCAGCCGGACCGCCGAAGCCAGCCCGAGATAGGCCAGCGCCGCCCACAGCCCGCCGATCCAGTCCAGTTGCCCGATGGTGCCGGCGGCGGTGATTCCGGCTCCGTCGAACCGGACGCTCACCGGATCGAGGAGGATGGCCAGGGCCACCGCCAGGAGCGCCGCCGCCGTGGCCGGACGCCGGTAGCGGGGCAGC
>NZ_AONQ01000153.1 GCF_000342045.1 Paramagnetospirillum caucaseum | reverse complement strand
TTTCCTTCATACGACGAGCTTAGAGAGGCGGATATGGCATTAGGCGACGCGAATGTTGGTTCGGCCCCTGGGGTCGACTTCAGTGCGCTGCAACGGGTGAAGCAGTCGGAGGAGCTGCTTGCCCAGTTGTACGTGGTGGAGGAGACGCCGCGTCGTTTGGGGCGTGGGCCGGTGCACGCTCTTATGGTCATATCGGTTTTGTCGGTTGTTGCGTTCATCGCGACGTTGCTGATGCGCTACAACACCTTCGTGACCATGTCGGAAGACACGCAGGCGAAGCGGTCCAATTACGAGGTGATGATCCAGCGCCGGGACAATCTGTTCGGCAATCTTGTGAAGCTGACGCTGAACCATGCTGCATTGGAGCACTCGATCTTCTCGCATACCTCGGACAAGCGGACCGAGGGCGTTGAGGCTGGCAAGGGCGGCCCTATCGGCTCGGCGCTGGAGCAGCTGATGAAGCAGGGCGGGATCGGCAAGCTTCTGGGTGATATTGGGGGCGGCAAGGCGCTGCTGGGGGCCGACGGAGGCTTCGGCAATGCGCTGGGCCGTTTGATGGCGGTGGTGGAGCAGTATCCGACCATCCAGTCGGTGGACACCTACAAGCATATGATGACGTCGCTGGTGGAGATGGAAGACCGCATCGCGACGCGTCGGGAGGATTACAACGCCGCCGCCTCGACCTACAACATCGAGATCACCAAGTGGCCGTGGAACTATCTGGCGTTCATCACCGGGTTCAAGCGGGCGGAGTATTTCCAGGAAAAGCCGGCGGGCGACACGCCGATCATCACGCCGCAGCTGTTCCAGGAACTGTTGCCTCTCAACCATGCGCAGGACATCAAGAAATGATCTGGACGGCGGTGATCAAGGGGAGCGCGCTGGTGACCTTCGTGCAGGGCGCCATGGTGCTGGTGGACAAGATCTTCGGCGAGGAGATCTTGCCGCACCGGATCTACAGCAGCGCGGAAGCCTCGCAATTGCTGGGGATGGACCGTCTCGAGGTGCTGGGCCTGATTCGTTCGGGGACGATCAAGGCGAAGAAGGTGGGCGATAATTATCGTATCCTGGGCTCCAATCTTGTGGATTACATGAACCGATGAAGTTCGAAAATTGCAGGGATTGCCGCGAGGAAGTGGTGTGGTGGGCCTTTACCGCCGACATCTGCATGACCCTGTTCAAGGGGGTCCTCGGGCTGATGAGCGGCAGCGTGGCGCTGGTGGCGGATTCGTTGCATTCCGGGGCGGACGTGGTGGCCAGCGGGGTGACCCAGCTCAGCTTGAAGATTTCGAACAAGCCGGCGGATGAGCGCTATCCGTTCGGCTACGGCAACATCCAATACATCTCGTCGTCCATCGTGGGCTCCTTGCTGCTGATCGGGGCCAGCTTCTTGATGTACGGCTCGGTGATGAAGCTGATCTCGGGGACCTACGAGGCGCCGAGCATCTTCGCGGCGGTTGGGGCGTCGGTGACGGTGATCGTCAACGAGCTGATGTATCGCTACCAGATCTGCGTGGGCAACGAAAACAACAGCCCGGCCATCATCGCCAATGCCTGGGACAACCGGTCCGACGCCATCTCGTCGGCGGCGGTGATGGTCGGCGTGATCGCCTCGGTGATCGGCTTTCCCATCGCCGACACCATCGCGGCCATCGGCGTCTCGGCCCTGGTGGGACGCATCGGCCTGGAACTGATCGGAACCTCGATCCACGGCCTGATGGACAGCTCGGTGGATACGGAATTGCTGCAGACCGCCTGGCAGGTGGCCATGGACACGCCCATGGTCCACAGCATCTATTTCCTGCGCGGTCGCCATGTGGGCGAGGACGTGCAGTTCGACATCCGCCTGCGGGTCGATCCCAATCTGCGCATCAAGGACAGTTCCATGGTGGCCGAGGCGGTACGCCGGCGCATCCAGGAGGAAATCCCCCACGCCCGCGACATCCGCCTGTTCGTCAGCCCGGCACCCGCCGCCGCGGCACGGGCCTGAGCGAGAGAGGGGC
>NZ_AONQ01000152.1 GCF_000342045.1 Paramagnetospirillum caucaseum | reverse complement strand
CCCATCTCCGCAGCGACAAGATGGGCTATGGGGGCACCGGGAATAGAAGATGATTTAACTACCACTTCGCATAATTATGTCGGATTTCTGGTTCAGTAACGTGGTGCATAACTCAGGCCAGTGCAGTTGTTCCAATGCATCCGACAATTGCCGCAAAGTGTAACCATCTTTAAAGTAGTTCTGTTGGGTAACGCCAGCCTGAGCATGTCCGACGATGGCTTTAACGATGGGTTCGGGGATACTGGCCTGCATCAGGAATGTTACCACGGTGTGCCGCAGGCTGTGGAAAACCAAGCCCTTATCGGTCAGCCCGATCTTGTCCAAGAAGGTGTCGTTGAACCAGCGGCCCAGCGAGCGACCCCAGCCATTTTTTGGACAGTAGGAAAAGTCTGGGAACAGCTTCTTCGCTCCCTTCTCGCACATGGCCTCCACATGTTTTAGCAAGCCAAGATCGATCAACCGGGAATGGATCGGCACCAGCCGTTTGGATGCGCCTGTTTTAAGCTGCTTCCCGTCATCGTCGTCATTCACGTCAAAGCACCATATGCCTTGCTCCTGGCGAATGTCAGACAAGTGGATTTGCGAAATTTCGTTCAGTCTGGCCCCGGTGTACAGCCCGATAAGCGGCCCCCATTTCTGGTAATCCTTGTGGATCAATCCGTTCTTGTTGTGAACCAGTTCAGCCAGCATGGTGCTGACCTGATCGGCTGAAAAAGCATCTCGTCCACCTTTGCCCGGCTTCTTGGTCTGGCGAATGGTAAAGCCCGAGAACACGGCATCGTCCACATACCCATTGTTCTTGGCCCAGATGAACAATCCGGCATAGGTGGCGAGGTACTTGTTGATAGTCTGGACGTTCAGCTTCTCGACGCCAGGAACCGCAATGGCTTCCGCAAGCGATAGCCCCTTGGTTTTGGCGATCTTATTGCGGTTCTTGGGGAAGACGAGGAGGGTTTCCTTCACTTCACGGGCCTTTGGCGCGGTCACGGCGCGGATGTCAGTCTCGGCCCCAAGGATTTCGTACAGCAAGGCGATGTGTTCGCCTTTCTCGAATTCGGTTTTCTTGGCCCAACGCTCGCCGCGAATGTTCTCTTCGATATAGCGTTCGCCAACCTCCCGCAGGGTTGCCACGGGTTCGGCAACGGCGGGAGCCTCCGACACAACGGCAACCGCTTGCGTGAAGCTGTAGCCATCAAGCGCCCGGTCATGCTCCAGCACGGCGCTGCACCAATCCCGGTACGCCTTCTTGAATTCGACCCGCAGGCTTTCATATGCCGGGGAAGCCGGATCGACGGATAGCCCGTACATGGCGATAAACCGGCCAAGGAGGGCGGTATCGTCCTCGCCCATCAATTTGGGCCTCGTTCCTGTCCAAAGCGTCCTGTGCGAAGGCTGCGCCGTTTTTCAGGGCCTGCACCATCTCCCGATCCAAACGCCCCGTATCGGCAATCTGCGCTTGTTTCCGCTCAAGGGCGTCGGAGAAGTGGCGCTTAACAACGGCGCGGATGTCCTCGTATTTCATGCCCGTTGCGGTTCCCTTGGCGATCAAGCGTTCCGCTGAGTATCCCAGGGATCGAGCCAGTTGCAAGGCCCGGCGCTTATCACAGGTTTCCAGCGACACCTTGACCGTGGAAGGTCTGCCCTGGGGATGCAGAGCCTTGGGTAGCGGCCAACGCAGGTAGAAAACCCGGTGGCGCGAGAGGTGCAGATAGGCGGGAGCGTGCAAGCCAATGTTCCACCTTGATGTCCCGCCAGGGGTTCATCAAGGCTAAGTCATTGACTTTGCAGGGAATGGTGGGCCCGGCAGGACTCGAACCTGCAACCAGACCGTTATGAGCGGCCGGCTCTAACCATTGAGCTACAGGCCCCACCTGGGGCGACCATAACCGAGGCGCGTCCGAATGCAAGGGGGCAGAGGCTCCCTTTTGCACGATCATGGGCAAGGGAAGGGTGGTTTGGAGGCCCTGCCTCCAACCGGGTCCGGGCGGGAGCCCGGAAAGGCGCGAGCCGATG
>NZ_AONQ01000151.1 GCF_000342045.1 Paramagnetospirillum caucaseum | reverse complement strand
AGCGGTTCGTCGCGTGAACGCAGCATCGAAGGTTATCTCCATCCTTGAGAACCAAGGGCATCTGGTTCGTCTGGAAGGCAAGCATCTGGTCCGGGGGGAGTTTCGCGAACGGGTCTGGGAAATTGTCCAATGACCCCGATTGTCGCTGCGACACCTGCGACAGACGACACCCGGTGATCATGCCCATCGGGTGTCGCCGCTCCAGTTGCGACAGAGATGATCCGGTCTGTCGCAGGTGTCGCAGCGACAGTGGGGATGGCCTCACCAGTCCCACATCGTTGCAGGGAGATCGGTGTTCATAAAACCCTCCAGATTCTCCTGGTCCGAAACCCGCAAAAATCCTGGAATCTGATTCCTGATTTGCCCGCTTCCATAGACAGATGATTTCAAAAGCAGGGGATGTCCTGGTTCAGTTGGGATTCATGTCCATGACCTGCTCGATCTCCAGGTCGATCTGCACATTGAAGTTCGATCCCCAGATTCTCATGGTTCGGCATGGTGACATCGCTTCGCTCGTCACATGCGATGCTTCGGCTGGCCTCCCCTATCGGGTCGTCCTACGCCTCGCATCAAGTCGCTGTCGCTCCAAATAGGTCTTATTTTTCAAATATCTAAAGTTCTCAGATTAGCCAGATCGAGGACACACTACCCCCCTTGCGGGGGAGTAGTTGTTTCATCCTGGTTCCCGATTAGCCGAGTCTCAGACACCACATCTCGCAGGTCGTCCTGTTGGACATGGAAGGCGGACAAGTTTTGACCTCCCACCTGCTCACTACCCCCAGCTACCCGCTCCAGATCACCATGGTGATATGCGGGGCCGCCTCGTCGGTATACCGGTGGGGCCAGATGTGGTCACCCCAGCGATAATGGTGTTGCATCTGTTCGCAGAGCACCATCCTTGTGCAATCTCTTGTTTAGCGACGGTGAAGCAGAAACTTAATCGCCATTCCTGGTGTCGGTTTCGTCTGCCGTCGGCGGTCGGGTCCAACCGTCTCATCGCGTTCCTGATGCCGAAGCAGCCCTTCCGCTGTGTATTCCGAAGCCCACTGAGGACCGCATCAGCAGTCCCCATAGTTATTTATCACGGACGATCAGTCGCGTGTCCCGGACCAGATTTGGCCGTTTTCAAGTTCTTCGTCGCGGTGCGTTCCAAGATCGACAGCAGCCAGTGGCACTGCTTCTCCGTCATGGTGTTCGTGAACGCCAGCCGGTCGAACATGGACATCAGAAAGTCACGCTCGACCGGGGTGAGCATGTTTGCACGCATTTCCAGGCGATGCTGGATGCGTTTCCGTGTTCCAACACATTCTGATGCCGGGATTGCAATGGAGTTCGCTGTTTTTCTCTGGTTATTGCTCATGAATGCCATTGTCTCAAGCCCGCGAGCAATCTGGCAATTTCTTTTCTTACTTTGGCATATTAACTATTCGACGCTATTACTTTATAATATCCGTAGTTATCGCGGAGGAACACCATGAAGCGGGTAGCCCTATATGCTCGTGTTTCCACGGATTCCCAGACGGTCGATAACCAACTTCAAGAATTACGCCGGATCGCAGATCGGATGGGTTGGGAGGTGGTCGTCGAAATCAGCGACGAAGGGATTTCTGGGACCAAGGGCCGCGATCAGAGGCCCGGTTTTGACCGGCTTTTGAAGGGTATTTCCCGCCGCGAATTCGATCTGGTGGCCGCATGGTCCGTGGATCGGTTAGGCCGATCCCTGCGAGATTTGGTGCTGTTTCTGGAGGATTTGCGGGAACAGAAGGTCGATCTGTTCCTTCATCAGCAAGGGCTGGATACCAGCACCGCCGCCGGAAGGGCGATGTATGGGATGCTATCCGTTTTCGCTGATTTTGAACGCAGCCTGATCACCGCCCGCGTCAAAAGTGGACTTCAACGAGTCAGGGATTCGGGGAAACGCCTTGGTCGCCCACCCACTGATCCGGCCAAGATCGACCGGGCCAAGGTGCTGCTCGCGGCAGGAACCAGTTTGAGGAAGACCGCAAAATTGGCAAAAATCAGCCCGGCTATGGCCGCCAAATTGAAGGGCCAGATGGTGGAATAAGGGTATGCTCGGGGAATGATCATCATCCAGGCCAGGATGCCCACGATGCAGACATCCAACCCGTCCCCGCTCGGCTCCACC
>NZ_AONQ01000150.1 GCF_000342045.1 Paramagnetospirillum caucaseum | reverse complement strand
AGGAGTTCGAGATCAGGCCAACCTGTGTTTGCAACAATCATGGCCGTCCTCCGCCTTCACGCCGATCAAATGCTACCAAAGATTTATATCTTTCATCAACCTCAAGCAAAATGGTCCGGAGATTTAGCACCTTCCATTGTGCACCGATCCCCAACGGACTCCTCCTTCACCCGGAGGATTCCTGCCTCCAATCCCGCAGCAATCACCGTGTCCGAAATGGCATCCTTGATCTCATCAGGCAGAATAATTGCGGCTTTCCATGAGCCATCTGGTGCCCGATATTTCGGCAAGGATACCTTGGTGCTTTTGCCATCCGCTCGAACCTGGACACCTTGAATGACCATCACGACACCATCGAAGACGACTTCAACATCAGCCAAGGCACGCAGCTTTCCTGCATTCATGAGATGAGTGATGTGGATCGCTGATACCGTGACCGAAGTGGTGTCCGTGGTCGGAATTGCGTTCATCTTGTCCGCCTTGATGACATAAGCCGAATACGATAACCTTTTTTCTGTGGCACCCCCCCCGATGCGGCCACATCTGGATAGATCACCCCCGTAAACCTGATCCATCCAGCACGATCCGGCGGTGGAGTTCTCACCAGTTCTCCACCGCCGACCTGCTTTACGGCTCGTTCCGAATCACAGGCACAGCCACAAAGTACTCCGGGTCTTCCAGGGTGCGAATCGACACCATTAGTGTCTCGTGCCTGTTCACCAGCCGGGCATGTGGAACCCCATCAACGGTCGTCCAAAGCCGTGACACCTCCCACACCTTTCTGGTCGGATCGTTGGCTTTCATGAACAAGTCACCGACTTGGATGGGGGGAGGTTTTCGTCCGAATATTGCCATGTTCGCCCAACCTGCCTGCCCGAAATTATACCGCCGTGTCGCGAACTGCCTGGATGTGCCCAAAGAACTTTCGATCTTCGGACAGCATGTGCTTTGCCACCACGTCATAGGCCAGAAAATTGAACAGGTCGCCCAAGGCCAGTTCGCCGGATGTGAAAATCGCCACCAATTCCCCGGCACGGTCGATTAGACCCTGGTGGGTTTGGGCATGTTCATCAGCACCGGAATATCCTATCGAGCGGAAAACTGCTTCTTCATCCCGGAAATGATCCAGAAGGTCCGCAACAAGTGCTTCGATCTGGGGGAGCACTTCATCCTTTGGCCGCTCACTGAGGACAGAAGTCAGCAAAGCATTCGCGTGCTCAAATAGATTCTGGTGCTGCTTATCGAGCAACGAGTGACCGGATTCGTAGGTGCTTCGCCAAACCAGCCGTAAAAAGTCCAGATCAAGCAATTCCGCTTCGTCTGTTTCCTTGGAACCTACTGCATCGCTGATCACACGATTTCGACCAGCTTCTTTGGCGGCATACAGGGCTGCATCGGAACGGCAAAGCCACGCCTCCCACGCCTCATCATCTCGACATTCGGCAACACCAATGCTGACCGTGATATGTCCAGCGACAGGGAATGCGTAGGTCAAGGTCGCTTTGCGAATACGTTCAGCAAGCAAGCTTGCGATCATCAAGCCGCTATTCGGCATCAGAATCACGAATTCCTCACCGCCCCAACGACCCAGCATATCGGTGGATCGCATACATTTGCTGGCGATATCGCAGAATGCCTTGAGAACATCATCCCCGACTGCATGGCCGTGGGTATCGTTCACTCGCTTAAAATGATCAAGATCGATGAACAGCATGGACACGGGGTGACCGTAGCGAGCTTTTCGCAGCATTTCCTGTTGGGCGGCTTCTTCAACCCTTCTGCGGTTCCATATGCCCGTAAGGTTGTCGTGTTGGGCGAGGTGCTCCAATTCCTGGCGAGCGGCAACAAGCTCGGCATTCGACGCGGCAAGTGCCTCAACGGCTTTGGATAATTCCTGGTTCAGGATTTCAAGTTCGTGGCTGCGTTCCGCGAGATGGTGTTCTGCGATTTTCCGTTCTGTGATGTCAGAAACGACGCACACCAGACCAGCACGTCCGTCTTTGTATGCTGGCATATGACGGGCGGTCAGTTGCCCCCAAAATGCAGTGCCATTGGATCGCCAATAGTGGCGTTCAAGGTTGACGTTGGGGCGGTCACAGGCAAGATGATCCGCCATATTCTTCCGGGCAATTTCCTGCTCTACGGGATCAACCAGATCGACATATTCTATACCAATCAATGATTCCAATGGGATCATGAACATTTCCGCCATCCGTTGATTGGCGGA
>NZ_AONQ01000149.1 GCF_000342045.1 Paramagnetospirillum caucaseum | reverse complement strand
TCGGGTGATCGCTGCCAAGCACCTAACTTGGCGGATTCTCCAGTCGGCCACAGACATCACAGAAATGGCATTTCTCGTTTATCCATTGCCGAATGCCTGTTAACACACCGCGATTCGTACCGCGTTCCAGCAAGTAGCCGTAACAGGCCATCATGTTGGGAAATTCCATCTCATACAGGATCGGAATTACGGCCTCCCTGATCGCCATGGGGGCTTCGGCTAAGGTGTCGCACATCTCGGACTCCTTCCCCGCCTTACACGGGGCACCATCATACTAATGGCGTAAAAAACAATACCTCCGAATGAGTTCGGGTTAAATAACAATTAACGCAGCAACGATCTTTTGCGGTGCAGCGGCGAGGGAAGTCACGATACCGGCTTCCGGGGCGAAGCATATCGAAGACCGTCGCACATTTCCCACTTTCAGCGAACAAATGCCGAATTCAGCCAAATTGGGTGGGGCGTAATGTGCCGTCGATTTGCCTCCTCAAGAGTTCTCAATTTCCCACAAAATATCTGGAAAGAGGCACACCCCACCGGTTCGTTTTGCCAAGTACATCGCCCTATCCGCCTTATCAATCAAATCCATAGACTCAGTTGAGTCATCTGGATAAAGAGCAATGCCGAGACTGGCCCCCGATTCAGCGTGACATATAGCTTTCCGATACCTTCTTGCCGGATACTGAAAGTTCCTCCACATCAGCGTAGGTGATTTTGTCAACTCCACCCTTCAATTCCCGACATCTATCTCGGAAAGTTTCAACAGAATAGGATTTCGCTCCGGTGAATTTTCGAATTTTCTCTGCTAACTCATCAGCAATACCTTCAAGCCTTGTTAGGCTGCGAAAAGTTCTTTCATTTGTAGCTAACCCGTCACGCATGCCAGCCGCTAAAGAGTTACATTCAAAAATTATGGCTCCAGCAAGACTTTTCAGACGATAATTTACTATAACTTGAATGGCTTCATTTTTTTTGGATTCATACTGCTCCATTGGAATGCCTCGCCCTAACGCCTCGACCGGATTAGGGACTATGATTTGTGGGGCCGAGGCACAACCAGGACGACTTTCATTTCGGCGTTCAGGACCAATATAATCTTGGGTGACGATAAATGGCCTCCGCCTTTCTACATGACCAACAATCTGATCTCTCAATTGGCCGGATGAGAATGGAATAAGAAGCACGGAATCTGTTCCTGACGACATGGCACTACGAACCGCCACTTCATCTCTTGATGAAAGGAGAAGAACCGTCAATACGAATGGATCGCTATTTGTCTGCAAAGATCTGATTTGGCGAATGAAATACGCCGAGTCATTCCCATCAAGCACAGCATCCATGACAACAATCTGGAAGCCACCATTTTTGCATGATTCATCAATGGCAATAAAATTATTCGACTCCTCTATATTTGTGATTCCAATTTCATTTAGTGTAAACCGTATTCCAGATCGAATTGTGCTGCTTGGCTCGCAAATTAATGCTGTTATTTTAGAGTAATCTAATTTAACCTTGGCATGCACAATGGCATTAGGAACGGCAACTTTTTCAGGCTCCTCATTCTCAAGAGCGTCGAGAGCAAGATACGCAAGCGGCCTCTGATCAACGACGTCATCAGTCAACAATGACTTGAACTTCATGTCCTCATTCATAATGTGACTTGCAAGCCACTTAAGGACAAGATCGTGCAGCTTCTCCGCAACGGACAAACTTCCGCCACGATATAGCCTGATCACCTCATTAATTTTTCGATTGAAGGCAAAGTGCTTTGCACGATGATCGTCAAAGTGTTGAAATCCAATTTTAGCCATGGCCTTTTCTTCACGGAGAAAGTGCCCTGCGACATATTCTTCGAGCATAGCCAAAGCACTTTCGATTACGAATTTGCTTTCTGCTGCCTCGAAAACGACGTCCTTGAGTAAATTGGCAATTTCAAAGAATGCCTTGTGATCGCTGTCAATCGCAGCATTCCCGACAGAGAAAGCGTCTGACCATCCAGCGATCTGGCATTCTTCTGTCATTCAGCAAAATCTCCATGGACCTTATCGCTTACCGCCCGCCAATTCGGGCGATAAAGCCATCAACCTCGCGGCTAAGATTTTCAGACTGCTGTGACAATTCGGATTCGGTATAGCCGTTGACCGTCAAAAACACATCGTTTACGTAGGTCACCCGTCATCTCCGACGCCTCTTCCAGATTGAATGGATGGTGAACGCGGCCTGATGAGCATACTGAATGAATAAATGAATGCTAACCGATTGCTATAAAGGCATCCCATCCGTTTATGAATTTCGATAAGGATCGTGCGGCGACGCAGGGGGGCTCATCTCGGCCATCGTGGGCCTCCTGTCTGTCGGGTGGTCGGGAAACCAGCCCTGTCAGATGGGAGCCTTCGACGTCACATCACACACCGATACCGCCATAGCGGTTCCATTCAATCCCCACGATACATGCCCCACC
>NZ_AONQ01000148.1 GCF_000342045.1 Paramagnetospirillum caucaseum | reverse complement strand
AGCATTCTGCTGGATCGATTTAATTCCACTCAAAAATTGAACAACATCTTTTCTAATTAGTTCTGATTGCTTCGAAACGTCCCCCGCTGCCTGAAGCACCTGGGAGGCTGCTGCCCCTGTTTGACTTGCCCCCGAGGACACATCTGCAATATTTTTGTTAACATCGTTTACCGCTTTAGAAGCCTCATGGACATTGCGGCTAATCTCACTTGTGGCCGCACTTTGCTCTTCAACAGCAGATGCAATGGCGGTTGAAATGCCATTTATCTCACGAATAGTGCCTCCAATTGATCTGATTGCCTCGACGGAAGCACTTGTTGCCTCTTGTATTGAACGAATTTGTTCACCGATATCAGCGGTTGCTTTAACAGTTTGGTATGCGAGGTTTTTCACCTCGTTAGCAACCACTGTAAAGCCCTTACCAGCTTCTCCAGCCCTGGCCGCCTCGATAGTAGCGTTGAGTGCCAGCAGATTGGTCTGGCTTGCTATGTTTTCAATCAGAGCGGCTACAGTTCCAATTTTGTTTGCTGCCTCTGACAGCCCCATGACAATTCCATCGGTCCCCTCAGCCTCCTGGACCGCATTTGCGGATATGGTCGCAGACTGACTAACTTGCCGTGTGATTTCGGACACCGAAGCAGCAAGTTCCTCTACGGCCGATGCAACAGTTTGGATGTTAACGCTGGTCTCTTCCGATGCCGCTGCAACCGCAGTTGATCTGCTAGTCGTATCACCTGCTACACGAGCCATTTCGTTAGCTGTGGCAACCAACTCCGTTGAAGATGATGCAAGTACCCCTACAAACTGAGAAATCCTCTCGTCAAATTCAGTGGTTAGCTGCTCACGCCGCAAAATCCTTGTTTCTCTAAAGGCACCCTCTGCAATTTGCCTTGCTTGCATTGTGTCATTGGATAGCAAAGCTCCGCGAAACACCATGATGACCCGAGCCATCTCCCCAATTTCATCCTCACGTTCGAGGCAGGGAACCGCTGTATTTTTTTCTCCTGACGCAATTTTTGAAATTGTGGCCGTCAATGCAGTAAACGGTGTGACCACGCTACGAATAATTAGAGCAGTTGCAATAATTCCCCCAACCATCAACAGAACCATCGCCGCTGAAATTAGATACAAATCACTCTGAGCTTTTAACCGGATTGATGAAGCCATAAACATTAGGTCATTGGCAGCGGCATTTTCCGCCTTTTTAAGAACTTCAATTCTGGCTGTGGCAGCAGAAAACCAACTTTGCGGGTCAATGCTACCTTGATTCATATTAATAGCGGCAGAATCTCGAATTTTTTCATAATCGCTTGCGATTCGACCGCTTATCATGTCCATAAATTCTTGTTTTTTTGCCTGAGAAACAAGGTTTTTATAGGTGTTAAAATATGCAGCTTGCTGAGCAGACCTATCAACAAATCGTTTGTATCTCCACGATGGGAATGCCTCGGAGAATCCAACGGTACCAATTGCACGTTCCTGTCCCGCACGTTCTTTGCCTTGCGTGAGGGAAAGGTAAGCATTCAGTTGGTTTGAAACTTTTGCACTCTCAAGACTTTGGGCAACGTCCGACAAATTATTAAGGAGCCGAACTATCAAGGACGAATATTCGTCAACGATATCCGCCTGTTTTTTGGTGGCACTATCTACGCTAGTGCGAATTTCATCAAGCTTATCAAGTGCGTTAGTGCCGTTGCCAATTTGGTTGGTTGAGACAATTTTTCTCAACCTATCAACCTCGATACGGCGAGAATTTAGGTTTGAACGCTGAGCATTGTTTCCGCCAATAACAAGGGCAGTTACACCTCTCTCTCCCTGTAACTCGTGAACAAGATTCCCAACATTAACGGCGTAATCAGCGAGTGCCTCAACACGCTTCATTTCACTAACAACATCCAGCTTACCGGATATAAGAAAAAATGTTACGGCAAACGCCAAAATGCTTGGAATCAATGCGGCCATTAAGATGCGGTTTTTAACCTTAAACCTACACAGAAAGATATCGACAGACTCTAAGATACCAGTCGTGCGACGCTGCTTTGCAGCACCATGCTGACGGTAAAGGGTGGAAAGCTGAAGGTCTTTGCCAACAACATGATCAAAAAACCATTTGGTAAGATACGAAACAACCGCCTCAACCGCAGGTCCAGAATTATCGTTTGAAAGCAAACCTCTGAACTTTTCAATCTGCCCAATAGCCTCGCTGTGTTCTTTTGCGTGCTCATCTAGCTGATCAAATGAGAACTTTTTCAGAATAGCTTCTTCTCTGGATGCATGCCTTCTGAATTGAATTAAAAACTCATCCAGTATGCTGAGTATTCTATTTTCATCAGAATTTATGCAGCCAGTAAGCTGGTTTATAAATTCCATGAGGCCACGGTGGTCTGCATCAATGAAGTCAACACCCGTCTCGTACGTGGCGTGCCATTCCATTCTCATGATATCCCAGCCTCACATTAAATTATATC
>NZ_AONQ01000147.1 GCF_000342045.1 Paramagnetospirillum caucaseum | reverse complement strand
GGCGCGCGACAATTACGGTGGCCGGTCAGCGACAATTAGGATGACCGGTATGAGACACCGTCGAGTAGCACCGATACCGCTATCACAAGCAAGCATTGCTCAGCAATAAGGAAGTGCAGCGACAATTACGGTAATTGTCGCTGCGGTCACAATCTGGTGGGAAGGGTAATTGTCGCTACGCCGTCGAAACGACAATTACCCCGGCGAGGATGATGAGCCGTTTTTAATTGTCGCTGGCGCTGTCATTGCCTTTGACGCGGGCAACGGCGGTTCGCTTCCGGTAGCTTTCGCCGTTCATTTCGATGATGGTAGCGTGGTGGACAAGACGGTCGATCGAGGCCACGGTCATCGCCGGATCGGGGAATACGTCGCCCCAAGCCGAGAAGGGCTGGTTGGCCGTGATGGCGATGCTGTGTCGCTCATAGCGGTGGCTAATGAGTTCGAACAGCACACTGGTTTCGGCCTGATCCTTGCGCACATAGGACAGGTCATCGAGGATGATCAGGTCGTATTTGTCCAGTTTGTCCAAGGTGGCGGCAAGAGCGAGGTCGCGGCGGGCGGATTGGAGCCGCTGGACCATGTCGGTCGTGCGGGTGAAGAGTACCCGCCGTCCCGCTTCGATCAAGGCGTCACCGATGGCGGCCACCGCATGAGATTTGCCGGTGCCGCTTTCGCCGAAGATCAGCAGGTTGTCTCCGGTCTCGATCCAGCCGTCGCCGGTTCCCAGTGCCAGCAGATGATTTTTGCGGACACCCGTAGCGACATTGAAGTCGAAGGTGGCGAAGGTCTTCCCGGCAGGCACACCGGATTGATCGCGGTGCCGTTGGATGCGTCGGGATGTACGGTCAGCAACCTCGATCTCCAGCAGCGTTGCCAGCAACCTGGCTGCGGGCCAGTCATCTCGATCGGCAATTTCGGCGATACGCTTCCAGTTCCGCGCGATGCTGGGCAGGCGCAGCGCCGTCAGTAAGGTGGGGAGCACCGCGGTGTCGGCGGTCATGGCAGCAACTCCCCGCCCTCGACAGACGAAGCGCCAGTGCCCATCAAAGGCAGCAGGTCATTATAGCCCTTGATGTTGGGCGGCGGGATGGTGATGTCGGTTGCCCTTGGATCCTTCGGAGTAAATTCGGCCATGAGGGCAACTGGATCAGGCATCTTTCCCGCGTCGAAGATCGCATCAAGGCGCTGGCCCAGAGCCTCCTCCACTGACGAGTCTTTGCTGGCGATGTCGAGCAAGGTAACCATGATCCTGCACGCAAGTCGCGATGGCATCCCGGCCTCCATGACCCTCCATGCGCGGGAATAGGCCGCGCTGGGGAACAGGGAGTCCCGATAGAGCAGATTGCGCAGTGCCTGAGGCTTTCGACGAAGCGTGCCGATGACATGGTGGTAGTCGATCTTCCGTCCGCGTTCGGAGCGGTTGACCCGGACACGCTCCATGGTGCCCACGGAAGTGGCTCCATAGAAGCAAACAAGGCGGTCATCGTATAGATGCACCTCAAGCTTGTGCCCAATCAGCCGGGAGGGCACCGAGTACAGCACCCGATCAACGCTGATGGTGCTGTTGCGCGTGACGGGCACCGTCACCTTGGTGAAGTCGGTCGTCCGCCGCTTTGGTAACGGCCTGAGTTTCTCCCGCTCTTCGGCCACCAAGGCTTTACGTCTGGCGTTATGGCGGTCGCAGATGCCATCGACGAAGCGCCGGTAGTCATCGAGAGACTCAAAATCGAGGCTGCCTCGGCGCAGGAGGGCTTGGGCGAGACGCCGCTTGATATGAAGGTTCGAGGATTCGATCGAGCCGTTCTCGTTTGCCACGCCGGGATTGTTGCGCGTGGCCGTCATGCCGTAATGGTCGCACAGATCCTTGTAACGGCTGGTGAAGTCGAGTTGGGCATCGCGAGCGAGGTTCTTGTAGGCCGCCGACAGCGAGTCGGTGCGGTGCTCCACCGTGGTGCCGCCCAGCTTCCACAACGCGTCCTGCATTCCTTCGGCGACGGCTGAAAAGCTCTCGCCGCCAAGGATCACATGGGCGTGCTCCCATCCGCTGTAGACCAGACGGAAATGGTAAAGGCGATGGGGGAACGGCTCGCCGCCGATGGTGACGCCGAGGGCATCGGCCACGGTGAAGTCGGACTGAGCCTGTTGCCCTGGCTCATGACGCTGGGGGAAGAAGACCTCCTTGTCCGCGCCATTGAGGGCTTGCCAATCGGCCACCCGACGCTCCAGCGTCCGGCGCACCGTATCGGGAACCGCATCTGGGCTGAATTCCTCCTGCAAGGTCTCGAAGATGGTGACGGCCATGATGCCCGGCATGGTCTTGAGCATTTCCAGCGCCCGGGGCCAGACCTCGGTCAACGGATCGGTACGGGTCCGCCATGCCCGCTCTGGACTTTTCTGGGATGGAAGGCGGAGGTCATGGTCGAGCCGCCGCGCGGTACGCTCGCTGAAGCCAGACTTGGCCGCCGCGATCGCCTGAGTGTGATTCGGTCGTTGAGACATGTAGCGCACTACCTGCTGATCGGTAACGTGAAGGCCAGGCATCAAGACCGCACCGCATGTTGATTCGGATGCGACCTTGGATACCACCCTCGACGCCGTCAGGCTGGAACGCCCCCATGGGGGCGTTTGTCATGCCGCCGCCCGCTGGGGCCGGTCTCCAGTCGGGGCTCCGCCCCTCTTTACGTCCGGCCCCAGCGGGCAATCATACCGGCCATCATAGTTGTCGCTCAACCGGCCAAGATAATTGTCGGCGGCGA
>NZ_AONQ01000146.1 GCF_000342045.1 Paramagnetospirillum caucaseum | reverse complement strand
GCCACGCCGGTCAGCACCGATCCGGGCGCCGGCATGAGCCAGACGGAGCTGGACGTGCTGCAGAAGCTGCAGGAACGGCGCGGCACGCTCGACGGCCGCGAGAAGGACATCGAGAAGCGCGAGGCCCTGCTGAAGGCGGCCGAGGATCAGATCGACCGCAAGGTCGCCGAGATGAAGACGCTGCAGAACACCATCGAAGGACTGCTGCGTCAGTACAATGACCAGGAAGACAACAAGATGCGCTCCCTGGTCAAGATCTATGAAAATATGAAGCCCAAGGAAGCGGCGAAGATTTTCGAACAGCTGGATATGAATATCCTGCTGGAAGTGGTCGAGCGCATGAAGGAACAACGTGTTGCTCCGATCATGGCCGAAATGGACCCGTCCAAGGCCAAGGCAGTTACTGCCGAATTGGCACAAAGACGCCAGATACCGATGCCAAGGGGTGCCTCGGGCGGGTGATTGTCGGGGGATTGCATAAAAAATGACTTGCGCAAGTGCGGTCCCCCATCTTAACTAGGAAAATTCGTGGGTTACCGGTTTTTTCGGTTTCTGGCGGCTAGTGTCTCGAAGGAGCGGATGGATGGCTGTCGATAAGAATATGAATGTCCTCATCGTCGATGATTACAAGACGATGTTGCGGATCATCCGAAACCTGCTGAAGCAGCTGGGTTTCAACAACGTCGATGAGGCGACCGATGGTGCCATGGCGCTGCAGATGCTTCGCGTGGGCAATTACGGTCTGGTGATTTCCGACTGGAACATGGAGCCCATGACCGGTCTGCAGCTTCTGCGCGAAGTACGCGCCGATGCCAAGCTGAAGCCGGTCCCCTTCATCATGGTGACCGCCGAGTCCAAGTCGGAGAACGTCATCGCCGCCAAGGAAGCGGGCGTCTCCAACTACATCGTCAAGCCCTTCAACGCCGAAACGTTGAAGACCAAGATGACGAGCGTGCTGGGCGATTTCTGACGACCTGGGGGTTTATTAGTCATGTCGGCGAAAGGCGTTGACCGCGATCTGGAACTTCGCTTGGACGCCATTCGTGCCGAGCATGGCGAGACCATCCATGTCGATCAAATCGGGGAAGTGGTTCGGGCCCTGCTCGAGACCATGACGGGGGATATCGGTGCCGGGGATTTAAGGCTCTATCGCGAGCTGGAATCCCTGGCCAACTACATCCATGCCGCCAAGGAGGAGATCGCCGCGCTCCGGCCCGGCGAGATCAAGAACGAGTTCATCGCCTCGGCGACCGACGAGCTTGACGCCATCGTCGGCGCCACCGAGGCGGCGACCAACGAGATCATGGACGCCGCCGAGAGCCTGGGCTCGCTCTCGCCCATGCTCGACCAGGAGGTGGCCAACCGCCTGGACGAAATCACCACCCGCATCTTCGAGGCCTGCACCTTCCAGGACATCACCGGCCAGCGCATCACCAAGGTGGTCAAGGCGCTGAAGGAGATCGAGGACCGGGTGGAAAGCCTGGTCAAGATGTTCGGCGCCGAATTCGACGACGGCTCGGCCAGGAACGAGCCCAAGCCGTTGACCGACCAGGACCTTCTCAACGGCCCGCAGCTGCCCGGCAACGCGACCAATCAGGCCGAAATCGACGCGCTGCTGGCAAGTTTCGACTAGCCTTCCATGAAGGCTGCCGAGCAAGCCACAATCGGACGGCCAGTGAAAGCGCCCGTGAGCGCGAGCGATTCCCGCCGGCCGCCCGCCCGGCTGTGCGCCTTCCTTCTCTTCATCTCGCTGGTCCTGGGCTCCGCCGCCGTGATGGCCCAGACGAGCCCGCGCGCCGCCGAGCATGACGGCTTCGGCCGCATGGTGTTCGACTGGGACGGGCCGGTGAAGTTCTCGGCCGAGACGGTCAACAGCCAGTTGATCGTCCGCTTCGACAAGCCCATCGCCGGCGATCCCAGGGTGGTCTTAAAGCCGCTTTCCCGCTATCTCAAGGGCGTCACCATCAGCCCCGACCGCAAGATGGTCACCTTCCCGCTGGCCGTGCCGGTGCAGGTAAAAAGCTTCCAGACCGGCGGCAATTCCGTGGTGGTCGACCTGTCCGAGGACAAGAAGGCCAATTCCTCCTCGGCGCCGCCACCGCCGCCGGCCCAGGTCATTCCGCCCGCCGAGGTTCCGGCCATCCCGCCCGCCGAGGCCCCGGCCAAGGGCAAGGATGCCGCCGCCAAGCCCGCAGAAACCGCCAAACCCGCCGAACCGGCCAAGCCGGCGCCGCCCGTCCAGCCCCAGGGGCCGGCCACCGATCTGATGGTCCGGGGCGGCGAGCATACCGGCTTCAACCGGCTGGTCTTCGACTGGCCCAAGCCGGTGGGCTATTCCGTGGACGAGGCCGGCGCCACCGTCTCCATCAATTTCGACCGGCTGGCCAATCTCAACGTCACCTCGCTGAAAGCCGCCCTGCCGCCCGACGTGGGCTTTCTCGAGGCCAAGGGCAATGGCAAGGGAACCTCGGTGATCCTGTCGCTGCCCCAGGGCATGCGGGTCCGCCACTTCACCAACGGCCCGCGCGTCGCCGTCGACCTGGTGCGCCCGGCCGGGGCGCCGCCGCCGCCGCGCCCCAACGGCGCCGCCGCCCCGCCCCTGGCCCCCGCCCCCGGCACCGAGGAACAGCCCCCCGCCCTGAAGCCGCTGGACCAGCCGGCCGTGCCGCCCGCCGAGGCGAAGACCAACGGCAACGGCAAGCCGCCCGCCGCCCCGCCCCCGGCCGCCGCCAACGGCACTGCCGAGGGCGAGCCCGCTCCACTCCGCCCCGGCGACGAGATCAGGCCGGTCCCCGC
>NZ_AONQ01000145.1 GCF_000342045.1 Paramagnetospirillum caucaseum | reverse complement strand
AATTATTCATGGCGGTTAATCCGGTTCACGGATGACGGGATTGCCATCCGTGCCGTCATCGTGTTTTTCTCGATGACGGGATGGTGGGGGTTGCTGCACTCGGCGTTTTCAACCTGCCTCCATCATGATTACAGAATGACATCCAGAATCAAAAATGGCGGGGGCGGCTGACAAATTGGTTGAGCGGAAATTCGTCGCCTATTTTCGCAGGTGGAAGACCGGCGGCATCTCCCTGGCAGTTCAGCAGCAGGTGGTGGCGGAAACCGTCGCCAAGCACGGGGGCAAGCTGATTGCGGAATTCACCGAAGCCGAATGGGATCATCGCGACCGACCCGAGCTAAGGAAAGCCGTTGCCGAATGCCGCAAACAGCAGGCGTGGCTCGTCAGTCCGACATGGGGGACGATCTACAGAAGCACCGCCATCAATGATGCGTTGATCGCGTTGAGGGACGACTACGTACCGGCTCCACTTCTTCACTTTGATGATACGGTCGTTCCAGATCACTGGATTCCACAGACTGCCCCCCGAGAAAAGAAAGCACGGGACGCCAAGACCGAACTCCAACGCTCGGTTCATGGATTGGGCAACCCAAAGCGAGCGGATGCTACCCTGGCTCGGCAACGTGGTCACAACACACAGAGTGAAAATGCTCGGCAGGCCTTCGAAGCTATCCGCCCCTTGGTCGAGGAAGCCAAGGCATCTGGACATGAGAAGCCACAGCAGCTTGCTGATTTTCTGAATGCCCGTGGAACGATGACCACCCGTGGAAACCCGTGGTCCCGGCAGGCTGCCAGCGAATTGCTGAATAGGTTTCGCAGGGAGGCTGCCGACCAGAGGCAATGAGGTGTGCGAAAAACCCTGGTGAATTCGGGCGTCCAGAAATGGCGGATTTCCACAAGTTTATGATCGCCGCCGAGGTGTGATCAGAAACATTCCTTTCTAACCACACCTGCCGAGATCACGCAGCTTCCGCCGTGGTCGCCACCTTGGGGACCGGACGACGCCAAACCCACCGCATATGATTGCCCGGCACCATGATGATCTCACCCCGCCGGGTCGTCAGGGTTTGGATGTGTTCGATGGTACCAAGCTGGGGGTCTTCCTCTGACGGCTTGCTGATGTTGATCCCCTTGAAGTCGATCTCGATCAGAAGCCCGTTCCGGGACAAGACGAAGTACGGGAACCATGTGCAGTGATCATCGCTGATCGCCGCCGGTTCACCGATCCGGCCACCCGTCTTCGCGATCACGGGACTGAAATAGGTGCGTTCTTGGGCCAGATGGGCCTCTGGGTAGAGGCTATAAAGCCGGACATGGCTGGCCCGGCTTTTATGGACGCCGTTGAGTAACTTGGTCACGTCCTTGTGTTCGACGAATTGAAGTCGATACGTGCCCCCATCAATGATGGCATTTCCCGTGAATGCATATCGATCTGAAAATGAGACGGATTTCCGCCCCCGCTTCGGCTCTGTTTTTGGCGTGTCCGCCCATATGCAGAAATACTCAAGTTCTGGTAAGTTCGATATCTGGTTCATGTCCTTTTTCCTGTTTCGGGAGTTAGTCCGTATTGTAGGCTAAGTTAGAAAGTTAGTCCGTATTGCTCTTCAATACGGACTAAGTCCTTCATGAATGCATTATGCTCAACACCGACAACTCATTCCTTTCGTTCTGTCTCAAGACCAAGACGCCTTCGGCGTCGATATGAATTCAACTCATGGGTTCACGGCATCAACACCGACAACTCATCACTTCGTTCTGTCTCAACACCGGCCTGCCCCCGGCAGGGGGATCAGGTCGGCAATGCCTATGGCAACTCATGGAAGGACCAATTGGGCCGCCGAAGGCGTATCAATGACCCGACCAAGCCATTGTCCAATGGGCTAACGGGAATCGGCAATTTGATTCTCATGGGCTAATTTGCAATATTATCCATGTAGTGATATTGTATTCGCTCGAAATAGCCACGGTGAAAGCCATGCGTGTTGCTTTCTACGTCCGGGTATCTACTTCAGATCAGACCGTCGAGAACCAGTTGGCCGACCTGCAAATGACTGCGGAACGACTTAAGTGGGATGTGGTGGCGGTCTATCGGGATGATGGGATCAGCGGGGCCAAGGGCAGGGAAAAGCGGCCTGGATATGACGCCATGCTGAAGGCCATCACCCGAGGGGAAATCCAGATGGTAGCCGCGTGGAGCGTGGATAGGATCGGGCGATCCCTCCATGATCTGGTCAACTTCATGCAGGAACTGCGGGATCGCGGGGTGGACCTCTATCTGCACAAGCAGTCGCTGGACACGTCCAGCACCACGGGTCGGGCCATGTTCGGCATGTTGTCGATCTTCAGCGAGATGGAACGATCCATCCTGTCCGAACGGGTTCGAACATCGCTGAATCGCTTGAAATCCGAAGGCAGGAAACTGGGGCGGCCCCCGACCAATCCGGCCAAGGTCGAACGAGCGAAGGAACTTCTGGCTGCCGGAACGGGCATCCGCGAAACAGCCAGGAAGGTCAAGATCAGCACCGGACTGGTGCAGAGGTTGAAGAAGGAATTGGGTGCCGACGCCATCGGGCAGACACCATCATAAGCCGCGAAAGCTTATGACCTACCCCATGGAATCAACCCTGTTCTTGACACGTATGAAGTAAATGCTATTCCATGACACAGATGCGGCACAGTGAGTTTCAGTGTGCTGTTCATAAATGAATCGCATAGGGCTGTATTTGTTGGGTTTTAGGAAGTGGTTTCATTGAGGCGTCTCTTCCCAAGCTTACGACGAGGGTTCGATTCCCTTCACCCGCTCCAA
>NZ_AONQ01000144.1 GCF_000342045.1 Paramagnetospirillum caucaseum | reverse complement strand
CGCGACCAGGGTGCTGGTTGTTGTCATATAACGACGCCCCGGCAGTAAGGTGGTTCTATGCAGGGTTCGCCATGGTCCCTGCTTCCTGGACCTATGGAACCGGCAAGGTCGGTGCCGAATTGCTGATCTTCTCGAACGAACTGGCCGACGCAGTAGGCATGACCCCATTGGGTCGCCGGTTCGAAAGTTCATGGCATCGTGATGATGAGGGATTGATCCAGGTCGCCTGATTGATCAGTCGCGTCGATGATGTGCATTCCAGCATCCGTGGCTTTGCTCCGAAGCAATAAATCATAGTCTGCAAAATTGAAAGAAACCGCACTCATCATGAAATAGGTATTTCATGATGAGTTGCTATTTACTCCATATTTTTCAATGGGGTGGCCTTGGCCGATTTATTCGCGGATGCTATACTCGTTTTAAAGTTATCTAATGCTTTAATTTTATGGCGAGTTGAAGATCATGGCTGGACGGCAAGCGAAGACATTGACGACTGCCCAAATCTCGACGGTGCTGACCCACCTCGCATCGACACGGCATGGCGTTCGTGATCGGGTCATGTTCCTACTCAGCGTGAAGGCCGGTTTTCGAGCCAAGGAAATTGCCATGGTCGAATGGAGCATGGTGCTGACCGCGACCGGCGAGGTCGGGGATGTCATCCACCTGGAGGACAAAGCCACAAAACGGGCGTCGGGTCGGTCGATCCCTTTGAACCGTGAACTGCGTGCCGCCCTGGTTGATCTGCATGCCCGAGGAATTCGGGGGGCAGATTGTCCTGTAATTTTTTCCGAACGCGGTGTGGGGATGACGGCGAACACCGTCGTCGCGTGGTTCACCCGCCTTTATGATCGCCTCGGGTTCCAGGGCTGCTCATCGCATTCGGGAAGAAGGACGTTCGTCACCAACGCGGCTCGAAAGGTTGGGCAGGCCGGTGGCTCCCTCCGTGATGTCCAGCAGCTTGCCGGTCATCGCAGTTTGGCGATGACGGCCCGTTACATCGAGTTCGATTCGGATTCGCAGCGGCGACTGGTCAACTTGATCTGATCAGCGGGTTACATGGTTGTAGGAATCATTCGGGGCAGGTTGATTACCAACCTGCCCCGGTAACGCAATCCGATGATGATCTGCTACTCGGACTTGCCGCGACGATGCTTCGCCTTGATGCGGGCAGCCTCCAGAGGTTCATCGAGTTCCCCGGCCTTCACGGCAGTAGCGATCTGCTCCAGCACTTTGATTGCATCGGCGTTGGTCTTGCCCGCAATCACGGTGTTGGCCATCCCCTGACCCTGGAGTTCCACCACGGTGCGGCCATACCGAATCTCCATCAGCAGGGTGCCGTCGTTGGCTGACTTCCAGAACCAAGCCTGGGGCGGACGACTGATGCTCTGCCGCGTGTTGCCGTTTTCGGCACCCTTGGAATAGCGAACCCGTTCGACGGTGAAGCCGGGATTCTTCAGCAGTTCGACCTGATTCTGGATGCCATCCAGCACAACCTGCCGGGGGGTCTTTTTCCGGGCTTCGGAAACCAGAACCTTCTTTTCGTTCGAGAACTTAAGCTGCAACATAATAGCCTCCATACGTTAACCTTGAAAGCATGATAAGGCCGTAATTAATAAAGGCCAATATAGCGGCATTAATATATTTCATGATATGGCCGCACGGCCACATGATGCCAATTAATCAAATCACACATACAGACATACGGCGATGCGTTGCTGCATTGACGCATCAGTGCTGGACTTCGCCGGAGATTGTTAGGTCTGACAGGTGACCGCATTTAGCGTCACATTAAGATGATGACAAGCCACGTGCAGTAAATTGGCGAATTAATCTGACATCAATCATGATGGATATAAGCTGGATATTCTGGGGACTACTTGCTATCAGCAAATAACAAACAAATTGCCGATTCATGTTAGCCCATTCGAAAATGTCTTCGTCGAGGCCATGAAACGCCTTCGGCTACTCCATATGAAACGGCATGAGCCGCCATAGGCGTAGTCGATCTGATCCCCTGCCGGGGGCAGGGTGGTGTTGTGACGAACGAAGGGAACGAGTTGTCGGTGTTGGACCTGAACCACATGAGTTGAAATCCATGATGACGCCGAAGGCGTCTTGGTTTTGGGACCAACGAAGGAAATGAGTTGTTCATTTTGTCATGACGCCGCAGGCGTCTTGGTCTTGGACAGACGAAAGGAGTGAGTTGTCGGTGTTGGATATGGCTAATCCGTGATTAGCTAAAGTGCGACCTAGTCTATATTGGATACCAACATAGACTAAGTCTAACTTTTTAGTCAACAATATAGACTAACTCAGGAGAGAACCAGAAACAAAGGACACATCATAATCATGTATGAACTCGACTATTTTTGCGTATTTCGGGAAGAACCAAGAGATATCCCGAAAAAAGGACATAAATCACTGGCATTCAGTTCACGGTATCAGTTCAGCGGACTTATCGAAATTGATGGCATTGAGTACACCGTCAAATTCAGCAGCTACGATGATCTCAACAAGCTGATCGACGGAACCTACAAATCAAAGGCATCATTTGTGGATATATATAAAATATACACAAAAGCTATCAGCCTGAATGCCAGAACGTATTTTAGCCCAGTTATCACCAAGCCCAAGGGTCGCTGTGGAAATTGGACCTTGCTTGGTCAGGACGATACTGCTTGCGTGCCGTATTTGGTTATGTCGATCCCCAGCCCAGGTCGGATCGAGGTGGATTTGATGGCAATGGACGTCAATGGAGAATTCACCCTCAACAAGACCTTGACCACCAAGCCGGGGGGAATCGTCATGCGAATGGGGTCGAAGATGCGTTGGGTCTGGCGTCGGGCCAAGGCGGTTCCAGAGACCAGTACTACGCCGGAAGCTGCGTGATCATGGTGTGGTGTGGCAGGGTGGGGTACTTCCTGCCACATTACGCATCACCTCACCCGACGCCAGATTTCGGTCCATGCTTCATTTTCCAGAATCTTGAGTGCCTTGACACCTTCTTGCAGTTCCTTGATCTGAATTTCATCGGAACAAAGAACTGATGCTTCGTTCC
>NZ_AONQ01000143.1 GCF_000342045.1 Paramagnetospirillum caucaseum | reverse complement strand
GTATCCGTCCGGCGACGACCGCCTTGCCGTCAGGGCTGTGATGCTGCCAGCCTTGGCACCGGTGCAAGCACCATTGTTTGCACCGATGCCAGGAGATGTTGGGTGGCGCAGGTTCATGTTCTGACCGGTCCGGAGCGACGGCGGCGCTGGAGTGCTGAGCAGAAGCGGGCAATCGTGGCGGCGGCGTTCGCCCCCGGCGCGATCGTCGCGGAGGTGGCCCGACGGGCGGATGTGTGCGCCGGTCAGATCTACCGCTGGCGCCAGGATCTGCGTGGGCATGCCCAGGAATTCGCCGAGGTAATGATGGTGCCGGTCGGGGATCAGTCGGCCGTGCGCTCGGGCTCGGATGCGGTAATCGAGGTGCGCTTGGCGAGCGGCGCGGGCGTCCGCATTCCCGCGACGGCGACGCCGGGTTTGGCATCGGCGATCATCAAGGCGCTGGCCGGGCGATGATCCCGATCCCCAGTGGGGTCCGGGTCTGGCTGGCGACCGGGCACACCGACATGCGCAAGGGCTTCGACGGCCTGGCGCTGTTGGTGCAGGAGCGGCTATCGCGCGACCCGCATTCCGGCCACCTGTTCGTGTTTCGTGGTCGGCGCGGTGATCTGATCAAGGTGCTGTGGTGGGATGGACAGGGCCTGTGCCTGTTCTGCAAGCGGCTGGAGCGGGGTCGCTTCCTGTGGCCGTCGCCGGCCGATGGGGCAGTGACCATCACCCCGGCCCAACTCGGCTACCTGCTGGAAGGGATTGATTGGCGGATGCCGCAGAAAACCTGGCGTCCGAGCGCCGCCGGCTGAGGAAATCGCTGTTCAAGAGCGCTGGATTTTGATTCACTTTCGGGGTGACCAATACCGCCGAAGCCCTTCCCCGTGACCTTGCCGCCGCCCATGCGATGATCCTCGCCGAGCGGGCGGCGCGGCTGGCCGCCGAGTCGGATCGGCGGGTGTTGGACATCGAAATCGAGCGGCTCAAGTTGGAGATCGCCCGGCTCCGGCGCGAGCGCTTCGGCCAGTCGGCCGAGCGCAGCGCCCGCATCGAGCAGCTTGAGCTGTCCTTGGAGGATCTGGAGGAGACCGCCGCCGCGGTCGAAGCCGCCGCCGAGACGGCTGAGGTGCAGGCCCATCCCCGGGCTAAGCCGGCGCGGCGCCCGTTGCCCGAGCATCTGCCCCGTGTCCGGGTGGTCGAGCCGTCACCGTCGGCGTGTCCCTGCTGCGGCGGCAAGCTGCACAAACTGGGCGAGGACATCACCGAGACGCTGGAGCGCGTCCCGGCCAAGTGGCAGGTGATCCAGCATGTGCGGGAGAAGTTCTCCTGCCGGACCTGCGAGGCCATCACCCAGCCGCCAGCGCCGTTCCGTCCCATCTCGCGCGGCCGGGCCGGCGCCAACCTGCTGGCCGAAGTGGTGTTCGGCAAGTTCGGTCTGCACCTGCCGCTGCACCGCCAGAGCGGTCGCTTCGCGACCGAGGGTGTCGAGATCGATGTCTCCACCCTGGCCGATTGGGTCGGCGCGGTCAGCGTCGCATTGAGGCCGCTGGTCGACGCCATCGCCGATCATGCCCGTGCCGGCCCGCGAGTCCATGTCGACGACACCCCGGTGCCGGTGCTGGCGAAAGGCAAGACCAAAACCGGTCGGCTGTGGACGGTGGTGCGCGACGACCGGCCCTTCAGCGGCGCCGATCCACTGGGCGCGCAGGCGCCCGATTCAACGGAAAGGCGGCCTTCGCCGCCGGCGGCCGCCTACTTCTACTCGCCCGACCGCAGCGGAGAGCATGCCGAGGCTTTCCTCGCCGGCTTCAGCGGCATCATGCAGGCCGACGCCTTCTCCGGCTTCGGGCGGCTGTACCAAAAGGGCGTCATCGTCGAGGCGGCGTGCTGGGCGCATGGGCGGCGGAAATTCTTCGAGCTGGCCGAGCTGAAGAAGGCGCCGATCGCCATCGAGGCGGTCAGCCGCATCGACGCGCTGTTCGCCATCGAGCGCGACATCAATGGCTTGGCCCCCGAAGAACGGCTGGCCGCACGGGCCGAGCGCACCCGGCCGCTGGTGGACGACCTGTCCACCTGGCTGCACCACAAGCGGGTCGGGCTGTCGGCCAAGTCGGACACCGCCAAGGCCATCGACTACCTCTTGAAGCGCTGGCCAGCCTTCACCCTGTTCCTGACGGACGGCCGCGTCGACCTGTCCAATAACGCGGCGGAGCGAGCGATACGCGGCATCGCGGTGGGGCGGCGCAACTGGACCTTCGCCGGCTCCGATGCCGGTGGACGGCGCGCCGCCGCGCTGTACACCCTGATCGAGACCGCCAAGCTCAACGGCGTCGATCCCAGGGCCTGGCTGGCCGACGTCCTGGCGCGCCTGCCCGGGCATCCCGCCAAGCGGATCGGTGAATTGCTGCCCTGGAATTGGGCCGCCGGACCTGACACATTGGCGGCATGAACCGCACATCCAAATCCGCTGCAGAGAGCTTCAATGAGATCGCCACCATCCGCATCGAACTGGTGGATACCGATCCGCTGATCTGGCGCGCTGTCGAAGTGCCGACCTCCATCACCCTCAAGGCCCTGCACGACATCATCCAGGCGGTCATGGGATGGTTCGATTGCCACCTCTGGGAGTTCACCGTCGCAACGCGGAAATACGGGTTGCCCATGGACGAGGATTGGGGAACCGAGCCGCGCTTTGAAGCCTCCAAGGTGCGTCTGCGCGATGTGCTGGCCCCAGGCAAGACCATCATCGATTACCTCTACGACTTCGGCGATTCCTGGGAACACCGGCTCACGGTCAGCGGCGTCCGCCAGGGCGACTCCGCTCTCTCCTATCCACGCTACATCGGCGGCGAGCGGAACTCTCCGCCCGAAGACTGCGGCGGCATTCCGGGATTTTATGAGCTCCTCGACGCCATCGCCGATCCCGACCACCCCAACCATACCGATATGGTGGAGTGGCTTGACGACTACGATCCCGAAACCTTCGACGACCTGCCGATCAAGTACGCCCTCGGCCGCATCGCCAATCAACGCAATGCCGTCAGGGCCCGCCTCGCCAAGAAGAAGGAAGGGCAATCCGGCTGACCAAAATCAGCTCGCGCCCGCGGTCTTCACC
>NZ_AONQ01000142.1 GCF_000342045.1 Paramagnetospirillum caucaseum | reverse complement strand
CTGTCCACCACCCAGGTGACCAGCCTGACCGCCACCCAGGTGAGCGGCCTCAGCACCACCAATCTCAATGCCCTGTCGACCACCGCCCTGGCCGGCATCACCCTCACCCAGGCCCGGAGTCTGACCACCACCCAGGTCGGCGCCCTGACCACCACGGCGCTGGGCGCCATCGAGACCACCGACCTGGCGGTGCTGACCGCCACCCAGATCAACGCGCTCTCCACCACCAACGTGGCGGCGCTGTCCACCACCCAGGTGGCCAGCCTGACCCGCACCCAGACGGCCGGGCTCTCGACCACCACGCTGAACGCGCTTGAGACCACCGACGTTGCGGCCCTGACCACCACCCAGGCGCGGGCGCTGACCGCCACCCAGGTCGGCGGCCTGTCCACCACCCAGCTGAACGCCTTCGAAACCACCGACATCGCGACTCTGACCGCCACCCAGGTCGGCGGACTGACCACCACCCAGGTGACGGCGCTGACCACCACCCAGGTGGGCGCGCTGACCTCCAGCGAGGCCAAGGCGCTCTCCACCACCCAGGTCAACGCGCTGACCACCACCAACGTGGCCCAGCTGTCCACCACCCAGATTTCCGGCCTGACCACCGTTCAGGTGGGCAGCCTCAGCACCACCAATCTCAACGCGCTGTCGACCACCTCCCTGGCCGGCCTGACCCTCACCCAGGCCCGGAGTCTGACCACCACCCAGGTGGCGGCGCTGACCACCACCCAGGCCGGCGCGCTGACCACCACCGAGTTGGGCGCCCTGACCGCCACGGTGTTCAACGCCCTGTCCACCACCAACGTGGCGGAACTGTCCACCACCCAGCAGAGCGTGCTGTCGGCCACCACGCTGAGCGGCCTGGGCACCACGGCGCTGAACGCCCTGGACACCACCGGCGTCGCGGCACTGACCACCACCCAGATCAAGAACCTGACCGCCACCCAGATCGGCGGCCTGACCACCACCACGCTGAACGCCGTCGAGACCACCGATATCGCGGCACTCTCCGCCACCCAGATCGGCGGCCTGACCACCACCCAGATCACGGCGCTGACCACCACCAACGCCGCGGCGCTGACCTCGGCCGAGACCCGCGCCCTCACCGTCACCCAGCTGAACGCGCTGACCACCACCGGCGCGGCGTCGCTGACCAGCACCCAGGCGGGCAGCCTGACCACCACCCAGGTGGCCGGGCTCTCGACCTCCAATCTCAACGCCCTGTCCACCACCGGCCTGGCCAGCCTCTCGGCCACCCAGGTCCGGAGTCTGACCACCACCCAGGCGGCGGCGTTCACCACCACCGCGGCCGGCGCGCTGTCCACCACCGGCATTTCGGCGGTCACCGCCACCCTGCTGAACGCGCTGACCACCACCAACGCGGCGGCCCTGACCTCCACCCAGGTCGCTTCGCTGACCAACACCCAGGTTTCCGGCCTGACCGCCACCGCGCTGAACGCGCTGGAAACCACCGACGTGGCCGCCCTGACCACCACCCAGGTCCGGAATCTGACCTCGGCCCAGGTCGGCGCCCTGTCCACCACCCAGATCAACGCCCTGGAGACCACCGACGTGGCGGCCCTGACCGCCACCCAGGCCCAGAGTCTGACCGCCACCCAGCTGACGGCGCTGAACTCCACGTCGGCGGCGGCGCTGTCCACCACCGATCTGCGAGTGCTGACCGCCACCCAGCTGAACGCGCTGACCACCACCAGCGCGGCCTCGCTGAGCAGCACCCAGGTCGGATCGCTGACCAGCACCCAGGTGGGCGGATTGTCGACCTCCAACCTCAACGTGCTGAGCACCACCGCCGTCGCCAGCCTGAGCACCACCCAGGCCCGGAGTCTGACCTCCACCCAGACCGCCGCCCTGTCCACTACCCAGCTGGGCGCCCTGGAGACCTCCGATCTGGCGGCGGTGACCGCCACCGCGCTGAACACGCTGTCCACCACCAACATCGCTCACCTGACCACCACCCAGGTGTCGAGCCTGACCACCGCCCAGGTCAGCGGCCTCAGCACCACGGTGCTGAACGCCCTGGAAACCACCGATCTGGCGGTGCTGTCCACCGCCCAGGTGCGCTCGCTGACCGCCGCCCAGGTGGGCGGACTGACCACCACCCAGGTCAACGCCCTGGAAACCACCGATCTCGCCGCGCTGACCACCACCCAGGTCGGCGGGCTCTCCACCACCCAGGCCGGGGCGCTGGCCACCACGGCGGTGAGCGTGCTGACCGCCACCGAAGTGGGCGCCCTGTCCACCTCCAACCTGAACGCGCTGTCCACCACCAATGCGGCGGTGCTGTCCACCGCCCAGGTGAGCAGCGTCAGCTCCACCCAGGTCGGCGGCCTGTCGACCACCAACCTGAACAGCCTGACCACCACCACCCTGGCCAGCCTGACCGCCACCCAGCTGCGCGGCCTGACCACCACCCAGACCGGGGCGCTGACCACCACGGCGGCGGCGGCGCTGAATTCCGCGGTGATCAGCACGCTGACCGCCACCCAGATCAATGCCCTGTCCACCACCAGCCTGGCTGGCCTGACCAGCACCCAGGTGGCCAGCTTCAGCACCACCCAGGTCAGCGGCCTCAACACCACCACCCTGAACGCCCTCGAGACCACCGACGTGGCGGCCCTGTCCACCGCCCAGGTCCGGAGCCTGACCACCGGCCAGATCGCCGGCCTCAGCACCACCAACCTGAACGCCTTCGAGACCACCGACTTGGCGGCGCTGACCACCACCCAGGTGGGGGCCTTCACCACCACCCAGACCGGGGCGCTGACCACCACCGGCGTCGGCAGCCTGACCGCCACCGAAGTGGCGACGCTGTCCACCACCCAGATCAACGCGCTGACCACCACCGCGGTGGCGGAGCTTTCCACCACCCAGCTGTCGAGCGTCACCTCGGCGACGGTGGCCGGCCTGACCACCAGCAGCCTGAACGCCCTGTCGACCACGGCGCTGTCCGGCCTGAATTCCGCCCAGGTGTCGGGTCTGACCACCACCCAGGCGGCCGGCCTGATCACCACCGCGCTGGGCGCCATCGAGACCACCGATCTGCGGGCCATCTCGGCGACGGCGCTGAACGCGCTGACCACCACCGGTGTGGCGGCCCTGTCCACCACCCAGGTGGAAAGCCTGACCACCACCCAGGTCAGCGGCCTCAGCACCACCACGCTGAACGCCCTGCAGACCACCGACGTGGCGGCGCTGACCACCACCCAGGCGCGCTCGCTGGACGCCACCCAGGTGAGCGGCCTGACCACCACCCAGGTCAACGCCCTGGAAACCACCGACGTGGCGGCCCTGACCGTCACCCAGGTCGGCAACCTGACCAGCACCCAGACCGGCGCCCTGACCACCACCACCCTGTCGGGCATCACCTCGACCCAGGTGGCGGCGCTCTCCGTCACCCAGATCAATGCGCTCTCCACCACCAACACCGCGGCGCTGACCACCACCCAGATCGACGGACTGACCGCCACCCAGGTGTCGGGCCTCAGCACCACCACGCTGAACGCGCTGTCGACC
>NZ_AONQ01000141.1 GCF_000342045.1 Paramagnetospirillum caucaseum | reverse complement strand
GGCTGGCCGATCTGGCGCAGCGCCTCGGTCAGTTCCAGCCGGCAGCCGACGTGCTGGCGGTCCATCTCCAGCAGGTCGAGGCAGAAGCGCAGCGCGTCGCGCGGCTTGCCCGCCAGCCGGCAGGTCTCGGCGGCGGCCAGCCGCGCCTCGGAATGGCTGGAATCGAGCTCGATGATGCGGCGATAGGCGTCCAGCGCCGGGTCGATGTCGCCATAGCGGCGGGCAAGGGCGGCCTCTTGCCACAGCGTCTCGATGATCGCCGCATGCTCGGGAAGATCGGCGAATTCCAGATCGAGGTCTTCGATTTCGCTCATGGGGCAAGTCAAACCCGCCCGCCGATGCGAATCAAGGGCAAAGCTACGGAACGGCGAGGCGTCGCAGCATCTCGGCCATCTCGGCCCGCACCTCGGCGGCGGCCTTCAGCTTGATGGCGCCGAAGCCGCGGATGCGCCGGGGGGCCGCGGCGATCTCCACCGCCAGGGCGTGGCTGTCGGGCGACAGGTGGGCCAGGATGGCCTCGACCGCCGCCTCGAACTCGCCGATCAGCCGGCGTTCCAGCCGGCGCTCCTCGCTGCCGCCGAACGGGTCGAACAGGGTGCCGCGCAGGCCCTTCAACCGGGAAAGGAGCGGCATCAGGCGCAGCGCCCACGGCCCGAAGCGGCGTTTCTCCGCTCCCATGAAGGGCGGGGCCAGATGGATTTCCAGGCGCTTCCAGTCCTCGAACTGCTCCTTCAGCGAGGCGAGGAAGCCGCCATCGGAATACAGCCGCGCCACCTCGTACTCGTCCTTGTAGCTCATCAGCTTGGCCAGGGAGCGGGCCACCGCCTCGGTCAGGTTCTCCGAGCCGGGCAGGACGGCGTTTTCCGCCGCCCTGACCCGGTCCACCAGGGCGCGGTAGCGGGACGCCCAGGCGGCGTTCTGCCAGCCGGTGAGATGGGCCACGCGGCGTTCGATCAGTTCGTCCAGGCTTTCCGACAGGCGCCGGTGGTCGTTGCCGCCCACCGGCGGCGCGGCGATGCGCTCCACCTCCGCCGGGCCGTGGGCGGCGAGGCGGCCCCAGCGGAAGGCCTGGACGTTGAAGTCGACCATGGCGCCGTTCAGTTCCACGGCGCGCAGGATCGAGGCCTCGGCCAGCGGGATGCGGCCCTTCTGCCAGGCATAGCCCACCAGGAACATGTTGGTGGCCAGGGCGTCGCCCAGCAAGGTGGTGGCCAGGCGGGTCGCCTCGATGAATTCGGATTCGCCGCCCACCTGATCGCGGATGGTGTCCTCCATGCCGTGGGCCGGGAAGGCCAGGTCGGGGGCATGGGTGAAGGTGGCCGGCATGGATTCGTGGCGGTTGACCACGGCGAAGGACTTGCCGGGCTTCAGCTTGGCCAGGGTGTCGAAGCCGGCGGCCACCACCATGTCGCAGGCCAGCAGCAGCCGCGCCTGGCCGGCGGCGATGCGCACGGCGTGCAGGCGGGCCGGATCGTCGCAAATGCGCACATGGCTCATCACCGCGCCGTTCTTCTGGGCCAGCCCGGTCTGGTCGAGGGAGGTAACGCCCTTGCCCTCCAGATGGGCGGCCATGCCCAGCACCTCGGCCACCGTCACCACCCCGGTGCCGCCGATGCCGGTGACGATGATGCCGTAGGGTTCGGCGGCGCCGGGCAGGACGGGGACGGGCAGGGCGGCGGTATCGGCGGCGCCCCGGCCCTTCAGCCGGCGGATATGGGCGCCCTTGACCGAGACGAAGCTGGGGCAGAAGCCCTTGACGCAGGAGAAGTCCTTGTTGCACGACGACTGGTCGATGGCGCGTTTGCGGCCCCATTCGGTTTCCACCGGGATCACCGCCACGCAGTTGGACTTGACGCCGCAATCGCCGCAGCCCTCGCAGACCTTCTCGTTGATGAAGATGCGCTCGTCCGGGTCGGGCATCAGGCCGCGCTTTCTCCGGCGGCGCTTCTCGGCGGCGCAGGTCTGGTCGTAGATCAGCACGCTGACGCCGTCCTCCTCGCGCAGAGTCCGCTGCAAGGCATCCAGGCCGTCGCGGTGATGGATGGTGGCGCCGGCGGGGAAGCACCCGGCCGGGTACTTGCCGGGATCGTCGGAGACCACGGCGATGCGTTGGACGCCCTCGGCCCGCACCTGGGCGGCCATGGCGGCCACCGAGAAGCCGGATTCGGCCGGCTGGCCGCCGGTCATGGCCACGGCGTCGTTGTAGAGGATCTTGTAGGTGATGTTGCTCTTGGCCGCCAAGGCGGCGCGGATGGCCAGGGAGCCGGAATGGGTATAGGTGCCGTCGCCCAGGTTCTGGAACATATGCTTGCGGCTGGTGAAGGGGGCCTGGCCGATCCAGGTGGCGCCCTCGCCGCCCATATGGGTGTAGGTCAGGGTCTCGCGGTCCATCCAGGTGGCCATGAAGTGGCAGCCGATGCCGGCCATGGCCTGGCTGCCCTCGGGGATGTTGGTGGAGGTGTTGTGGGGGCAGCCGGCGCAGAAATAGGGGATGCGGGTGAAGCCTTGCGGAATGGCGGCGAGGCGCCGTTCCTTGTCGTCCAGGAAGTCCAGGCGCTCCTTGATCCGAAGCGAGGTGTAGAAGCGGCCGATGCGCGCCGCGATGACGCGGGCGATCATGGCCGGCGTCAGCTCGCCATAGGGCGGCAGGGTCCAGGCGCCGCTCTCGTCGTGCTCGCCGATCACCCGGGGGCGGACGTCTTCCCGCCAGTTGTAGAGCTGGGCCTTGAGCTGTTCCTCGATGACGGCGCGCTTTTCCTCCACCACCAGAATCTCGTCCAGTCCCTCGGCGAAGGCGCGGATGCCGCTGGGTTCCAGCGGCCAACTCATGCCCACCTTGTAGAGGCGGATGCCGATCTCGGCGGCGTGGCGTTCGTCGATCCCCAGATCGGCCAGGGCCTGCATGACGTCCAGGTACGACTTGCCGGTGGTGACGATGCCGAAGCGCGGCGCGGGGGAATCGATGATGGTGCGGTCGATGCGGTTGGCCTTGGCGAAGGCCAGGGCCGCCGGAATGCGGTGCGCCATCAGGCGGTGTTCCTGTTCCAGGAACTTGTCGGGCCAGCGGATGTTGAGGCCGCCGGGCGGCATCTTGAAGTCCTCGGGCGTCACGAACACCTGGCGCCAGGGATCGACCGTCACCGAGGCCGAGCTTTCCACCGTCTCGGAAATGGCCTTCATGCCCACCCACAGGCCGGAGAAGCGCGACAGCGCCCAGCCGAACAGGCCGAAATCCAGCACTTCCTGCACGCCCGCCGGATTGAGCACCGGCATCTGGGCGGCCATGAAGACGTGCTCGCTCTGATGCGCCAGCGTCGAGGACTTGGCGCCGTGGTCGTCGCCGGCCAGCACCAGCACGCCGCCATGGGCGGCGGCACCGGCGGAATTGGCGTGCTTGAATACGTCGACGCTGCGGTCCAGCCCCGGCCCCTTGCCGTACCACATGGCGAAGACGCCGTCATGGGTGGGGCCGTTGAACAGGCCGATCTGCTGGGTGCCCCAGATGGCGGTGGCGGCCAGATCCTCGTTGAGGCCGGGCTGGAAGCGGATGGCGTGGCGCTGGAGATGGGGGGC
>NZ_AONQ01000140.1 GCF_000342045.1 Paramagnetospirillum caucaseum | reverse complement strand
CGATTCATCCACGGCTCACTTCCTGTCGCATTTCATTCACCTGAACAAAACACATACCACAAAAGAATGATGATGCAAGTTAATCGCAATGACTGCGATTTACAACTTGATGGCTGAGCGGCTGCCCCCGGATGTAGGCGGTTACCATTGATCTGATTGGCTCGCCACGGGGGAATGCGGCAGATTCTCAATCTCATTTGCGGGTGACCAAACTTTAGCTTACATACTTATGGTGCGGATGTTTCTTGAATTTTTGGAGCATCTCAATGCGGGACCAATTGCCCAGGAAGACCATACTGATCATTGAGGACAATGCCCTCAGTTTGAAGCTTTTTAACGACATTCTTCAGGCCAGAGGCTACTCCACCCTGCAAGCAATGGATGGTCGCGAAGCCAAAGAGATTGTCGAGCAGAGCCGCCCAAATCTTATCCTTTTGGATATCCAGTTGCCGGGGGTTTCCGGCCTAGATTTCGCCCGCGTACTGAAGGAAGATGCTGAACTTCAAGCGATCCCTATCATCGCGGTAACCGCGTTTGCTATGAAGGGTGACGAGGAGCGAATCCTTGAAAGCGGTTGTGACGCCTACCTCGCCAAGCCCATCTCAATTGAAAAATTCCTGAACAAGGTGAGTGAATTTTTGGGATAGCTATTTCTGCCGTAAAGGGGGGGGGCTTCCAGGGGAAAGTAACGGGGATATTGGCCAATACCTTGTAGGCTTATCGTCATGCGGCTTTAGTCATCGCCTTGCCGTCCCATCTTCCCAAGGAAATCGCCGAAATCCTTGGCCTCACGGAAGTTCCGATAGACCGACGCATAGCGAAGATAGGCGACCTGATCCATCTCCATCAGCACATCCATGACCAGTTCGCCGATGAGCTTGGACGGAACCTCGTTCTCCCCCAAGCTCTCCAGGCGGCGATGGATGCCATTGACGATGCGTTCGATCTGCTCCTCATCCACGGGACGTTTCCGCAAGGCGATCTGAAGCGATTTGACCACCTTGTCGCGGTCAAAGGTGGAGCGGCTGCCGTCCTTCTTGATCACCACCAGATCGCGGATTTGCACCCGCTCGAAGGTGGTAAAGCGTGATGCACAGGCAGGGCAAGCCCGGCGGCGACGGATGGATGCATTGTCATCGGTAGGGCGGGAATCTTTCACCTGGGTGTCGTCATGTCCGCAAAAAGGACAACGCATGCTCGCCTCCTCCCAATCGATGTTCCGGCTGATCATTCAGGAAATGGTCGCAGCCAGCAAGAACAGCGGATGACCGAGACAGGAATTTCAATCCGCAGCGTAGACGTGCCCCGGTGGTCGTGCGGTGACGTGGGCTGGGGGCCGTTTACATATTCGTTGCGTGGGCCAACGATTTGTAACGAGCGGGCTATCGGGGGTCGCTACGGATTGACCTTGCCATTCATGCTGCGGTAAAACTCAAGGTAGAAATTCTGGATGTCAGATTTCTGTGCCCCGCAGGAAACACACGGTGTTGGCATCTGTGATTTGATACGCAGGAACCTGCAATGATAGATGATGGGCGAAATCAGCATGGAGGTGACCAGGATATTGGCCGCCTGCTGAATCTCGTCGAAATCCCAGAATGCCAGAGCATGATCCAGCCGATCATTGACCACCTACCGTGTGGGGTGTCGCTGTTTGATCAGTCCCTGAACATGGTTGCCTGCAATGGGGTGTTTCGGCGTCTGCTGGACTTTCCTGATGAACTGTTCGCAGCAGGCCTGCCCACGTTGAGAAATCTCGCCACATTCAATGCCCAACGCGGTGAATATGGCCCCGGTAAACCAGACGAACTCGCTGAAGAGGTTGTGCTTCGAACTAAGTCCATGGAACCGTACCAATTTGAACGTGTCCGTCCCGATGGCACCATCTTGGAAATTGCCGGGCGTCCAATTCCCGCCGGTGGATTCGTCACCCTGTACACGGACATCACAGAACGTCGTGCTTTGGTAGAACGCAGCCGCGATCTTGAAGCCCTGAACCTGGAACTCACCGACACTGTTGCGGCTCTCGCAGCATCAAATGCCGAACTCCACGCTGCACGGGAAGAGCTTGAACATCTGGCACAGCGAGATGGCCTGACTGGGGCTTGGACCCGTCGAAGAATTGAAGAAACCGCCCAGCAGGAAATGTTGCGAAAGACGAGGTATGGACATCCCGTATCGCTACTCTTCATCGATCTTGACCATTTTAAGCGGATCAACGACACCCACGGCCATGCGGTTGGTGATGATGTTTTGAAAGCCTTCTGCAATATCGCCCGAAAGTGCATGCGGTCTACCGATCTCCTTGGTCGCTGGGGTGGTGAGGAGTTCGTGATCCTTATGCCTAACAGCGGGGTGATGATCGCCAGCCTTCTCGCTGAACGAATTCGCAAGGCCACAATGGCCTATGAATTCTCTGTTGTCGGACGTGTTACTGCCAGTCTCGGTGTCGCGGAATGCCGGGAAGAAGAATCTTGGGAATCCTGGCTCTCCAGGTCTGATGCCGCCCTATATGCCGCAAAGGCAGGTGGTCGGAACCAAGTGATCAAGGATGCGACCCATCCGGGCGAGACCGGAGAAGCAGAACTTCTTTATCTGGCGTATATGCGGCTGGGATGGCGAAAGGCATACGAGTCCGGTCATTCTTTGATCGATAGCCAGCACCGCGATCTGTTTGATCTCGCCAACAATCTTCTGACTTCGGTGCTCGGAGATCGACCAGATGATGAAGTTGTTCCCCAGGTCGAATCGCTTGTGGCCGACCTCGCCAAGCACTTTCATGATGAAGAGATGATTTTTAGGTCAGTAGGCTACGCGGCTGCCGATGAACATGCCGAAACCCACAAATCCTTGATCGATCATGCCAACAATCTAGTGGAAAGTTTCAAGCAAGGAGAATTGTCGGTTGGCGAGCTTTTCAACTATCTCGCTTATGACTTCATCGCCAAGCACATGCTATCTGAGGATCGAAAGTTCTTTAGCTTGATACAGGCTGAATTCACTGCGGCAGGCTGAATCCAGATGGACGCACCGATTTGCGACGACTTGTAACAATGGTTGATATGCAGGATTCTGCTGATTGACCTAAAGACGAGAACTCCCTCATACTTTTAATAGAACTTTCGTAGGTGGGGGCCATGCGTCTTCGGTGGCAAGACTCGATGATTTTGGGCGTGCCTGAGATGGATGCATCTCATCGGCACCTTTTTCATCTGCTTGATGCCGTTGCCTTGGCGGTTGATGCTCGGATGTTGGAAGCCGCCCAGATTTCGGTTGGAGAATTCCTGGATGCGGCATTTCTGCATCTTGCCGGAGAAGAAGCCCTATTTGACCGAGTCGCAGGTCAACACGATGGGGCTCGACATGTAGCCACCCATAATGAAGCCCGGAGAACTTTCAAACGGCTTCATTCAGCAATCTGCGACAATTCCGACCTGAACGAAGCACCATTCTGGACGGTTTGATCCCTGACATGATCATACGACTTCACCAGGAGGACACGGCCTTGGCATCCGCGTTGCTAAATTGAGCCAAGCTCGGACGTTTCAATAATGAATAATCCGATGACGGCATTGGGCGATAACGACGGTATCAGCGGCTTGCTGACACTCGCCAGTTCTCCAGAATGCCGCCACATCATCCAGTCGATTATCGACCACCTTCCATGCGGCGTAACGCTGTTCGATCAGAACCTGGAGATGATA
>NZ_AONQ01000139.1 GCF_000342045.1 Paramagnetospirillum caucaseum | reverse complement strand
CGCGACCAGGGTGCTGGTTGTTGTCATATAACGACGCCCCGGCAGTACGGCGGTTCTATGCAGGGTATCCGATGGTCGCTACCAGTTGGACCTATGGAACCGGCAAATTGGGTGCCGAGCTTTTGGTGTTTTCACATGCCCTGGCCGATGCAGTTGGCATGACCCCATTGGGCCGCCGGTTCAGTGGTTCTTGGCATCGCGATGGTGAAGGAATGATCCAGGTCGCCTGATTGGTCAGTGGTATATGGTGCATAGGGCTGGATGGCAATCATCCAGCCCTATGCATTTAAAAGCTAAGGCTTTCTCTCTATGAGTAGTTCCTTAGAAAGCTGCTCAGCCAGAATTACTTCCCTCTTTTCGATAAATGTTTGGAAATTCTCAAGAGAGAATTCAACATCAGGAATGTAATGACGCTCCCTATATGCTGCCTTATCCGCTTTCGACTTAAATGTTTCACCAAACCAAACATCGAATTCCTTTGCGGACTTTTCCTGATTAGGCAGCCCTTCTATTAGCTGGAGATTGCCAATTCTGTTGTAATGCTCAAGGAAAAAATCAATCTTATCTGATTTTATCCCTCGCCGCTTTAGGCGTGCTTCTGTAAACAGCTTCTTCGGGAAAATATGGTCCTGATGAAATTTGTTTCTAAAGTCCAGGTGCTTATACAGCAAGGCAAGCACAGAAAATGTGTAACTCCAGCCGTATTCGTTATACAGCAAATCCGATACCTCTCCTTCATCAAATGCAATCGGCCGCGTTGTTGATTTAAGTTCTTTGGCAATCTCAGACAAAGGAAAATGTTCGCCGACATGTTTTTGAAGAACCTGACGGACTGGACGCAGAACGTTGTCCGGCTGACCTCCAAATGTCCTCTTCAAGAGTGTGATAGATAGCCACTTTCTGATTTTCGCCCGAGCTTCCGAGAATTTGCCGGATTCAACAAAGTTTTTAGGCGTCCCGTTCTGATGAAGATAGTAAGCGACGGGAATCAGTGCGTTGCTCGATGTCAGCGTCTCCCTGTCGTATCCAAAGCTCTCGGCAAGATTTACGGTGGTGCGAATTGATGCGGTTATATTATCCCAATCCTTCTCAATTTTTTTCATGTTTTCATCTTTAAAGTTGTCAACTTTAAAGGCGATGTCCTTAAATCCACAAACAACAAGGCAAGACTTCAGCACAAAGTCTTTGTCGAAATTAAATACTCCACCGGAGCGGTTTATTTCCGTGACAAAATCATTAAGCTCCTCACGTGCATCCCGCTTGCTCCACTGAGCGGTCGCTATCGACAGCAAGAGATCGGAGTAACTCAGCTTAGTGCCACCGCTGTTAACCCGAATAAAAATATTCAACACTTTATCAAGTGACTCGCCGCGTTCAAGGAAGTAATTTATTATCTCCTTATCGTGAACAAGTTTTTGTAAATTAAAAAGTGCTTTGTTCGCAAATATCGCTGCGTCTTTTGGCTTTGACAGCAAATCGTGCTTGATTAGGTATTCATTGACCTTGTGTGGCTCTGAGAAGTCTAGGACATCCCCAACTGGGAACCAGTGCGTCTTCTCATCACCATCAGAGGCCTCTTCCTTCGTCAAAAATCTAAAGTCATACTCCCTATCACTGTTATCTGCCTGAGAAAGAAGATTGAGAAATAGCCGGCGGGTCGGGAATGCCGCGTCATTGTTCCACCTCTTCCTCGGTAGCTTATATGCATATGTTCCTTTAAGGCCGATAAGCAAGGACGTTAACCGCTGCTGCCCATCTAGAATGGCAGTTATGTCGCCAACGCCTTTTGTGTCTGCTTTTGGATTATGAATCTGATCTCTTTCATGATAGTTGCGTAGAAACTCATAGAATTGGAATTGCTTTTGGCTGTCATTGTCTATTTTCCAGAACAAGAATGACCCAACTGGATATCCACGCATTAACGAATCAAATAACAATTCAATTTGGTCCGCCGACCACACAAACTCCCTTTGTATCGCGGGGAGGAGGAACCGCTTCTCCTGGATTCTGTCAATGGCTTCCTTAATCGTTATAGGGCGTTCAAACGACATCATTCCCCCCAATCAGCATCAGCACCTAAAGGTGGCGTGGATGGACACGATACTCCAATCGATTCGGTCAGCGAAATGGAATGCACCTCGGTCACTGTTCACCTGCAACAGCACGAATTATCCGTGATTACACCGACATTGCATAGCATTGCACCCGCAGTCCCGCTGATGAAGAGGGAGATATCGTTGCTATGCATGAAGCCGATCCGCATCGCGACAATAAACTCGCCATGAAATAGGTATTTCATAACGAGTTGCTATTTACTCCATATTTTTCAATGCCCTGGCCTTGGCCGATTTATTCGCGGCTGCTATACTCGTTTTAAAGTTATCTACTGCTTTAATTTTATGACGAGTTAGCGATCATGGCAGGCAAGCAGGCAAAGGTTCTCACGGCGACCCAAATCTCGACCGTTTTGCTTCATCTTGGATCGACCCGACATGCCGCACGAGATCGGGTGATGTTCCTGCTGTCGGCCAAGGCCGGGATGAGGGCCAAGGAAATTGCGTGCGTTCGCTGGTCGATGGTACTGACCGCGACCGGCGAAGTGGGCGACATGATCCACCTGGAGGATAAAGCCACCAAACGGGCATCGGGTCGGTCGATCCCAATAAACAAGGAGCTACGGGCCGCCCTGGTCGAACTCCATAGCCGTGGAATTCGCAGTCCAAACCATCCCGTAATTTTTTCCGAACGCGGCGTAGGGATGACGGCGAACACCGTCGTCGCGTGGTTCTCCAGATTGTATCAGCGGCTGGGATTTCTTGGGTGCTCATCACATAGCGGTCGCCGGACCTTCGTCACCACGGCGGCCAAAAAGGTGGGCATGGCCGGGGGCAGTTTGAGGGATGTCCAGCAATTGGTCGGTCATGCCAGTCTAGCGATGACGGCGAGGTATATTGAGGGCGACAGCGATGCCAAACGGAAGCTGGTCAACTTGATTTGATCACTGCCGCAGTTGGCCGCCGGGATCGTTCGGGGGCGGGATGATCAGTCCTGCCCCGGCAACGAGGTGCCCGACAATCGATTAGTCGGACACGAACTGAACCTCGTTGGGCTTCAACGCCAGCACCGGGATGGGGTTGGGACATTTCCCGCCCTTCACCGGGTAGGGACGCTTGTGGACGATCCGCCCATTCTTCTTTGCGTAGGTGCAGCCAGGGTTCCAGTGGGGTGACTTTGGAACGCCCTTTCCCCGGCCCTTGAATTTTTCACTGCTCTCACTGCCGGCCTCAACCTTGGTGCCACCCGCTGCGTCACCTTTGCGGTAATGCATGACGGTCTGACCAGGGCGGATCACCCGATATGCAGGCAGGGGGCTCTTGCCTCTGTCGGCCCGAGCCTTCTGAACATAAGGGCTTGGATCGATATAATCCGCGTGGATTGTCGGTTCGGACAGAAACTGAAGTTGGCCGTAGATAACACCTAATTGGAGCTTTACAGCATCCAAACCTCCTCCCAACAAAAATGGGTCAAACGAAATATTGGTGTAAACGCAGTTATCTACCCATTTAATCGTGCAAGATAATGAATTCATCCAAACGCGACCCTTCGTATAAAACGAGACTTCAATCGTCATGTCAGTTGACTGCCTAACGACCGTAATGTTTTCGGCCGTTAGCGTTCCGTCAGCAGAAATCTCCACAAGCAGCAACTCGTTTGATGGAAGATCAACCCAACGATCAGGGTATGTATGATAATTTTCGTGCGGCATCATATACGGAATGTAATCGT
>NZ_AONQ01000138.1 GCF_000342045.1 Paramagnetospirillum caucaseum | reverse complement strand
TAATTCAAAAATATATTTGGAGGAATTATGAACGCATTACAAAACGCATATATAATCTTAAAAACCAACAACTTAACCGAAGGTCAATACGACTTTAGCAAAAAGTGGCTTGGACGTGATCGGAGCTATTATGGCAGCATGAAAGCGCGGCAACGGCAAGCGGGGCTGCGGACATTGCTGACATTGGCTGGAAATTTGACGAAGGCATTGGTCAGGGCGAAAGCGGAACAGCGCGGCAAGGACGCGGCGATATTGGAGAAACTGAGTGGGCGAATTTGGGACAGCGTGATGGTGGGACGGTGCTGATTTGCGTCCACGTCCAGCATGTTGTCGTGTAACACGACACTTCCCTGGCGCTGAACGACATGGGGGCGAACATACATGCTGTATGTTGGCCGATGTTGTCGTGTAACACGACACGTCGCTGGACGGCATGGGGGCGAACTTACGTGACGTAAGTTCGGGCGCGATCCGCAAAACGCATTGCACGTCCCTACTCCCACTTTGATCCACGCAAAACGTCGGAAACGCCCACAGCAGCAGCAAAGCAACTTGGGGAGCTACCTACACACAGCGCAGTTGAAACTGCGCTGTGTGACGACGAGCGGAGCTTGTCGGCTGAAATAATATAAACCGACCGCCGAAAATCAGATCAGGTTTAGTACCACTACAATATATGAAAATACGCTGCATAGGACAACGATTACAGTTACTTATAGATAAATCGGTCACTGATAGCACAACACAGACAGTACTGTATTGCAAGCGAACTGCTTGGAGTACACAACATGACTGCATTTGCGAAATTGAAACTGACCACTGCGACGCGCAAGACCGAGAAACTGAGCGCGGAACAGTATGCGCGGCAGCGGGTGCTTGGAAACTTGGCGGAACAGCTTGGCTTGGTTAAGGCCATGCTGGACGGCACGGCGTTTACGGTGAAGCAAACGCGATACAAGACGGACGAGAACGGCGAGCGCGTTGGATACGAGCGCAGCAAGCGGCTGCGCCAGTGGTTTTGGCAGGACACTGACGGCAACTGGCTGCTGGAACTGCGCTATGGTAATCGGCCATTGAAACTGAGTGGCGAGAACACTGCGGTGGTGGCTGGCACGAAGGAGCAGCTTGCGAGCGTTATTGAAACGCTGATGGAAGCTGTGCAGGTAGGCGAGTTGGACAAGGCCCTGGCCATTGCAAAAAAGGATCGCTTGGCCATGCTGCGGAAAGGCTGACGGCGCAAAGGTGGTAGATTACGGCATTACGTTTGGGCTATAACAGGTATGAGACTGACAGCTTTTATGGCGCAAAAAGTGCAGCAAAAACAGCGCAATACTCGTATTCGCTGCACTATTCGCGCTAACACGCATTACCAAATTCTGCGGTAACGCTGGGTTTGGAACGTGACGAAGAAGCTGTCTGGCACATGGGGCTGGGCAGCTTTTTTGTTGGGCGGGTGAGATGACGCAACACGCGCAAAATGCAAGGATACTGATTATTGACGACAACGTTGCGGAAGCGACGTTGACCAAGCTGACGCTACAGGCGGACAGGATTGGCTACAGCATTGAGCACGTGACGGACGGCTATACGGGTATTGATAAGCTGAAGCAAGCTGCGCTGACAGAACGCGCGTATCATATTGTAATAGTTGACGTAAATATGCCGGTTATTTCAGGTTGTGAAACGCTTGAGATAATACGCAACACGGGTGAAATTGCGGACACATACGTGGCAATTTTGACAAGCTTGCAGTGCAAGACAGATTGCCCACGCGACTTGTATTTATGTCACGCAAAGAAAGCTAACATATACTTGCACAAAAAAACGACGCTTGATGATTTTGAGGCTGAGCTTTTACAGCTAAAGACTGACTACGAAAAATGTATGAAGATGACTGCGGCTAACGCCAAAGATATATAGGTCATTCTTTAGATAACAAGACGCTATACTAACACGTAGCTAACAGGCACTTTTAAGGTGCAGCTATGGACGTTGGACAGCGTGAAATTGAACTGCGTGGCGGTCGGATTGTGCTGTACACGCTGGCGAGCGACAAACGGGGCATTTGGCAGGCGCGTTTTAGACTTGGCACGGAACGCACGTTGGTGCGGCGCAGCACGAAAACGACGGACTTGGCGGAGGCGAAGCGGACGGCGGAGGAGCTGTACGAGGAGCTGCGCTACAAGCAACGCAACAATCACCCATTGAAAGATCAAACATTCAAACAGCTTGCGGACGATTACGTGCGCAAGGCACAGCGAGAGACGCTGGAAGGACGCTTGAGCAAGGGACGGTTGGTGCTGGTTGAGGGCACGCTAAAACGCTACTTGCTCCCATTTTTCGGCAAAAAACCGATCAACAGCATAACGACGGCGGACTTTAACGATTACGACGACTGGCGGCTGGACTATTGGACGAAGGGCTACGGTGCGGACAGGAAGGTAGCAACAGCGGCGACAACGCCTTCGGCGAAAACGCTGGTGATGGAACAGAGCATGTTGCGGCAGATTTTGAAGCACGGGCTGGAACAAGGCAGCTTGAAGCAACTGGCGTTTATGAAGGCGAAACGGGCAAAAACGAACAGGCGCGGCGCTTTTGACGTGAAGGAATACAGGCTGTTGATATGGACGGCACGGCAGCGCACGCGATCTGCGGAGCATCCACGCGTTAAACGAGACAGGCAGCTTTTGGAACTTTACGTGCGGCTGCTGGTTGGGACGGGCATGCGGGTTGGCGAGGCGCGTGGACTGACTTGGCGGGACGTTGAATTGATACACACGGGCAACGGCAAGCAAACGGAAACGCTGCGGCTTTGGGTGGATGGCAAGACGGGCAAGCGGGCGGTGATTGGGACGCGAGCGGCGAAGAACACGTTGAAGAAGCTGCTGGCGCATTATGGTTGGAAGGACTTGGACGAGGCGCGGGCAAAGGGAAACGGGCTATTTACGAACAGCAACGGCGAGGACATACACACGTTTGAGGTGGGCTTTAAGAATTTGATGGCGGCGGCTGGCTTGGACACGGACAGGCACGGCAACGCGAGAACGCTTTATAGCCTGAGACACACCTACGCGACGTTTAGGCTGCTGTATGGCGGAACGGACGTTTACTTGTTGGCTCGGAACATGGGAACGAGCGTGCTGATGATTGAACAGCATTACGGACATGTAAGCACGACGCTGGCGGCGGACAAGCTGATCTGAAAACGGGCGACGAACATACTTGCTGTATGTTGGTGGGACAGATCGGGGCGGATTGCGGCGACAACCAGGTCAGAATTTTGGAAAAATCGGCGACCACGCTGCATAAATAGTGGCATGAAGGCACGGGAGATAATTGACGCTGACGCTTGGCTGGTGCGGAAAAAGGAACGCAGGGGCGAGACGATAAGCGACGAGAGACGGCAATTGATGGCAATGATTTACAGCGATGCGACGCTGGAACGGGAACAGGTGGAGCTGGAACGGGCGAAACTTGAATTGGGGCAAATAAAGGCTGATATAATAAAAATGATGGCCGAAGCGGAAAAATACAAAGCTGCGGCAAATGAAACTGAAACAGACCTTAAACAAAAATAACGGTGCAATGAATTTTACTGACGGAAAAATATTCAAAAACCAAATAACACGCTGTACAGCGCGGAAACATTGGAAGTTTTGGAACTTGGAGCTTTATGGGGCGGGCTATAGTTTGTATATGTATTATACAGTACTTACTCAATATCCAATTTCCATATTCCACAAAATCCAAACAAACCACTAAATCCAATTAAATACTTTCCCACACAAAACAATTCCAAAACAATAAAACTATACGAATACGTTTCAATACGAAAACGAATTACATGAAACGAAATGACATG
>NZ_AONQ01000137.1 GCF_000342045.1 Paramagnetospirillum caucaseum | reverse complement strand
CGCAGACGGTGGTCGAGACCATGGAGATCGCCTCCACCGGTCCGGCCGACCGCTCCGGCGGCCAGATGGAGCGGAATTCGGCCCGCAGCGGCGACGGTCAGGTCCAGGCGCCGGCCGAGGATGGGGGCGCGGTCAAGGCCGATGGGCCGCCGACGGCGCCGGCTGCGGCGGACAAGCCGCGCGGCGGAGCCGATGCGCCGGCCACCGAGGCGCCCCGGGCGGCGGCGCCGTCCGATGCGCCGGCGCCGCAGGGACGCGGCGAGGCCCCCTATCTTCCGCCGGCCGCCGAGGAAAACGCCCGGGCGGCGGCTTCCGACGATGATGCGGCGGAACCGGCCACGGCCGACGCATCGCCGGTCGCCGCGACGGCGACCGATACCGATGAGATCGTTCTGGCCCAGCTTCGCCCCGTCGTCGGCGATGGGGTGGTGCTGAGCGCCTCGCCGGCCGGGGGCAATGAGGACACGGCCATCGCCCTGTCCATTTCCACCGCGCTGGTTGACGGCGCGGATTCCATGGGATCGGTGATCATCCGGGGTGTTCCCCCGGGCGCCTCCCTGTCCGCCGGACAGGCGCAGGCCGACGGGTCCTGGGTGCTTTCCGCCACTGATCTCGCCGGGCTGACCCTCACTCCCGCCGCCGACGGCCACGGCAGTTTCGACCTGACGGTCGAGGCCTCGTCGAGCGAGGGCGGCTCCGTCTCCGCCACCGCCTCGGCCACCCTTCACGTGACGGTGGATGCGGTCAATGACGCGCCGCTGGCCGGCGGGACGGCAAGCCTGTCCGCCGGCACCGAGGATGCGGCCTATGTCATCCGGGCCGCCGACCTGCTGTCCAACGTCTCCGACGTGGACGGCGACGTCCTGTCGGTGTCGAACCTGACGGCCGGCAGCGGCGCCCTGACCGACAACGGCGATGGAACCTGGACCCTTACCCCCGGAGCCGATTTCAACGGCTCGGTGACCCTCGGCTACGACGTGGTCGACGGCAATGGCGGCAGCGTCTCGACCACCGCCTCGGTGACCCTGGCCGCCGTCAACGACGCCCCCACCACCTCGGCCCTCAGCCTGGGCTCGAAGCAGGGCGACCAGATCCTGGTCATCACCAGGGCCCAGTTGCTGGGCAATGCCGCCGACGTGGATGGCGATACCCTGTCGGTGAGCAACCTGTCGGCCAGCGCCGGCACCCTGACCGCCAATGGCGACGGGACATGGAGTCTGGCCACCACCGCCAACCAGGCCGCCGACATCACCATCAGCTATACGGTCGAGGACGGCCAGGGCGGCAGCGCCGCCGGCAGCGCCTCGGTCAGCGTGATCCCCGTATCGCAGCAGGTCACCGGCACGGCGGGCAACGATACCCTGACCGGCTCGGCCGGCAACGACCTCATGGATGGCGGGGCGGGCAACGACGTCCTGAACGGTGTGGCCGGAGCCGACACCGTGCTGGGCGGCACCGGCAACGACACCATCGATGCCGGGGCGGGCGACGACCTGCTGTCGGGCGGGGCCGGCGCCGACCGGCTGACCGGCGACAGCGGCATCGACACCGCCAGCTATTCCGGCTCGGCCGCCGGGGTGACGGTAAACCTGTCGCTGGCCACGGCGCAGGGCGGCACCGGCGACGCCGCCGGCGACATCCTGTCGGGCGTCGAGAACCTGACCGGCAGCGGGCTCAACGACACCCTAACCGGCAACGCCGCCGCCAACGTCATCGACGGTCTGGCCGGCAACGACGTGCTGGCCGGCCTGGGCGGCGCCGACACCCTGAGCGGTGGCGCCGGCACGGATACGGCGAGCTATGCGGCTTCCGCCGCGGCGGTGTCGGTCGATCTGGCCGCCGGGACCGGTTCGGGCGGCGATGCCGAGGGCGACGCGCTGTCGGGCATCGAGAATGTCACCGGCGGCGGCGGCAACGACGTGCTGACCGGCGACGGCCTCGCCAACCGCCTGGACGGCGGCAACGGCAACGATCTGCTGCAAGGCGGCGGCGGCGGCGATTCCCTGGTGGGCGGCGCGGGCACCGATACGGCCTCCTACGCCTCGTCCGCGGCGGGGGTGAGCGTCAGTCTGGCCCTGGCCACCGCCCAGGTCAGCGGCGGCGATGCCGCGGGCGACGTGCTCAACACCGTCGAGAATCTGGTGGGCAGCGCCTTCGCCGATACCCTGACCGGCAATACCGGCAGCAACGTGCTGGCCGGCGGGGCCGGCGCCGATACCCTGGCGGGGGGAACCGGTACCGACACGGCGGATTATTCCGCCTCGGCCGAGGGCGTCGCCATCAACCTGACGCTGACCACGGCACAGAGCGGCGGCGACGCCGCCGGCGACGTGCTGTCCGGCATCGAATACCTGACCGGCAGCGCCCAGGCCGATGTGCTGACCGGCGACGCCGCCGTCAACCTGCTGCAGGGCGGCGGCGGGGCCGACACCCTGGACGGCGCGGCGGGCAACGACGTGCTGCGCGGCGGCGCGGGGGCAGATACCCTGGCCGGCGGGGCGGGCACCGATACCGTCACCTATTCCGATTCGGCGGCGGGGGTGAGCGTCGACCTGACCCTGGCCGCCGCCCAGGGCGGCGGCGATGCCGAGGGCGACGTGCTGTCGGGCGTCGAGTACCTGACCGGCAGCGCCTTCAACGACACGCTGACCGGTGACGTCAACGCCAACCTGCTGACCGGCGGTGCCGGCGACGACGTCCTGGACGGCGGGGCCGGCAACGACCAGTTGGTGGGCGGCGCCGGAGCCGACGCCCTGGCCGGCGGGGCGGGAACCGATCTCGCCAATTATGCTTCCGCCACCGCTTCGGTGACCGTCAACCTGACCAGCGGAACCGGGACGGGCGGCGACGCCGCCGGCGATACCCTGTCGGGGATCGAGAACCTGACCGGCGGCACCGCCGCCGACGTGCTGACCGGCGACGCCGGCGTCAACGTCATCGACGGCGGGGCGGGCAACGACACCCTGGGCGGGGCCGCCGGCGCGGACACCCTGGTGGGCGGAGCCGGCAATGATGCGCTGGACGGCGGCGACGGCAACGACCTGCTGTCCGGCGGCGCCGGGGCCGATACCCTGAGCGGCGGGGCGGGGCACCGACACCGCCAGCTATTCCGGCGCGGCCGTCGCGGTGACGGTCAACCTGGAAACCGGCGGCGGCGGCGGCGGCGACGCGGCGGGCGACGTGCTGTCGGGCATCGAGAACGTCATCGGCGGCAATGCCGCCGACGTGCTGACCGGCGATGCCGCCGGCAACGTGCTCGACGGCGGCGCCGGAGCCGACACCCTGAGCGGCGGAGCGGGCAACGACCTGCTGCGCGGCGGCGCCGGGGCGGACGTTCTGGCGGGCGGCGACGGCAGCGACACGGCCAGCTGGTCGGCCTCGACGGCGGCGGTCAACGTCAACCTGGCCACCGGCGCCGGCACCCTGGGCGATTCGGCGGGCGACGTGCTGAGCGGCATCGAGAATCTGACCGGCGGCGGCGGGGCCGACATCCTGACCGGCGACGCCAACGCCAACATCCTGTCGGGCGGGGCCGGCAACGACACCCTGGACGGCGGCGGCGGTGACGACGTGCTGGCGGGTGGTGCCGGAGCGGACAGGCTGACCGGCGGCACCGGAACCGACACGGCCGACTATTCGGCCTCCGCGGCGGCGGTGACGGCCAACCTTGCCGCCGGAACCGGCACGGTAGGCGATGCCTCGGGCGACGTGCTGAACGGCATCGAAAACCTGACCGGCGGCGCCGGGGCCGATATCCTGACCGGCGATGCGGGCGTCAATGTCATTGACGGCGGGGCGGGCAACGACCTGCTGGCCGGCGGCGGCGGGGCCGATACCCTGATCGGCGGGGCCGGGGTTGATACCGTCAGCTATGCGGCGTCGGGCGTGGCGCTTGCCGCCGATCTGGCGGCGGGAATGGTCGCGGGCGGCGATGCCGACGGCGACGTGATCTCGGGCATCGAAAGCGTCACCGGCACCGGTTTCAACGATATTCTGGCCGGCGACGGCAACGCCAACCGTCTGGACGGCGGGGCGGGCAACGATTCCCTGCGCGGCGGGGCGGGGGCGGGAGTTCGCTGGTCGGC
>NZ_AONQ01000136.1 GCF_000342045.1 Paramagnetospirillum caucaseum | reverse complement strand
ATGCGATGGGTCTGGCGTCGGGCCAAGGCGGTTCCAGCGACCAGTACCACGCCGCAAGCTGCGTGATATGGATGTGGTGTGGTAGGAGGAGGGACTTCCTGCCACATCACCCATCACCTCACCCGACGCCATATTTCGGTCCATGCTTCATTTTCAAGAATCTTGAGTGCCTTGACACCTTCTTGCAGTTCCTTGATCTGAATTTCATCAGAACAAAGAACCGCAGCTTCATTGGTAGAATCAATCACCTCCGTCACATTTGAAACCAACGCCAAAAGTGCTTCGGTCGATATTCGACGATTTCGTGATTTTGAACTACTTAAGTAGCTTTGGCTTCGGTTTAACCATTCACCAAATTCGCGACCAGAAGTAACAATTCCCAAAGAATAAAACTCCTCATATATCGCCGATAATTCACGCATAGTTGCCTCCTGCTGATGTTGCAGGGGTATTTATCCAATCAGCGAATGCCTTCATATGTGGGCATTTATCTCGACAGCCCAAATTGGCCGCGATCTTCGAAGCTGTTATGGTCCTCGGCCACATCCTGGGAGGGAGCATCATGACCAAGACAAAATTGCCCTTCGCAATGACCATCTGCGGGCTGGATGAGCTTGGTGACGAGTTGGAAGCCTTCGGCCCAACGCACGTCATCTCAATCTTGGACCCTGGGGAGGACGATCATGACCCACTGGTCTTCCCTGGTTTGATCAAGGTGCTGAGTCTCAGATTTTATGACCTGCACGCCATGGGGGGAGTCGTCGGAAAGTCTCTTGATCGACAGGGACGGAACGAACACCCCAGCGTGGACCATGCTCAGACCATCATTGATTTTGGTCGAGAGATACCCAGCGGTGGCCGGGTATTGTGCCATTGCTGGGCCGGAATATCCCGCTCAACCGCCGCCGGATTTTTACTGGCATGCCTGCATCTACCTGCGGCAGAAGCCATGGAACTGATCATGGAGCTACGGCCCGGAGCGATGCCAAACAGGCTCATCGTAAAATTCGCAGACCGGATTCTTCGTGATGATGGACAAATGGTTGCTGCGGTTGACGGTCACAAACGCGATGTTGGAACTCGGTCAATCAAGTCGAGAAGACGTTGAGCATCATGTAAAGCACCTCGGAGTAGGTCAAGGACGGCCATCACCTTAAATCTTATAATGTTCTCATCATTAACCGGCGGCAATCGTCCCGGAGCAACAGAAACGGCATCTTGCGGAGAAATCGTAAAGTCATTTAATCGCATAGTTTACCCCGCATATATTGATAATACGTATTTATGTGGTTATATTGAAACAAGCACATATATCAGATTGCTTGGAGGGCATTATGCGTTCGCAAGTCATACTGCTATCAGTCTGCGTGCTATTCACTGCGACATTTGCCGCAAACGCCCAGGAAGGCGTCTTCTATATGACGGACAAAGGTGTTGCCGGTGTGGTTAAGGCCGCTCCCCCGCCGATCTATCCACGCGATCCCAACCTGCCTAATTATTACTCCATCGGCACGCAGCCCCCACCGCCGCCGCTCACATATGACGAGATCAACACCCCAGGATACTGGCACCGTGAGCAAGTGGCCGTCCTGGGCAGGGATGCGAATGGCATGAACCTGCATGATCGTGGGGTGTACTGCTCGTCCCAGGAACGTAAGGTGAGCCGCTATGCCGAAATTTCCTCGCAGTGGTTAAGCGATCACGATTTGTGGATTGCCCCGTCGGCTGGCTTTATTCCCCATGGGATCGTGATGTCTGAATCGCGAGACATTTTGACCTATGCACAAGTCGCATTACGCGACATCCGATACATCAAACACAATGGTGCACAAATTCAGCACTGCGATGACGTTGCTGCGTTTGCGATCATGCGAATGCAAAAATTATTGGAAAAATACCCGGAAGACCCTGGCTGGGTGGAGCGGGTCCGAAACTGACCGACATTGTTTCCAGACTGGCAATCAGCATTAAGGCGTCGGTAAAGAATTATATATATTACCAGCAAAATCGGTGACAAGTTTGCAAATAACACGACGACCTACAGCAACTCTATATTCAATAAAAATTGATCGGCAGGCACCGGATGTCCAAGCAGATACCCCTGTAAAATTTCACAGCCACAATCTATCAGAAATTCACGCTGAAACTCATTTTCAACACCCTCTGCTATTACCTCGAGATCGAGAGCATGAGCCATTTGAATAATAGATGAAATTAACGCATTGCCCTTGCCTTTATCAGATATTTCAGAAGTAAACGACTTATCAATCTTAAGTGTAGTAAACGGAAATTTGCGAAGATATCCAAGTGCAGAATACCCAGTTCCAAAATCATCAATTGAAAGACGGATACCCATTCCTCTCGCCACTTCCATGAATACAGTCGCAGCATGACTATCCGCAACAAGAGTTCGTTCAGTTAGCTCGATCTCAAGCAACTCAGGAGGGAATCCCGTCTCCTGAAGAATTTTCTCAATGGTTTCAATGAAGCCCATATCACTACACTGCAAAGCCGATATATTTACCGCAACGCGAAATTCGGCTCCATAGTTTGAACGCCAAAACGCTGCATCCTTGCATGCGGAAAGCAATATAGACTTCCCTATTTGCTTAATCAGACCATTTTCTTCTGCCAATGGAATAAATTTATCCGGAGAGATGTAACGGCCACTATGAGATTGCCAACGAGCAAGTGCTTCAGCACCAACAAGTCGTCCTGATTTTGCATCCATAAGAGGCTGATAAAACACTTTAATTAAGCCTTCCGTTACCGCAGAATGAAGCTCGCTATCTAAAGACTGTCGCTCGCGAGCCTCCTTGTCCATTTCAGGCATAAACAGCCGATATCCGCTGCATGACTTATTTCTTGCGTTCATCAGTGCTGAGTGTGCGTTTCTCAGCAACTCAAAATGGTCAGTTCCGTCGATTGGTGAAAATGACAACCCAATTGATGATGATAAAAAAATTTGTTCTCCACAAAAATTAAACGGCTGCGATAATGCCTCTATTAATCTTTTTGCAACAGACTCAGCAATAGATGGGGTCGAGATTCCTTGTAAAATTACAAGGAATTCAGTTCCGCCAATTCGTGAAACCGTATTCAGATCGTTAAAAACTATTTCTGAAATTCGTTCAGCGGCTTGCTTTAGAATTAAATCGCCACCTTTGTGGCCGTGAATGTGGTTTGCCCGAGACAACCCATCAACCTTTACAATTAGAGCGGAAACAATCTTTCCGAAACTAGAATTTGCAGCAATAGCTTGGCAAAGGCGATCAAGTGCAACCGCTCTGTTGGGCAGCCCCGTAAGTTCATCAAAGTTCTGCGTATGAATTAGCCGCTTCTCAAATTCCTTTCTAATAGAAATGTCTTCCTTAATAGCGATGAAATTAACAATCCGTGCATAATCATCAATCACAGGAGCAATTACAGCATACTCCCAAAATAAATCACCATTTTTCCTTTTGTTGTGCAATTCGCCGTGCCACACCTTTCCATCGGAAATAGCACCCCATAACTCACGATAAACCTCTTCAGTGGTATATCCAGACTTTAATATTCTTGGGTTTGATCCGACCGCCTCTTCATAAGTATACCCCGTATTCTTCGTGAAGCATGGATTGACATACTGGATTAGGCCGCCACAATCAGTTATGACAACAGAAACAGGAGCCTGTTCGACTGCCGCAGATAGTCGCAGCAGACTGGACTGGCGATGAGCGGTTTCTTCAAGAAGGCGATTGATTGCTAGCGAAACAGGTCCGATCACTTCATCAGAAGACGACTCGCAGCGAACAAGTATATTCCCTGACAAAAATTCGTTAATTGCAGCTTCTATATCTCTCAAGCGTCCAACCATTTTAAACACCTCAGGTGTCGTCGGCCTTTATGGATTTGACGTTGCCGGACGAGACGGCAAGCAATGTATGTAATTTTTCAAGCGATTCATCGCTACAGTAGACGGACATGCAGCAACCGTGATTTGCAGCACAAATCAAAACCCTGGAGATAGAATCAATTGTGTTGGATGTCTTGTCGTGGCTAATTTTGCAGACGCGTATTAATTCATCACTCATGGCACTAACC
>NZ_AONQ01000135.1 GCF_000342045.1 Paramagnetospirillum caucaseum | reverse complement strand
GCCGCCGCCCAGGGACTTGTAGAGGCTGACGGCGGCCTCGAGGCGGCTGAAGCGGGCCTGGACCTTGGAATCCTCGGCCTGGAAGCGGGTCCGCTGGGTCTCCAGCACGTTGAGGTAATCGACCATGCCCAGGCGGAAGGCCTCGGAGCTGAGGCCGTAGGCGTCGAGCGAGGCCTGCAGCACCTCCTGCTGCGCCACTTCCAGGTCGCCCTGCAGGCGCACCGCCATCAGCGCGTCCTCGACATCGCGCAGGCTGGTCAGGATGATCTGCTGGTAGGTCTCGACCAATTCTGCGGCCTTGGCCTCGCTGTACTCGATGTCGGACCGCGTCTTGCCGTTGTCGAACAGGGTGGCGACCATGGTGCCGGCCAGGGTGAAGAAAATGCTCTTGGGGTTGGTGATGGTGTCGAAGTACTGGGCGGCCCAGCCGCGGTCGCCGGTGATGGTCAGCGTCGGGAACAGCTTGGACCGCGCCACGCCGATATTGGCGTTGGCGGCCATCAGGTTGGACTCGGCCTTGCGGATGTCCGGGCGGCGCAGCAGCAGGTCCGACGGCAGGCCCACCGACATTTCGGGAACCCTGAGGTCGCGCAGCGTCCGGCCGTTCAGCGCCAGGGTCTGCGGCGGGCGGCCCAGCAGCACGGCCAGCTTGTTGAAGGCGCGCTCGCGCTGGAGAAGGATCGGCGGAATGGTCGCCTCGGTCTGGGCCAGCACGTTGCGCTGCTGCGCCAGTTCCAGGTTGGAGCTTTCGCCCAGGCGGACGCGCTCGCTCACTGCCGCGTACATGGCCTTCATGTTGGCGATGTTGCTGCGGGCCACCGCCTCGCGGTCCATGCCTTCCAGGTATTGGATATAGGTGAGCACCACGTCGGAGATCAGGGCGATGCCCACCGCCTCGCGGTCGTGGATGTTGGCCAGGGTGGTGGCCAGCGACGAGGCCTCGGACGCCCGGATCTTGCCCCACAGGTCCACTTCCCAGCTGGCCGAGACATAGGCCGAGCTCAGGCGGTGGGTACGGTTGGTGGGGGGATTGGGATCGGAGCCCTGGCCGCCCTGGGGCGAATCGACGCTGCGCTTGCCCGAGGCGGTGATGGTGGGCAGCAGGGCCGAGGCGGCCGAGCCGGCCTGGGTTTCCGCCTGGATGATGCGGTTGGCGGCGGCCTTGAGGTCGTGGTTGTTGGCCAGCGCCTCGGCGACCAGGGTGTCCAGTTCCTCCGAGCCGAAGATCTTCCACCACTGGGACAGCGGCTTGGGCATTTCCGGCGAGGGCTCGGGCAGGGGATTGCGGTAGCTGGTGGGGATGTCCTGCTTCGGCCGCTCATAGTGGGGCGTCATGTTGCAGGCGCTGCCGCCCATCGCCAAGACAGCCACCAACACCCATCGCGCCGCGCGGGCGGACATTCCCGGTCTTTCCCTCGTGCCCATTGGTTCCCCTGGTCCTGACAAGGCCTCAGTAAGTATCACGATTGCCCCCGGCCCGGAAGGCCCGTCGGAGCGCCGGCGGGGCGGGTAGCCTTTCAGTCGTGGCCCCCCCTCCCCACATGAGGAGGGGCGGAGGCCCGGAGAGGGGATTCCCCGGCTGCGACCAGCACCCTCTAATGTTGCGCCGCAGCAATTGGTTCGCAAATAACTTAAATGCAGTTAACGATAAATAGTACGTTATGAAACAACGCGTTCTTATCGAAAACCCCCTTGCAAAATAGGGAAGGTTCATTTACCTATCGTCCCCATCAAACGATTCAGGCCCCGGGAGGAACCATGGCCAGCAAGAAGAAGGAACGGGGGGCGGCGGAGCCCACCCCCCAGGAACTCGTCCGCTACTACCGCGAGATGCTGCTCATCCGCCGTTTCGAGGAAAAGGCGGGCCAGCTCTACGGCATGGGACTGATCAACGGCTTCTGCCACCTCTATATCGGCCAGGAGGCCGTGGTGGTCGGCATGCAGGCCGTGGCGGGACCGGCGGATTCCTGCATCACGTCCTATCGTGATCACGGCCACATGCTGGTCTGCGGCATGGACCCCAAGGGGGTGATGGCCGAGCTGACGGGCCGCGCCGGCGGCTATTCGCGCGGCAAGGGCGGCTCCATGCACATGTTCTCGCGCGAGAAGCGCTTCTACGGCGGCCACGGCATCGTCGGCGCCCAGGTGCCGCTGGGCACCGGCCTGGGCTTCGCCCACAAGTATTCCAAGGACAACGGCGTCGCCCACGTCTATTGCGGCGACGGCGCCGTCAACCAGGGCCAGGTTTACGAGGCCTTCAACATGGCGGCGCTGTGGAAGCTGCCCGTGGTGTTCGTCATCGAGAACAACAAGTATGCCATGGGCACCTCGACGGTGCGCCACGCCGCCGGCCAGGAGCTTTTCATGCGCGGCGCCGCCTACGGCATTCCCGGCGAGCCGGTCAACGGCATGAGCGTCATCGCGGTGCGCGACGCCGCCGCCCGCGCCCTGGAGCACGCCCGCTCCGGCCAGGGGCCCTACATCCTGGAAATGAACACCTACCGCTATCGCGGCCACTCCATGTCCGATCCGGCCAAGTACCGGAGCAAGGAGGAGGTGACCAAGATGCGCGAGCAGCACGATCCCATCGACCAGCTGAAGGAAAAGCTGCTGGCCGATCAGCTGATCGACGAGGCCGGCCTCAAGGAGATCGACCGCGAGGTCAAGGTGATCGTCACCGAAGCCGCCGAATTCTCGCAAAGCAGTCCCGAGCCGGACCCGTCCGAGCTGTGGACCGACGTGCTGATCGAAGCGTAAGCGAGGGGGGACAAAAAATGCCGATTCAAGTTCTGATGCCCGCCCTGTCGCCGACCATGACCGAGGGCAAGCTGGCCAAGTGGCTGAAGGCCGAAGGCGAAGCCGTCAAGTCCGGCGACATCCTGGCCGAGATCGAAACCGACAAGGCCACCATGGAAATGGAAGCCGTCGAGGACGGAACCCTGGGCAAGATCCTGGTGCCCGGCGGCACCGAGGGGGTGGCGGTCAACACGCCCATCGCCCTGATCCTGGAAGAGGGCGAGGATGCCTCCGCCCTGAACGCCGCCCCGGCTCCTGCCGCTGCCGCTGCCTCTCCGGCACCGGTTGCCGCCGCCGCCCCGGCTCCGGTCGCTGTTCCGCTGGCCGCCGCTCCGGCGCCCGAGGAGAAGGTCTACGCCACCTATAAGCGCCAGACGGTGCGCGAGGCCTTGCGCGACGCCATGGCCGAGGAGATGCGGGCCGACGGCAACGTGTTCCTGATGGGCGAGGAAGTGGCCCAGTACCAGGGCGCCTACAAGGTCAGCCAGGGTCTGCTGGACGAATTCGGGCCCGAGCGGGTGATCGACACCCCCATCACCGAGATGGGCTTCGCCGGCCTGGCCTGCGGCGCCGGCTATGCCGGCCTCAAACCCATCGTCGAGTTCATGACCATGAACTTCTCCATGCAGGCCATCGACCACGTCATCAACTCGGCGGCCAAGACGCTGTACATGTCGGGCGGCCAGCAGCCGTGCTCCATCGTGTTCCGCGGCCCCAACGGCGCCGCCAGCCGCGTCGGCGCCCAGCACAGCCAGGATTACGCCTCGTGGTACGCCCATTGCCCCGGCCTGAAGGTGCTGGCGCCGTGGAGCGCCGCCGACGCCAAGGGCCTGCTGAAGGCCGCCATCCGCGATCCCAACCCCGTGGTGTTCCTGGAAAACGAACTGCTCTACGGCCAGAGTTTCGACGTCCCCGATGATCCCGACTTTGTCCTGCCCATCGGCAAGGCCAAGATCGAGCGGGCCGGCGCCCACGTCACCATCACCGCCTATTCCCGCATGGTGCAGGTGGCGCTGGACGCCGCCGAGATCCTCAAGGCCGAAGGCATCGAGGCCGAGGTGATCAACCTGCGCACCATCCGTCCGCTCGACGTGGCGACCATCGTCGCCTCGGTCAGGAAGACCAACCGTGTCGTGTCGGTGGAGGAAGGCTGGCCGGTGGCGGGCATCGGCTCGGAAATCGCCGCGCTGATGATGGAACACGCCTTCGATTGGCTGGATGCGCCGGTGGTCCGGGTGGCCGGGGCCGACGTGCCCATGCCCTACGCCGCCAATCTGGAAAAGCTGGCCCTGCCGCAGATCGAGCATGTGGTGGAAGCCGCCCGCGCCGTCTGCTATCGCCGTTAAGAGGGGGGACGAAAAATGCCTGTGC
>NZ_AONQ01000134.1 GCF_000342045.1 Paramagnetospirillum caucaseum | reverse complement strand
CTTCGACCCCATTCGCATCACGATTCCCCCCGGCTTGGTGGTCAAGGTCTTGATGAGGGTGAATTCTCCATTGACGTCCATCGCCATCAAATCCACCTCGATCCGCCCAGGGCTGGGGATCGACATAACAAAATAGGGCACGCAAGCAGTATCGTCCTGACCAAGCAAGGTCCAAGTGCCACAGCGACCCTTGGGCTTGGTGATAACTGGGCTGAAATAGGTTCTGGCATTCCGGCTGATAGCTTTTGTGTATATTCTATATATATCCACAAATGATGTCTTTGATTTGTAGGTTCCGTCGATCAGCTTGCTGAGGTCATCGTAGCTGCTGAATTTGACGGTGTACTCAACGCCATCAATTTCTATAAGTCCGCTGAACTGGTATCTTGAACTGAACGCCAGTGATTTATGTCCTTTTTTCGGTATATCTCTTGGTTCTTCCCGAAATACGCAAAAATAGTCGATTTCATACATGATTATGATGTGTCCTTTGTTTCTGGTTCTCTCCTGAGTTAGTCTATATTGTTGACTAAAAAGTTAGACTTAGTCTATGTTGGTATCCAATATAGACTAAGTCGCACTTTAGCTAATCACGGATTAGCCATATCCAACACCGACAACTCACTCCTTTCGTCTGTCCAAGACCAAGACGCCTGCGGCGTCATGACAAAATGAACAACTCATTTCCTTCGTTGGTCCCAAAACGAAGACGCCTTCGGCGTCATCATGGATTTCAACTCATGGGTTCCAGGTCCAACACCGACAACTCGTTCCCTTCGTTCGTCACAACACCACCCTGCCCCCGGCAGGGGATCAGATCGACTACGCCTATGGCGGCTCATGCCGGATCATATGGAGTAGCCGAAGGCGTTTCATGGCCTCGACGAAGCCATTTTCGAATCGGCTAACATGAATCTGCAATTTGTTTGTTACTTGCTGATGGCAAGTAGTCCCCTGGGTATCCAGCCTATGAACATCATGATGTGTGGTTGATTATTCCAGGCATTTACTCCGCATGGCTTGTTATTATCTTTATGTGACGCTAAATGCGTTCACATGTCATGTCTCACGATTTCCGGCGAAGTCCAGAATTGATGCGTCAATGCATCGCTGTGTGGCTATTTGTGTGTTTTGATCAATTAGCATCATGTGGCCGTGCGGCCATATCATAAAATATATTTACGTAGCCATCTTGGCCTTTATTAAATACGGCATTATCATGATTTCAAGGTTAACGCATGGAGGCTATTATGTTGCAGCTTAAGTTCAGTGACGAGAAGAAGGTGCTTGTTTCCGAAGCACGCAAGAAGTCCCCCCGGCAGGTTGTGCTGGACGGCATTCACAATCAGGTGGAACTGCTGAAGAATCCGAGCTTCACCGTCGAACGGGTTCGCTATTCCAAGGGTGCCGAAAACGGCAATGCCCGGCAGAGCATCAGTCGTCCGCCGCAGCCCTGGTTCTGGAAGTCGGTTACCGGCGACAATATGCTGCTGGAAATCAGGTATGGTCGCACCGTGGTCGAACTCCAGGGACAGGGGATGGCTAACACCGTGATTGCGGGCAAGACCAACGCCGATGCAATCAAAGTGCTGGAACAGATCGCTACTGCCGTGAAGGCCGGGGAACTCGATGAACCTCTGGAGGCTGCCCGGATCAAGGCGAAGAACCGTCGCGGCAAGGTCGAGTAGCTGGGTATCATCTGATCGCATTTCGGGGCAGGTTGGTGATCAACCTGCCCCGAATGATTCTTGCATCCTTTTTTGTCCTGCCATTTTCAAATATCTTAGTTTCAATGAATCTGTCTGGAATTCTGATAAAAAAAGTTTTTTGATTTATCACTCTGATTCCCAACGTGGATTTATAAGATTATAAAAAAGTCTATTGACTTTTAGCGGATAACATGAACCGTGCTGCTTGACGCATTCAAGTGTGGTTGATATGATCTTCACGCATTTAAAGGAGTGAGGATCATGAGTATCGACATTGACCGGCACATCAATATGATTAAATCGTTCCGTAACGCACATTCTGAATGTGGCGATTACATTCCGTATATGATGCCGCACGAAAATTATCATACATACCCTGATCGTTGGGTTGATCTTCCATCAAACGAGTTGCTGCTTGTGGAGATTTCTGGTGACGGAACGCTAACGGCCGAAAACATTACGGTCGTTAGGCAGTCAACTGACATGACGATTGAAGTCTCGTTTTATACGAAGGGTCGCGTTTGGATGAATTCATTATCTTGCACGATTAAATGGGGAGATAACTGCGTTTACACCAATATTTCGTTTGACCGATTTTTGTTGGGAGGAGGTATGGATGCTGTAAAGCTCCAATTAGGTGTTATCTACGGCCAACTTCAGTTTCTGTCCGAACCGACAATCCACGCGGATTATATCGATCCAAGCCCTTATGTTCAGAAGGCTCGGGCCGACAGAGGCAAGAGGCCCCTGCCTGCATATCGGGTGATCCGCCCTGGTCAGACCGTCATGCATTACCGCAAAGGTGACGCAGCGGGTGGCACCAAGGTTGAGGCCGACAGTGAGAGCAGTGGAAAATTCAAGGGCCGGGGAAAGGGCGTTCCAAAGTCACCCCACTGGAACCCTGGCTGCACCTACGCAAAGAAGAATGGGCGGATCGTCCACAAGCGTCCCTACCCGGTGAAGGGCGGGAAATGTCCCAACCCCATCCCGGTGCTGGCGTTGAAGCCCAACGAGGTTCAGTTCGTGTCCGACTAATCGATTGTCGGGCACCTCGTTGCCGGGGCAGGACTGATCATCCCGCCCCCGAACGATTCCGACGGCCAACTGCGGCAGTGATCAGATCAAGTTGACCAATTTCCTCTTTGCGTCGGAATCGCCCTCAATGTATCTGGCCGTCATCGCCAAGCTGGCATGGCCGACCAATTGCTGGACATCCCTCAAACTACCACCGGCCATGCCCACCTTCTTGGCCGCCGTGGTGACGAATGTCCTTCTTCCCGAATGCGACGAACACCCAAGATAACCCAGCCGCTGATACAACCTGGAGAACCACGCGACGACGGTATTCGGCGTCATGCCTATCCCACGCTCACTGTAGATCACGGGATGGTCAGCACCGCGAATTCCTCGGGCATGCAATTCGACCAGGGCCGACCTCAATTCCCGGTTCATTGGGATCGACCGACCCGACGCCTGTTTTGTGGCTTTATCCTCCAAGTGGATCATGTCGCCCACTTCGCCGGTCGCGGTCAGTACCATCGACCATGTGATGCAGGCAATTTCCTTGGCCCTGAGGCCGGCCTTCGCCGACAACAGGAACATGACCCGATCACGAACTCCATGCCGGGTCGATCCCAGATGAAGCAAAACTGTCGAGATTTGGGTCGCCGTGAGAACCTTTGCCTGTTTGCCTGCCATGATCGCCAACTCATCATAAAATTAGAGCAGTAGATAACTTTGAAATGAGTATAGCAGTCGTGAATAAATCGGCCAAGGCCATGGCCTTGAAAAATATGGAGTAAATAGCAACTCGCTATGAAATACCTATTTCATGATGAGTGCATTTTTAATGGTTGGTGTGATTTTGTTTTATGGGCCTGGACTGTTCGTGGTGACGAACCTTTCGACCCTACTGACTAATTAGGCGACCTGGATCATGTGGTCATCTTCGTGATGCCAAGAGTTACCGAACCGACGACCGATTGGCGTCATGCCAACTGCGTCGGCCAGTTCGTTCGAGAAGATCAGCAGTTCGGCACCCAATTTGCCGGTTCCATAGGTCCAGGAAGCAGCGACCATTGCGAACCCTTCATAGAGACGACGTACTGCCGGGGCGTCGTTATATGAGAGCAACCAGTACCCTGGTCGCGACCGAAGGACATCAGCCAACCGATCATGCTCAAAATCACGATGGGCATCACCCCGAATGCCATACAGGTTCGATTTCGACGCCGCCAGTAGGTAGGGCGGATCAAGGTAGGCAAAGGCATCAGGGTGCAGAGAAAGGCTGGTTTCGAAGTCGGCCTCCTCGACGGTGAGGTTGGGGGTCGCAGTTCTTGCCAGTTTGTCGATGGACGACAGAGTGAACCTTTCGCCTGAATATCCCCCTGAAAATGTCAGCCCTGAAAACGAAGACCGATTGATCGCGAAGAATGCGGCTGCCTGTGTCACCGGGTCGGGGATGGAGAAGTAGGATTTCTGAAGCTGGTAGAATCCATCCCGATCCAACGGATAAAACAGGCGGGCAGTTTCGGCAACAGCACCTGGATTAATCCCAATCTGCCTCCAGCAATTTACCAACGGCTGGAACACATCGTATCCATGAACCTGGATACCGCGTTGGTTCAGGTCCAGTTCGACGGCACCGCCCCCGAGAAAGGGGGAACAGACTTCATCCACATGTTCTGGAATGAATGAAATAATTGTCTTTTTGCCTCTCTCTTTACCGCCTGGGTATCTAAATATCGCCCTCAACCGTCACCATCAAACTGGTATTTATCAGTTCGATGGTGTGAGTTTGTTTCTGAACCGCCTGAATGCCACGCATGAAAAAGCCCCGGCAAATTTCTCCGCCGGGGCTAATTTGTGAATTGGCTAATTACTTCTTTTTGCGGCCAATTCCTTTTTTCTCGGCGGCCACTTTATCGAGTTCAGAACGCTCGTTGATCAACTTGACCAGCTTTTC
>NZ_AONQ01000133.1 GCF_000342045.1 Paramagnetospirillum caucaseum | reverse complement strand
AGACCGTGCAGGGCAGCGGTGGCATAAACGAAGGTGTCCAGCGCCTCGTTGCGCTCGCCGTCCCGCTTGGGCTGCCACAAGCGGATCGGGCGGCCCCGGTCGTAGCGGGTGACGACTCGCTCGGCGGTGAGCTGGCGGAAGTAGTCGACATCCATCCGGCGGGGAAAATGGACGGCGCCGGGGCCGGGTTCGGTCAGGCGCAGCCGGGCGTAGAGGGCGTCCTTGACGGCATCGACGCCGACGATGAACAGCGGCACCTTGCCGCGCACGCGGGTGGGGCGGCGGGGCCAGACCGGGATGCCGGTGCCGCCACGGCCCTTGATCGCCCAGATGCGCCGCGCCAGCCGGGTGCGGCAGAACTCGTAGGCGGCCTTGGTGTGGTGGCCGCCAGTGTCGATGCAGGCGGCGCGGATGGGCAGGTCGGCGACGGATTTGGGATGGGCGAAGGTGGTGGCGAGATACATATCCAGGTCGGCCCAGACGCGCGGGCCGGAGGGATCGCCCCACAGAACGCGATACTCCACCACCCAGGATTCCTCGTCGGCCCCCCAGCCGATCACCTGCACCTCCAGCCGGTCGCCCTGGACATCCACGCCGGCTGTCAGCACGGCGGCGGCCTCGGGCAGGCGGTCGCCCCAGTCCTCACGCCGGGCCATCAGCGGATCGGCGGGGACAGTGTCGCCGGCCTGGTCCTCCCAGGACTCACCTAGCTTGGTGTTAACCCAGACCTGGAGCCGGGGCGGATCGGATTTGACGCGGCCATGCTCGGTGGCGATTTCGGCCCAGGTCTCCCACGGAGAATACAGCGCCGACAGATGGAAGCCGGCGGTGCGGCCATCGCCCGCCGCCGTGGGCTGCCATTCCCCTGCTGCCAGCAGGCGCGGCTTGTCGTGCTCGTGATGGATGCCGCCGCAGGACTCGCAGATCAGGAACGCCTGATCGCGGCGGCCCTCGGGCCAGCGGATGCGCACCCAGGTGATCGGGGCCATGTCGTTGCAATGCAGGCAGGGGACATGGAAATACCGCTGATCGGAGTCCAGGAAGGCGGCCTCGATGCGGGAATGGCCTTTCAGCGTCGGCGTTGAGACCATGTAGATGCGCCGACGCCCCCGGAAGGTGGCGGTGCGCTGGATGGCGAGATCGACGGGATCGCCTTCGCCATCGGCATCGCCGGGATAGCCGTCCACTTCGTCGAGGAACAGGTAGCGCACCGGGGTGGAGCGCAGGCCGGCGGCGGAATTGGCCCCGGTCATCACCAGTTGCCCGCCGGGGAAGGATTTGCGGAACAGGCTGTTGCCGGCGTCGCGCGAGCGGGCGGGTGAGACCAGTTCGCGCAAAGCCGGGGTGGTCTCGATCAGCGGATCGATGCGCACCGTGGTGTTGCGTCGCACCATGTCCAGAGAGGGCTGCACCAGCATGGTGATGCCGGGGGCATTGTGGATGATGTAGCCCAGCCAGTTGAGGCCGGCTTCGGTGCCGCCGGTCTGGGCGCCCTTCATCAGCACCACCCGCTCATAGGGGCTGGCGGTGGACAGGGCGTCCATCACCGCCTTGAGATAGGGCGTGCGGCTGGTGCGCCAGCGGCCCGGTTCGGCCGAGGTGGGGGGCAGCACCCGGTTGCGGTCGGCCCATTCCGACACCGGGATCGGCGGCTCGGGCCGGATGCCCCGCCGCCATGCCCGGTCCACCACCACCTGGGCGCTATCACCCTGCATCGCGCAGGCTCCACACCGGGGTGTCGGACAGGTGCTCCAGATGCTCGCGCATCAAGCGGTCGAGGGCCGCGAAGGTCGCTTGCGGATCGGCGCCGGTCTCGGCGGCCAGCAGCGGCGCGGTGCGGCTGACCCAGGCCATGTGGGAATCGCGTTCCGCCTTGGCCCGCGAGAACACCGCCGCCGCCGCTTCCTTGGCGTCGATCACCTGGCCGCGTTCCTTGTCGTAGGCGAGGCGGGCGCGTTGCACCTGCACCACCATGTACATGCGCCGGGCCTCGGACAGCGACAGGGTGCCGGTGGTGGTGGGGGCAGAGGTACCGCCCTTGTTGCGTCGCGCCGGATCGAGGTTGCTTTCCATCCAGGCCAGCCCCTCGGCAATGGCGATGGTGCCGTCGGGCCGGACCGGCAGGCCATCGGCGACCAACTGCGAGATGCGGCCCTTGGTGAGGCCGACGCGGGTGGCGAACTCGGTCTTGGTCTCGACGGTGTTTAGTTTAGTCATTGTGCGGCCCCAGGCTGGCAAGGTCGTGCGCTGAGGCTCCCCGCATAGGGAAAGGCCCAGGAGGAACCGCGCCTTCCGGGCTGGTGGAGGCAGTGCCTCTTGTGACCGGGAGACAGTCTACCAGGGTGGCAGCGCTATTTCATTCGCAACGTTTGGTAACGATTGGCACTCGCTTGCTATGATGCTGTGGTGGGTTTGGTTGGTTTGGAGGGTTTGTTTTGGCCCGCCTCTATAAACTGTCAAACATGTTTTCTTTTTCTCTGTGACAATGGATGTGTCTTTCTCAAAGAAAAAATATCTCTCTGACAGTTTCCTGTGGGGTACGGCAACAAACCCTCCAAACCAACCAAACCCACCACGAGGGGTCAGCCCGCATGGTGGGGGAAGGCATGGACATTGGCGGTAACGGCTGCGGTCTCCGCTGCTGATCCCTGATCCCACAGCCGCCACCGAACGACGCCGGCGTGCTGGCCATCGGGTGTCAGCCGCATGCCGTTGACGATGCGGCCCTGGTTGGCAGCCAGCCATTTGCCCAGGCGCCTGCCGCTGATGGCGCCACCATCGCCGGCCACGGCCAGCAGGGCTTCGCGGAAGTCGGGGTTGATAAATTCGGCGCGGCCATGGAAGCTGGCGATCTGATCGGTGGCGACATCGATCACCTCCTTGACCGAGGCGCGGCGGGTCGCGAGATGGGTGTGCCATTGCTCCATCACCATGGTCAGCGCCTCCAGCTTGGGATCGGCTCCCCGGATGCTGTCCATGGTGGCGCAGGGATCGGCCTCGCCCAGCCAGACCAGGGCATCGCGGACCCAGCGCGACCATTCGGTGAAGGAGCCGAGCGGCGTGGTCTGCTGCGGACGGCCAGCAAGGTGGTGGGCGCGCAGGATACACAGAACCGCTGCAACATAATCCCCACGGCAGTCGGCCACCGTGGCGACAGGGTCGCGGTTGAATTCGCGCAGTTCGGGGCGCTCGACACCGGCATCGAGGGTGCAGCGGATGGCGCGCCGGGTCATGTCGCCCACCACGGTCAGGTTGTTGCCGGTGGCAAACACCGCCGCCGTGCTGGGCACCTCGATGTTGAGCGACTTGCCCAGCAGGCGGACCTTGAGCATGGGCTGGGTGAGGGTCTGGCAGAGCAATTCACCGCCGAGGCCGATCTCGCAATTGTCGATGGAGATCAGCGGATCACCGGCGATCAGGGCAGCGCCCAGGCGTTTTTCCATTTCCTCCTCGGTCTTGCCCTGGGCGATGACCGAGGCGGGGCGGCCCGAGACGATCATGCTGGCGATATCCACCAGCAGGGATTTGCCCGATCCGGCGGTGGGGGCGTTGAAGCCGTGGAGTGGGGCCGAGGGCAACGAGCGGCGAATGGCGGTGGTCAGGATGCCGGACAGAGCCACCGACCGATCCGCCTCGCCGACGAAGGGGAATGTCTCGATCAGGCGCTTGAGATAGCCCAGCGCAGCCATGGCCTGATGGCGATCCGGGAATTCGGGAATGGTGGGGAAGGACACTCCCTGCGGATCGAACAACAGTCCGGTCGCGGTGTCGTAGCCGGGTTGGTCCAGCAGAGAGCCGTCGGCCCGCAGCGTCGGGGCGTTGATGATGCCGGTCAGGACTGGCAGCTTCCACATGCCCTCGCGGGCGAGATAGGTGTCGGCGATGCGCAACGGGCAGTCGGTCGAGACCCAATCCATAGCGCGGGAGTCAAAGCGCTCCCAATGGGCCGCGACGGTCATGGCCTCTGCGATGTGGTGGCGGTTGGCGACGACCAGACGAGGGGCGTTGATCTTGCGCCCGTCGGTGATGGTGACGGCGGACGAGGCCGGGCGCACCACCATGCTGCCGCGTTGATAGAGCGGCAGGCGGGAGTTCATTATTGCCATTTCCCCCTCGCCAACGACACGGGGCAGATCGCCCGCCGTGACGCGGATGGTCGGGCGACCGGGGGCCGCCCAGTCGCGTTTCATACCCTCATAGGGATTGGGGTGCGGGGCTCGCTTGCGGGCGGATTTGGGGCGCTCCCAGCCGTTCTTCTTGGCCTCCCAGAACAAGGTGCGGACGGTGATGTCGCGGCCCGTCGCGAAGCTGGGCCACTTGTCGGCGGTGGCTGCGGGATCGTTTTTGGACGCCTGCGCCGACCAGCTTTCCCACAGGTCGGCGCCTGTGGGGCCGAGACCGGCATAGAGGGCGAAGCCGACCTTGATCCATTCGTCGTAGGGCAGATCGTCGTTGGGGATGTGATCGAGGGCCGAGGCGATCAGATCGCGGTCGGGCACGTCCTGGGCATTGGCGGAGATGCCCGCCGCCTTGCGGCCCGCCCGCTCGACTCCCTTGATCTCGGCCCGCGTCTGGCCGCCGATACCGCGCAGGATGGTTTCCGCCTGGGTGACGAAGGCGACGCATTGCTCGGCGGTGACCACCGGCAGATCGGCGGCGGGCACCTCCAGCGGCGATTGGTCCGACCAAAGGTATTCGCCCTTGGTGTCGGGATGGATGCCGAAGCCGACGAACTGCTGGCCGGTGGCCAGAATCTCGACGCGGACGCTGGTGCCGTCGGGCAGCACCAGTTCCGGGGTCTGGATCTTGTCAAAGGGCTTCTCCGCCCGCATCACCAGCAGCAGCTTTGGGGCGCGT
>NZ_AONQ01000132.1 GCF_000342045.1 Paramagnetospirillum caucaseum | reverse complement strand
GGCTCCGTTGAAATCGGCATCCGGCGTGAAGACCGCATCGCCGTTGACGTCGAGAGCAACCGTGCCGCCCAAAGCGTTGCCGACACCGGACAGGCTGACGGCATCGCCGTCCACATCGGTGGCTCCCGCCAGCAGGCTGGCCGCGCTGATGATCAGCGCCGTGTCTTCGTTGGTCGAAGCCGTCTTGGCTAGCGCCACCGGCGCATCGTTGATCGCCGCCACGTCGACCGTCACCGTCCGGGTCGCGAAACCGCCCTGGCCGTCGCTGACGGTGTAGTCGAAACTGGCCGCGCCGTTGAAGTCTGCGCCGGGGGTGAACACCACGTCGCCGTAGATGTCGATGGAGACGGTGCCACCCAAAGCGTTGCTGACGCCGGACAGAGTGAGGGCATCGCCGTCCACGTCGGTGGCTCCCGACACGAGACTGGTAGCCAAAATAGTCATACGTTGATCTTCAACGGTGGCAACCGTCTTGGTCGCCGCCACCGGCGCGTTGTTGCGACCATCAAGATAGACGTCACCATCGGTGAAGCGTAGCGTTTCGACCCCACTCACCACGTCGTTTCCATCCGGCCCCGCCAGCGTTGCGGCCCCTAGAACGCCGCGCGTGACCTGGTAATCGGACCGATTACCGGAGAATACCGCGACATCGTTGCCGACACCGCCGATCAGGGTGTCGTTGCCTGCTCCACCGATCAGGGTGTCGTTGCCGGAATCCCCGATAATTTGATCAGATCCGGCACTTCCAGTGAGAATATCATCACCGGAGGTGCCGAGGGTGGCGCCATCGACGTCTCCCACGACAGCAGAAGCGATCTTGGACTGCAGACCGGCTCCGCTATAAGTGGCGACCATATCGGCCAGCGCGGCAGTATCGCCGGAAGCCAACGCCTGCTCCAAGTACAGGGAGACCTCTCCCTGAGCTACCACGGCAACCTTGGCAAGCCCTTCGAGCAAGTCTGCACCAGCGCCAGTGGCCGTGACAACGTCTGTTAGGGCTGAATTGGTGTTCGCAATCACGTTGGCGGCACTGGAAGCAACACTCTCCACCGCACGCAGTTGTTCCGAGGAAAGGCCGCTGAGTTCCGCGGACTGGGTTATGACGGCTGTGATTTGATCGATATTGCTCAGATCAATAGTATACGGATCGCTTATTATTGCATTCGCCAATGCATCAAATACGGCGCTCATCGACATTCCTTTGTCATTGGCGCCAGAACCCGACAGAACTGCAGAGGCTTGGAATACCGTATTCTGGACCAAGATGCTCGCGGCAAGGACAGCCCCTCCCAAGTTCGCAAATGCGGCATCGCTTGAGAGAGTGGCCTTCACGGGGTCAAGATGGCCCAGTTCAAGCCCCATCGGCGTATCAGCCGCCGAAAGGTTAAAGGTGGATCGAATAAGATATTCCGCTTGGGCCTGTTCGTTTCCTTTCTCCATGAGGGCCACAACCAGGGTCGTCAGCGGCGTAATGGTCGTCGCCCCTTCGGGCGCGCACATCACACCGCTAAAGACGACACCTGTCGAGACATCGACGCCTCCCGACATTGTCAGGCGCCCTGTTCCCCCAATCAGCGTAAAACGACCATCGGTTCCGGTCGTTGTCCATGCCTCGCCAGTATCCAGCCGGTCATTGCCGTTGGCATCAGCGAAGACAAGCCCCCCCTCGATATAGCCGTCAATCGCCTGGCCTGAAGTCACCTGCGCGACATTAACCGTCACGGTGTTGGTGGAAACACCGCCATGCCCATCCGACACGGTATAATCGAATGAGGCGATTCCAGAGAATTCCGCATTCGGCGAAAAGACGATATCGCCGTTAGAGTCGCGAGTTACGATGCCATTCACCGCATTGGCGACGTCGGAAACGGTCAAGATATCGCTGTCGATATCGGTTGCACCAGCCAGAAGGTTCGCTGCGAAAATGGTGAGGGGAGTATTCTCATCAGCGGCAATCTGCATTGCAGCCGCCTTAGGCACATCGTTCACAGCCGCCACATCTACCGCTACAGTCTTGGTGCTAGTTCCACCATGGCCGTCGCTGATGGTGTAGTCGAAGAGCGCAGTACCGTTGAAATTAGCGTCGGGGGTGAAGGCCACATTGCCGCTGGCGTCGATAGAGACTGTGGCGTTCACCCCATTGCCCACGCCGGATAGGACGAGAGTGTCACCATCTACGTCCGTAGCGTCGGCCAGCAGGCTGGAAGCCGTAATGGCGAGGGAGGTATCCTCGTTGGTCGTGAAATTTTTGACCAAGGCCACCGGCATGTCGTTGACCGAAGCCACGTCAACCGCCACCGTCTTGGTACTGCTCTCGCCGTGACCGTCGCTGAGGGTGTAGTCGAAGGTCGCCACGCCATTGAAGTCGGCATCGGGGTTGAAGACCACATCGCCACTGACATTGCGGCTGACGCGACCGCCTACCGCATTGCCCACCGAGGACAGACTCAGGGCGTCACCGTCCACATCGGTGGCGCCGCTCAGCAGGCTGGCCGTCGTGATGGTCAGCGGAGTGTCCTCATTGGCTGCGACACTCTTGGCCTGGGCCACCGGCGCGTCATTCACCGGCGCCACCGCTACGGTCACCGTCTCGGTGCTGGTTCCCCCCTGGCCATCAGAGATGGTGTAGTCGAAGGTGGCCGTACCACTGAAGTCGGTGCTGGGCGTGAATACCACGTCGCCATTGGCGTTGCGGCTGACACTGCCGCCCACCGCGTTCCCTACACCGGACAGAGCAAGCCCATCGCAATCGATGTCGGCGGCACCAGCCAACAAGCTGGCGGCTGCAATAGTGAGAGCTGTGTCCTCGTCAGTCGTCACGCTCTTGGCCTGGGCCACCGGCGCGTCGTTGACCGCCGTCACATCCACCGCCACCGTCTTGGTACTCGTCCCGCCGTGGCCATCGCTGACGGTGTAGTCGAAACTGGCGGCACCGTTAAAGTCAGTATTCGGGGTAAAGATCACGTCACCGTTGGCCGCTCGGCTCACCGCACCGTTCACGGCGTTGTCAACAGATACCAGGCTGAGAATGTCCTCCTCCACATCGGTCGCACCAGCCAGCAGGCTGGCGGCAGAGATAGTGACGGCGCCATCCTCATTGGTCGCGAGGTCCTTGGCCAGAGCAATGGGCGCGTCGTTGACGGGGGCAATGGCGACTGTCACCGTCCTGGTATCGACACCGCCCTTGCCGTCGGTGATCGTATAGCAGAATGAAGCCTCACCATTCCGGTTGACGGCGGGCATAAACACGACGTCACCAGCCGTATTGCGGCTGGCCGTCCCGCCAATTGCATTGCCAACCGACAAAAGTGTGAGGCTATCGCCTTCAATGTCGTGCGCGCCGCCCATCAGGCTCGCCGCAGAAATGGTCAGAGCCGTATCTTCGGTGGTTGTGGCCACCTTATCTGCTGCCACCGGAGCATCGTTGACCGCCGCCAAATTGATGGTAACCGTGCCGGAGCCAAGTGCTCCAGTGGGATCAGCCACCTGATAGGTGAAGGAGGCAGTGCCAGAGTAGTCCGCATCAGGCATGAACACCACAGTAGAGCCAGAGAGCGACACCGTACCGTGCGAGGCCCCGCCGACGCTGACCAACGACAAGGGGCCGTCCACGTCGGAATCATTGGCCAGCAGGTTGGTAACGGGGATGTAGAGAGTTCCGTCTTCCACGCCCAGGACGGAATCCGCCCCCATCACCGCGACATCGTTGGCTGCGGCAATAGACAGGGCGACGGTCCCGGTATCGATGCCGCCTAGTCCATCGGAGAGAATGTAGCTGAAACCTGCGCTACCGCTGTAATTGGCCTCCGGAGTGAATGTGATCTGGCCATTGGACAGGCTGGCCGTCCCGTGCAGAGCGTTACTCACCGCGCTGACGTTCAGTGCATCACCGTCCCAGTCACGGTCGTTGGTCAGCAGGCTGGAGGCGGAGATGATAAGCGGAATATCCTCGGTTCCGGATCGGCTGTCGGAAACCGCTATGGGCATCGTGTTGCGCCAATCAATATAGACGGCGTGGTCGCGGAACTGCAGCACCTCGATACCGGTCAGAGTGTCGGTACCGTCGCGACCGGTAACGCTGTCCGCCACTGTATAGCCGCCGGAATTGGCGAAAATAGTGTATTCCGCGACATCGCCTCGGTACCAGACAGTGTCGTCCGATCTGAACGTACCCGCCAATGTATCGTTAGCACTTGTATTGGGAATGCCCCTGGCAACAGACAATCCCGTTTTATCTGTGGGCACACCATTGCAGTCATAGCGTTGGCCGTAAATGTCAAAACTATTACCAACCTGAGAGTTGGATGCCCACGTAACCACCCAGCCACCGTCAGATAGAGCAGTTACAGATGGTTCTATTTGATTAACATATGAGTTGGTATTGATGCGGAATTCCTCTCCAATGGCCAATCCAGAGGCACTATAGCGTTGGCCGTAGATGCCTTCGAAGCTACCATCCTGACCTACGGATTGCCACGTCACCACCCAACCACCGTCGGACAAGGCCGCCACGGCTGGATAAGATTGATCAGAGATTGTATAGGTATTGACCTGGAATTCTGCCCCCACGATCTGCCCAGAGGCACCGTATCGCTGACCATAAATGCCGGAGCCGCTACCATCCTGAGAGCCGGATGTCCAAGTAACCACCCAGCCGCCATCAGACAAGGCCGTCACGGCTGAACTAAATTGATTAGAGATTGTATACGTATTGATTTGGAATTCTGCCCCAACCGTCTGTCCGGAGGCCCCGTAGCGCTGGCCATAGATGCCTTCGAAGCTACCATCCTGATAGCTGGATGTCCAAGTAACCACCCAGCCGCCATCAGACAAGGCCGTCACGGCTGAACTAAATTGATTAGAGATTGTATACGTATTGATTTGGAATTCTGCCCCAACCGTCTGTCCGGAGGACTCGTAGCGCTGGCCGTAGATGTTCGAAAC
>NZ_AONQ01000131.1 GCF_000342045.1 Paramagnetospirillum caucaseum | reverse complement strand
CCAGGACCAGGGCGATCGAGGGACTAGAATGATGAACGTCATCGACAGGCGTCTCAATCCCAAGGGCAAGAGCTTGGCCAACCGGCAGAGGTTCCTGCGCCGTGCCCGTGCCCAGATCGTCAAGGCGGTGCGCGACGCCTCGGGCTCGCGCTCCATCCAGGACATCGCCAACGGCGAGAAGATCTCGATCCCCGCCGATGGCCTGCGCGAACCCAGCTTCCGCCGCGCCGCCGACGGCGGAGTGCGCGACTACGTGGTGCCCGGCAACAAGGATTTCGTCGAGGGCGACCGCATCAAAAAGCCGGAGCAGGAAGGCGGCGAGGGCGGCGGCTCCGAGGGCAGCCCCGACGGCGAGGGCCAGGACGATTTCGCCTTCGTGCTGTCCCGCGACGAGTTCCTCGACATCTTCCTCGACGACCTGGAACTGCCCGACCTGGTCAAGAAGAAGCTGAAGCAGACCGAATCCACCACGCCGACCCGGGCGGGCTATTCGGTGACCGGCTCGCCGGCCAATCTCAACGTGGTGCGCACCATGCGCAACTCGCTGTCGCGCCGCATCGCGCTGAACAGGCCCAAGCCGGCCGAACTGGCCGAGGTGGAGGACGAGATCAAGGCGCTGGAGGAATCCGGCGCCGATCCCGAACGCCTCTCCCACCTGCGGGTGGAGTTCGACCGTCTGGTGGCCAAGGCCCGGCGTATTCCCTATATCGACCCCCTGGACGTGCGCTATTCCCGCTTCGAGCATGTGCCCAAGCCGGTGACCCAGGCGGTGATGTTCTGCCTGATGGACGTGTCGGGCTCCATGACCGAGCACATGAAGGATCTGGCCAAGCGCTTCTTCATGCTGCTCTACCTGTTCCTGACCCGGCGCTACCGCAACGTCGAGGTGGTGTTCATCCGCCACACCCACGAGGCCGAGGAGGTGGACGAGGACACCTTCTTCTACTCCACCGAGACCGGCGGCACCGTGGTGTCCACCGCCCTGGAGGAGATGCGCAAGGTGATCGAGGACCGCTATTCGCCGGCCGACTGGAACATCTATTGCGCCCAGGCCTCGGACGGCGACAACACCTCGTCGGACAACGCCAAGACCGCCGGGCTGCTGGCCGACGCGATCCTGCCGGCCACCCAGTACTTCGCCTATATCGAGGTGGGCGCCGAGTACAAGGACTGGCTGGGCCGCGATTCCGACCTGTGGCGCACCTACAAGGAGGTGGCCAAGGCCGCCGACAATTTCGCCATGCGCCGGGTGCGGGTCAGGAGCCAGATCTTCCCGGTGTTCCGCGACCTGTTCTCCAAGGAACGGGGCGACAATGCCGCCTGGTCGGGCGGGGAGGGGGCCGAACCATGACCGGATCCTCCCCACTTCTCTTCACCGGTGCCGACTGGGATTTCGAGAAGGTCAGCCGCGCCTACGACGCCATCGAGACGATCGCCAAGGGCGAGATGGGGTTGGTCACCTATCCCAACCAGATCGAGGTGATCACCGCCGAGCAGATGCTCGACGCCTATTCCTCCATCGGCATGCCCCTGATGTACAAGCACTGGTCGTTCGGCAAGCATTTCGCCCGCGACGAGACCCTCTACCGCAAGGGCATGCGCGGGCTGGCCTACGAGATCGTCATCAATTCCAGTCCCTGCATCAGCTACATCATGGAAGAGAATTCCATGGCCATGCAGACCCTGGTGATCGCCCACGCCGCTTTCGGCCACAACCATTTCTTCGCCAACAACACCCTGTTCCGGCAGTGGACCGACGCGCGCGGCATCCTCGACTACATGGAATTCGCCAAGAGCTACATCGCCAAGTGCGAGGAGCGCCACGGCCATGCGGCGGTGGAGCGGGTGCTGGACGCCGCCCACGCCCTGATGAGTCACGGGGTGCACAAATACCCCAGGAAGCGTACCCCCGACCTGCGCGAGGAGGAGAAGCGGGCCGCCGAGCGCCGCGCCTACCAGGAGCAGATGTTCAACGATCTGTGGCGGACGGTGCCGAAGAAGGCGGCGGCCAAGATGGGCTCGCAGGAACTGGCCGAGCGCAAGCGGCGCCTGGGGCTGCCCGAGGAGAACGTCCTCTATTTCCTGGAGAAGCTGGCCCCCCGGCTGGCCGACTGGCAGCGCGAGATCATCCGCATCGTGCGCAAGATCAGTCAGTACTTCTATCCCCAGAAGCAGACCAAGATGATGAACGAGGGCTGCGCCACCTTCACCCACTACACCATCGTCAACCGGCTGCACGAGATGGGCATGCTGTCCGACGGCGCCATGCTGGAAATCCTGCATTCCCACACGGGGGTGGTGTTCCAGCCCGATTTCGACGACCGGCGCTATTCCGGCATCAACCCTTACGCCCTGGGCTTCGCCATGATGAACGACATCAAGCGCATGTGCGAGAGTCCCACGGACGAGGACCGCGAGTGGTTCCCCGATTTCGCCGGCAACAATGACCCCTACGGCACCCTGCGTCAGGCCTGGGCCGATTACCGCGATGAAAGCTTCATCCTGCAGTACCTGTCGCCCGCTTTGATCCGTAAGATGCGGCTGTTCAAGATCCACGACGAATCCGACAGCCCCCACATGGACGTGGCGGCCATCCACAACGAGCGCGGCTACCGCCATGTCAGGAAGGCCCTTGCGCGCAATTACGACATCGCCCATCTGGAGCCCGACATCCAGATCGTCGACGTGGATCTGGCCGGCGACCGCCGGCTGATCCTGCATCACTTCGTCGAGAACGGCATGCTGCTCGACGAGGGCGAGACCATCCGGGTGCTGCGCCACATCGCCAATCTGTGGGGCTACGAGGTGCGGCTGCTGGAGATCGAATCCGGCACCGACGTGGTGCTCAAGACCTACGAGGACGTGGCGCCGGCCGCCGAGCTATAGCCGCGCCTTCCTCTCCGCCATCACCGCCAGCGCCTCGGCCGCCCGGCGCAGGGCAATCCGCCAGCCGCCGGCCGGATCGGGGCGGAACACCCGGGCCGAGGCGTGCCAGGGGCTGTCCTCGCGGCCCTCGGGCCAGCGCCAGTCGAAGCCGTGGGGCAGCAGGGCCATCACCGGCTTGCCCAGGGCGGCGGCCAGATGGAGTTGGACGGTGTCGCAGCCCACCACCACATCGACGCCGGCGATCAGGGCGGCCATCTCGGCCAGATCGGCGGGTTGGGGGATGGGGCGCTCCACCAGGGCGTCGGCGCCTTCCGCCTCGATGCGATCCAGATCGGCCTCGTCGGCCAGCCCCAGCAGGGTGAAGGCCGGATCGACCCCCAGAATCAGCATGTCGCCCAGCGGGCAGCCGGTCTCGCCGTGCCGTCCCCCCCAGGTCAGCCCGATCCGCAGGCGGTTGTCGCGCCCCGGGCGGCGGCCGCGTCCGGCCACCAGATAGCCGCCCGAGCCCGAGGGGCGGGCGGTTTCCGTCAGGCCGAGCAGGGCGGGAAGGGCGGCAAGGCTGGCGCGCAGTTGGCAGGGCGGCAGCGGGTCGTCCTCGCCCACCACCTGCTCGACGCCGGGCAGGTCGGAGAACAGGGAGACCATGTCGTCGGGACACGAGACGGTGACCAGCGCCCCCTTGCCGGCGGCCAGGGGCAGGAAGCGGGCCAGCAGCACGGCGTCGGCGGCGTCTTCCATCACCTCCACCAGCAGGGTGGCGGCCACCGCGTCGCCGCCGTCCCATTCCGGCAGCCCGGGGGCGCGGCTGGGCGGCGCGGGACGGCTGGACAGCAGGGCCAGTCCCTCGGCCAGCTTGCCGGCCCCCAGCAGAATCCGGGCCAGCGCCCAGTCCTGTCCCGGGCGGCCGGGCGCCAGAATCCGGGCCCGCCGCAGCAGCGCCTCTGCCTCGTCCAGGCGGCCCTGGTCGCGGCGCACCAAGGCGAGGTCGTGCAGCAGGTCGGCATTGCCGCCGTCGGCGGCCAGCCCCTCGGCCAGCAGGGCTTCCGCCTCGTCCAGGCGTTTCGCCCGATGCAGGGCTCCGGCCAGATTGGCCATGATCGCCGGATGGCGGGATTGGCCCAGGGCGCGGGTGAAGCCGGCGATGGCGGCGTCGCTCTTGCCCGCCATGTGCTGCAGCACCGCCAGATTGGCGTTGGCCGTGGCGCAGAAGGGATCGATGGCCAGGGCCTGGGCATACAGGCCGGCCGCTTCGCCGATCCGCCCTTCCGCCTGCAGGGCGGGACCGGGGCTGGCGATCTCGACGGCGCGCTCGGCCTCGGCCTTGATCCGGGCGGGCGAGGGCGGCAGGGAGGCGGGGCCGTAATGGGCGGCGGGGGCGAGGCCCGGCCCCAGGGCCAGGACCGGCCCCGGCGAGCCGTCGAACGGCGCCAGCGGGCCGCAGGCCGCCTCCTCGGGGAAGCGCCATACCCCGTATCCCGCTTCGGCCAGACATGCCGCCGCCACCGAGCCCTCGCGGTGTTCCAGGGCCAGGATGGCGGCGCGTCCGGCCAGCCCGGCAACGATGGCATCCTCCCACCCCGCCTGATCCAGGCGCACCACCACGCGGCAGCCGGCCAGTTGCGGCCGTTCGTCCAGCAGCGCGGCCAGCGGCGCCATGGGGGTGGCGGCAGGCACCCAGCCGGGCAGGGCGAAGACGCGGGCGCCGCTCCGGTTCTGGCGCGAGGCCAGGACCTGGCCGGCCTCGGCCCCGGCGGCGGCGGCGATCACCTCAACCTGATCCTCCAGCCCGGCGATGCCCAGGCTGTCGCGCAGCATCTCAGCCTCACCCACCGACGGCTCCAGGGCGAGGACCAGCAGCTCGGGACAGTGGTCCACGGCGTGGAAGACGTGGTCGCCGTTGCCGGCCCCCACCTCGATCAGCAGGTCGCCGGGGGCGAGATGGACGGCCAGGAAGGCTTCCATGGCCGCATCGCCGCCCATGGCGCGGCGGCGCTGCCGCTCGTGCCGCTCGGCGGTCAGTTCGGCCAGCATCTCCATGCGCCGCCGCGCCTCGGCCAGCAGGGGCG
>NZ_AONQ01000130.1 GCF_000342045.1 Paramagnetospirillum caucaseum | reverse complement strand
GGTTTATTTCTTGATAAGCACATTTATCCGAAATACCGGGATTGGTTCATTAAGGACTTTACGAGGGGAGTTCTAATAAAATGGATTGAAGACGACTACTCAAGACTACCAGGAACCGCATTTAACCTTATCACCTACATAAGCGCAGCCTGGAAATACGCCAGCATCCGCGAACTAATACCGGCTGAAATCGCCAACCCTGCCTTCGGGGTCAAGAAAATGCTGGTCGATTCCGGTTTTAAATTACGGAAGTCTGAGAATGGCTATAAAATGACCCTGGAAGAGGCCGACGTGGGTAAGCTGATAGCCGCCATCAAAGATAGCTATACAGACAACAATATTAATCCTATTGCCGTTGCGGTTATCGAGATGATTTTACATACAGGCGCTCGTCGTAACGAAATTCAAACCCTCCGCTTTGATGAAATCGACTATGAAAAGCGCCTTATTACTAAGCGTGACCCCGGCAAGAACGGACTCACCCGATACATTCGCCTGTCAGATGCCGCCATATCAGTGCTGGACCAAGCCGCTGTTGTCAGGGTCCGTAAAGACCGCCAGAGCGATGAATGGGTCTTCCCGTCCGGTCGTGCTGGCCATAAAAATGCCCATTCAACCGCCGTCAATGAGTACCTGCGGAGGGTCGGAACAAAGTGCGGAATGCCCACTTTGAAGCCCCACAACCTCCGTTCGTTGTACATAAATTTAGCCATTGATGCAGGCGTTCCGGTGCCTGTCGTTGCGGAAAATGTTGGCCATTCAAACGTCATGACAACCATGCTCCATTATTTGAAAAATAAGCAGTCCAGCTTATTTGACGGCATCAATACGGTTGGCGAATTGTTGTCCAAAATCGGAACAATGGAGGATTAAGTTAAAGTGGGTATGCACTTCACACATCGTGACCCCACAGGTAGCGATTTATGACTCGGAGCCGTCAGCGTTGATGATCGCGCGGTATGGCACCGGTTCAATTGCGACGGCCTGCTGGGCAAGGCGATAGAAAAGCATGCCACGGGCCTTTGAACGACGGCGATTAAAGCGGAATGCGAATTCGTCGAGGTAATAGTCGAGATGTTGGTGCTGGATACCGCCTTGCAGGGTTCCCATGAGCCATCGTTTGAGCAGCGAGGCCACCTTGTGCACACGCGGCATGACGACGTGGGCGGGATCGGTGCTGGCACTGATCACCGTGGGCTGATGCTGGTAGCCGACGTTGCGCAAGCCGGAATAGCCGGGCCAGCCATCCGTTTGGATGGTGCTTCCGGGTTCCACGGCACTGCTCACGAAGGTCAACAGGCTGTCAGCCGACACGTCCTTGATATGGCGCAACCGGACCCGGCCGAACCCGCGACCGTCCTTCTCGACAGCGATTGCGACAATGGCCTTGCCGGTGGCTCCCCGCCCCCTCACGCCCTCTTCCGGGGCACCGACGTAGGTCTCGTCCACCTCAACCTCGCCATGAAGGTTGTCCCGGCCAGGGCGGATCATCGCCCGCCGCAACTTGTGCAGCCAGGTCCAAGCCGTTCGATAGCTTCCGAGACCAAGGACGCGCTGGAGCCCCAGGGCGCTGACACCGTTCTTTTGGCTGGTTATGAACCACATCGCCAGAAACCATTGTCGAAGCGGTTTGTGGGTGTCTTGGAAAATGGTTCCCGCCGTTACAGAAACCTGCTTGCCGCAGGCTCGACAGCGCAGAAGCCCGCGCGACATCTCCGTCGGCTCGTCAACCGCCCCACATTCTGGGCAGGAGAAGCCGCGCGGCCAGCGAAGTCGGCGGACATACGCCCGGCAAGCCGCTTCGCTGCCAAACCACGCTTCGAACTCTCCGAATGTCCCAGGGTAATCAATTCCAGGCTGGGGCGGCGGGATGGCATCGGTCATGCCTCCATGCTATCCGTTGATATCGGATGTGTGAAGTGCATACCCACTTAAGTTAAAATGGCTGGTCAATCAGGGATGGCGATGAAAGGCGTAAAAAAAGGCCGCAGCCAAGAATTCTATACGCCAGTTGAAATATTATATCACCTGTATTCCGCAAATGGATACAATAAGCTTGACCTTGACCCGTGTTCACCATGCCATGGGGAAGAAGCGCCTACATACCCATGGTGTAAACAGCACTATACCGCAAAAGATAATTCATTAACAAAGGAATGGAATGGCCGTATTTATTGCAATCCTCCCTATTCAAATATTGGAGCATTCCTTGAGAAAGGTTGGGCGGAAGTCGCAAAGGGTAATGCCGAAACGATTATATTTTTAATCCCATTACGTACTGACCAAAAATGGCATCAACTATATATCCACTGGAAATATAGCCCTAAAATTTTATTCAATCGGCGTTCGATTAAATTTTCGGAACCAAGTGTTGAATTTATTGAACGCCACAATCTTGACGTGTCTGAAGTTGCTTTGGAAAGAATTAAAGCGCGGGATGGGAAAGGCATGGGTACAATTCCCGAGGCCATGCAGCTTGTATTTTTTGGCAACTTTCGGCCATTTACAGATTATTTCATGGCACTTCCGCGCCGTGAATTTCCAATTTTTAAATCACCACCAAGAAGTAGTTCATGGCGTAACCCAAAGAATGATGGAACGAGAGATGATGAATATTGCTACACCATTTATGATGAAACAGGTAACGAACACGACTACAGCAACAATAGACAAGCTGTAGTATCATTGTCACCCGCCCTTGACGCTCTTGATAGGGCTATATTTTATTTAAAGCCGAATAGGGAGAGGAAAGAAACAAAAGGCAAGCCGCTACCACATGATGAATGTAAAAGGCTATTAGCGGCTGATGCTGCGTTGTTCAAATCTGACCGAGCCCGCAAAAATAACTTAACCAAATATATCAATGTTTTGCGTAATTCGATAATTCAAGAGGCTGAGGCCAAGCCTAAGCCTAAGCCTAAGCCTAAGCCTAATAAAAAAATTACACTAACCAATGACGGATACGTGAAGTGGTGGAAAGACTGAACACAGGAGAGAGGAGACAAAGAACAAAACAAAACGCTTAATATTATTTATCATTTTCGATAAAAAAGCTCAATTTATAAACACCAACAGAACAATTATCTATTGGTGTTTATATGAAATTTTCAAAGGAATGCGTTGATTTAGTAAAGAGATTTGAAGGAACCAGATTAACCGCCTACCGATGCCCCGCCAACGGTACCGCCAACATCAGCCGAGAACTCTGCATCAATGCCCTAAACCCGCTCCACGCGATGGGGTACAGGGTCGCATGAGGAGAACTGAACAGCCCTGGCTCAATGGTGATGTCGTATTTCAAAGCCCGAGGGCTCGGTGCACTGGTCCTGCTGGGGGTAGAATCGCAAAGATAGTTGAGATATGCTTCTTTTGAGGCGTTCCCCCCAATACCCGCGCCTCATGCGGCTGGCTGGGCTCCCCTCGTCACGATGCAACCCAGCCAGCCCTCCCTTCTGAATTAGCTGGTCCTACCAATAAGGTTATCGCCCGATAGCAAACTGTGTCTAATGGTCATACCATTGGCTGGCATATCAGCGAGGGCTCATGGCGAATCGATGTGACTGTGTCGCCTACATTGCGGAGGTTGAGGCGGGCCTGCATTCGGCCCCAAGCCGTGAGCTTGCGATAAGTTTGCTGGAAAAGATTTGTGAAATATTTCGCTGCTCAATTCACAATGAATGCCCGCACAGAGTAACAACATCTGACAAGGCTCACGAGCTTGGGCAGCAACTCTCATGCGTCATAGATTCAAAAGATTGATTTTTTAACAAACCAACCTCAGTATGTAATTGAGGTATCAATGAAATTATTCACCGTTATAATGGCACTTATCTTTATGCCTTTAAGTGCGCTGCCCCAGACTGCTGCTGAAGCCAGGAATCCTGCTTATTGGAATCAGCACCGAGAGCGCAGGAATGAGATTTCAGCCCCAACCTACTGGTGGCATAATTCCGACCAGAAGCCCATTCCTGGCCTCCCCCTTTCGCAGAATTCTTCTCTACTGGACCGGGTCAATCATTGCGAAAAGCTCAGCAGTGATGTCGGCGTAGTTGCGGAGGTGGCCAGCCACCGAATTTTCCAAGAATCGGTTTGGACCGGTGGCCAAGTGCCTCATGGTGAGGTCAGATTCTATCAGAGCGAGATTCTTACCGTCGCTAATTCTTTGATTCGAGACAACAGGTATCGGCGAGCAGATGGCGGCGATGCTGAAAGCTGTCAACAGAATGCAACGGAAGCCATCAGGGAGATAAAAATGTTGGTTCGAGAGGCCCTTGGTCGGAGCTACTGATGGCCCGCCTTGACTCCATGGACAGGTGGAGTAAGAGTTGGAACGTATAATGAACGCGGACACATCATGTCTCCCTGCCTCAAGCTCATATTGGTGGATGAAACTGTCCAGGCTGGATTCCCCAGCCCGGCAGGAGATTATTTGGAGGGCCGCATCGACCTGAATGAGCACCTCATCCAGCACCCATCCGCCACCTTCCTGGTCTGGGTCTCTGGAGATTCCATGGTTGATGCCGGGATTTTCGATGGCGACCTCCTTGTCGTGGACCGCTCCATCCAGGCTGCTCCAGGCCATATTGTCGTGGCCGCCATTGACGGGGAATTGACTCTCAAGCGACTGGCCCGTCGAGGCAACCGAATGGTCCTACAGGCTGAGAACGACGCATACCCTGTCATAGAGGTCGATGAGAATTCTGAAACCCTGATATGGGGCGTCGCCACCAGTGCCATTCATTGGCTGGCCGGGCAGCCGCCGCGTACCGGCACCATGGCCGCCGAATAAGATGAAGAATCCGACGCTTTTTGGGCTCGTCGATTGCAATAATTTTTACTGCTCATGCGAGCGGGTTTTTCAGCCGAGTTTGGAAGGTTTTCCGATTGTTGTGTTGTCCAACAATGATGGCTGCATCATTGCGAGGTCCAATGAGGCCAAGGAACTGGGCGTTGAAATGGGGACGCCCTATTTCAAGGCCCGAGGGCTCATCGAGCAGCATGGCATCAAGGTCTTTTCATCGAACTACACGCTCTATGGCGACATGTCGGCCAGGGTCATGTCGGTCCTGGCGGAAAGCTCCCCCGACATTGAGGTCTATTCC
>NZ_AONQ01000129.1 GCF_000342045.1 Paramagnetospirillum caucaseum | reverse complement strand
GGAACAAAGGTCCCCATCGCGGCCAGGACAATCCGCTGCGGCAGAAAATCGGGACGATGAAGGCTTTGTTCATCGGTATCTTGCGGCAAATGTCCGTCGGTAGGCTGGATGCGATCATCGCCGATATGGAGAAGTATCTGAACGGCGGAGAAATCACCCTGGGAGGCGGCGACCTTCTGCAGGAGCGATTGGCCTCGGTGGAGGAAATCGTCGCGGTCCTGGGCGGACGCAAAGCCGACGAAACCATGAAGCGAAAGCTGGATTCCGCCTGGGAAGGAATCGGGAAGCTCCAGAAAATGGAGGCGGAACAGTTTGAACTGGCCGATCTGACGCGCAACAAGCGCAGCAAGCGCGGGGCGAGCCGGTTTCGTCCGCCCGCCGAGGCGATCGACGGGGTGGCAAGCCAGAACGGGGTTGCCGATCTTTTGCGTTCGCGTGGGGCGGGGAAGAAGCCCTGATCAGGGCCATGGGCGGGGCGTTCGACGAGTTCGGCCGACGAGTTCGGCGCCGAGCCCCTATTTCAGCCGAAGTTTCTGCTGTCCGGCCAGCCGCGTCACCGTCACGGGCGTTGCCGCGGGCGACGGTCTTGCCGCCGTGATGGGGACCGGGGCTGATCGGGGGGCGGCGGCAGCGACCGGCGGCAGCATCGAGCGGGCGGCGGCCACATCGGCGGCGACCTGCTTCATGCCGCGCCGCAGGGCGGCGTTTTCGGATTTCAGCCGCTTGGCCTGGAGCCAGTTCCGTTCGCTTTGTTCCAGGCATATCTGCAAGATGACCTGGAGGCGGAGCATTTTATTGTCGGCGGGGGGCGCCTGGACAAGGGAAGCCTGGGTGTCGCGGGCTGTTTCGGAAAAGATGTCGGCGGCCACGAAGTCGCCGCCGTTCTCGCGGGCAAATTCGCCCTCCTGAATCACGGATTCGGTCAAATGCGCCAGATGGGCGATAGCGGCCATCATTTCCTGATCGGACGCGGCGCCGGGGGCTCCGGGGATGTTGCCGCAGGCGTCCAGAATTTTCAGCAGAAATTCATGGGATTTCTGCAGGTTCGCCAGCGCTACGGACAGTATCGAAGGATGCGCCATCTCTCAGGACCTTGTGCTGACGCGGACAGGCCCATTCTGTCTGAACCCGTCGGGATCGGCAATCCCATCCGGGCCGTCCTTGCGCACGACGGCCCGGCTTATCCCCAAGCCCGAAGGAGGAGCATATGCCGACGGGGGGCTTTCTTGCCTTTGGCTATGAGACAAGCTCGGTGTCCAGGCCTGCAGCCATATACACCAGGGGGCGGTCATCCACATTCGCGTTGGTCAAGATCCCTTTGTATTGGGCATCCACCACCCGGATATGGTTGTTCAGCCAATCCGTGACCAAATGCGCCAGGGTGCCGATCTTTTCGATACTGCCCGTCTGGCGGTAGTCCTGAATGATGCGGGTTACTCGGTCGGCAAAGGCGTCGTGCGCCGCGATATGCTCGACCAGATAGGCGTAGTCGGCCTTGGCCATGGCCTTTTGCTCGCGCAGGAAGTGCCCCTCGATATATTCCTCGAGGATATTGATGGAGGTTTCGATGAGGTAGGGCTGATCGTTGTCGGGCGTGGAGGTCACGTCGTTCATCAGAGCTGCCAAGCGAAAGAACGCCTGATGATCTTCGTCGATAATTTCGACGTTCACGGATAAATCATCGGTCCATTCGGGGAGCGGATTGGTCTGGTTCATTCTTCGTCTCACGACCTACTTGAACGGGCGGCCCAACTACGGCAATGCCCCATGCCAGAGTCACATAGTCAGCCAGCGCGACCAAAAGTCAACCGGGATCGCCGGCAAATTCGGCCAAAGTCCAAGCTGCATTCCAAAGCCGCGAGGCTTCCGATCCGAACCTTGGGGAAACGGTATCGGCGGCGTCTCCCGCGGGGCGAATCATCTCGAATTCGATCACTGACTGTAGCATGAATCGGCTCAAGGGCAGAGAATAAAAATAAGTCGCAATATCTGATGGGCGGCAACATATCTCCAAGGATGCAACAATCGTTTGACGAGCCCCGCCCGTATGGGGCCCAATTCATGGGGCCATGCGGCTTTTACCGGGGCTCGCAATCGAAAGGGGAGAAGTGTGGCGCATAATAATGCTTTCGGCTTCGAGGAGATTCGCCGGGCGGTAAATTCCGCAGGATGGCTTCGGCTGCTTTTGGTCGTGGCCATTGGCCTGACGGTTGCGATCTTGTTCGTGCATCTTTTTGTCGCGATCGCGGTGGGGGCGCTGTGCATACTTTTCGTTCATCATGCGGTCCAGCGCGCCATGGGGCCGGGAACCCGGATTCGGTTGCGGATGCCGCCGGCAATGTCCGCGCGATTGAAGGGCTGGATGTGGCGCAAATAACAGTTTCAGCCCGACAGGGGGCTTGGATGGATGTGTCGTTTGCCGGTGGCCTATTATTTCAGCCTATTCGATCGTGCAGGCGAACTGGCCCTGGGCGCCCTGTTCAATTTCCTGGCCTGTGACGTGGTGGCAAAGCACACGCTGTCCGAGGATCGAAAGTTTTTTGGACAAATCCAAGCGATTCGAGATACAGCAGGACGAATGCAGGCAATCATTTCGGGCGACAATGGCGATATTCGGGCGAAAAACTCCACCCATCCAAGTCGGTGACAGATTCACAAAGGCAAATGACCACACCAGGAAAGTCTGGGAGGTGTCCCGCCTTTGGACGGCGGTCGATGGTGTCCCCCATGCCCGGCTCGTGAACCAGCATGAGACGTTGATGGTGTCGGTTGGAACGTTGAATGATCAAGAGTTCTTCGTGGTCGTTCCTGTGAAGCGGAACGAACCGTAAAACAGATCTGCTGTGGCGAACGGGCGAGAACTCTACCACCTAATCATGCTGGACGGATTTTGGGGATGGGCGGGAAATATCCATCCAGATATAGCCGATTAGGTGAATACCACATCCGGGAGACATTGGCCGATCAATGCATGAGGGCAGAGCCGAAATCTTGGTAGGTAACTTGGCGGTATATGGCTTTTGAAATAGGCATGATACCTTTGCTGCGTGAAGGGCTTTAGTCGGACAGGCTTACGTGCTGGAGTATTTGCCTATGACCTCCACTGCACAACCAAATGCTGCAATTTCAGTTTTATCATTTCGAAGGCTAATGGTTGGGTCTGCTGCATTATGGACAGCGGCAGTCTTGCTTTCGTTTTGGATGGCGGCTGAAAACGAAAGGCAGCAAGCGGTAAGTCTGGCAATTCAAGAAGCACGAACCAGCGTGCAAACAGATATCGGCTTCCGCCATTGGGCTGCATCCCATGGTGGAGTTTATGTGGCTCCTGACACCCAAACTCTACCAAATCCGTACTTGCATGTTCCCGACCGTGACGTGGTAACGACAAACGGCAAACACCTGACCTTGATGAATCCGGCATATGTGCTGCGTCAACTGATGCAGTCGGGATTTGTCGCCAAGGGCCGAATTACGAGTATGAAGCCCATCAATCCTGAGAATGCTCCGGATGCATGGGAACGTCAGGCACTTCAGCGTCTGGAGCAGGGTGAGACAGAGGTAACTGAAAAGGTTCTGAGCAACGGAAAAGCGGCTGTCCGTGTTATGGCACCAATCCGCGTCGAACAATCCTGCCTGACTTGCCACAATGATCTAGGCTACAAGGTAGGCGACCTACGAGGAGGTATTGATGTCACCATTCCATTGGAGAAATCCAATGAAATTGCGTCAACGGAGATCAAAAGATTAGCGATCAATCATGCAATCTTCTGGATTCTGGTGATGTCTGGGATCGGCTTGATATGGATCATCGGAAAATCACATATTAGGCAGCGTGAATTATTAACTAGAAAGCATTTGATAACTCAATTTTCAATAGACCGAGCGGAGGAGCCTGTTTACTGGATTAATGAATCTGGGTTGATTTCATATGTGAATAATTCCGCATGTTCACTTTTGGGGTATGCTGAGACTGAGATATTGAATCTACACGCGTCTGAATTAAATCCGGACCATCCTCGGGAAAAATGGGCGGAGCATTGGGGTTCTCTAAAAGAAAATAGTTTCCTGCGATTTGATGCAATTTTAAAACGCAAAGACGGATCAACGCTTCCGGTCGAAATATCGGCAAATTACCTCTCCCATGAGGGGCAGGAATTTGATGTGGCGTTTGTTCGAGATATGAGTTCGCACAAGGAAGCCACGGTTAAGATTGCTCATTTGACGGATATTTATGCGGCTTTGAGCCAAACCAACAAGGCCATCATTCGCAGCAAAAGCCGCCAGGAACTCTTTGATGCCATCGTTCGAATATCGGTGGATTTCGGGCATTTTCGCATGGCGTGGATCGGCGTGGTCGATGACGCGAGCCAAGCAATAGTTCCAGCAGCTTGGGCAGGTGAGGGGGGCGCCTATTTAGATGGTCTGAAAGTGTCCGCTGATGCGGATAGCCCTTATGGACAAGGACCGTCCGGGCAATGCATTCGTGCTGGTGAGTACCGCGTTGCAGAGAATTTTTTTGGAACCCAGATAACAGCACCTTGGCAGAAGAGAGCAGCATTCTTTAATTTTAATTCATCGGCCGCATTTCCACTGAAAAATCAGGGAAAAGCCATTGGTACATTATCACTTTACTCAGACGCTCCAGAATTCTTTACTGACGATCTCATCGAACTTCTGACGGAAATGACCGATGAAATTTCATTTGCCTTGGATCGAATGGACCTTGAGGCCAGTCATCGTCAGCATGAAGCCGAGCAGAAAGAGCTGGTCGAACGCTTGATGGCATCCAATACGGAATTGGAACGCTTTGCCTATGTCGCATCTCATGACCTTCAAGAGCCGCTGAGAACCATCGTTTCCTTCACACAATTGCTGGATCGCCATCTGGGCGACAAGCTCCCGCCGGATGACCGGGAAAATTTTGAATTCGTCGTTGGTGCGGCAAAGCGGATGGGGCTGCTGATCAACGATCTTTTGGCGTTTTCCAGAGTTTCGGCAAAAGGTGTCTCGTTCTCCCGCGTTTCCCTTGCTGCGGCATGTTCAGCGGCACAGGATAATCTCAGAGAGGTCATTTCCCAAAATCACGCGGAAATCACTGTAGGCCAGCTTCCCGAGGTGATCGGCGATGATGTCCAATTGATGCAGGTGTTTCAGAACCTGGTCGGCAATGCTGTCAAGTTCCGCCACCCTGACCGTAAGCCTCAAATATCCATTGATGC
>NZ_AONQ01000128.1 GCF_000342045.1 Paramagnetospirillum caucaseum | reverse complement strand
CATGTTGGCACCATCGGCGACGGCGGCGATCAATTCGGTCTTGTTCATGTCACCCCCTACGAAAAGTATGGCTATAACGAATGGCACGACGAATAGGCATCGTCAACCAAACGGGTTTACTCAGGCGTTGGAATGGTAAACAGGAAAGTCGAGCCGCCTGAAGGTGATTGCTCGACCCAAATCTCGCCGCCATGCCGCTCGACAATCTTCTTACAGACAGAAAGACCGATCCCGGTTCCCTCGTATACCTCTCGGGTATGAAGCCGCTGGAACAACAGGAAAATTCGGTCGAAGTATTCTGGTGCGATTCCGATACCATTATCCTGGACAGAGAAGACGGCCTTTCCGTCGTTAGGTCGTGCCATCACGGCGATGTAGGGCCTTACCCCCTCTTGCCGGTATTTGATGGCATTCCCAATCAGGTTCTGGAAAAGACGGTCTAACTGGTGACCGTCCCCAACCACCATGAGCGATGCATCCACATCGACGACGACGTGTGCATCACACTCGGCAATGGCTGTCCCGAGATTCGTCACGGCGTGGGAAATGGCATCGTCGATCCGCATCGGAACCAGTGGTTCTCCCTGTCTATCAATTCTGGAGAATGCAAGCAGGTCCAGAACCATCGCATCCATACGCCGGGCACCATCGCGGACGAAGCCAATAAATTCATGCCCATCTCCGTCGAAGTGATGTCCGTAGCGGCGTTCAATCAGGTCAACATAGCTGCTGATCATACGGAGCGGTTCACGAAGATCATGGGATGCGACGTAAGCAAATTGCTCAAGTTCGGCGTTGGATGCCGCCAAATCCTTGCAGGCAATTTCCAGCTTTTCTTCACTCTGCCGTCTGGTTGAAATGTCAAAGCAATAGCCGACATATCCGAGGAATTCTCCTGACTGGTTTAGAATCGGAATGCCGTAATCGGCGATCCATCCATACTCACCGCAGGCCCGCTTTATGCGGTATTCCATATCGAACGGCTGACGAAGTGCGAAGGCATTGAGATAGACTTTTAAGCAGCGATCAAAGTCGCCGGGATGGACACCTTCCGTCCATCCATCCCCCATCTCCTGCTCCATTGTCCTGCCGGTATAAGCAAGCCAAGCAGGGTTAAACCAATTGCATTTGGCATCGAGACCGGCACGCCATATCAGAATCGGGGCTGCCTTTAGGAGTTCGAGATCAGGCCAACCTGTGTTTGCAACAATCATGGCCGTTCCCAAACCATTGGCTTGGCAGGAATGCTACCAAAGGCATAAGGCTTCGGCAATTGATCGATTCTAAAATTCGTAATACGGCAACCATGCCGCTGACGGCGAAAAATCTACACCGGCAGTGTGAACCGGAAGGTGGCTCCATGCCCAGGTTCTGGCTCCACCCAAATTTGCCCACCATGCTGTGTGATGATCCGCTTGCAGATCGCAAGTCCAACGCCACTTCCTGGATATTGATTTCCAGCATGGAGCCGCCGGAAAATCTCAAAAATATCCTGGGTAGTGTCTGCAATGCCGATCCCGTTGTCGCGGACAGCAATCTGCCATTTGCCGTCTTTCTGTTCAGCATCAATGGAAATTTGAGGCTTACGGTCAGGATGGCGGAACTTGACAGCATTGCCGATCAGGTTCTGAAAAACCTGCATCAATTGGACATCATCGCCGATGACCTCGGGAAGCTGGCCTACAGTGATCTCTGCGTGGTTCTGGGAAATGACCTCTCTGAGATTATCTTGTGCCGCAGAACATGCTGCCGTCAGGGAGATGCGGGAGAACGAGACACCTTTTGCCGAAACTCTGGAAAATGCCAAAAGGTCGTTGATCAGCAGCCCCATCCGCTTTGCTGCACCTACGACGAATTCAAAATTTTCTCGGTCTTCCGGTGGAAGCTTGTCGCCCAGATGGCGATCCAGCAATTGTGTAAAAGAGACGATGGTTCTCAGTGGCTCTTGGAGGTCATGAGATGCGACATAGGCAAAGCGTTCCAATTCCGTATTGGATGCCATCAAGCGTTCGACCAGTTCTTTCTGCTCGGCTTCGTGCTGACGATGACTTGCCTCCAGGTCCATTCGGTCCAAGGCAAATGAAATTTCATCGGTCATCTCCGTCAGAAGCTCGATGAGGTCGTCAGTAAAGAATTCCGGAACATCTGAGTAAAGTGACAATGTACCAATAGTTTTTCCCTGATTTTTTAGTGGAAATGCGGCCGATGAATTAAAATTAAAGAACGCCGCTCTCTTCTGCCAAGGTGCTGTTATCTGGGTTCCAAAGAAATTTTCAGCAACGCGGTGCTCGCCAGCACGAATGCATTGTCCTGATGGCCCTTGCCCATAAGGACTATCAGCATCAGCGGACACTTTCAGGCCATCTAAATAGGCGATCCCCTCACCAGCCCAAGCTACTGGAACTATTGCTCGGCTCGCGTCATCGACCACGCCAATCCACGCCATGCGAAAATGCCCGAAATCCACCGAGATTCGAACGATGGCATCAAAGAGTTCCTGGCGGCTTTTGCTGCGAATGATGGCCTTGTTGGTTTGGCTCAAAGCCGCATAAATATCCGTCAAGTGAGCAATCTTAACTGTGGCCTCCTTGTGCGAACTCATATCTCGAACAAAAGCCACATCAAATTCCTGCCCCTCATGGGAGAGGTAGTTTGCCGATATTTCGACCGGAAGCGTCGATCCGTCTTTGCGTTTCAAAGTTGCATCAAATCGCAGGAATCTTTCTTCTTTTAAAGAACGCCAATGCTCCGCCCATTTTTCACGAGGGTGGTCCGGATTTAATTCAGATGCATGTAGATTCAACATCTCTCTCTCATCATAACCTAAAAGCGAACATGCAGAATCATTCACATATGAAATCAACCCAGATTCATTAATCCAGTAAACAGGTTCCTCCGCTCTGTCTATTGAGAATTGAGTTATTAAATGCCGTTTAGTTAATAATTCATGCTTCCGAATATGTGATTTACCTATGCCCCACATCAAGCCAATTCCAGACATCACCAGAGCCCAGAAGATTGCATGGTTTAAAGCTAATCTTTTGATCTCCGTTGACGCAATTTCATTGGATTTCTCCAATGGAATGGTGACATCAATACCTCCTCGCAGGTCGCCAACCTTGTAGCCCTGATCGCCGTGACAAGTTAGGCAGGATTGCTCGACGCGGATTGGTGCCATAACACGGACAGCCGCTTTTCCGTTGCTCAGAACCTTTTCAGTTACCTCTGTCTCACCCTGCTCCAAAAGCAGAAGAGCCTGATGCTCCCATTCATCCGGGGCGTTCTCCGGATTGAGGGGCTTCATGCTCGTAATTCGTCCCTTGGCAACAAATCCCGACTGCATCAGTTGACGCAGCACATATGCAGGATTCATCAAGGTCAGGTGTTTGCCGTTCGTGGTTACAACATCACGGTCGGGGACATTCAAATACGGGTTTGGGGAAGTTTGGGCGTCAGGAGCCACATATACTCCACCATGAGATGCGACCCAATGGCGGAAACCAATATCTGTTTGCACGCTGGTTCGTGCCTCTTGAACTGCCAAACGCACTGCTTGCTGCCTTTCGTTTTCAGCCGCCATCCAAAACGAAAGCAAGACTGCCGCTGTCCATAATGCAGCAGACCCTACAATTAGCTTTCGAAATGCCGAAATAGAAACCGCAGCAGTTGATTGTGCATTGGAGGTCATTAGCAAATACTCCAGCACGTAAGCCTGTCCGGCTTAAGCCCCTCACGCAGCAAGGGTATCACGCCTATTTCGAAAGGCATATACCTCCCAAGTTCCCTACCTCGGGTCCGGCTCTGCCTTCATGCACTGTTCCGCCAAGGATTCCTCCTTCACCCTGAGAATCTCGGCCTCCAAACCAGCAGCAATCACCGTGTCCGAAATGGCCGCCTTGATTTCGTCGGGCAGGATGATTGCGGGTCTCCAGGAACCATCAGGTGCTCGATATGTTGGCAAGGATACCTCGGTGCCTTTGCCATCCGCTCGAACCTGGACACCTTGGATGGTCATCTCGATGCCATCAAAGACGACTTCAACATCAGCCAAGGCACGCAGTTTTCCTGCGTTCTTGACATGGATGATGCTGACTGTCGTTACGGTGACCGATGCAGTGTCCATGTTCGGATTTGCGTTCAAGATTTTCACCATATGGGCGAGAAGTTCATCCTGTACGTCTTGATGGCACGGGGCGAATGCGATAGCGTTTCGATGTGGCATTCCCCCAATGCGGCCACATCTGGATAGATCGTCCCCGTAGACCTGATCCATCCAGCACGATCCGGCGGTGGAGTTCTCGCCAGTTCGCCACCGCCGATCTGCTTTATGGTTCGTTCCGCATCACAGGAACGACCACGAAGAACTCTTGATCATTCAACGTTCCAACCGACACCATCAGCGTCTCATGCTGGTTCACCAACCGGGCATGGGGCACACCATCGACCGCCGTCCAAAGTCGGGATACCTCCCAGACTTTCCGGGTCTGGTCGTTGGCCTTCATGAATCGATCCCCGACTTGGATGGGGGGAGTTTTCCGTCCGAATATCGCCATTATCGCCCGAAATGATTCCCTGTGTTCAACCCGCTGTATCGCGAATTGCCTGCACTTGTCCAAAAAACTTTCGGTCCTCTGATAGCATGTGCTTTGCCACCACGTCGTAGGCCAGGAAGTTGAACAGGTCGCCCAAGGCCAGTTCGCCGGATGTGAAATTCGCCACCAATTCCCTGGCACGGTCGATTAGTCCCTGGTGGGTTTGGGCATGTTCATCTGCACCGGAATATCCTATCGAGCGGAAAAGGGCTTCTTCATCGCGGAAATGATCCAGAAGGTCTGCGACAAGGGCTTCGATCTGAGGTGCCACCTCATCGGTGGGTCGTTCTCCGATGACCGCTATCAGCAAATTATTTGCGTGTTCGAATAGGTTCCGGTGCTGCGTGTCGAGCAAGGCATGGCCGGATTCGTAGGTGCTCCTCCAGACCAGACGGAGGAAAGCGAGATCAAGAAGTTCGGCTTCGTCAGCCTCATCAGCCCCGCAAGCATCGGTGACCACCCGGTTACGTCCACCTTCTTTGGCTGCATACAGGGCTGCATCTGAACGGCATAGCCAAGATTCCCAGGGTTCATCTTCTCGGTATTCTGCAACACCAAAACTGGCGGTAACATCCCCAACACCAGGAAATTCGAAGGCCACGATAGCTTTGCGAATCCGTTCGGCAAGCAGGCTTGCAATCATCAAACCGCTG
>NZ_AONQ01000127.1 GCF_000342045.1 Paramagnetospirillum caucaseum | reverse complement strand
GCTTTTATCGTCACCCAAGATTATATTGGACCTGAACGCCGAAATGAGAATCGTCCTGGCTGTGCCTCAGCCCCACAAATCATAGTTCCGAATCCGGTCGAGGCGTTAGGGCGAGGCATTCCGATGGAGCAGTATGAATCCAAAAAAGTGAAGCCATCCAAGTTATCGTAAATTACCGTTTAAAAAGTCTTGCTGGAGCCATAATTTTTGAATGTAACTCTTTGGCGGCTGGCGTGCGTGACGGACTGGCTACAAATGAAAGCACTTTTCGCAGCTTAACAAAGCTCGAAAATATTGCTGATGAGGTGGCAGAGAAAATTCGAAAATTTTCTGGAGCCAAATCCTACTCAGTTGAAACCTTCCGAGATAGATGTCGGGAATTGAAGGGTGGGGTGGACAAAATCACCTACGCTGATGTGGAGGAACTTTCAGCATCTGGCAGGAAGGTGTCAGAAAGCTATGTGTTACGCTGAATTATTTAAATACGACTGGAATAAATAAGAATGGCAATCGCAGCATCTTCGTCATTAGATGTTAATGCACTCGTCGCCATCGAAAATGCAGCGACAAGGAAGCTTATTGTTTCCGTGATGCGTGAGTGTGGTTTTGTAGTTCAAGAAGAAACAAAAGATATCAGTCACACCATGCTGCATCTTGAGCATGGGAATGCATCAAATATAAATATTATCCTGTGCGATAAGCTTGGTGGAAGTGGACATCTAAAGATTTTGAAGCATGTCCGTTGGGGGAAGGGGCAGCCACCTCAATCCCTTCCTATAATTGCCCTGGATAATCAGTGGACGGCAGATGAGCTAATCGAGGCAAGAGACGCGGGCATATCCGCCTCGCTTACGCTTCCCATCACCCGCCATACGCTGCAAATGGCGGTCACGGCGACGATGACCAAGCAGAAGGCATTTATTGCTTCGCCGATGTTCCATGGGCCGGACAGGCGTTCTGCCGTCATGAAGAGCTACAAGGGGCCGTTTAGACGGGCTGATGATGCCCAGACCCGCCGCCAAGAAGGCTCCCCGGTAATTGCCCAATCCGTAGCTCAGCGGCAAATCAAAAGTAGTGATCACCACCAAGATGTCGCTTCCAGTTCCTCTTCGGTGGATACGAAGACAGAGATGGGATGGTCTGCGGCGATTGCCACTGGCCGAGAAGATATCGATGAGCAACACCAAAAAATCATAGATTTTCTTAAAATACTTGGGGCTACTTCGAGTGCGGAATATGAAAGAAAGGCTGTGGATGACGTTCTTAATGGTCTTTCAAATTATGTAAAAATGCATTTTATGCACGAAGAGACTCTAATGGACTCCTTTGATTATGACGAGAGAGATAAGCACAAGCGGATTCATTCTGGCTTCGTTGAAAAGCTTGACAGAATAAATCGTGATGATTTCCATAATGGTGGCGGAAGCGAGAAACTGTTCTATATAATTTACAATTGGCTTGTTACGCATATTGTTAGCATAGACCGCGTCATGATCGCCAAGATGAATGGTGAATATGATGCTAATGGTGGTGGCGACCCCGTTCTTAAACAAACTGGCCTCGTAATTGAAAATGCCTACGAGTTGGCCGCAAAAATTATGAACGTTAACTTGCAAACAAGTGCAGTGGCCGATAAAAAACGGAAGACTGCATTGCTTCGTGATATTTCGAAATCTACAGAGAGGCTGATTAACCTTATGGAACTTGCTGATTCCAGGGTGCAGGTAAGTGGATGCTCTAATTTTCAGCTTAAACGGTTGGGCGAGATACGGCATGCACTGACGAAAAGTGCGGATTCTCTGGCCGTGACGGCTGCAAAAAAAATCATACGGCTTTGCGGTGATATTTTGTCCGGCAAGCAGGGCATCCCCCTTGGAATCGGGGATATCTTGCGGCGACAAATGGGCCGGGTGGCAAGCTTGACTGCGGTAATCGGTGGATTGGACGCTATGAGTTCCACCGCAAAGTCCGCAGCAATCGAGGCAAACGAGGTAGCCGGGAAAATCTTGGAAATGGAACTCGGATCAGCCGCGTCTTTGCAGGACTTTGATATTGTCGAAAAATAGCGAAACAGCAACGCCAGCCTTCGAGACGCCCTAATTGCCCTTTGGGCAAACCCAGTCTCTGTAATTCATGTCAAACTTCATAATGTGATTAAACAGCCACATCCTTAAAAATTCACTCATTTCGTTAAGGGATTGACGGTTGACCCTCCTCGACTTCGTGATGAAATAGGCCGAAGCCATTTCCTCAAGCTGAGTCTTCAAAACGCGATGTTCTCTGGCGTGCATGTCAAAATATGGATACATGCACTCTCTTTGTATTTTTTCTTCTCTCTCAAAGTGCTCATGTGTGTAGGCGATTAGCTGCTTCAGCGTCACATGCATCGCAGCTTCATTTTGCCCATCAACTTCCCCTTCTAAGGTTTCGCATATTTTCGCAGTTACCAGGAATTGATTTATTATGCTAATAAGCTTCTTGTGGTCGGCATCAATAATCGGGTGCCCGATCATCATGTCTTGCGTGAGCTTGAGCATATCGTCCTCGCTGCCGATCAAGCCGACATTTCTGGCGGCATCCACCAGCCTACAGTCTATTCCCGTCACTTCCCTTCTTAAATGGGGGTTACACCAGCACTTTCTGAGGTGTTTTGGTCAGGGCTTCAGCAATTCCGGCGGAAAGTGAGCGAAGTGAGACAGGCTTCCTGACAAAAACGGTGACGCCCGCATCCAAAGCCGTTCTCTCGCATTCATCTTCTGTCCTGGCCGTAACCATGACGATTGGAACATCGGCATTAAAGCCATCAAGCCCACCTGAACGGATCAGCTTGGTGCAGGCTATGCCGTCGAGCATGGGCATCATCCAGTCGAGAAAAACGATGTCAGTGCTGCCATCTGTCAAATCGCCGTCTTCAAGGCTGACGATATTGGCGGCACCGAATGCGAGTGTGCCATCCTCCACTTCGATGACATCGCGGCAATGGAAGGAACCCAGAGCGATTCTGATCAGTTCCCGCATCGGCTTAGCGTCATCAACGACCAATGCCCTGCGGATTCGTGGAAACATGGTTTTGACACTTTCATCTTGGTGTCGTTGATTTGCGGCCATCAATCGGCACTTACCATTAAGTACCACGTGCCCCAGAGCACGGCCAAGATATTCCATTATTGCTATTGAATGACTTCAATTAGCAGGAGGACGCCCCTTACTTATTTCCGAGAACCTTTGCCATGGACGCCAGGATGTAGGGCCAGGGATTGACCGGCTGCATGACCGGCCTCAAACGCACCCGCAGCGACCTTTTTCCCCGATGCCCGGCCACGACGCAGGTTTAGGTCCAGCTTGGCGAATTCTGATTCGACGATGGCGTGGCGGACCACCACCAGATCGCGACCACTGCTGACGCGGTTGGCTTCGTCGCGTTCGGCCTTCATGGCGACCAGCTTCTCCCCAATCGACACAGCCATGCCGAACAAGAACGATCCCTTTTCGTCCTTGCCGTAACGGAGAATTCGTTGGGCCAGGGCATATTGGACCCAGGCGGTCTGCATGGCCGTGGCGATCACATCGTAGACGTAATGGGCCATCTCGATGCTGGGGCGAAGACCGAAGAAGACGTACCGGATGCCCTTGTCGTCCTTCTCCCGCCAGACCTTGCAATCGCAATATTCGGCGATGGCCGGGATGCAGGCGGAGATTGGCTGCCGCTGCTTCCTGTTGGTTTCAATGGTGGACTTTTCACACTGCTCTTCGCGGATTTCCAGGTCCGTGATTGATAGATCATGGCGATCAAGCAGTTCGGCCACCTTCGCCGCCGCCGCCAAGGCTTCTTCCTCGGTGCAGCCGTTGGCAATAGTCTTTGCCCGCAATGCCTGGAGCCGGGTCTTCAGTTTTTCAAGATCGGTGGTCATGGCGTCCAGTCCACCTGCATTCCTGGAAGCTGGGAACGGGCGATCAGAATTGTTTCCAGGGCAACGCCTGCCGCCTGGGCCACCTTCTCGACGGTGATGTCCGATTCGAGGACAAAATCCAACACGGCTCCGAGGAAATCGGGATCGGTGATACGGGTGCGAAGTTCGTCGGCACCACTGCCGGTGAAGGACATGAACTGGGTCAGCAATTCGTCATCAGCGACAATTACCGAGACGGCGTGCAAGGCCAGTGTTTCGGCACCTTCACGTCCCAGTTTTGGAATTTTCGGCGGCATTGGGTCGGTGACCAGTTCGGAAAGCGGTTGGTGGCCGCAGTGTAGTTCCGCCGGTCGCCGGGGGAAACGCCGATGTCGTGATGGAATTCAATCGGGGTGCTATGGTTGGCCCGGCATCATGAATGTTGACCAGGATATTTCAGAAGGGCCGCTCCGTGAGCATGAAGTTTCGAAAGACCAATCCCCGGTTTGGCTATCTGGTCGTTTTGATCGTGTTGTGCCTGGGCGTTGCGGGCATCTCCAGCATGGTCACCATTCCCGCTGTCCATGGGTGGTACAAGGATTTGGCTCACCCATCCTTCACGCCGCCTGATGCGGTCTTTGGCCCGGTCTGGACGGCTCTCTACATCATGATGGCTGTGGCGGCCTGGAGGGCTTGGGGGCGTGATCAGTACCAGTGGGATAGCTCATGCATTCGGCTGTTCCTGATCCAGTTGGCGTTGAATTTCGCCTGGAGCTTCCTGTTCTTCAAGTTCCACCTGATCGGTGTGGCGGCGGTCGAGATTGTGGTTCTGGAGATCGCCATCATCGTGACTACGGTGGCATTCTTGATGCGAGACAAGATCGCCGGAATGCTCATGGTTCCATATCTGCTTTGGGTCGGCTTTGCATCGGCTTTAAATATTGGGTTCTGGAGCCTAAATTAACAACATTTTTGCAAATGAAAGTTCTTGTTATGAACTCATCAGCCATTGCCCCAATAGGTTTATTGGTAATATCCAATATTTTCATGACTTTTGCATGGTATGGGCATTTAAAATTCACAGACAGAGCTTTGTGGATTGCTATTGTTGTTAGCTGGCTTATCGCATTTGTGGAGTATTGCTTTGCAGTTCCTGCGAACAGAATCGGCCATGGAACCTATTCGACCGCAGAGCTAAAAACGATGCAGGAGGTTATTACCCTCACCGTGTTTGCCGGATTCTCCGTCTTGTACCTGGGGGAGCGACTGACCATAAATCATGCCATCGGCTTTGCCCTGATCTGTGCAGGTGCGTTCTTTGTATTCAAGAGTCCGATCCAGGTGTAATTCGGAGGTATAAAATAATACGGCATCGTTGTTGC
>NZ_AONQ01000126.1 GCF_000342045.1 Paramagnetospirillum caucaseum | reverse complement strand
TCGTAGGCGGCGCTGCCCAACTGTGACGGCGAGCGCGCCATGGTGCGGATGATCGGCACGCCCCTCAGCAGCTTGCGGGTCGCCGCGATGGGGTCGCCGCCGAGGCGCGGCAGCGCCTTCTCGTCCAGCAGCACCACGCAGGGCGGCGTCCTGGCCAGCGCGTCCATGGCCTGGTCGAACTGCTCGAAGGCCGCCACCTGGTAGAACGACGTCAGGGCCGTGGCCACCTGCTGGCGGTGGCCGGGATGGGCATCCACCACCGCCACCAGAATCTTGCGGGAATGCTCCTGGCTGGACGTGGAAGCGAGCGAGGCCATCACGCCGCCCCTCCCTGCCGCGCGGCGGCCCCAGGCCCTTCGAAGCCACGCAGGGTGTAGGCCAGCGTCTCGCGGATGCGGTCGGCCTGCTCGGCGCTGGGCCGCGCCCCGGTGGGGCTGGGCTTGCTCATGGCCTGCACCCAGACCCACTGGCCGGGCGGCGTCTCGAGGAAGCGCAGCAGGCGGCGCAGCGCATGGGCCAGCACCTGGGTGGTGCGGGTTTCGGCATAGAAGGTGTCCCACACCAGATTGTGGCCGTGGGCAACCAGCAGGTTCTGCAGGATGGCGCGGCTGTGGCGGTCGTATTCGGTATACTTGTCGCCGCAGGCGGCTTCCACCACCTCGAAGTAATTGGTCAGGAAGGCGCGGGGATAGGAGGGCGGCTCGCCCGACAGCAGCGTCTCGAACGGGCGGACCATCAGGCGGCGGAAGGGGTTGTCGCGGCTGGACGCCTTGCCCCGTCCCGGCTGGAACTTCAGGCGGCAGGCCTTTTCCAGGCCATCGAAGGCGACATCCAGTTCATAGGTGCCGCGCCCCACCAGTTTCAGGATCTTGAGCGCGTCCTCGACCCGCACCAATCCGTCCCGCGAGGTTTCGCGCAGCAGCCGCTCCAGCACGCCGGATACCACCGACACCGCACCGTAACAGCCGCGCCCCTCGGCGCCGCAGGATTGTGCCGCCGCTCCGTGTTCCGTGGACATCCGTCCCATGCCGTTCGAGCCGTTCATATCCCCTGCTCAGGTCAGAGCCCATTTCCATAGCTTGAGTATGGGATTAGCCCAAACAATGTGCAACACACGGAGAGTGACAAAATATAACCATTTCTTTCATCATTCTAAGATCAGAAGTACTCGTATCGACTACGGCAATAACCCTACTTCGTCAGCTTATACATTTTCAGCCATATGCACATATTCTGCTACTTCAGCATAAAAAACCCCTGTCCCGAGGGACAGGGGTCTCGTCATTTCGCCTGGAAACGATCCAGGATCAGTACATGTGCTGGCCGCCATTGACCGACAGGGTCGAGCCGGTGATGAAATCGGCCTCGTCGGCGATCAGGAACATCACGCAGCGCGCGATGTCCTCGGCGCGGCCCAGGCGGCCCACCGGGATCTTGGCGATGATCTTCTCCAGCACCGCCGGCGGCACGGCGCGGACCATGTCGGTGTCCACGTAGCCGGGCGCGATGGCGTTGACGGTGATGTTCTTGGCGGCGCCTTCCTGGGCCAGGGCCTTGGTGAAGCCGTGGATGCCCGACTTGGCGGCGGCATAGTTGACCTGGCCGTACTGACCGGCCTGGCCGTTGATGGAACCGATGTTGACGATGCGGCCGAAACCGCGTTCGCGCATGGAATCGATGGCCAGGCGGGCCATGTTGAAGCAGGAGGTCAGGTTGGTGTGGATGACCTCCTCCCACATCTGATAGCTCATGCGGTGCAGGGTGGCGTCACGGGTGATGCCGGCGTTGTTGACGATGATCTCCACCGGGCCGTGCTCGGCGACGATCTTGCTCATGGCGGCCTCGCAGGCCGGGTAGCTGCCGACGTCCCACTTCATGGAAGGGATGCCGGTCTCGGCGGTGAACTTGGCGGCCGCCTCGTCATTGCCGCCGTAATTGGCCACCACCTTGTAGCCGGCCTTCTTCAGGGTCACCGAAATCTCGCGGCCGATGCCGCGGGTGCCGCCGGTCACAATTGCTAAACGACCCATGGACTTCTCCTCTATCACTACTGTGTCTCCGGTCGGATCTTTGACGCCGGTATGGTCCGGCCTGTCCGATCTGTATTTCCCGCCCTGTGGAAAAACGGGGAGCCGCCGGGCGGGCGCGGCTCCCCTTTTTTTCAAAAGCCTACGAAATCAGCGCTCGATGCACAGCGCGATACCCATGCCGCCGCCGATGCACAGGGTGGCGAGGCCCTTCTTGCCGCCGCGCTTGGCCATCTCGTGGATCAGGCTGACCAGGACGCGGGCGCCCGAGGCGCCGATGGGATGGCCAAGGGCGATGGCGCCGCCGTTGACGTTCACCTTCGAGGTGTCCCAGCCCATCTGCTTGTTGACGGCCAGGGCCTGGGCGGCGAACGCCTCGTTGGCCTCGATCAGGTCGAGGTCGGCGTGCTTCCAGCCGGCGCGGGCCAGGGCCTTCTGCGAGGCCGGCACCGGACCGATGCCCATGATCTTGGGATCGACGCCGGCGGTGGCCCAGCCGGCGATGCGGGCCAGGGGGGTGATGCCGCGCTTGGCGGCTTCGGCGGCGGTCATCAGCACCAGGGCGGCGGCACCGTCATTGATGCCCGACGCGTTGCCGGCGGTGACCGTGCCGTCCTTGGCGAAGGCGGGGCGCAGCTTGGCCAGGGAATCCAGGGTGGCGCCCATGCGCACGAACTCGTCGGTGTCGAAGAGCTTCTCTTCCTTCTTCACCGTGATGGTGACGGGGGTGATCTCGTCCTTGAAGCGGCCGGCCTTGATGGCGGCCTCGGCCTTGTTCTGGGAGGCCACGGCGAACTCGTCCTGCATCTCGCGGGTGATGCCGTTCTCCTTGGCCACGTTCTCGGCGGTGATGCCCATGTGGTAGGAGTTGAACACGTCGGTCAGGCCGTCGTTGATCATGGTGTCGACGAAGCCCATGGGGCCCATCTTGACGCCCGAGCGCAGATAACCGGCATGCTGCGAGTTGGACATGCTCTCCTGGCCGCCGGCCACCACGACGGTGGAATCGCCGGCCAGGATGGCCTGCATGCCCAGCGCTACGGCGCGCAGGCCCGAGCCGCACACCTGGTTGATGGTCATGGCGGAGGAACCGATGGGCAGGCCGGCGTTCAGGGCCGCCTGGCGGGCGGTGTTCATGCCCTGGCCGGCGGTGAGGATGTGGCCCATGATCACTTCGGAGACGTCGGCGGCGTCGACCTTGGCGCGCTCCAGCGCGGCCTTGATGACGATGGAGCCCAGCGCCTGGCCCGACAGCCCGGCAAGCGAGCCCGAAAACGAGCCGATGGCGGTGCGGGTGGCGGCGGCGATAACGATATCGGTCATGAGCGTGTTGTCTCCTCGGGTGGGTATGGGGCCGCATGGGGCGGGACCGCTTGGAGGAGGGTGATTTTCTGGTGTCGTTCCAGAAAGATGTCTCCCCCCGCTGTCATAGCGCTTCGGTTACCCCTTATGCAACCGGTCTGATGCCAGCCCTGCGGTGCAGCCAACGCATGAGCGGACCATAGACCTCGGTCTTGGCGCGCGGTCCGGTCAGCATGCCCACATGCCCACCGGCCAGCCGCATCAGCTTGGCACTTGGGATGCGTTCCCACAATGGTAAAGCGGACGCGGGCGGCACAATCCTGTCGCGCCGGGGGATCATGACCAGGGTGGGGACGGAAACCTCCTCGGGCAGAACAGGCCTGCCTTCGATACACCACTCTCCCCGGACCGGATCATTTTCCCCGTACCAGCCGAACAGGCATTCGCGGGCCACCGGACCGGCCAGGGGAACACCGTCATTGGCCCAGTCCTCCAGGGCGACGAAGTCGCGCGCCTTGGCACTCCTGCGCTTCAAACGGGCAAAAGCCGTGAACTTGCGGGCGGCCAGCCCCGGGTCCAGTCCGGCGAACATGGCCTGGAGCATGTCCACCGGCACCTCGCCCACCCCGTCGATCAGGGTGCCCATGGGTTGGGCCAGGGCCTTCATCAGCACGGCATTGGCCTCGCGCCCGATGACGAAATCGAAGGGGGTGGCCAGCAGCACCAGCCCCGACACCGCGTCGGGACGGCGCTGGGCCAGGGCCAGGGCCAGCAGCCCGCCCATGCAATACCCCACCACCGCCGCACGCCGCCCGGTCAGGCGCGCCACCTCGTCCAGGGCCGCCTCCAGCCGCCCGGCGATGTAGTCGGTCAGGGTGAAGCCCTTCTCGGCCTCGCCCGGCGCGTCCCAGTCCACCAGGAACGGCGCCAGACCCTTGGCGGCGAGATAGCGCATCAGGCTGCGCTTTTCCGTCAGGTCGAGGATGTAGGCGCGGTTGATCAGCGAGGGCACCACCAGCACCGGCGGCGCGTCGCCGTCCCCGGGCTGGCGGTAGTCGCGCAGGGATGTGGTGCCCTGGCGCCAGATTTCCGGGGCGGGGTCCACGGCGCGGCGGTAGGGATGGTGGCGATAGGCCTCGATGCCAGCCAGGAAGGATTCGTGACGGCGCAGGGATTCGGCGGCGACCGCCTCGTCAAGCCGGGTCCACGCCTCGGGTCCGGCCCCGGCGAGGCTTTGCGCCAGCCCCTGCCCCGCCTCCGCCAAGGGCGGCTTCCAGTGCAGCGACCCGTCCTTCAAGTGCGGCAAGGCGGCGCGCGAACTCGTCAGGGTCGAGGCGTGGGTCATGAGGTGCAGGGCCAGGGGACGCGGCCCCGTGCGGGGCGCCGGGCTGCTCTCTCCGCTCATGCTCTTTGGCCCCACCATCGGGTTGGTTCACCTTCAGCCCGGTGGCCTGGGCCACCGCGGCGGCGCTCTGGGTCATCATGGCGACGCCGCGGGCGACCGCCTCGGCCAAGGCGGGGTCGGCGGCCACGGCCGCCACCTGCTCCTGCCACAGGTCGAGATAGCGGCGCGCAAGTGCCTGGAAATCGGGCGGCGCATCTGACATGCCCGGATCATAGCCCAGGCTCCGCCCCTTGACCATACGGACGGGAAGTCATATTGCGGTGGCGAAAGAAAATTGTTGCCAATCGACGCGCCACGTAAAATTCTGTTACTACTGGTGCAATGCAGCGGGCAATGACGCCCGCCCGACAGAATCGAGACGATAAAGCAGATGTCAGAGACCCAGACCTCCGCCAAGGCCCCGATCACCATCAAGAAGTATGCCAACCGCCGCCTGTACAACACGGCGACCAGCAGCTACGTCACCCTGGACCACCTGTCCCAGATGGTGAAGGACGGCGACGACTTCGTGGTCTACGACGCCAAGACCGGTGAGGACATCACCCGCTCGGTCCTGACCCAAATCATCGTCGAGGAAGAGTCGAAGGGCGGGCAGAACCTGCTGCCCATCAGCTTCCTGCGCCAGCTGATCGGCTTCTACGGCGATTCCCTGGGCGGGCTGGTGCCGCGCTACCTGGAATATTCCATGCAGGCCTTCTCCCACAACGAGGCCCAGATGCGCGACTACATGCGCAACGCCCTGGAGGGGATGTTCCCCCTTCGGCCCGTTCGA
>NZ_AONQ01000125.1 GCF_000342045.1 Paramagnetospirillum caucaseum | reverse complement strand
TCCAATGACCTTCAACAGGCTGAAATTCCCGTCCGCCATGGCGGCGGTCCTGACCCGCACTCGGGACTACCTCCAAGACGAGATCGGCCTCAAGGTCTCCAGAGCGAAGCCGCGCACCGGCAATGTGGACGCGCTACAATTGCGGGATATAACCGCGGTGGTCTGCACCGACGGACCGGTCAAGCTGCTCATCGCCTTCAGCTTCCAGCGGGGGCTGCTCGAGCATATGCGGGAAGTGGTCACCGCCGACCTGGATGTGCGGCCGGAGGAGCGCGAACTCTTCCTGCGCGAAACGGCGGCGGAGACCATAAACTCCATCCTCGGCCACGCCACCGCGGATCTGGCCGAGGAGGGCAACGACATGCGGCTTTCGCCGCCCATCGTGCTCGACGAGGAAAAAAACATCCTTCGTCCCAAAAAAGCGATATTCACCTCCATTCAAATGGCAACCAACCGTGGTACTCTCGACCTAAATCTCATCGGACCGGCGGAGATGTTCGACCAGAACCTGAACATACTCGACGCCGAAGATGCTCGAGGGGGGAACATGCACCCATTGAAGGTCATGATTGTCGATGATTCCCTGCTGACCATCCGGACGCTGACCGGCATGCTGTCGGAACAGGGACATCTGGTGGTTCAGACGGCGGCAAGCGGAGCCCAGGCCCTGGATGCCTATCGTCAGGTCAAGCCCGACCTGGTGACCATGGACATCACCATGCCGGACATGGACGGCATCGAGGCCACGGACGGCATCCTCAAGGAATTCCCCGAGGCCAACATCATCATGGTGACCTCGCACGGTCAGCAGGGTATGGTGATGAAAGCGGTGAAGGCGGGGGCCAAGGGCTATGTCCTGAAGCCCATCAAGCCCGAGAAATTGCGCGAGATGATAGCGCGGGTCTTCAAGACCTGACCGGTCAGGGGAAACGGATGGCGGCTGCATCCCGGCGTACGCACACGGCTCGGACGGTCCTCAACGACGGTACGTCCGACATCATCCCGTTTCCCATCTACGTAGTCGACACCCGGACTCTCGAACTGGTCAGCGTTAATCAGGCCATGCGGCGCAAGACCGGGGCCGAGGCCGGGCAGACCTGCCACCGGGCCATCTACGACCAGCCGAATCCCTGCCATTTCTGCAAGATCCCCCCCCTGGCCGAGGCCGCCTCCGGCGCGCCGGCCACCATGGTGTTCGAGCATTTCAACGACCGCGATGATTGCTGGTACCAGTTGAACGAGACGCTGATCGACTGGTTCGACGGCCGCCGGGTGAAACATTCCATCGCCGTCGACATCGGCGCCCTCAAGGACGTCCAGAACGAGCTGTCCGAGGCCTATGCCCTGCTGGCGCTGAAAAGCGTCGAGCTGGAGAAGGCCTCCATCACCGACGCCCTGACCGGGCTGTTCAACCGCCGCCGCCTGGACGAGGCCTTCGCCCACGAACTGGACCGCGCCCAGCGCTACGGCCGGCCGGTGTCGCTGATCATCGCCGACGTGGACCATTTCAAATCGGTCAACGACACCCACGGCCACCAGATGGGCGACGAGGTGCTGCAGGCCATGGCCGGGCTGCTGCGCCAGGGGGTGCGGGCGGTGGACATCGTCGGGCGCTGGGGCGGCGAGGAATTCCTGGTGATCTGTCCCGATACCGAGCTGGACGGCGCCCAGGCCCTGGCCGAAAAGCTGCGGACCGCCATCGCGGCGGCGCCGTTCCCGGCCATCGGCGGCGCCTCGTCGTCGTTCGGCATCGCCCAGTACCGGGATGGGGAATCGTTCAAGGACATCGTGGCCCGCGCCGACACGGCACTGTACCGGGCCAAGATCAACGGACGCAACCGCGTCGAAAGCTGAGGCTCCGCCATGCTGATCGGCCAGTTCACCCTGCCGCTCGCCTTCGACCTCGCCGCCACCTTCCTGTTCGCGGTCACCGGCGCCATGACCGCCATGCGCAAGGGCTACGACTTCGTCGGCGTGTTCTTCCTGGCCCTGGTCACCGGCATCGGCGGCGGGTTGCTGCGCGACGGGGTGTTCCTGCAGCAAGTCCCGGCGGTGCTGGGCTCCCATTACCTGCTGGCGGTGGTGGTCGCCACCCTCATCGGCCTGGTGTTCGGCCAAAGCCTCAACCGGCTGGCCCTGGTCTTCCTGCTGGTGGACGCCCTGGGGCTGGGGCTCTACACCGTGTTCGGGGCGCAGAAGGCGCTGAACGCCGGGTTGGGCTGGGTCCCCGCCCTGCTGATCGGCGTGATCAACGCGGTGGGCGGCGGCGTGCTGCGCGACATGATGAGCCGCGAGGACCCGCTGATCTTCCGCCCCGGCGAGTTCTACGCCGCCGCCGCCCTGGCCGGGGGTGCTGCCTTCGCCGCCCTGGCCCTGGGGTTGGGTGTGGCGGCGCAGCCCGCCGCCTGGGCCGGCATCGCGGTGACCGTGCTGGTCCGGGTGGCCTCGGTGCGCTTCGGCTGGCGCACCCCGGCGGCCCGCGCCCTGATCGGCCGCGGCCAGCCGCCCGAGGGGACTTGAACGGACCTCGTCCCCGCGCCTAATGTGAGCCCATGGCGGCATCTCCCCCCCCTTCCGACACCTTCAACGTCCTGTGGCTGCAGGCCGCCAGCTGCGGCGGCTGCACCATGTCGGCCCTGGCCGCCGACGACACGGGGCTGCGGCGCGCGCTGGAGCGGTTCGGCATCCGCCTGCTGTGGCATCCCTCGCTGTCCGAGGAGAGCGGCGCCGAGGCGCTGGCCGTACTGGAGGATTGCGCCGCCGGACGGGTACGCCTGGACTGTCTGTGCGTCGAGGGTTCGGTGCTGCTCGGCCCCGGCGGATCGGGACGGTTCCAGATGCTGTCGGGCAGCGGCAAGCCCATGAAGGACTGGATCGCCCGGCTGGCGGCCAGGGCCCGCCATGTGGTGGCGGTGGGCAGCTGCGCGGCGTTCGGCGGCATGCCGGCCGCCGGCCACAATCCCACCGACGCGCGCGGCCTGCACTATTCCGGTTGGGACCTGGGCGGGGCTCTGGGCAAGGGCTTCCGCTCCACCTCGGGCCTGCCGGTGGTCAACATCGCCGGCTGCGCCCCCCATCCCGGCTGGATCGTCGAGACCCTGGCCGCCCTGGCGCTCGGCGGCGTCTCGGCCGAGCAGCTGGACGCCCTGGGCCGGCCGCGCGCCTATGCCGACCATCTGGCCCATCACGGCTGCGGCCGCAACGAGTTCTACGAGTTCAAGGCCAGCGCGGCGCGGCCCTCGGATCGCGGCTGCCTGATGGAGAATCTCGGCTGCCGCGCCACCCAGGCCCCCGGCGACTGCAACATCCGCCGCTGGAACGGCTACGGCTCGTGCACCGATGGCGGCTATGCCTGCATCAACTGCACCTCCCCAGCCTTCGAGACTCCGTCCGGCCCCTTCCAGGAAACCGCCAAGGTGGCGGGCATTCCGGTGGGCCTGCCGGTGGACATGCCCAAGGCGTGGTTCGTGGCCCTGGCGGCGCTGTCCAAGTCGGCCACGCCCCAGCGGGTGCGCGCCAACGCCCATGCCGACCACGTCATCGTCCCCCCCGCCCGCCGGCCCCAGAAATTGCCATGACCGAACTGCCATGACCGCAACGCCCACCCGCCTGATCGTCGGCCCCTTCAACCGGGTCGAGGGCGACCTGGAAGTGACGCTGGACATCCGCGACGGCGCCGTCACCGAGGCTCGCGTCAACGCCCCCCTCTACCGCGGCTTCGAGCAGATCCTCCTGGGGCGTCCCGCCGCCGATTCCCTGGTGATCGCCCCGCGCATCTGCGGCATCTGCTCGGTGTCGCAATCGGTGGCCGCCGCCCGCGCCTTGGCCGGGCTGGAGCGCCCCGACATTCCGGCCAACGGCACCCTGGCCGCCAACCTGATCCTGGCCGGCGAGAACGCCGCCGACCACCTGACCCATTTCATGCTGTTCTTCGCCCCCGACCTGGCACGGGAATGCTATGCGGCGCGGCCATGGTTCGCGGCGGCGCGGCGGCGCTTCGCCGCTTCGGACGGCGCCTGCGCCGGCACCCTGCTGCCGGCCCGCGCCCGCTTCCTGCACCTGATGGGCCTGCTGGCCGGCAAGTGGCCCCATTCCCTTGCCCTACAGCCCGGCGGCGTCACCAAGGCCGTCGATGCGGGCGAGAAGATCCGCCTGCTGTCCATCGTCGCCGAATTCCGCGAGGCGCTGGAAACCCACCTGTTCGCCGCCCCCCTGGAAGCCATCGCGGCGCTGGAGGGAACGGCGGCGCTGGAAGCCTGGGTCGAGGCCGCGCCGCCGGAACAGGGCGACTTCCGCCTGTTCCTGCACATCGCCCGCGACCTGGGCTTCGCCGGGCTGGGCCACGGCCCCGGCCGCTTCGTCTCGTCGGGAAGTTTCGGCCTGTTCGCCCCAGGCGTATGGAGCCAAGGCGTCCCGTCGGATTTCGATCCCGCCCGGATCACCGAGGACCACGCCCACAGCTGGATGGAGGGCGGCACCCTGCCCCCCTCCGCCGGCCAGACCCGTCCCGCCCCCGACAAGCCGGAAGGCTACACCTGGTGCAAGGCCCCCCGCCTGGACGGACAGGTGGCCGAGGTGGGGGCCCTGGCCCGCCAGGTGGTGGACGGCCATCCCCTGGCCCGCGCCCTGATCGCCGCCCGTCCCGGTGGCTCGGTGCATGACCGGGTGGTGGCAAGGCTGCTGGAACTGGCCCGGCTGATCCCCGCCATGGAACGCTGGGTCCACGCCATCCGCCCGGGCGAACCGTTCTGCGCCCCGCCCGCCGCCGGAATCGCCGAAGGCGGCTCGGTCGGGCTGGTCGAAGCGGCACGCGGCACCCTGGGCCACTGGCTGACCTTGCAAGGCGGCCACATCAGCAATTACCAGATCGTCGCCCCCACCACCTGGAACTTCTCGCCCCGCGACGCCCAAGGCAATCCCGGCGCCCTGGAACAAGCCCTGGCCGGTACCCCAGCCCTGCCCGGCGAAACCACCCCGGTGGCCGTCCAGCATGTGGTCCGCTCGTTCGACCCCTGCATGGTCTGCACGGTGCATTGAAGCCAATGCGCTGTTTTCATTGGGTAAAATTGTAAACGTCCAAAACTTATCCAAAACTCGTCCAATAAGCGGGCGTTACCCCAGGCGAATTTCGATCCATTCTGACCCGCGAAGGTCGCGGTAGAGCGCCGCCATGTCGGGGGATTTGTGCCCCAGCAGCGCCTGCGCATCGATGCCCTGCCCGGCATAGAGCCGGGCGGCCAACGAGCGGATTTCGTGGAAGGTCGGCGGCGTCTTGCCCGCCGGCCAGGTCAGGCCGGTCTTGTCGCGGGCCTCGGCGAAGGCGGCGGTGATGGAACTGTAAACCGGATCCTTGCGGCAAGGCCAATATATCGGCGCCGTGATACCTATCGTATGCCCCACCCGTTCAGGATCAAACGCCCGAACAGTTCGTTGATGTACCGCGAAGAATGCTGCGTTCACAGCGAATTGGCCAATTCGAACCTGCCGTGGCAAATGCCACGGCAGGTTTTCACGCGATTGTCTAGGGGGTGGGAGGCATGTTGGGGTCACCACCGGGCGGGGGCTCGAAGCCA
>NZ_AONQ01000124.1 GCF_000342045.1 Paramagnetospirillum caucaseum | reverse complement strand
GGGTCAGTCCGCTGGCGATGGAGATGGCCGGAACCGGGGCGGCGGCGCCGTCGGTGGAGAACATGCGGCCCAGCGGAATGCGGCCCGACGACCGCGACGGGATGGTCAGCACCGCACCGGCCCGCATGTGCTTGGGCTGCAGGCGGATGGTGGCGGGGCGGATACCCTCCACCGGCTGGGGCGCCAGGGCCGGAAGCTGGGCCGGGGCCGGCGAGGGTGGCGGACGGCGCCGGCGGGCGCGGCGGCAGGGGCTGGACGGCCAAAGGCTGCGGCGCCACCGGCGGGGCGGACGGCGCCGGGGCAGCCGGAGCGGCGGCGGGACCGTGGGCGGCGGCGATGGCCTTCTCGGCCAGTTCCGAGGCCGGCATCTTGACGGGGGTGATGCGGGCCAGGGCCTGGCCCTCGCCGCCCTCGCCCGGCAAGGCCGGCGGTTTCAGCTTCTCGAAGACCTTCTCCACCTCTTCCAGGCAGATGGTGGCGGTCTCGACGATGGGCGTGAAGCCATGGGTGGTGACGATGCGCTTCAGGTAGGCGCGGGTCCCGGCGGCATAGAGGACGGCGTCGTGCCCGCCGCCCGAATCCTTGACGAACTTGCGGACACGATGGGGGATACGCCGCAGGATGCCCTGGCGGCGGTTGGACAGGACCTTGAAGTTCATCATCTCGAACAGCAGGTCGGAATGCCGCCCGGGCGGCAGGCTCTCGAACAGCCACTCGATCAGGTCGATCTCGGCGAATTCCAGGACCAGGAAGGATTGCTGGGTCTTCTGCCAGTCGCCGATGAAAGTGCGGATGGCCTCCAGCTGCCCGGCCATCTCGTCCTCGAACGTGATGGGGTCGAGCATGCGCCATGCCCGGTCGGCGGCCAGCGGCAGGCGGGTCGGCTGCCCGAATTCGCCCCCCAGGCGCAGCGCGACGCCCAGCAGCGCCCGGCTTTGCAGCCCGACGGCGCCCTGGGGCGCGAAGCAGTCGCGGACCAGATCGGAAGCCTTGAAGTCGTCGGTGGGCGGCGGGTCCGACAACAGGGTGGCCAGGGCCGCCAGGTCCTCGGGCAGGGTGGGATCGCCCTTGTCCGGCAGGCCGGCCAGCGCCGCGCCGATGATGGCGCGGGCCTTGTCCTCGGCCATGACGGGGCCGGCGGGCGCGGATTCCACCCGTGGCGGGCCGTGGAAGGCCATGGCGCCACGCGGACGGTCCCCCTCGGCCTTGACCGGGGCGAAGGCGTCGCGCATGGCCGCCACAAGGCCGGTCCACGGAGAGGCCAGGGCGCGGCCGACGGCGCCCAGCGGACCGGCCAGGCGCGACAGGGAGGCGCGCAGGGCATCCTTGGACCAGATGATCAAGCGTTCGCCCAGCAAGGCGGGCGGCAGGTCGGGGACATGGAGGAATTGGATCTGGGGCGTTTCCGGCGCCTTGGCCGGCTCGGCCGCCTTCCGGCGGACGGCCGTCCGCAACGCCAGGCGCTCGTAGGGGGTCAGGTGCTTGGGGGGCCTGGATTCAGGACGAGTTTTCCTCCAGCGCGGCATCGAGGCCCTGCGCTTGGTGGAAAACTTGCCCTTCTTACCGCCCTTAACCTTCATAACGACACTTGTCCGACTGGAGGCTACCCGAACCCCGCCCGTCGCTTCCCCCCCGCTTCCCCGTCAAGGAGGGAATTTCCGTTTTCACACGTTACGCCACAGATTTTAATAGTTTATGTCCTGATCGCAAATATTCCAGCCTATCCCAAGAGTCTATGCTTCCACTATGGCCAGAGCACCGCAATGGTATTCACCGGCCGCCGCCCCCGAGGCGCGAGCAATTGGCTTGCCGGTCCCTTCGGGCATGCTATGGTTGCAGCCTCGGGTGGGGGGAAAATTAATGATCCCGGGTTGGCGTCGATTCATGTTCGGGATGGTCCTGCTGTCGCTGCTGGCGGCGGCGGCCCCAAGGGCGGGCGCCGAGACGGCCCCGCCCCCCGTATCCGGCCCCATCCGGCTGGGACTGCTGCCCTCCATCGCCACTCTCAGCCTGCTCCGCCTCTACGACCCCCTGCGCCATCACCTGGAGGAGGCCCTGGGGCGCCCGGTGGAACTCTATACCGCCGCCAACTTCCACTCCCACCTGGAGGCCATCCGGGATGGCGATTTCGACCTGCTGCTCACGGCGCCGCATTTCGGGGTTCTGGCCTATGACCGCGGCTATGTGCCGCTGTTCCGCTACAACCAGGAACTGACCCCCCTGGTGGTGGTTCCCAAGGGTAGTGCGGTGCGCGAACCCGGGCAGTTGCGCGGCCGCCGGGTGGTGACCGCCGACCGCCTGGCCGCGCTTTCGGTGGTGGCCGAGGCCTGGCTGAAGATCGATTTCGGCCTGCGGGCGGATGTGGACTACCGGCTGGAGGAAGTGGCCAGCCACGCCACCTCGGTGCGGGCGGTGGCCATCGGCGACGCCGACGCCGCCATCAGCAGCCCCTCGGTGCTGCAGCAGCTTCCCGAGGAACTGCGCGACAGGGTGGTGCCCTTCACCAGCCGCCTGCGCATGCCCCACCAGATGTACCTGGTCCACCCCCGCCTGGGGGAGGAAACCATCCGGGCGGTCCGCCAGGCGCTGGGCGGCGTCGGGGAGACCGAGCGGGGCCGGGCCTTCTTCAAGTCCGGCGGGTTCAAGGGACTGGTTCCCGTCGAGATCGCCGATATCGAGCAGGCGCGTCCCTATGCCGATCTGGTGAGCATCAAGAACAGGAGTGGGAATTGAGCTTCGGCTATCCGCGCCCCCCGTCCGTCCGATCAATTCGCTGCGCCTGCGCCTGCTGGCGTTCAGCGTCCTGGTCGAGGTGGTGATGCTGACCCTGCTGGTCGCCAACGGCGTGCGCCTGATCCAGAGCCACCTGGAGGCCAGCACCGAATTGCGGCTGCAGGCGCAGGAAGCCTCGTTCAACATCACCCTGGCCGGCCAGCTGGCCGAACGCGACTATCTGGCGGTGCAGAGCATCATCGAGGGCTGGGGGACGTCCAGGAGCGTCACCTATATGGTGGTGAGCAACGCGGCGGGAAAGGTGGTGGCCGCCTGGGGCCGCGACATCGACGCCCCCCTGCCGCCCGCCGACAAGGTGCTGTCGCCGGACCTGGACGAATACCGCGGCGGCTTCGACATCGTCTTCCTGGGGCAACGCTACGGCGAGGCGCGTTACGGCCTCGACACCACCTTCCTGGGCGCGGCGCGGCGCGAACTGCTGCATCAGAGCGTCGGCATCGCCGTCTCCGAGGTGGTGCTGACGGTCGCCCTGCTGGCCGCCATCGGCTACTGGCTGACCCGCCATCTCGACCTGCTGACCCGGGCGTCGCTCAAGGTGGCGGGCGGCGACTTCTCCATCCGCCTCAAGCTGGAGGGCAAGGACGAGATCGCCGTGCTGACCCAGGCGTTCAACACCATGTCCGGCGCGGTGGAATCGCGCATCCAGGATCTGGAGGAAAGCCAGAAGCGTTTCCGCGCCATCGCCGACTACACCTATGCCTGGGAAAACTGGTTCGGCACCGACGGCCGCCTGCGCTGGGTCAACCCGGCGGTGGAGCGCATCACCGGCTATGCCGTCGCCGAATGCCACGCCATGGAGGACTTTCCCCTGCCCATGGTGGTCGAGGAGGACCGCCCCCAGCTGCGTGAAATCCTGTCGGCGGCCAAGGCCGGGCAGTCCGGCCAGGACATGGAATTCCGCGTGCGGACCAAGGCCGGCGAGGTCCAGTGGGTGGCCATGTCGTGGCAACCCATCGTCGACGGGGCGGGCGAGCCGCTGGGTATCCGCTCGTCCATCCGCGACATTTCCGTGCAGAAGCACAGCGCCGACATGCTGGTGGAAGCCAAGGCCGAACTGGAGCGCATGCTGTTCGCCGCCTCCCACGACCTGCAGGAGCCCATCCGCTACATCCTGGCCTACACCCAGCGCCTGGACCGCGAGTTCGCCGGCGACCTGCCCGAGCGGGCGCAAAGCAGCATGGCCTTCATCCGCGAAGGCGCCAACCAGCTCAGCCTGCTGGTCAAGGGCCTGGTGGACTACACCCGCTCCAACCGCCCCATGACCGCCTTCGCCCCGGTGGATTGCCGCCGGGTGGTGGAGCAGGCCATCGCCGATTGCCGCGCCATGTCCGCCGGCAGCCAGGCCGAGTTCCGCATGGGCGAGCTGCCGACGGTGCACGCCGACCCGGTGCTGCTGTTCATCCTGTTCGAGAACCTGATCAGCAACGCCATCAAGTTCGTGCGGTCCGGGACGCCGCCCCAGGTGACCATCGATGCCCAGCCGGAAGGCGAGGGCTGGCGCATCGACATCACCGACAACGGCATCGGCATCGATCCGCAATACCTGCAGACCATCATCCGGCCGTTCTCGCGCCTGCATTCGCGCTCCACCTTCCCCGGCGCCGGGCTGGGCCTGGCCTCGGCCCTGAAGGTGGCGAGGATGCATGGCGGCCGGCTGTGGCTGGAATCCGAGCCCGGCCAGGGCACCACCGTCCACATCTGGCTGCCCGCCAGCGCGCAGCCCTAGCTTGCCCCCGCCGCCGGCCGGGGATGGGCCAGGTCGCACATGACGCCCGGCCCGTTGACCAGCGAGAAGCCCGCCTTGATCACCTCGGTGATCAGCGGGCGGCGGCGGATGCCCCAGACATAGCAGGCCATGCCCGATTTGTGGGCCACGTCGCGGAAGCGCTCCAGGCGCTCCAGCAGTTCGGCGTCTCCCACCTTTTCCTCCGGCGTCAGCTGCGCCAGGTCGATGCCGATGGCCCGCACCCCGACCAGGGCCTTGACCATGCCCGGCGCCGACAGCGGCAGGCGGGCCATCAGGGTGCAGTCCAGCTTTTCCAGCGGCTGGAACAGGCGGTTGATCACATGGGGCGGAATGGCCGGCGACAGGCCGAAGATCTCGATCTTCAGGTGCTTGCGCAGCGCCTGGGGCGGACAGCTTTCGAAGGGGATGCGGATGCAGTCGCGCCAGCGCGGCGCCAGACTCATCCAGTGGAACGGCACCGTCAGGCCCAGCTTGTGGCGGCCATAGTACAGGTCCTTCAGTTCGTAGGCCGCCTGGGTGGCGACGAAGCGGTCCATGGTCAGCGATTCGATGGGAGCGGCGTCGGCATAGGCATAGGCGCCCTCCACCGGCGGCGCCCCCTCCTTGTCGACGCGGATGATCTTGGCATGGAAGGCGCCCACCGCCCGCTTGGTGGCCACCCAGGTGGGTGTCCACACCAGGGTCAGATTGGTGTCCGGCAGCAGGTGATGGTCCGAGTTCAGGCCAGCCTCCGCCTGAAGCTCCATCTGCTCCTCCAGCCAGTCGGCGCCCTTGCCGGCCCGCGCCGCCACGTTCATCACCTCGCGCGAGGCGTCGGCCCCGCTGAGGTTGCCCCCCTCCACGGCCAGGGTGGAACGCGGGGCATCGGCGCCGGAAAGGTTGCGCCCTTCCACCGACAGGGTGGTGCGTGGGGCATCGGCGCCGTTCAGCGACGTTCCTTCCACGGTCAGGGTGGTGCGCGGCGCATCGGCACCGTTGAGGCTGCGCCCCTCCACGGCCAGGGTGGAACGCGGGGCGTCGGCACCGCCCTGGGAGGTATTTTCCACCCGGAAGGCCGCCAGGGGCTGGTCGCTGGCCCGCTTTCTCGGCTCCTCCGTCACCCATTTGGGCACCGAGGATTCGTCGATGCGGTAGGGCTTGTCGCCGCCGCTGATGGCGTAGGCGGCCCCCTGGGCGGGCTTCGCCCCCAGCTTCGCCGCCTCCTCGGGCGGCAGCATGGCCGCCAGGGTGGCGCGGTGGGGCGGCGACAGCCCGGCCTGGGCGGGCAGCGCGGCCCCGGCCTGGGCGACGGCCTTGCGGATGGCTTCGTGGTCCAGGGTG
>NZ_AONQ01000123.1 GCF_000342045.1 Paramagnetospirillum caucaseum | reverse complement strand
GCCATCACCCTGCCCGACGAATTACGAGGGGCCATGGGCGATGTGGTGATGGCGGCAGGGATCGAGGCCGGGGTGCTGAAGGAAAAGGGATGAAAACCGACCGACCAGGGTCGCCATCAACTACTCAAAGGCTTCCTCTGGAAGTTGACCAGGGAACTTCTTTCTGCTGTTCGTGAAAAATATACTCCGACTACATTTAAATCATGCAATGAAGCTGATATGATTGTGAGCCGCCCCACTTTGTTGGGAGGCAATCATGCTCAAAACGCATTCTGTCGCATTTGCTATTGTCCTTGTTCTGGCGTTGCCCGCGATGGGGCAGGAGGGCGTGTATTACACGGGAAAGCCCAGTGGCTCTCAAGTTCCACCGCCTCTCACTGAACGAGAAATCAGCGACCCCGAGTTCTGGCGAAGGGAAAAGGCTGCTGTTCTGGGTCGAGACGCCAACGGGATGAATCTGTGGGACCGTGGCCGCTATTGCGACACGCGAAAGTCCGAAGTCAGCCAGTTCGCAGAGATCGCCATGGAGTGGATTTTTCACCATGACCTATGGACATCACCGTCCAAGGGGTTCATCCCCCATGGAATCGCAATTTCAGACCAGCAGACCCTCAGAATGTATGCCGAAGTGGCGTTCCGAGACATTCGTTACGTAAAGGGTGATGGGGCTGACATTTCCAAATGCGATGAGATCGCCATTTTTGCAATTCGGCGAATATTGAAACATATGGAACGCTATCCCGCCGATGAGGAATGACCGACCTTTGTCCGAGAATCGGACATGCAGTTGCGGCCCAGGTCATTGAAATCGACATCACCCGTCCTCGGATCGACCTGGGTGATCCTATTGACCCTGATGGTCGGATTCATGATCACACCATCAATTTGGCCGGATTGCAGCCAGATTGAACTGCCCAGAAACTGGTCGATGGTGCTGTCTTGTCCGCAAATACCGGCATTCCCCCACTGCAAAGCGGTTCCCGAAACCACCACGGCGGCATACCGGCGATCAGAATGCTTACTCATTGAGCCGTCTGTAACCGTCACCACGGCATCTGCGACAGTTCTGCCCAGGGCTACGACGCGAATTGGCGTGTTCTGTCCGTCAGTTCGTCGGACACGTCCAGCCGCAGTAAATGAAATAAGATAAACAATTTTGTCGGCTGGCTCAAAATCGCGAAGACGCATGATAAATATATTTATAAAATAATACGAGGTGTGTGATGCGTTTGAATGATTTTACAATTTCCCCACGGGACGCAGTTTCTGTTTCTCCAGGAAGACTTCCTCCGATCTGTGACGAGAGGCAAATCAGATCAGAGATGATGTGTGTCCTTGACGTGCTTCGCGACGCTTTACAAGATGCTCAACGATTGCTCGATCTAATTGAGCGAGAGCTAACGCCACGCCTCTGATCTCCCGGAGCGGGCACCGTTCGCCCATCGACCCCGAGAATTTTCTCACCGAACTTCAAAAGCAGCCTGTTCGGTATCGCTCCAGGTCGCAAGGCCATCACCAGTTCCATGGCGTCAGCCTCGGGCAGGTGCAACCGGGCCAGCAGAAATGCAGCGGCAGTAGACCTGCTGATTCCAGCCCAACAGTGGCACAAAACCTTGGCCCCCACAGGGATGCTCCTTCCAAAATGGATAATGGCTTCCGCATGGTCAATGCAGGGATTTTCGTCTCGCCCTTGTCGTGCCAATGCCTTGCCGACCACGCCTCCCAGCGAGTGAAAATCGAAGAACCTAAGACGCAGAACACTGACTGACGCGGGAAAAACCAAAGGCTCACCATCGTCTTCGCCGGGGTCGAGGATCGACACGACATAAGACGGAGCGAACTCTGACAGTTCGTCGGCCAGTTCGTCCAATCCACAGATTCTCATTGTAAAAGGCAGTTTTGCCAGGGTCATGGATGCCTCCCAGAGGAGGGAGGCAATATATCAGCGTGACCGAAATATAAACAATATGGACAGCAACATATTTTTTCAAAGTGGATTTGCGGCATCATTAATTTGATAAATACTACTGCAACAGCAAGGAGGCAATGATGGTTGTACTAAAAGATATTTACAGAGAAATTAAAGAGTTGGGCGTTGTCAGTTCACAGCGTGAGTTTTCTTCACTTTGGGGAAAAAGACCTTCCTGGTGCTCAACATCGATGACCCGTGGCCGCGAGCCGGGGCTGGATGCACTGGTGAGATTCCATGTGACCCTGATGGACCTGGAGCAAAACTCCCGCATTGCTGCGGCAGAAGCTCAAAATAATGACGAAGCAATTGAATACATGGCAGGTGCTGAAAAACTTTTTGAAATCAAGTCTGTTATATGGTCTGAAATCATCGAAATGGCACGCGAATGTGCCTAAGCTATTGCTGGTTTTATGTGAAGTCACGGCATGATCAGAATTATTGCTGTGGCTATGTTGCAAAAATAGCGAATCAATGATTATATATTTGGCGGATTTAACATGGAGGCGGCGATGCTTAACCTTAAGCTTACTTCTGAAAAGCGTCCTCTTGTCGTTGAGACGCGGCGTAAGAGTGGGCGTGAAGTGGTGCTGGACGGCATTACGCATCAGATCGAATTGATCAAGAATCCGAACTACTGTGTCGAACGCACGCGGTATGTGAAGAGCGAAACCGGCACTTCTCGTCAGGTCGTCGCTCGCCCGCCCAAGCCCTGGTTCTGGTTGGGTGCCGATGGCACGAAGCTCGTCCAGGTCAAATACGGGCATTCCGCCGTGGTGGAGATCGAACCCGCGAAACCGACTGTCGTCGCGGGTAAGACTGACAAAGACCTGATCGGGGTCTTGGAGCAGATTGCCAACGCTGTGAAGGCGGGCAGCCTGGATAGCCAGATCGATATCGCCAAAGCAAAGGCGAAACGCAATCGCGTTGGCAAGTCGGAATAATGGCCCGAAATCGAGGGGAGGGAATGACGGACTCCCTCCCCCCTCAATTCCATTGATTTGCCCCCCCCTGATCGAAGTGACCACACCGGCAGGGTTCTGATTTTTGGCATTTAGGCCAGAATGACACGTCCAAGATGGCTTCAAGGTCATCCATTTGATCCAAACGCGGCGGCATATTTATACGGCACCGGTCGATGCTCGCCATGATGATCCCGATATCGCTGATGCTCGGGCATCGGTGCGGATCAGGTTCACCACCTTCATCCCCGCCCACCAAAAATCCTCAGCGTCCTCGGTGCATTGCTGACCATTCGTATGTTCAGCAATCTGCGACCGCCCCCAGATTCCCGAATGCGGCATAGGCAGTGGCTGTTTGAGGCCGGTGAAATCAGCCTTCCATTCAAGATGCATTAGGCGTCGGAGGGAAGACTCGACACCGATGAATCGTTCATGGAATCTAAGCAGTCTCGACTGGCGTTCGAGATGGATACCATGGCCGAATCGAAGCAAAATCCACGCGATATCCCTTGATTAACAATTGCTACCGCCTGATGTTCGTCTCGATTTTGCGGTGAAGTTGCCGGATATCGGCGTGCATACAACAGTAAGTATGAAGCAATAACAATGCTTCATAACCAGACCAGCATTATATTAACAGCACGACCATACGGTTCCCGTGTTGTGTTTTTCCGGGAGAAGGCTGATGCTCTCTAACCAATTTGTTGGATACATAGTCAAGACCGGTCATAGCTGGGACACCGACCGCCGCGTTGCCGAACTTCACCGCTTTATAACGGAGGTCACTGGCGGCACCCTCTTAGAGGTTGTTGTTGAAAGTCAGCGGGATGGTGGAGATGGGCTATCGATGATCCAGAACCATCTGGAAAACATGCCCGTTTTAGTCGTCGATAACATTTCAGATGTCAAAAACCCGGCGATTCTTAAAGATATTATTGCACTCAATATTGCTGTCTTAAGTTCAGACCCTAATGACCGCGAAACTAATATGGCTACGCAGAAGGAGTTGGTTTCCGAGGCATTATCTATTCACCGAAGCCTATACAGTGCGTATCTAAAATTGTGCGAAAATAGCAAGGATGATAAGCAGCCAGAATTATCTATAGGCAGGAAGTCAATGGTTGATGACTATGATGCTGTCATTGTTCCGATCATCAAAAAACTAATATGCGATGGAGTTATTGGGAAGGCAAACCTTGTTAGAAAGCTTGAAAGAATGAGATCAATTGACGCGAGTTCTGCTCCAACTTTCCAAGGAGGAAAGTGGCATGCCATGACGCTTGCTCGGATAGTTGAAAGAAATAGCAATTTGCTGACGCTTTTAGATGATGCGAAGGCCGAAAAAAATACAAAGGCCCCGCCGGTCAGAACGGCAGAGGTCGAGGGAGAATTATAAAGGCTCTCCCGCCACTGCGTTTGCGGATTGTTGCTCGCAGTCTGGTAGATGCATTCTGAAATTAGCCCGCATCAAAATATTTAGAAGCGTGGCTTCTGGCATAACACAACACACAAGCGGTGCCGTCACTGTGATAAGTGCCATTATTACGCGTGACGCCAGATTGACCGCACCTTAATTGGCGGCTAATTTCATTGGCAAGACACGAGCAACATCATGTTGATTCGCTGTTGAACTCGTGAAATTGGTGAAGCGTCATGGATAATATTACACCCATAGATGACAAAGACTACCCCCTCGACCTGCTTCCGAAGGAAATCCGTGAGACTATCCTCGCTATCCACGATCTGCGGCAGGTTGCGGTTGTAATTGCAGGTCAAAGCGTCCTGACTGCACTTTCGTTCGCCACCCAGCACATAACTGATGTCGAAGTGCCACGGCAGGGCCAGAAGCCGCTTTCTTGCTACTTCCTGTCTGTCGCAGAATCAGGTGCGGGCAAAACCTCCGCCGAATCCCTTGCAATGGCAGCCATCAACGCCCGTGCCGACGTTCTGGAGGCAGCTTACGGCAAGGAGTTTCGCAAATACGAAATTGAAACCGACGCATATAAGCAAGAGTGCAAGGAAACTCGAAAGGATATGAAGGGGCAATATACTTCCGCAGAGATAAATGAAGCGATACAGGCAATCAATGAGCCACTTCCGCCGCTTCGCCCCGATATGGTCACTGGCATGGCGACCTACAGTGGGCTGATAAACTGCCTGAAAGACGGGCAGCCGTCACTCTGCGTGAGCAATGACGATTCGGTCGCGTTCATCCACGATGCGTCCAATGATCCGCACATGGTCGCATTGTTCACATGTCTATGGAGCGGCACCAAGTACACCCGAACCATTTTTGGTAAGTGGCTAATTCTCAAAGGGCGAAGGCTAACCGCCCACCTCATGGTTCAACCGCAATATGCCGAGCCATTGCTGCACGGCAAATACACTGCCGATCAGGGCATTGTCCCGCGATTCAATGTAGCTGAAGCCCCGTATATGGAGAAAGCCACTCCCAAAGGCGACGCGAAAACACATCGCGAAACCATCAATAAGTTCAACGAGCGAATCGCCGCCTTGGTCCAACATCCTGGGGCGGTCGAGAATCGTAATGAGGTCAGGGTCGAGAATCCGCTCATCATGTCCTCCGACGCAGAAGCTCTGTTCTTGAGATTCATGGATGACATGACGGTGCAATCGCGACCTGGAGAAAAGTTGGCGGTAATCCGCACATCGGCGATCAGAGCCTCGGAGACTGCCGCAAGGCTGGCTGGGATTATGACCCTGTTTGTTGGTGGACCTGACAAGGCCACCATTGAAACGCCTGAGGTCCAAGCAGCCATCGCGTTGATGTATTATTTCTTGGATCAGAAGCTCGCCATCTACCGCAAATCACAGGTCGATCCAGACATGCGGTTGGCGGAAAAAGTATGGCATTGGATGAGCCACAATTGGGGCGAACCGAAAATCTCCCAGCGTGATCTCTGCCACTATGGCATTCCGGC
>NZ_AONQ01000122.1 GCF_000342045.1 Paramagnetospirillum caucaseum | reverse complement strand
GGGTGGTGTGAGCCTGATCCGCCTGGAGGGCGTGAGCCATGCCTTCGACGACGCCCGCCCGCTGCTGGACGGCGTCGATTTCGCGCTGGCCGCCGGTGAACGCGTGGCCTTGCTGGGCGCCAACGGCAGCGGCAAGACCACCCTGCTGCACGTCATGGTCGGACTGATCCGCCCCAAGGCGGGGACCGTCCACGCCTTCGGGCGGGAGCGCCGGGCCGAGGCCGATTTCGTCGAGGTCCGCGCCCGGGCCGGGCTGCTGTTCCAGGACGCCGACGACCAGCTGTTCTGCCCCACCGTGGCCGAGGACGTGGCCTTCGGCCCCCTCAACCTGGGACGCAGCCGGGCCGAGGCCCGCGCCATCGTCCACGCCACCCTGGACCGCCTGGGCCTCGCCGCCCTGGAGGACCGCGTCACCCACAAGCTGTCGGGCGGACAGAAGCGGCTGGTCTCCCTGGCCGCCGTGCTGGCCATGGAACCCGAGGTCCTGCTGCTGGACGAGCCGAGCAACGCGCTCGACGAGCCGACGCGGGCCAGGCTGCTGGACATCCTGGCCGGGCTGCCCCAGGCCATGGTGATCGTCTCCCACGACCGCGAGGTGGTGGAGCGCCTCGCCACCCGGCGGATCACGCTGGACGGCGGAACCTTAACCTGAGATCGACACCGGCTTGGAGCTGGGGCCGAGCGCGTCCAGCGCCTTCTTCAGGCGGGGCTGGGCGTCCAGGCGCGACGGCCCGGCCTCGACGCCGCCCACATAGGCGGTGGACAGCAGGGCGGCATAGACCCGCTTCATGTCGTCGAGACAGGGCGGCGGCGCCTCGATCTTGCTCAGGCGCTCGGCCAGCTTGCGGGCGGCATGCACCTGCCCGGTCTGGCAGAAATCCTGCTTGAAGCGCTGCTCGCCCAAGGTGGTGAAGGCGATCATCAGGAAGGCGGTGAAGCGGCGGATGTCGCCGCCCAGCACCGGCAGCAGCGAGCGGATGACGTCCACATGGGTGGCCGACACCTGGGCGACGGCGCGGCGGATCTGGGACACGTCCGACTTGTTGGGGAACAGGCGGGCCAGATCCATTTGCTGCACCACCCGCCAGAGGATCTCGGCGTCGATGGTGTCCTTGCCCCCCACCAGCAGCCGCCGGGCGTCGTCCAGCAGCAGCGGCACCCGGCCGTCGCGCGGCATGTTGCCCGGCGAGGCCAGCGCCTGCAGTTCGGCGGCCTCGCGGATGTCCAGCAGGCGCGAGCCCAGATCGCTGACCAGGGTCGGACTCATGGGGGTGTAGTGGGGAATCAGCAGCACCTGCCAGTCGAAGCGCAGATGCTCGCGGATGGCCTGATAGAGGGCCTCGGAGCGCGAATGAGGCTTCGGGGCATGCTTGGGGGCCGGCGGCGGATGGGACAGGCCCAGGGCGAGACCCATGCGCTTCATCAGCGACGGCTTGGGCGGCGGGGCCTGGAACTTGCTGCGGAAGTCGAGCTTGGACCGGAAGTAACGCCGCGCCGCGGCGCGGACCACCAGCGCCACCGCCTCGGCCAGGGTGCGGCCGCAGGCCAGCACGTCGTGATCGACGGTCACCGGCTGCTTGCCGGCATCGATGACCACATGGGCGAACAGCTCGGGCCGCTCGCGGAACAGCCGCAGGCACTCGTCCAGCATCTTGGGGTCGTTCATCGCCTTGTCGTAGGCCGCGTTGCGGGGCAGCCCCTTCAGCGCCAGCACCTCGCGCCGCAGGACCTCGATCACCGGGCCTTCCAGCGCCGCGCGGATCGCGTCGATGCCGGGGTCCGCATTGGACCAGCGGGTACCGGCAGCAGCCTTTCCTGTCTTCGTCGAAGTACGTCCTGACATGGCGTTCACATCTCAAGTCCATGCATTCATATTCGATTTACGGTGCGCCTGTTCGTTGAGGAAATCAACGCTTATAATGGGGTGATCACTTGTATTACCTACGTAATATCAATATTGATCTTTGTCAGCGCACAACAGAGTCTTTGAATAAAATTTTATCTAATTTTATTATTTATGCCGCCTATGGCGCCCTCGCCGCCATTCCGATTTCCGGGCGGCGGGAGTAGAATGACGGCAGGTCACAGCTCCGGGAGAGGCAGATGCACGGCGGCCACCATCACGACGAAGCCAGCGGGCACGAGCACAAGCACGCCCACGCCCACGAGCACAGCCATGTCCACGCCCACCCCCATGCCCACGGCGACGTGAGCCACAGCCACGCCCACGCCCACACCCATGCCCACGACCACCTGCACCAGCACAGCCATCCGCACGGGCACGAGGACGGCACCGGGCACGACCACGGCCACGAGCAGCCCCGGCACGCCTGGAAGCCGCACGAGCACAGGCACGCCGAGGAAGACCTCGGCGGCCACGATCACGAGCATTGATGTCGCGGCAATATGCGATGGGCGGAACTCATCACACATTGGCAGGCCCAGGGTGCCCGCCCGGCACCCGAGGGCGGTTCCGGCATTGCCGGGACGGGGATCAGTCCTCGCTTTCCAGCGACGCCACGTAGCGCAGGCCATCCAGGGCGGTGACGAACCAGTCCTCGCGGGTTTCGTCCTCGGCGTAGACCAGATAGGCCGGGCGGCGGAATTCCGGCGCGCCGGCCACCTCGAACAGCCGGCCGGCCGACAGGTATGAGCGCACCACCCGCATGGGGAAATAGCCGGTGCCGCCATAGGCCAGGATATGCTGCAGACCCAGCGCCCCCAGCCCCACCGATACCGCCGGGGTCTTGAGGTCGGGGAAGGCTTGGCTGTGGGCGGCGCGGAATTCCGGCCCCCAATCCACCAGGACGTAATCATCGTCCCATTCCGCCACGCTGCGCCGGCGGGTGGAAACCAGGACCAGACGCTCCTCCAGCAGCTTCTCGATGTGCAGGCCGGGGCGCGACAGCGGCGAATACATGACGCCGAGGTCGAGCATGCCCTCGATCAGCTGGCGCATCAGCCCGTCCGACGACCCCACCTCGGCCTTCAGCGCCACGTCGGGCATGGCGGTGCGCATCCACGGAATCCACTGGACCAGCAGGCGGTCCCACAGGGAGAACTGGCCGCCCACGTTGAGCACGGTGCGGAAACCGGCCGGCAGGGCCAGTTCCTGGCGCGCCTGCTCCCAGACGCGGACCATGGTGGTGGCATAGCGGCGGAACTGCATGCCGGCGGCGGTCAGCTGGGTGCCCGACTTGGAGCGCACGAACAGCGGCCGCCCCAACTCGTCTTCCAGCGCCCGGATGCGCATGCTGACCGTCGACTGGGTCACCGACAGGCGTTCGGCCGCCTTGTTGAAGTTGCCGGTATCGACGATTTCCAGGAAGGTGCGGGCGAGATCGATATTCATGACGCGGCCAGGGAGGAGACAGCGCCATGCTGCGCTGCAATAGATTGCAGCGTTTTATCCGAACCGCGCGGAAACTTCAACTACCCCGCGGTCGGTAATCGGAATGCTTGATGCATGGGTGGGAAGACCCCACCCATGCCGGTAGGAATGGCTAGGCCTGCGCCCGCGCCTTGACGTTGCCGCGGCTACGGTCGACGTATTCCTTCAACTGGCGCTCCATGCCGGCGAAAGCCTCGCGCAGCGCCACGTAGATATCCTCGTTGACATGGCTGTCCTTGGGGTCGCGCTTCACCACCAGCTCGTCGCCGGGGACCGTCAGGGCGAGACGGATATGGAAGGGCTCGCCCTTGTGGTGCAGGTTCGAGGTGTTCTTGTGGTGCTGCTCGATCACCACGCGGCAGCTGGTGATGCGATCGAAGAGATGCTCCAGCTTGGCCACCTTTTCGCGGATGCGGGTTTCGACGGCATCGGAGTGATCGACACCGTGAAAGGTGATCTGGAGGGGAATCTGCATCAACATCTCCATTCTCTCGGTTCGCCTCTTGCCGGCTCTTGGCGGCGGGCCGGGCGACTCGGTTCCTTATATGATCCCGCCACCCAGGCGGGACCTTGAAGCTCGGGGCGCCATACATAGCCATTTACAATGGGCTTGGCAACGCCGGGAGCGAACGTCCATTGTCTCGGAGAATCGCCGCACTTGCAAGCTGGCGCCACTCCCCTCATATCAGAGCGCCTTTCCATGCAACCCTATAGCTCCGGGAGACGGATACGCCATGGCCGAAGAAAAGCGTCAATTCCAGGCGGAAGTCGGCAAGCTGCTCGACATCGTCGTTCACTCGCTCTACTCCAACAAGGAGATCTTCCTGCGCGAGATGATCTCCAACGCCTCGGATTCATGCGACCGGCTGCGCTACGCCGCCATCACCGAGCCCGACCTTCTGGACGGCGGCTCCGAATTCCGCATCCGCCTGATCCCCGACAAGGATGCCGGCACGCTGACCATCGTCGACAACGGCCAGGGCATGAGCCATGACGAGCTGATCGCCAATCTGGGCACCATCGCCAAGTCGGGCACGTCGGAATTCCTGTCGCGCCTGACCGGCGACGCCAAGAAGGACGTCACCCTGATCGGCCAGTTCGGCGTCGGCTTCTATTCCGCCTTCATGGTGGCCGAGGAGGTCACCGTCATCAGCCGCAAGGCCGGCGAGGCCAAGGGCTGGAAGTGGGTATCCGACGGCAAGGGCGAGTTCACCGTGTCGCCCGCCGACGAGGCGGCGCGCGGTGCCGCCATCACCTTGAAGCTCAGGGACGGCGAGAAGGAATTCCTCGACGCCTTCCGCCTCAAATCCATCGTCAAGCGCTACTCCGACCACATCGCCATCCCGGTGACGCTGAAGGACGGCGACACGGACGAGGAGACCGTCAACTCGGCCAACGCCCTGTGGACGCGTCCCAAGTCCGAGATCACGCCGGAGCAGTACAGGGAATTCTACCATCATGTCGCCCACGCCTTCGACGAGCCGTGGAGCACGCTGCACTACAAGGCCGAAGGCGCCATCGAATACACCGGCCTGCTGTTCATTCCGTCGTCCAAGCCGCTCGACATCTTCCACCCCGACCGCAAGCAGCATGTGAAGCTCTACGTCAAAAGAGTGTTCATCACCGACGATTGCGAGGAGCTGCTGCCCCCCTACCTGCGCTTCGTGCGCGGCGTGGTGGACAGCCAGGACCTGCCCTTGAACGTCAGCCGCGAGATGTTGCAGCACAATCCGGTGCTGTCCAAGATCCGCACCGGACTGGTCAAGCGCATCCTGGGCGAACTGAAGAAGAAGTCCGAGGATGCCGACGGCGGATACGACGCGTTCTGGACCGCCTTCGGCCCGGTGCTCAAGGAAGGCATCTACGAGGATTTCGAGCGCAAGACCGACATCCTGGATCTCTGCCGCTTCCGCTCCACCCAGGGCGACGGCCTGACCACGCTGGCCGATTACGTGGCGCGCATGAAGGACGGCCAGGACGCCATCTACACCATCACCGGCGACGATTTGGAGCAGCTGAAGAAAAGCCCGCAGTTGGAAGGCTTCCGGGCCAAGGGCGTCGAGGTGCTGCTGCTCACCGATCCCATCGACGAGTTCTGGGTCTCCGCCGTGCCGTCCTATGCGGAAAAGCCGTTCCGCTCGGTGGCCGCCGCCGGGGCCGACCTGTCGGCGGTCAAGGCCCCCGAGGGCGCCGAGGACAGCAAGGAGGACGAAGCCCCCGCCGACCAGCTGACCACCCTGATCGAGGCGGTCAAGCTGGCGCTGGGCGAGCGCGTCAAGGACGTGCGCGCGTCCGAACGCCTGACCGAATCCGCCGTCTGCCTGGTGGCCGCCGAGGGCGAGATGAGCATGCATCTGGAAAAAATGCTGCGCGCCCACAACCAGGCGCCGGGCGAGCGCGCCCGCATCCTGGAGATCAACCCCCGTCACGCGCTGATCAAGGGCCTCGCCGCCCGGGTCAAGGCCGGCGGCACCGATGGGGACGTCGAGGACGCCGCCTTCCTGCTGCTCGATCAGGCCCGCATCATCGAAGGCGAACCCCCCGCCGACGCGAACGCCTTCGCGCGGCGCATGGTGTCGGTGATGGAAAAGGGCCTGCTGGGGTAAGAAACCACCGCTCCTCCCTCTCCCGCCGGCGGGAGAGGGTCGGGGT
>NZ_AONQ01000121.1 GCF_000342045.1 Paramagnetospirillum caucaseum | reverse complement strand
CCTGGGCGGCCGCCCGGCGGGTCGCCGAGGCCGACCAGGTGTCGTTCAACCCGCTGTTCCTCTATGGCGGCGTCGGCCTGGGCAAGACCCATCTGATGCACGCCATCGCCCATCATATCCGCGAGCGCAGCCCCGAGCGCTCGGTGCTGTATCTCTCGGCCGAGAAGTTCATGTACCGCTTCATCCGGGCGCTGCGCGGCCAGGACACCATGTCGTTCAAGGAGCAGTTCCGCTCGGTCGACGTGCTGATGATCGACGACGTGCAGTTCATCGCCGGCAAGGACGCCACCCAGGAAGAGTTCTTCCACACCTTCAACGCCCTGGTGGACCAGGGCAGCCAGATCGTCATCTCGGCCGACAAGTCGCCCAGCGACCTGGAAGGCATCGAGGAGCGCCTGAGGTCCCGCATGGCCTGCGGCCTGGTGGCCGACATCCATGCCACCACCTACGAGCTGCGCCTCGGCATCCTGCAGTCCAAGGCCGAGCAGATGGGGGCCCTGGTGCCCCAGAAGGTCATGGAATTCCTGGCCCACAAGATCACCTCCAACGTCCGCGAGCTGGAGGGCGCGCTCAATCGCGTGGTCGCCCATTCCCAGCTGGTGGGCCGCGCCATCACGCTCGAGACCACCCAGGAAGTGCTGCACGACCTGCTGCGCGCCTCGGACCGCCGGATCACCATCGAGGAGATCCAGAAGAAGGTGGCCGAGCACTTCACCATCAAGCTCGCCGAAATGTCCTCGGCCCGGCGCTCGCGCCAGGTGGCAAGACCCCGTCAGATCGCCATGTACCTGGCCAAGCAGCTGACGTCCCGCTCGCTGCCCGAGATCGGCCGCAAGTTCGGCGGCCGCGACCACACCACCGTCATGCACGCGGTGAAGAAGGTCGAGGAGCTGAAGGAATGCGACCACAACTTCGCCGAGGACGTGGAGCTGCTGCGCCGCATGCTGCAGGGATAAGACCTGCTCCGCCCCGTTGCCCGAAATCGCTTTTGGACTCCGGCGCCTGTGATATACTGCCCAGCCCTGCCTCAGGGGGGCAGTAATGAATCACATCGGGTAGTCAGCAGAACGCCATGAAACTGACCATCGAGCGCGCCGCGCTGTTGAAGTCGCTGGCCCACGTCCAGAGCGTCGTCGAGCGCCGGACCACCATTCCGATCCTGTCCAACGTCAAGCTCGAGGGCCGTTCCGGCCAGCTGTCGCTGAACGCCACCGACATGGACCTCGACATCATCGAGGCGGTGCCCGCCGACGTGGTGCGCCCCGGCGCCACCACCGCCCCGGCCCACACCTTCTACGAGATCGTGCGCAAGCTGCCCGACGGCAGCCAGGTGGAGATCGAGCACGATGCCGAAAGTGGCCAGCTGACCCTGCGCTCCGGCCGGTCCAAGTTCTCGCTGGCCTGCCTGCCGGTGGAGGATTTTCCGGTTCTGTCGGGCGGCGACCTGCCGTTCAGCTTCGCGCTGTCGGCGGCCGAGCTGAAGACCCTGATCGACCGCACCCGCTTCGCCATCTCGACGGAAGAGACCCGCTACTACCTCAACGGCATCTACCTGCATGCCGCCGCCAGCGACGGCGTCGACGTGCTGCGCGCCGTGGCCACCGACGGCCATCGCCTGGCCCGGGTGGAGATCACCCTGCCGGACGGCGCTGCGGGCATGCCCGGCATCATCGTGCCGCGCAAGACCGTGGCCGAGATCCGCAAGCTGATCGACGAGACCGACGGCGAGATCACCGTGTCGCTGTCCGAGACCAAGCTGAAATTCGCTTTCGGCGACGCCGTGCTGACGTCGAAGCTGATCGACGGCACCTTCCCCGATTACGAACGGGTGATCCCCGCCGACAACGACAAGGTGCTGGTGGTCGATTGCAAGAGCTTCGCCCAGGCGGTGGACCGCGTCTCGGCCATCTCCACCGAGAAGAGCCGCGCCATCAAGCTGGCCTTGGAAAAGGGTACCGCCACCCTGTCGGCGTCGAGCGCCGAGAACGGCAGCGCGGTGGAGGAGATCGAGGCCGATTACGCCTCGACGCCGCTGGAGATCGGCTTCAACTCGCGCTACCTGATGGACATCCTGGCCCAGGTGGAGGGTGAATCGGCCCGCTTCGCCATGGCCGACGCCGCCTCGCCCACCGTGGTGCGCGAAGTGACCGACGGCGGCGCCATCTATGTGCTGATGCCCATGAGGGTGTGATCGGCGGCCTGTTGACCAGCGCGGCCGAGACCGGGCGGCCGGCGATCCGCCGCCTGTCGCTGGCCGATTTCCGCTGCTATCGGACGCTGCGCCTCGAGACCGATGCCCGGCCGGTGGTGCTCACCGGCGCCAACGGCGCCGGCAAGACCAACATTCTCGAGGCCCTGTCCTTCCTGGTTCCCGGCCGCGGCCTGCGCCGCGCCGGGGCGGCGGACATCACCCGCCACGGGCTGGAGGCCGGCTCGCCCTGGGCGGTGGCGGCCTCCCTGGATGGAGCGGCGGGACGAGTCGAGATCGGTACCGGCCGCGAGGCAGGCCACGAGCGCCGCTCGGTGCGCATCGACGGCAAGCCGGCCAAGCCCGGCGACCTGTCCGGGCTGGTTTCGGCGCTGTGGCTGACCCCGGCCATGGACCGTCTGTTCATCGAGGGGGCGAGCGGCCGCAGGCGCTTCCTCGACCGTCTGGTATTCGGGCTGGTGCCCGGCCATGGCGCCGAATCGGGTGCCTACGAGCACGCCATGCGCGAGCGCACCCGCCTGCTGCGCGCTGCCCGCGATGGCGGGCCCCGGGCCGATCCGGCCTGGATCGCGGCGCTGGAGGAGGGCATGGCCCGGCACGGCGCCAGGGTGGCGTCGGCGCGGGTGGAGAGTATCCGCCGTCTGGATGCGGCCTGCCGTGCCGGATTGGGGCCGTTCCCCGCCGCCGGTCTGGCGGTCGAGGGCGAGGTCGAGGGCTGGCTGGCCGGGGGACAATCCCCCGAGGAGGCCGAGGAGAGGTTCAGAAGCGCGCTGCGACTCGCGCGTGCGCGCGATGAGGCGGCGGGCGCCGCCACCTGCGGTCCGCACCGTTCGGATTTGGCAGTGCGCCATGTGCCCAAGAATTTGCCGGCGGGGCAATGCTCCACCGGCGAGCAGAAAGCGGTCCTGGTGTCCATCGTGCTGGCCCAGGGCCGGGTCCAGGACCGGGCGGGCGGCAGGGCGCCGCTGCTGCTGCTGGACGAGGTGGCGGCCCATCTGGACGATGTCCGGCGGGCGGCCTTGTTCGACGAGCTGTGCGGCCTCAGGGCGCAGAGCTGGATGACCGGAACCGACGCGCTGCTGTTCGCCGGTTTCGGGGCAAGGGCCCAGTTTTTCCGGGTGACGGACGCCACCGTCACTCCTGACGAGGTAATGACGTGATGAGCACCGAACCCATGATCCCCAACGATCCCCACGCCAGCGCGAACGGAGCCGAGGAATACGGCGCCGGCTCGATCCAGGTGCTGCGAGGTCTGGAGGCGGTGCGCAAGCGTCCCGGCATGTATATCGGCGACACCGACGACGGTTCGGGCCTGCACCGCATGATCTACGAGGCGGTGGACAACGCCGTCGACGAGATCATGAACGGCTTCGGCGACCGCTGCGACGTGGTGCTCAACGCCGACGGCTCGGTGCTGGTCACCGATAATGGCCGCGGCATCCCGGTGGACATCCATCCCGAGGAGGGCATCTCGGCCGCCGAGGTGGCGCTGACCAAGCTGCATGCCGGCGGCAAGTTCGAACAGAACTCCAACCGCATCTCGTCGGGTCTGCACGGCGTCGGCATCTCGGTGGTCAACGCGCTCTCGGAATGGCTGGAACTGCGCATCTGGCGCCACGGCAAGGAGCACTTCATGCGCTTTCGCCACGGCGAGCCCGAGGCGCCGCTGGCGGTGGTGGGCGAGTCCGGCGACCGCACCGGCACCCAGGTGATGTTCCTGCCGTCCAAGGGCACCTTCTCCCACACGGAATTCGACTTCGACACGGTGGAGCACCGCCTGCGCGAACTGGCCTTCCTCAACTGGCGCGCCACCCTGACGCTGAAGGACGAGCGCCACGCCGAAAGCCGCGAGGCCGTGCTGCATTACGAGGGTGGCGTCCAGGCCTTCGTCCAGTGGCTGGACCGCTCCAAGGAGGCGCTGCACGCCCCCATCCAGATCTCCGCCGAGCGCGACGTGGTGCGCCTGGAACTGTCCATGGAATGGACGGACAGCTACCACGAGACCTGCCTGTGCTTCACCAACAACGTGCCGCAGAAGGACGGCGGCACCCATCTGGCCGGCTTCCGCGCCGCGCTGACGCGGACCGTCAACGCCTATGCCAACGATTCCGGCATCGCCAAGAAGGAAAAGGTCAACCTGGCCGGCGACGACATGCGGGAAGGCCTGACCTGCGTGCTGTCGATCAAGATGCCCGACCCCAAGTTCTCGTCCCAGGCCAAGGAGAAGCTGGTTTCCTCCGAGGTGCGGCCGCTGGTGGAGAACCTGGTGGGCGAGAAGCTGGCCGAATGGTTCGAGGAACACCCGGCCGAGGCCCGCAAGGTGGTCACCAAGGTGGTCGAGGCCGCCGCGGCGCGCGAGGCGGCCAGGAAGGCCCGCGAACTGACTCGGCGCAAGGGGGTGCTCGACATCGCCACCCTGCCGGGCAAGCTGGCCGATTGCCAGGAACGCGACCCGGCGCTATCGGAACTGTTCATCGTCGAGGGTGATTCGGCCGGCGGCTCCGCCAAGCAGGGTCGCAACCGCGCCAACCAGGCCATCCTGCCCCTGAAGGGCAAGATTCTCAATGTGGAGCGGGCCCGCTTCGACAAGATGCTGTCCTCGGCCGAAATCGGCACCCTGATCGCCGCCATGGGCACCGGCATCGGGCGCGAGGACTTCAACGTCGACAAGGCGCGCTACCACAAGATCATCATCATGACCGACGCCGACGTCGACGGCTCGCACATCCGCACCCTGCTGCTGACCTTTTTCTATCGCCAGATGCCGGCGCTGATCGAGCGCGGCTACCTCTACATCGCCCAGCCGCCGCTCTACCGCGCCAAGCGGGGGCAAAGCGAGGTCTATCTCAAGGACGATAGGGCGCTGGAGGAATACCTGATCGACGGCGGCCTGTCCGACGCGGTGCTGCGTCTGGCCGACGGGGTCCAGGTGGCTTCCATCGACCTGCGGGCCCTGGTGGAGCAGGCCCGCGCGGTGCGCAACCTGCTGACCCCGCTGACCCGGCGCCTGCCGCTCAAGCTGGTGGAGCAGGCGGCCATCGCCGACGCCCTGGATTCCACCCTGCTGACCGATCCGGTGCGCGGCCCGGCCATCGCCCAGGGACTGGCCAGCCGCCTCGACGCGCTGGAAACGTCGCTGGAGCGCGGCTGGACCGGCACCTGGGTGGAAGGCGACGGTTACACCTTCGCCCGCACGCTGCGCGGTGTCACCGAGACCCACCATCTGGATTCGGCGGTGATCCGCTCGGCCGAGGCGCGGCGCCTGCACGATTTGGCGCCCCGCCTGCGCGAGACCTTCGACCGGGCGGCCACCCTGCAGGTCAAGGAACGCGAGACGGTGCTGTCCGGCCCTGTCGCCCTGGTCTCCGCCGTGATGGAGCAGGGCCGCCGCGGCATCGCCATCCAGCGCTACAAGGGCCTGGGCGAGATGAACCCGGAACAGCTGTGGGAAACCACCCTGGACCCCCAGGCCCGCTCGCTGCTGCAGGTCAAGGTGGCCCAGGCCGACGACGCCGAGCAGGTGTTCTCCACCCTGATGGGCGACGTGGTCGAACCCCGCCGCGACTTCATCCAGACCAACGCGCTCAAGGTCTCGAACCTGGACGTGTAGGCGTGTTTGTCGGTGAAGGATGACGCATAACCTGAAATTGCGACACATAACCTGAAATTTCGTGACGCATAATGTGAAAGGGGCCTGCCACATGCCCCCCCGCAATCGACGGGAATGGCGGCTAACACAAATTTTGGCTAGGTTCTGTACCCATAAACAGGATTCCCATTGAGGCCGGGTTGTGATTCAAACTCCCAAACGGAAGGGAGTTTGTTCATGGCCCGCTTCGATCTTTCGGACAAGGAATGGGACCTCATCTTGCCGCTGCTGCCCAACAAGCCGT
>NZ_AONQ01000120.1 GCF_000342045.1 Paramagnetospirillum caucaseum | reverse complement strand
GATCTCTTCGTAATGGTTGGGCTCGAGCGAACGCAGCTCGGAGGCGCCGATGAACACCTCGCGCTTGCGCACGATGTGGTAGGTGACGTGGAAGGCCACAAAGGCGCGCAGGCGTTCTTCCGGCCCCTGTCCCTCCACCGCCGCCATGGCCGCGTCGAACTGCAGGAACAGTTCGTCCATATGGGTGCGGATCAGGTCGTAGAGCAGGTCTTCCTTGGTGCTGATGTGATTGTAGAGCGATCCCACCTGGATGCCGACCTCGGCGGCCAGCTGGCGCAGGCTCATGGCCTCGAAGCCGTGTTCGTAGATCAGTTTGAGGCCCGACTTGCGGATGGCCTCCATGGTCCGGGGGCCGTGGGAACCGATTGTACGAGCCATAAGTGTCCTAGGAAGCTTGACGGGCGCGGGCCTCGACCGGGGCGGCGAAAACATACCCCACCGAGCGGACGGCGCGCACCGGCAAATTCTCGCCGGTGGCGGCGTTGACCTTGCGCCGCAGCCGGGCCATCACCGCGTCGATGCTGCGGTCGTCATAGCCGCCGACACTCTTGCCCAGGGCGGCGGCGATGTCGTCGCGGGCCACCGAGGCGCCCGGCTCCTGGGTCAGGGTCTGCAGCACCCGGAATTCGGCATTGGTCAGCGGCACCCGCTGGCCGCCGGGGGTGATCAGCGACCAGCTGGCGGCGTCGAAGCCCCAGGTCTGGTTGCCCTCCTCGCGGCCCTCGCGCTTCTCCTCGGCGGGAAGCTCGTTCAGGCGCCGGGTCAGGCTGTGGATCACCGCCTCCAGCTCGCGGAACTGCACCGGCTTGACCAGATAGGCGTCGGCCCCGGCCGTCAACCCCAGCACCCGGTCGTCCAGCTGCCCGCGCGCCGTCAGCATGATGATGCCCACCTTGCTGGCCGAACGCAGCCGGGCGGCGATGGAGAACCCATCCTCGCCGGGCAGGTTGACGTCGAGAACCAGAAGGTCGGGCGCGAAGTCCTGCAGAAGAGCATCCATCTCGGCGCCGGACCCGGCGCGCTGGACGTTCATGCCGACCAGGGAGAGATAGCGGCAAATGGAGCCGCACAGATCAGGATCGTCCTCGACGACCATTACCTTGATCATAGATTTCCCCCAAGCGGTAGAAAATTGCTCCACAATAACATCATACTTCACACGCACCTTATCTAGCGCTTAAGTATTACCCGACATAGTTAATGTCGCGCCGCCCGAGACAACCAAATCTCGAACACGCTCCCCTTGCCCCGCCGACTGTCCACGGAAATGGCCGCGCCGTGCAAGTCCATGATGCGCTTGACGATATAGAGGCCGAGGCCGGCGCCGCGCACCCGGTCGGATTTGGTGGAGCGGTAGAATTTCTCGAAGATGCGCGGCTGCTCCTCGACGGCGATGCCCGGCCCCTGGTCGGCGACCCGAACCCGCACCGCGTCGGCCTCGGAAAAGACGTCGATGGCGACCGGGGCCTCGGGCGGCGAGAACTTCAGCGCGTTGTCGATCAGGTTGGAAAAGGCGATGCGCAGCAGGGTGGAATCCGCCATCACCCAGGCCGGCTCCGACGCATGGACCACCAGGTCCCGATGCCCGGCGAACGGGCGCTTGTCGTCGCAGATGTCCGACAGCATGCGGGCCACGTCCACGTCGTCGGCCTGCAGTTCCATGGCCGAGGAATCCAGGCGGTCGTCGGCCAGGCAGACGTCGATGAGTTCGGACATCCGCCGCACCGCCCGGCGGATCTTCGCCACCTCGTCGCCGGCCTCCTCGTTGGCGCGGATATAGATGCCCAGCAATTGCGACGCCGCCTCGATGATGGCCAGCGGCACCCTGAACTCGTGCGAGACCATGGCCAGGAAGTTGCGCTGCTCGCGCACCGCCTGGCGTTCCGCCTCCAGCGCCGCCTCTGCCCGCCGGCCGGACAGGCGCAGCATGTCCTCCAGCTGCTTGCGGGTGGTGATGTCGTTGAGGCAGACCAGGGCGCAATCCTCGCCACCATAGCTGAACCGCACCGCCGACAGCAGAACCCAGCGCTGCATGTGCGGCATCCGCCGGATGCGCAGCTCAACCCCCAGGACCGCGCCGGTCTGGTGCAATTGGGAAATCAGCGCCCCACGCTCGCCGGGCTCGGCATAGAAACTGGCCGTCTTCATACCGATGGCCGAACCGGCGGGAATATTGAAAAGCTCGGTCGCCGGCCCGTTCAGGTATGCGACGGCGCCATCGGGAAAACTCGCCACCACCATGGGGAACGGCGCTGCGTCGAGAATGGCGCGCACCTGGGCCTCGCGCTCGATCACCCGGTCCTCGGCGGCCCGCCGCTCGGCGATCTCCCGCGCCAGGATGGCGTTGGATTCGGCCAGTTCCTGGGTCCGCTGCCGGACCCGCTCCTCCAGCGCCCGTTCGATCTGGTGGGCCGATTCCAGTTGCAGCTGCCGAGTGCGGTGGCGGTCGGCCTCGAGGCTGGCGCCGCGCCACACCAGCCCGTAGCCGATCAGCAGCATATGGGCCCCCGCCGCGAAATGGGCGGCCAGATCCATCTCGATGGGCGTTGAGACCAGGCCGAGAACCCGGGCCACCACCACCATGTTGACCAATATCTGGATCAGGAAGGCCATCAGGTACCACTTGGCGACGGTATCGCCGCCCAGGGCGCGGCGCACCGCCAGGGCGATGGTGACGAAAAAGGAAACCATCACCAGCGACTGGACCACCGGCGCCGCCAGCCAGTAGAGCCCGACCGGTACCGACAGGGCCGCCCATCGGCAGCCATGCCCCGCCAGATGGTAGACGCGGTCCATCCGCGGGAAGTGATGCTCGAAATCCAGGACGCGCGCCGCGAAGATCATGCCGCCGCCGATGGCCAGGCACGCCGAGATACCCAGCAGGTGGTCGGCCACCAGGGGAAGATCGGGAAACAGCACCTGCGAGGCGAGGCCGCCCATGGAAAGATACATGGTTTCCAGCGGCACGGCATAGGCCAGGAAGCAGAGATACAGCCGGTCCCGCCCGGCGGCGTACTGGACCAGGGCGAACAGGATGATGATGATCGAAGCGCCATGGGCGAGGCCGTGGGCCAGATCCCGCCGCGCGCTGCTCAGCGCGAAGCCCCCGGGCGACAGGAGGCGCGCCGCCACGGCCATGGTGCTGGTGGACTTGATCCGCAGATAGACCCGATGGGGCAGGTCGTCGGCCAGGCGGATGCGGAAGACGAAGGTGCGGTACGCCACGTCGCGGGCGGCGAAGACGGCACGGTCGCCGGCCGCCAGGGCCCGCAATCCCCCCTGCCCGTCCTCGATGAACAGGCCGATCTGATCCAGATAGGCCGGCTCCACCTCCAGCAGCCAGTCGGACGGGGCGGCGGCGCTCCGCCGGATTTCGGTGCGCAGCCACCAGGTGGCGCGGTCGTATCCGGCGGCCAGATCGCCGTTCAGGGGGGTGAAGGCCGCCTCGGCCTCCGCCCCGGTCATGTCGTCGATGTCGAGCGTGCCGGCGGCATCGCGCAGCGCCGACCAATGGCCGCCGAGCGGCAGCATCGCGGTGTCGGGCGACAGCAGCACCGCGGCGGCGGCCGGCAAGCCGGCCGCGACCATCACCCCGAGCGCCAGGGCCAGGGCCAGGGCCAGGATCAGCGCGAGTCGTTTCGCCCCTTGCAAACGCATGGCCGCGTCGCCTCCCCTCCACGCCACCTGCAACCGGTACACCGAAGCCGTGGCAAGTGCAACGGTTGCAGCCGGATTGACTTGCCTTTGTCCCGCCGGTCCGATTAGTTCTATGGCCATGAGATGGGGGCATGCTCAGAGTCGGCACCTATTGCGCAAACTGCCGTTGCTGGCGGCGTTGGTGACGCTTGCCGACCGCTCGGACGCCGCCGAGCTTCCAAAGCTGTTTCCCGACCAGTCGTTCATCGATACCCGCTACATGCCGCGCCATGCCGGCCAGGATCTGCCGCCGCTCATGCTGCTCGCCGACCTGCCGGTGGCCGAGCCGCTGATGCCGGCCAAGACCGCCTGGCCGGTGGAGTTCTTCGCCCAGCGCCGGGCCGCGGCGGCGGCGGCGCGCAACCTCGCCCTGACCGGCGGCGCCCAGGGCAACGGCGCCGTCTCGACCACGGCCGGGCTGGCCAACATGGAGGCGGGCGATGTCTCGCTGTGGGGCGGAGTGCGCCACGACCGCGTCAAACCCTATGAAGACGGCGCCGGCCAGCGGGTGAACTACAGCTACGACCGCGACAACACCCAGTTGGCGGCCAGTTGGCGCCCGGCCCCCAAGAGCCGGCTGTCGGGCTTCGTCATGCGCGACGCCTATTCCAACCAGCGCATCCCCAATTACGGCATCGACGCGACGCGGACCGACCGCTATCTCGCCTCGACGGTGTTCGAGCATGCGCCGCAGGAATCCCGGCTGGACCGGATCGAGACCGGCCTGGTGTTCGACGCGTTGAGCTACGACGCCGACAACACCTCGCTGCGCGACCAGGGCAGCCTGGGCCTCAAATATCTCGGCCTGTGGACCACCGCCCGCGGGCTGGTGCGCGGCGAGTTCACCACCGGCGCCTTCCGCAATACGCTGACGGCGGATTTCGGCATCCTGCGCTACAACATCGACATCGATTCCCTGTACCCCGCCCAGGGACAGGCAGTGCACCGCATGCCCGACGTCCAGACGCTGCAGGCCGGGTTGACCTACGCCACCGCCACCCGGCTGTCGGCCCAGGACTCCCTCAGTGCCGCCCTGCGCCTGGACGCCATCCATTCCGATCCCAACGACCGCAGCAACATGCCGCCGGTGTCCGGCAGCGGCGCCTCGTCCTTCCAGGTCACGCCGCAATCCCTGTGGAACAGCTATTACGGCAACGACGGCGCGTCCCGCCCCTCCAATCTCAATGTCAGCGGCCGGGCACAGCTGACCCACGACCTGGAGGACAAGAGCGGACGCCTGCACATCGACCTGCGCCGCGCCGTGCGCAGCCCCGACCCCGGCGAGCGCTTCTACGCCAGTTCCGGCCCCGCCTCCATCACCCAGGTGGGCAATCCGCAACTGGCCCCCGAAGCCCATCACCGCCTCGAGATCGGGGCGAGAAAGGATCATGGCGGCTTCAAGGGCAATTTCGCGCCGGGCAATCCGGCGGGATCGTGGCGGCTGGCCGCCACCGTCCATGCCGACCGGGTGGCGGACTTCATCACCGCCGACCGCGCCCGGGGGCAGGCAGGCATCCTGAAGAGCGACGGAGCCATCGTCTACCGCAACGTCGATGCCTATCTGGCCGGAGCCGGGCTGGAAGGCTGGTGGCAGGTGTCGGAGGGCTGGGCGGCGCGGGCCAAGCTGTCATGGACCCGGGGCGAGAACCTCACCGATGCGCGCCCGCTTTACCAGGTTCCCCCGCTGGACGGCGAGATGGTCATCGAGCATCGCCGCGAACTGGCCGCCGATACCGTGGGATCGGCGGGGGCGCGGCTCAGCTTCGCCGCCAGCCAGGACCGCATCGACGCCTATACCGCCTCGGGCTCGGGCCAGGATACGGCGGGGGGAACCGCCGGCTGGGCGCTGCTCGACCTGTTCGCCGGCGTGGCGGTGGGCGACCGCGCCGCCGTCACCGCCGGAATCGCCAACGTGCTGGACAAGCATTACCACCTGCACGTCAATCCGCTGCCGCAAAGCCCCACCACCCGGCTGCAATGGGCGCCGGGGCGCAGCGCCTTCGTCCAGGCGACGGTCAGTTTCTGACCCCCATCACGCCGATGGCGTGGCGGCATCCAGCAGCATGGCGCGGAACAGGCCGAGCAGCCCCTGGTCGATCTCGCCGCCCATGCGCTCATTCATCAGGGCCAGGGCGTCCTCGGGCGACATGGGCTCCTTGTAGACCCGGCGGTCGGTCAGCGCCCCGAAGATGTCGACGATGGAGGCCATGCGGGCCAGTTCGTTGAGCTGCCCCCCTTTGAGGCCGCCGGGATAGCCCTGGCCGTCCAGCTTCTCGTGGTGCTGGGAGGCGATGGTCAGCACCCCCTTGGGCAGGCTCTCGCACAGCTTCAGGTAATCCACCGATTTCGGCACATGGCTGCGCATCACCTGCAACTCGCCGTCGTCCAGGCGGCCAGGCTTGTTCAGCACCTCGTGCGGGATGGTCATCTTGCCGATATCGTGCAGCAGGCCGCCGCTGGCCAGCAGGCTGAGGTCCTCGCCCTTCAGGCCGATGGTATGGCCGAACAGCGACAACAGCGTCGCCACCCGCAGCGAATGGACGTAGGAATAGTTGTCGTGGCCCTTGACCCCGTTGAGGATCACCTTGAAATCGTGGTTGCTGACCGCGTCGACCAGCGGGCCGCAGGCCTCGGTGATCTCCTGGTAGACCAGGGGCTCGCCCTTGTCGATCAGGTCCGAGATGTTGTTGAAGCTGTCCACCGTGCGGCGCAGCGATTCCTTGTAGTGCGGCGCCAGATTGTCCCACCCCGCCTCCACCGACTTGTTGACCAGGCCCGAGATGGTCTTGATCAGGGTCGAGCGGCGATAGGGCTTTTCCAGGCAGGCGTCGGTG
>NZ_AONQ01000119.1 GCF_000342045.1 Paramagnetospirillum caucaseum | reverse complement strand
CCGCCGCCCCCTCAAGACGGATTCTTGCGGTGCGGCACCACCGCCGTATTGGGGCGGCGGCGGATCATCAGGGCGAAACCATCGCGCACCCGGGTCAGGACGCGAACCGTCGCCCGCTCGGCCCCCGCCATCCGCTTGAAGACCTGATAGGCTCGCCGCCGTCCGCTGCCCGGCCCTACCTGGGCATAGGTTCTGAACCGTGCGTTCCGGACCACGCGACGCCCGAAACGGGTCCGGAGAAAGGCCAGCAGCAGGCCGTTCTTGGCCAACCAGGCGACGAGAATCACCATGGCGTGCGCGAACACGCCTTTGATGAGAACTCCGAACAGAAACAATAAAATACCGGCGATGATCGCTGTCAGCATAGCCGCTTTCCAAACCCATGGGCCGCGCCGAGATCCCCGGGCGAAAGCACCCGGTCTCCATAGGCCGGGGCAAACCGTCGGCAATCATAGCCGAAGGGGAAAAATACGTCATCTTCTATGGTTCGGAAACGGGGCCGATCGCGCCGAATTCGGCGCCGAAACCGGATCAGCGGCCCGCAGGCCCAGAACGGCCGGACGTCTGCGACTTCGGCGAGCGGGCGGTGTCGAACTGCGGCAAGGGCAACACCCCTGCCTCGATTTCCTTCACCTGGGCCACGATGCCTTGGGCTTTCTTGACCGCGTCCTTGACCTCGCTGTCGAGCATGTCGATGCCGCCGCGGACATTGATCAGGAATTGGGCATAGCTCATGCGAGCCTGCATGGCGCGACCGATATTGAAAGACAGTCCGGCACGCCCGGACAAAATGTCCTCGCCGGACTTGATCAGCCGGGAAAGCTGGGCGCGCAGAAGCGATTCCGCGCTGGCATCCACCGATTTGCGGATAATGCGCAGACGCTCGATATCCGCCGCGGAGCAGCCGTGCTGCTCGATGCGCATCTGCGCCAGCGCCATGAGGTTGATAAGGCGCTCTTCGGCATCGGCCACCGCCGTGGTCAGAGCCCCCTGCGCCTCGGCGCCGGTGGTGGTCACCAACCGCGCCAGAAGCTGCTCGATCAGGCGGGCGGTGACGAAGGCCTTGTCGATCACCGCGCGGGTCTGGCGGTCGCCCCCTTCGTCCTCCTCGGCCTCATCCGCCCTGGGACGCGCTGGCGCCGCGAAAGAGCCCCTCTGCGGCGCGGCCGCCGCCATTCCGGGCACCGGCGGCAAGGAACGCTCTCCCTGCAATTCCTGCCGGATGGCCCGCCGTTCCGATTTCTCGACCGCCTGATTTAGCTGCTCGGCGATGCGGTCCTCGGCCCGGCGGAACGGTCCCTGGTGACCCTTGGATGACCGGCGACGACGACAGCCGCCGCGATAGGTGGCGGTGGAAATGAAAGGCCGCTTGCCGTCCATGGCGGATAAAAGCTTCGCCTGCACCGCCATCAGCGAGGTCGGCATGGCGATGACCTCGCAGATTCCGGCCTCGCGGGTTTCCTGAAGCAGTTCCGGCGTCCAGTCCCGGCCCAGGCTGATGATGGGAAGCGTATTGGCGGGAGCGGACATTTCCCAACGGACAAAGCGAGCGATGGCAATGCTCCCGCCGCCCGGTACGTCGTTTTGGGAGATGATCAGGTCGATAGAGGGATTGGCGCGAAGGGCATGCGCTACCCCTCCGACATCGGAAAGATATTCGACATCATGCATCTTTACCCCAAGCAACAACTCACGCAGCACCCTGCGCAGGCCGCCGTCTGCGATAACAACAAGGCCCTTACAGGCAGCAAATGGCTTCATCTTGAGGATCTACCCCTTTTCGAACGCCACCGATCAGGTGTGTATCGAAGCATTGCCAAGGCCGCAGCACAACCCTCGAATTATGAGATTTACTGGCTATTTTTGCGCCGAGGTTGAGCTGGCCAGCCGGGCCATTCCATCTTTCGAACACGATTTCCTCGCCTCCCATGGACTCGGCACATCATACGGAATAAGCTTGCCACCAAGCGACCCCTCCTTCGGCGTACCGAGAGATGAGGGCGAGGGAATGGGGCAGACAAACCGAATTCTCCACTGTATCTACCACCCCTTCATTAAATACAATTCCGCCGTCTTATGAGTTAATGCATGTTGACTCTACCATCATTTAAGAACCTTGCATGCCTTCTGATTTCATCAGACAAGAAAAAGCGCCGCCTACTGGCCGACGTTCTTAATCAGATTGGAATTAGTGTAATTCACGAAACTGATACGGTTGAACATGCCACTTTACAGCTTCGTTACACCACCATCGATCTCGTCATTTGGGCGGAGGCCGGCGATGGTCACATCGACCTGCTGAAGCATATCCGGCGCGACTTGTCCCCCAGAGCCCGGACGGTTCCCTTCCTGTGCGTCACGGAAGGATGGGATAATGAGCGTCTGACCCGAGCCCGGGATGCCGGTGCCTCCGGCTTCGCCACCCTTCCCCTCACTCTGCGGGGGATGCTGAAAGCCGTCTCGGCGCTTCTCACCGACTCGCGCGAATTCATCAATTGCGGCGGCTATGCCGGTCCCGACCGCAGGCGGAACGATCTTCCCAACTACCAGGGACCGCGTCGCCGCGCCACCGATGGGACGGCCCCGCGCCCGGCGGCGGAAACCGCGCCGCCGAAACCGTCCGCCGCCGCCCGGCCCGAAAATGCCGCCGAGGCGCCGAGCGGCGCGACCGCCGAGACGCCAAGCCGGCCGCCGTCCAAAGCCACCGCCGGAATCGGCATGGCCGCAACATCCGGCGGCGGCCGAGGCCCCGATATCGAGCATCTGCCACCGTCCAACCGCCGCGTCCAGGTCGTCCAAGAGGCCCTGCGCATCTCTCAAGAGCTTCAAGCCCTGCTTCACGACCCCGCCGAGGAAAACGCCAAGGCGAAGATCAGCGACCATTTCAATCGTCTGATGAACCTCATGGGGCTGGTCCACGGCTATTGCCGGGAGGAAGGCGAGGCAGGGTCCTTCTTCAAGAAGAAATACGCCGAGATCATGCGGACCGTCAGTAAGTTCTCGTTGGGAATCCTGGCCTCCGGCCTCGAACGGACCGTCCAGGAATCGTCTCGGATCGTCGATGGAACCACCCCCGCCGCATTGGGAGCGTCGTCGAAGATCTTTTACAAGATGTCCGAATTCGACACCTTGATCACAATGCTCGGCGGCTACCCCTCGCTCTCCCTCGACCTGTTGGAGATGATCAAGACCGGATGGCAGAACGTGCTGTCGCTGACGGCCCGAGACAATACCCTCAGCGAGCTGGAAAAGGATGACGCCGCACCGCTGAAGCTTGTGGCCGCCAAGCGACTGAACGATGCGGATGTAATCTTGCAAGAGCGCCGCGCCGCCGATTCCCAAGAGGCCGCCTTCCAGCGCCTCAACCAATCGCCGACAGCGTAGCGGCCCCGGTCCCTATAGCGGCGAGCGCCAAATCCGGCGCACGCCGCGATCAGCCGCCATTGCGGCTGTGGCCAAGCGGCCGGAGGGCCGCGGACGCCTCGACCATATAGGCGAATTCATCCACCGCCGCCGCCGTCTCGATGACGGCGGTCTTTGCCGCATCCCCAGATTGGGGAATAAACCGGATGCGGATGTGACAGGCGTGCGGCTCTTCCCGGGCGATCCTGCTTTCCAGTTCCCGGGTCAGGGCATGGCACTCCTCGACCGTGACCTGGCTTGAAATGGAAAGCTGCAGATCCACTTCCCAGGTTTCCCCCATGCGGCGACCGCGCAGGTCCACGACGCTGACGCCGGGATGGTGGGCGGCCAGCAATTGCCGGATGCTGTCGATGCGATGGGAGGGAACGCTGCCGTCCATCAAGCCGTGGATGCTGTCCCAGGCGATCACCGCGCCGATGCGCAAAACCAGCAGCGACACCAAGATGGCGGCCAGATGATCCGCCGCCACCCATCCCAGGATGGACAAAACGATGCCCGCCAGTACCGCCAGAGACGAATAGGCGTCGCCCCGATTGTCGGCGGCGGCGGCCATTATGGCGGGACTGTTGGTGTGTTCGGCCACGCAGCGCAGATAGCGATGCATCAGTTCGGCGGTTCCGGCGGAGATCAGGGCGCCGAACACGGCCCAGACCTCGGGGACCTGCACATGGCCGGAGCCGAGATGGGTGACGTTGTACCACAGCATGGCGGCGGCCCCGGCCATCAAGCTGATGCCGATGAAATTGGCCGACAGGAATTGAACCTTGCCGTAGCCGTAGGGAAAGGCGGAATTGGCCGGTCGGCTGGACAGCTTGACGCTGGCCAGATTGATGCCCTTGGTCAGAAAATCGCCGAAGGAATGCAGGGAATGGGCCTGAAGCGCCATGCTGCCGCTCAGCACCCCCAAAGCGGTCTTGAACACGGCGAGAGCCAGGGCGGTGAACATGTCCAGCCAAGCCGCTCGGTCACGACATTCCTGGCATTTGCTTGGTTTCATCGGCCTTCCCAGCATCGGCGACGCCAATGCGCACCGTGGTTTATTCTATAGCAGTTGCCTGCCGTCCATGGCAACCGCACCACCTTGCAAGGCCGCGATTATTTGGGCACCAGCATGGGTAGGACGCCGGGCAGGATGTCGAAGCGGAAGGGGGCTTCCATCTTTTCCACCTCGCCGTCGATGGAGACCAGCGGCTTGCGCTGCCGGGTCCGGATTTCCAGCCAGGGCAAGGAGCCTCGGATGAGGGCCTCGTTGCTGGCCCAGCGCCCCATGGCCACCTGCAGGCCCAGATCCATGAGGCTGAAGGGCCCCGCCCCCTGCCCGATATAAACCCCCAGGGTAGCGCCATCCATGCGCTCGCGCTCCAGCTGGAACGGATCGGAATCCCGGCACATATTGTTGGACACCATAAAAAAGGAAGTGGCGATCCGGGCTTGGACGTCGGGTCCGATCAACTCCGCTTCGATCAAGCGATGCCCCCGGGCCAGGCCGGTCAGCCCGGCCAGGGCTCCGTCCAGAAAGCTCCCTCCTTTGCGGCGGGCCTCGTCGCGAGAACGGATGAATTCAGGAAATGCGCCGAGACAGGCACGAATCAGGAAGAAACGGTCATTGACCCGCCCCAAATCGGTGGGGGTGGGAACCGCATCGGCCAAGGCCACCGCCGCCCGGTCAAGGTCGAACGGCACTCCGAACTGGCGGGCGACATAATTCATGGTTCCCAGCGGCAGGACACCCAGGGACTTGCCGCTTCCCACCACATGCTTAAGCGATCGGGACAAGGACCCGTCGCCGCCGCCGATGATGACCGCATGGACGGCGGGATCACGGCACGCCTTGCGAATTGCGCGCCCCATGTCCTTTCCCTCGGCCAGGGTGACATGGGCCTGATGGCCCAGCGAGGTCCAGATGGCCGACAGCCGGGCGGCGACGACCGGGGGCGACAGGCAGGCGACGGTTCCCGCACGTTCATTGATGATCGCCGCGATGCGCATCGCTCCGCCCCGTCCCTGGTCAGCGGGGAATGGCGCCCGCGATCATAATTGCCATCTCATGCCGCCTTTCTTGTCCACCGGCACCTTGACCACGATGTCGTGGCATTTGATGCATCGTCCGGCCGGCGGATGCGGCTGGCGGGAGGTCGGCAGAATGGGCGGTCCCAGCTTGCGGACCCGCGAGAGATTTTCCAAAACGGCGCCATAGGGCGTCTTGAACTGGGAGCCGGCGGCCGGGCCGCCCACCATCAGGTGGCACTGGATGCAATCGCCTACATAGGGATGCGGCATTCCGGTTCCTGGCTTCACCGGCGGGATATGGCGGATGGTCATCAGCTTGTAGCGGAGCGGCGGTTCCAGCAGCCGCTCCAGCGGCGACAGCAGCGATGGCTCCATGGGCAGCGGTAGACGCCCCAGCAGCAGCCCCTCCGCCCGTCGGGGCGAGGTGGCGGGCGTTATGCCGGACGGCGTGGACAGCTGGTCCCAATAGAGTCCCAGCCCGATCGCCGCCAACAAGGCGATCATCCCCAAGCTTACCCAGCGACGGCCGCGCCGCGGCGCCTCCATGCTCACCTTCCCCGTCTCCTCGGACTCACTGCACCACCATCCACAGTGCCAGTCCCTCGTCATCGCGCAACTTGCAGGTCCGCCCGCCGACCTGGATCGACTTGACGTAAAGCTCGGCATTGGGCCGCCCCGGATCGAAGATGAATCCGACGCCGCTGACCCGCGCTCCGTCGAAGGACGGGCAGCCGATCTGGGTAAGATATGCCTGCGGCGCCACCGAAATCTCCTGCAGGGCGCCGGTGCCGTTGTCGATCCAGATATGGACCTGCCCCCAGCCGACATCGTTGCCGATGCTGGCCACCTGGGTGACACGGCCGCTGAACTGCAAAGGCGTCGCCGGGGTAAAGGGCGACAGACCCGGCAGGGCGGCGGGAAGCGACAATGCCTGGCTTTGGGCCGTGACGCCGCCGCCGGTTTTGCCGCCGCCTGTGAAGCGGTCGGGAAGCATGGCGCTCACAACCAGCCCCAGGATCAGGACGACCCCGAGGCCGAGCACCAGCTGGGGCGAGACGGCGCCTTCGGCCATCTGCCGAATACGGCTCAACATACGCTCTGGCCGGAAGTCCATGACGCC
>NZ_AONQ01000118.1 GCF_000342045.1 Paramagnetospirillum caucaseum | reverse complement strand
CGCCCCTCATACGTCTAAGGACCGGCGGGAACGCCCGACTTTCCGGCCGGAGCGCCCTTCTTGAAGCGAACCACGTCCTGAAGATGGGACACGATCACCTGGGCCGGCACCGTGAAGCCTTCCACCTTGCCGGCGGGGCCGGTAGCGGCGATGTTGATGCCCACCAGATCACCCTGGGCGTTGACCAGCGGGCCGCCGGTCTGTTCCCAGCTGTAGACCGCGTCCGAACGCAGCAGATGGGTGATCTGGGTCGCCCCCACCGCCAGCGGCGCATCCGCCGATTGCACCAGGCCCTGGCGCACCAGCGGCGCCCCCGCCATGTTGCGGCCGAAGGCGAAGACCTGCTGACCCGGCACCACCGTCTGGACGTCGGCCATGCGGAAATGCAGGAACTTCTCGGTGGTCTGCATCTTCAGCAGCGCCAGATCATGCCCCGGAATGGTCTTCACCACCTGGGCCGGAAAGCGCCGGATCCCACCCGTCGTCGCCACCTGGACCGAAATCTCCGGCAGATTGGACACCGAATGCAAGGTGGTGATCACATAGCCGTTGGCCCCCACGATGGCCCCCGAGGCCACCGGACCGGCATTGACCCCGCCGCCGCCGACCCCGACCACAGCAGGGGGAACCGTGTGATACAGCCGCTGCACATGCGGCATGGCGATGTTGCGCACCAGGAACTGACCCACCGACAGATCGTCGGCCCCATGGAAATTGTCGTCCTCGTCGTAATGGTCCAGGAGATAGATCCCCCAAGCGAAGGTCACGAAGATCAAGAAGGCCAGGATCGAGACAGGCGTCTTCCATGACCGTTCGCAAAACACGATCTTGTTGGTGGGCAATTCGCCCATGGTCTCGCCGACTTCAATCATGGCTGAGTTCCAAGCTCATTCGGATTCCTGTCCTCTATCGCCCATCCCGCGAGAACCACTAGAATTCATCACCGTTGCTTTTGGCGCCGTGGCGCGGAGCCAGCAAAGCATTGAAGCGTCCCTTGATGGAATGGACCAGTCTCTGCCCCGCGACGGAAAGCTTACCGCCCAGGGACTTGGGATCCCTCAGCAGATCGGTGGAGGCGCCGATGGCGCCGCGCACGGCCGAATCCGCCACATTGAAGATCCCGGTGAACAGGTCCTCCACGGGAACCTCCTTGACCGGATTTTCGGCAGGGCCGGCAGGGGCGGCCTCTGCCGCCGTCTCCACCGCCGGGGCCGGTTCCGCCGGATAGGCATAGGCCGTCGAGTGGGAAAATGCCTGCGGCTGGGGAGACGGCTCGATCACGGCGGGGGCCTCGACGACCTCCACATCCGAAGCAATCTCAATCTCAATCTCAAGCTCAAGCTCAACATCACTCGTCATCATTTCGGTAACTCCCTCGGTCTCGGTCGCGGCATGATCGTGAGCCGCTTCCGGCTCGGGTTCAGGTTCGGGTTCGGGGACCGGCTCGGGCTCGGGCTCGGGCGCCGCGGCCGTCACCGGGATTGCCGCCTCGGCGGGATTGATCTCTTCATACTCCCGATCCGGCTGCCGCCGGAAAGGCGGCGACCAGTGGGAGACAAGCTCGGTGAACGGGGCGGCTTCAGGCGGCGCATTGGCAACCGCCTCGGCCAATGCGCTCGGCATGACCGGCTTGAGCGCCGCCTCCGTCGGGCTTGCCGCTCCGGGGGAAGACCAGGGCGAACCGCTCAGCAGCGACGCCCAGGCATCCCCTCCCACCGGCTTGATCACCGGAGCCGGAGGCGCAGATATGGGGGCGGCGGGCTCCGGCGCGGAAGATGCCGGAATCTCGGCGTCGGCAGCCGGGGCGAGCGCGGCATCGCCGCCTCCCTTCCCGAGCTTGTCGCCGGGGGTCCCCTTGGCGCGGGGCCGTCGGTTCGTCGCCATCTCGTGCTCCATCATCACAGAACAACCCGGAATTCTTTACCTTTCACCACGGCCCGTTGCCGGGCGGCGGCGTTCCCGCGGCGGCCCCGGCAATCAAAGTCATGTTGCGGACGCCTCCATCGCGCAAGACTCCCAGACGGACGGACCCGCCGACCGACATTTCCCCCATGATGGCGACCGCCTCATGGGGGAGGGCGACGGGGCGGCCGTCGATCTTGAGCAGAACATCGCCCGGCCGCAATCCGGCGTTTGCCGCCGCCGTGTTGGGGGAAACGCCGGTGATCAGCACGCCGCGCCCGACCGGCAGACCGGTCTGCAGGCTCATCTGCGGAGACAGGGGCGCCAAGGCGGCGCCGTGCAGGCTGTGACCGGCCATTCTGGACCCGATTCCGCCGCGCGCGCCTTGGACATTGACCGCCAGACCGCCGGGCGGCTGGGCGAACTGATATCCGCCCGCCCCCGGCTGAGCGAAGGCGACCGGCCCGGCACCGGCACCGATGATCTGATGGCAACCGGCGCAATTCATGTTCCGGCGGTTGTCGGCATGGGGATTGGCGGCATTGGCCTGGATGGGCGGCGCGGCGGGCGGCGGCGCGGCGACGGGCATCATGGGCTGAGCGAAGGCGATGGGCCCCGCCGCGGCACCGATGATCTGATGGCAGTTGTCGCAAGCCATGGCCTGTCGACCATCGGTATGGGGCGAAGGCACCCCCGCCGCGATGGCCGGACCGGCCGCCCCCACGCCGCCCGACCCCGGAGCCCGAAACGCGACGGCTCCCATGGCGGGGCCCGCGGCGGCGGCGGCGGGCAGGCCGTTCACTTCATCTTCCACGAACCGGCGGACCTGATTGCTGGGCACGGCGAAACCGATTCCGGCGAAAGCACCGCTGGGGGTGTAGATGGCGGTATTGATGCCGATCACCGTGCCGTCGGCAATCACCAGCGGCCCGCCGGAATTGCCCTGATTGATGGCGGCATCGGTCTGCAGCAGCTTGGAATGGGTGACGCCCTCGATCACCATGGACTTGCCCTTGGCGGAAATGATGCCGCGGCTGACGGACATGTCCAGACCGAAGGGAGTCCCGATGGCGATCACTTCGTCGGCGACCAGCACCGCGCTGCTGTCGCCCAGGACCGCCGAGGTCAGCGGCGCCCTGGGAGCAATCTTCAGCAAGGCGAGGTCGAGCGCCTCGTCCATCTTGACGATCTCAGCCGAATAGCGGGTCGCCCCCCCGTTGTCCGACACCGAGACGAGAACCGAATTGGCGCCGCGCACCACATGAAAATTGGTGACGATCAAACCGTCGTCGCGAACGATCACCCCGGTGCCGATATTTTCCACCGTGGTGGTGGTCGGATTGGCGAAACGCGGCAAGACGTCGGGACCGGGCGGCATCAGGGTCTTGGGTGCGGCGGCGCGGCCCGACGACGATGCGGTCACGCTCACGACGCTATGACGCAAAAGGGAGACGACGCGGGAAAATCCCCCGCCGCCGCCCACCTGGGCAGCCCCGGCCTCCATGACCGGCGGCAGGGCCGAAACTCCCGTCGCCGCCGGAGCCCCCGCAAGTGCGTTCGCAGGAAGGGGAAGCACCGGAGCGGTGACGGCGCCGTGACCCAATTGCCGGATCAGGGTTCCAAGGCGGTTGCCGCCCGCCTGCTGGCGAAAAATGAAGGCGCCGAACAGCACGATCAAGGCCACCACGCCCATCAGCATGAGGTAGCGCTTCAAATCCTTGCTGCGAGGGGCTTTGGGGCGCCCCCCGGTGTTCGCGTCGCCATCAAGCATCGTCATCCAGCACCACTCAACAAAATCACGCGGCCGACGCGACCAAGGTCCACGGCATTCGTCGCCGCTGTCGGCCCGCGCTTTTTAGCACAATTACTCCAGCCAGATATAGGCGAGAGCACGCCACGCAGACGATAAAGCAGAATAAATCGCCTCGCCTGGCCGCCAATACAAGCGGTTGAGACGCAACCGCATAAAAAGCCCCCCGCCCTCCCCGCAGGCGGATCACGCGAAAAATCGGAGAGCCCCATGGGACGAGGGATGGCCTTTCCCCCCAAAATCTTGATGCTTTAGGCTGCACCTATGCTAATCTGGAGGGACTCAGATCCGTCGATCCACACAGCCCTGCATGGAAGATTTTATGTTTGACACCCCCCTGGCCGGACTGAAATTAGCGGCACCGAAACTGCTCTCCGGAGCACTCCTGGGACTGCCGATCACATTAACGATCGCGCCGGGCCTGGGATTGGTCGTGGTCGGCGTGCTCGGCGCCGCCTGCATCGGAGGATACATATCCGCCGTGAACTCGCTGACCCGTTCCAAACCCGCCTTTTCCGTTGCCACTCCACCGATCTGAAGCGTGGGACTTCCGCCCCGGGCGGACCTAGGAAAGATTGGCCAACCGCCGCAACCGGACGGCCGTTTTTGTCGGAGCTGGGGAAAATGAGCGACAGCGTCAATAAGGAAGAAGCCCTGGCGATCATCAGGGGCATCGTCGGCGCCGCAACCGATATCGCCAAGATGGCGAGCGAGATGGGGCAAGAAGACGACGAGATCACCGCCCCCCCACCGCCCGTCGCATCTCCCCCTCCCCCTCCCCCTCCCGCATCCGCCCATTCTCCCGCCCCTGCCGAGAATGCCGCGGCGACCGAACCCGCCGAAAAAGCCGCCATCGCCCCCAAGGCTGAGGTTCGGGCAAGCTCTCAGGCCGACGTCTTGAACCAACTGCTCAATCGTAAATCAGGTAAGGCATAGGCGCAAATCAGGCAAGGCATCGGTCGGGCCGCATGGGAGTCGATGCTTTAGAGCGCCGTGCCTCAAACGTGAGGCGCGACGCTCGGGCGAGCATTGAGCGAGCAGCCAAGCGGCCGGAGGGCCGCGCCCGACGCCGAGCCCGCCCCACGTCATCGGAGACGACATGGCCCTGACACCGGCGGAAAAGCAAAGACGCTATCGGCAGCGGCATAAAGACCGCCCGACCCAGGCCCAGAAGATCGCCATGCTGGAAGCGCGCATCGCCGAGTTGGAAGCGCAATTGAGAACGGCCACCGGCGCGGATGCGGGCCAGGACCACTCGCCCCAGACAATTGACGAAAGCGTGATCGCGGAATGGGAACGGGCATTGGGGAAAGGCCGCAGCCGGTAGCAACCGCACAGCTCCCTCACGGACCATGCACCGGAACAAAGGCAATCCACCACAACCTGATTCCTCGTCAATGACCAGGCAAAGAAGACAAGAAGTTGGCAATCATTAAAGCAACGTTAACCGTTATTGTAGCAGACCCATCCCGCTCATTTCATCACACCGCCTGACCGGAGATAAGTTTTGAAAAATCCATGGCCTGGTGTATGATTTGAGTGTTTGAAAAGACAGATCGATTGCTTGTGATGGGAAACGTACACCACCTACAACATCTCGGCCAGGGAGCCGGCGACTGGAACGCCTGGCGCCAGCAGGAGCCCGATGTACGACCGGACCTGACCAACGCCAATCTGCGTGGGGCCAATCTCGCCGGGATGGATTTGTCCGGATCGCTGTTGTCGCTGGCAAATCTGCGCAAGGCCGTTCTGTCCGGCGCGAATCTCCGTGATTGCAACCTCCCCCGGGCCTGCCTGGAAGACGCCGATCTGTCGGGCGCCAAGCTTCAGGGCGCCAATCTGGCCGGCGCGACCTTGCTGCGCGCCAACTTCTCCGGCGCCAATATGCGCATGGCCAATCTGGCTGGCGCCAATCTGGCTGGCAAGATGGATTTGTCCGGAGTCGATCTGACCGGCGCCAATCTGGCCGGCGCCAAGCTGATGGGGGCCAATTTCTCCGGCGCCACCTTGGCCGGCGCCAATCTGGCGGGCGCCGACGCCCGCAATGCCAATTTCACCGGCGCGGATCTGACCGATGCCGTGACCGCCGGCGCCCTCCTCGACGGCGCCAACATGTCCGGCGCGGTCATTCGCCGGACCGCAGGCCGCCCCCAGACCATCGTCGCGGATCTGGAGCCCGAGCCCGAACAGCCTCTGCCCCGCACCGTTTCCGAACGCCCGCAGCCCGTTTCGGTCGAGACCTTCGAGGCCGAGGGATTCGAAGCCCCCCCCGTTTCGGTCGAGGCGCCTTCGAACGAGATCGAACCGGCCTTCGAGACCCAACCGGAATGGGACAATTCGGCCCAGCCGGAATTGGCCGAGCCGGAGCAAGAATCCGAGCCGGAACCCATCGACACGCTGGTGGATGTACCTGCGGATATTGAGCCGGAACTCGAGCCCGAACCCGAGCCCGAGCCGGAACTGGCCGCCGTCGTGGAGATGGCGGAAGACGACGATTCTGCCTTCGACGCGCCCCCCATGGCGACAGCCGCTCCGATCCCGCTTGCCGAATCGCAAATTTCAGATCTTTTGGCCGATTCCGTGCAGGACGAGGCCCTCTCGCGTTTACCGGTTCCGGTCGATGACGCCGTTGACGAGGAAGCGCAAGACAGCCCCTTCTATACCTACGAAACCAAGGAATTGGCCATTCTCGCCCTGTATCTCGACCAGGTGAGCCGGAAGACCAAGGCCGAGAAGGCCATGCTGCTGGATCTACTGGTCCAGTATAACCGCAATTTCCTCGGACAAGATGTCAGCGTCCCCATGACCACCAGCGGCAACGCCATTCTGGTCGGTTTCGGCGACCCCACCAACGCCCTGCGCTGCGGCGGCCTGTACATCAGCATGCTGCGCGACATGCAGGTCGAGTCCTATGTGGCGATCAATTGGAGCATGGCAACCGTCCGGGTCGATTCCGAAGGAAGCGAGAGCGACGAGTTGATCGCCAATTCCATTTCGCCGTCGGCTCGTCTGATGCCGGTGGGGGTCGTGGGCGAGGTTCTGGTCTTGGAAGAGCTGTATTCCAATCCCCTGACCCAGCGCGACCTCTTCACCTTCGAGCGTGTCGCCCGGAAATGGAAAGCCGCCAACGACACCCATGGCGAAGGCATCGACGTTATCTGCTACAGCGTTCGCAGCAAGCAGCCCCCGTATCCCTGACGCCCCCC
>NZ_AONQ01000117.1 GCF_000342045.1 Paramagnetospirillum caucaseum | reverse complement strand
CCCGAGACGATGTTGGCGGCGGTTTCCATCTCGCCCACCGCCTGGACCACCACGTCGGTGACCCGCTTGATGGAGGATTCGATATCGTCGGCCAGCTGCAGGCGGGCCTGCTTGCGCTGGGTGCTGGCCGCCTTGTAGCCCTCCTGCTGGGCGGTGCGGGCTTCGGCGGCGCTGGCCGCCTCGTCGCGCAGCACGGCGATGGCGGCGACCAGGGTGCCGATCTCGTCGGTGCGGCTCGTCTTTTCCACCTCGGCGGAATAATCCTGGCGGGCCAGGCGCTGCGCCACGTCGGCCAGGTTCTTGAGCGGCGCGGCGATGTTGCGGGCCAGGGAGGCCACCAGGATCAGGGCGACCACCACGACGCCCAGCGCGATGGCGGCGAATTCCAGGGCGGTGGCGCGGAACTCGGCGTCGATGTCGTCGATGTAGATGCCGGTGCCGACGGTCCAGCCCCAGGGCTGGAAGGGCAGGGTGTAGGAGAGCTTGGGCACCGGAACGTCCGAGCCCGCCTTGGGGAACTTGTAATGGGTGGTGCCGCCGCCGGCCTGGGCGGCGGCGATCAGCTTGCGGATGAAGGGGACGCCGTCGGCGTCCTTGGCGTCGATGAAGTTCTTGCCTTCCCGCTCGGGCCTGGGGGGGACCATCAGGGCGGTGCCGTCGCCGGTGTAGACGAAGAAGTATTCCTCGCCCTGGTAGCGCAGGGGGCGCAGGGTCTCGATGGCCTGGGCCTTGGCGGTGTTCTCGTCGAACTCGCCGGCCTTGGCGCGGTCGTGGAAGGACTTGATGGTGCCCTGCGCCACCTGGCTCAGCGCCGCCACCTTGCCGATGCGGTCCTTCAGCATGGATTGCCGCAACTGGCTGAGCGCCACCGCCGACAGGATGGCGAACCCCACCACCGCCAGAACGGCGGTGGACATCAGTTTAAGCAGAATCCCGGACTTCCCCGACATGGTGTTCCTCTCCCCCCAAGAGCGGCTTTCCGCACGATTGGTTCGAGAGTAGCCTTGCCGGACAATAACTTCCAGTGATGAACGGTTACGCGCTTCAGCCGGGATTGCGCCGGGCGATCATGTTGACCGCCCGCATGCTGAGAACGACTTCGGCCCTCTGGTTGAGCACCTCGATAAACGAGGTGACCACGCCGCGGTCGGGCTTGGACCGGGAGGCGACGGCGTCCAGGACGGTGACCCGCACCGACAGCGCGTCGCCGGGTCGTACCGGCCGCACCCAGCGCAGTTCGTCGACGCCGGGCGAGGCCAGGCTGGCGCATTTGGTCAGGTAGTGGTCGGCATAGAGCCGCATCATCAGGCCGCAGGTCTGCCAGCCGCTGGCGATCAGGCCGCCGAAGACGGTATCCCTGGCGGCCACCGGATCGGTGTGGAAGTCCTGGGGGTCGTAGCGCCGGGCGAAGGCGATGACCTCGTCCTCCTCCACCGCGATGGAGCCGAATTCGTGCACGGCACCCGGCGCGTAATCCTCGAACCAGCGGTCGGTGATGGGGGAGGCGAAGGTCATCTCGGAGTCTCAGCCCTTGCGCTTGGCCTGCGCCTTGGCGCGAAGCAGAGCCCGCTCGTCCTTCAACTGCTCGGCGATCAGGAAAGCCAGTTCCAGCGACTGGGTGGCGTTGAGGCGGGGGTCGCAGGCGGTCTGGTAGCGGTCGCCCAGGTCGGCCTCGGCGACGCCGGTCATGCCGCCCGTGCATTCGGTGACGTCCTGGCCGGTCATCTCGAAATGCACGCCGCCGGCGTGGCTGCCCTCGGCCTTGTGCACGGCGAAGAAGGCGCGCACCTCGGCCAGGATGGCGTCGAACGGACGGGTCTTGTAGCCGCCCGCCGCCTTGATGGTATTGGCGTGCATGGGGTCGCACGACCACACCACCTTGCGGCCCTCGCGCTCCACGGCGCGGATCAGGCCGGGCAGCACCTGCTCCACCTTCTCGGCGCCCATGCGGGTGATGACGGTGATGCGGCCCGCCTCGTTCTCGGGGTTGAGGCGGTCGATCAGGCGCAGCAGGTCGTCGGCGCTCATGGTCGGGCCGGCCTTGAAACCCAGCGGGTTCTGCACGCCGCGCAGGAATTCCACGTGGCCGGCGTCCAACTGGCGGGTGCGCTCGCCGATCCACAGCATATGGGCCGAGCAGTCGTACCACTCGCCGGTGGTGGAATCGATACGGGTCAGCGCCTGCTCGTAAGGCATCAGCAGCGCTTCGTGCGAGGTGAAGAAATCGGTCTCGCGCAGTTGCGGCGTGGTCTCCGAGGTCATGCCGCAGGCTTCCATGAAGGCCAGCGTCTCGTCCAGGCGGTCGCACAGATCCTGGTAGCGGGCGGCCTGCAGGGTGCCGGCGACGCAGCCCAGGGTCCACTGGTGCACCTTGTGCAGGTCGGCATAGCCGCCCTGGGCGAAGGCGCGCAGCAGGTTCAGCGTGGCGGCCGACTGGTTGTACGAGCGGATCATGCGCAGGGGGTCGGGGATGCGGGCCTCGGCGGTGAACTCGCTGCCGTTGACGTTGTCGCCGCGATAGGAGGGCAGGGTGACGCCGTCGATGGTCTCGGTGTCGGCCGAGCGCGGCTTGGCGAACTGGCCGGCCATGCGGCCGACCTTGACCACCGGCATGGCGGCGCCATAGGTCAGCACCACCGCCATCTGCAGCAGCACCCGGAAGGTGTCGCGGATGTTGTTGGCGTGGAACTCGGCGAAGCTCTCGGCGCAATCGCCGCCCTGCAGCAGGAAGGCCTTGCCGTCGGCCACGTCGGCCAGCGACGCCTTCAGGCGCCTCGCCTCGCCGGCGAAGACCAGCGGCGGAAAGTTGCGCAAGCTTTCCTCGACCTCGGCCAGCTTGTCGGCGTCGGGATAGGTGGGAACCTGATGGATCGGCTTCGCGCGCCAGCTTTCCGGCGACCAATTCTCGGACATGGGACTTCCAATCTCCTGGCGTTCCGCGCCTCGCGAAACGAAAAATCCGTTCTCTACCTGACGTTTCGCGCCGAGCGAAACGGAAAAGCCGTTCTCTATACGACGCCGCAGGCTATATTTCCAGCCCGGACGACGGGATACGGGCATGAAAAATCCGAGGATCGAAATGAGCGGCACCGCCACCCACTGGCAGAATGTCTGGACGACCAAGCAGCCGGAGGAGGTCTCCTGGCATCAGGACGACCCGGCCCTTTCGCTGGGCATGATCCAGGCCTGCGCCTTGCGCCGGGACGCGGCCATCATCGATGTGGGCGGCGGGGCCTCGGTGCTGGTGGACCGCCTGGTGGAGCGGGGATACGTGCATGTGGCGGTGCTCGACATTGCCGGGGCCGCTTTGCAGACGGCGGCCGAGCGGCTCGGCCCCCTGGGCGACGACGTCAGCTGGATCGAATCGAGCGTGCTGGACTGGCGGCCGGTGCCCGGCCTGTTCGACCTGTGGCACGACCGCGCCGTGCTGCACTTCCTCACGGAGCCCGCCGATCAGGCCCGCTATGTGGAGGTGATGAAGCGGGCGCTGGGGCCGGGGGCGTCGGTGATCCTCGCCACCTTCGCCCCCGACGGGCCGGAGAAGTGCTCGGGCCTGCCCGTGTGCCGCCACGATTCCGCCAGCCTTGCCGCCCTGCTGGGGCCGGACTTCCGGCTGGTGGAGGAGGTGCTGCAGGAGCATGTGACGCCGGGCGGGAATGTGCAGAAATTCCAGTGGTGTCGGTTCGTCAGGGTTTAACGGATCAAGCTCCCGCTTCTTCCTTTGGTTCTGGTGGACTATCCTATCCGGATGGGGGCGCGTGGAAGGACGTTGATAATCCATGTTCTGGAAACGGGGTGAGCGGGGATTGCCCCAAAGGGTCTGGCAGACCGGCCTTCTGTTCGTGGCGTTCGTGGCCTCCTTCGCCATCTACGTCTATGGGGAAAAGCTGGTCGATCGCGCCAATGAACAGCGGCAGGTTTCCTATCGTCTGGCCGACCAGTTGCGTCAGTCCTCCGACGACCTGACCCGGATGGTCCGCTCCTACGTCGCCACCGGCAATGTGGCCTTCAAGCAGTCCTATCAGGATATCCTCGACATCCGCGACGGGGTGAAGCGGCGGCCGGACGGCTATGAGAACTTTTTCTGGTACCTGGCGCTGCAGACCCCGGATTTCGCCCGGCCCGAGGCGGGGAGCGGGGTTCCCCTGCTGGAGCTGATGCGCATGGCCGGGTTCACCGACGAGGAGTTCCGCCAACTGAACGAGGCCAAGTCCCGCTCCGACACGCTGACCGCGCGGGAGTTCGAGGCCATGCGGCTGGTGGAAGCCGCCGCTCCGGGGGATCTGGAAGCCCGGGCGGTCGCCATCGGCATGCTGCACGACGAGGCGTATCACCACGCCAAGGCGGCCATCATGAATCCCATCCGGGACTTCAATGATCTGGTGGAACAGCGGACGCTGGCCGCCGTCCAGCGCGCCGCGGCGATCGCCTTCGCCCTGCGGCTGACCTTCATCGCCCTTACACTGGCGGTGATCGTCTTCCTCTGGCTGATCTACCGTGAGACGCGGGTCATTCTCGGCGGATCGGTACAGCAGGTTCACGAGCGGATCACCCGCATCGGGCAGGGCGATTTCTCCCTTTCCGCCGCGCCTCCCGACGGCGGCGGGGACAGCGTGCTGGCCGGGCTGGAGCGCATGGCGGCCAAGCTGGGCGCCCTGGAGGGCGAGCGGGCGCGAGTCACGGCGGAACTGCGGGAGAAGAACGAGGCGCTGGAGCGCTCCAACGCCGATCTCGAGCAGTTCGCCTATGTGGCGTCCCACGATCTGCAGACGCCGCTACGCAACATTGTCAGCTATACCCAATTGCTGGAGCGCCGCTATAAGGGGCGACTGGATGCCGACGCCGACGACTTCATCGGTTTCATCGTCACCAATACCAAGAAGATGACCCAGCTGATCTTCGATCTGCTGGAATTCTCGCGGGCCTCGCGCCAGACGGAACCCCTGGAGCCCTGTTCGGCCGGCGAGGCCGTGGCTCAGGCCTTGAGCAATCTCGGGGTGGATCTGGAGAACAGCGGCGTCGAAATCTGCGTCGGCGACCTGCCCGAGGTGGCAGCGGTGCCGTCCCATCTGGTCAGCCTGTTCCAGAATCTGCTGGGAAACAGCATCAAGTACCGCTCACCCGACCGGTTGGCGCGGATATCGGTGACCGCCGAGCCGTCCACGCCGGGCTACTGGCGCTTTGCCGTCGCCGACAACGGCATCGGCATCGAGGCTCAGTACCACGACAAGGTGTTCGAGATCTTCCAGCGCCTCAACCCGGCGGCCGAGACCGAGGGAACCGGCATCGGCCTGACCCTGTGCCGGCGCATCGTCCATCGCTTCGGCGGCACCATCCGGGTGGGATCGGTGCCGGGCGGCGGCACCACGGTGTTCTTCACCCTGCGCGGGGTGTGACTACGGCAAATCGCCCCGTTCCGCCTTCTCCTGCGCCTTGGCCAGTTCGGCGCCCAGGGTTTCGTCCCTCGGGCCTTCCCAGCGGTCCAGGCTGACCAGGTCGGTGAGCGGCAGGCGCTTGCGCCAGCCGCGGGTCTGCAGTTCCGGCTGGGCGAAGAAGTGGCTGACGCGCCCCAAGCAGAGATAGGCCACCGGCACCACCCGCTCGGGCAGGCCGAGGATATCCTTGAGCGCCGGCTCCGAGATGATGGAGACCCAGCCGAGGCCCAGGCCCTCGGCGCGGGCCGCCAGCCACAAATTCTCCACGGCGCAGACGGTGGAGTAGAGATCCATGGTGGGAATGTGGGTGCGGCCCAGCACCACCGGCCCCACCCGGTCGCGGTCGCAGGTGACGCAGATGTTGACGGGCGATTCCAGGATGCCTTCCAGCTTGAGCGAGCGGTAGGTATCCCGGGCCTCGCCCTCGAACATCTCCGCCGCCTCGTCGTTGGCCTTGGCGAAGGCTTGCCGGATGCGGCCCCGCACCTCGGGCGAACGCACCAGGATGAAGCTCCACGGCTGCATGAAGCCCACCGAGGGGGCGTGATGGGCGGCCACCAGGATGCGGGCCAGCACCTCGTCGGGGACGGGATCGGGCAGGAACTGGCCGCGCACGTCGCGCCGCGACAGCAGCACCCGATAGAGGCCCAGCCGGTCGGCTTCGCTCAACGTGTCGTCGCCCTGGATGGCGGCGGCCCGATCTGTCATTCTTCGCTCCCTTTCCTTGCCCCGGCCAGGGGCGGGGGACTCGTTCCTGATCTCGACTGTAGCGCCACGATCTTCCATGACCAAGGACCGCGATCTCTGGGTGTTCGGCTACGGCTCGCTGATGTGGCGGCCGGGCTTCGACGCCGACGAAGTCTGCCGTGCCCGCCTGGATGGCTGGCACCGCGACTTCTGCGTCTATTCCCGCCACTGGCGCGGCACGCCGGAACGGCCCGGCCTGGTGCTGGGCCTGGACGAGGGCGGCTCGTGCCGGGGGCTGGCCTTCCGGGTGGCGGCGGCCCGCGCGGCGGACGTGATCGACTACCTCAATGAACGCGAACTGGTCGGTTACGCCTATGTGGCACGCTATCTGCCGGTTCGCTGTGACGATGGTCGTGTGATCGAGGCCTACACCTTTGTCGCCGATACCGGCCATCATCATTACGCCGGGCAGCTGCCGCTGGAGCGGGCGGCGGCCATCATCATGGACGCCGAGGGCCAGGGCGGGCTGAACCGCGACTACCTGATCAACACCATCCGCCAGCTGGAAGGCGACGGCTTCGCCGAGGCCGAGCTGCACGCCTTGCTGGTCGAGGTGGAGCGCCAGACCGGCATCATCGAGGCCGGCGCGGGCATCTGATACCCTTTGGAGCGCTGAGCCAAATATGAGGGGCGGCGCTCATGCGAGCATTGAGCGAGCGGCCAAGGGCGCGGAGGCGCCCGCCCGGCGAGGGCAAAACAAATAAAGCTAAAGCGTGATGCACATTTAAGGCATCACGCTTTATACCAAGCT
>NZ_AONQ01000116.1 GCF_000342045.1 Paramagnetospirillum caucaseum | reverse complement strand
GGCTTGGCCGCCCGTTTATGGGCAGCCTTGAGTTTGGAAATCTCCCGCCGCAGGCGAGTAATCTCCTCCCACGATTCCTTGGCCTCCTTTTCCCAGTTCACGGAGACACCACCGATCTCGAAGTCATCCGTCCTGATCGACAATTGGCTTGCGTGGATTCCTTTGGCCTTGAGGTCCGTGGCAATCTTCCCCAATGCGGTCAACCGTTCAGGGTCGGTTGCAGCGGAGTCGAGGGCTATGGCCAGCAGTTTGATGATCTTGTCCATTTCTGTGACCTCCCAGCCCTCAATCACCTAATCTGACGCTGAAGTTCCAGGCCATTTCCTCGCGGGCGACCCGAACCGAGTGCCAGCCCTCGTGGTCGGCAAAGATCGGGTCGTGCTGGTTCTTCGAGTGCCAAACGCTTGGGGAGAAGGCCCAGACCCGCCCATCAATGGTGACCACGACCCTGGCTGCCCGAATTTGATGGCTTTGACCGACGATATGTTCAGTTCCGATTTCCTTGGCGACCTTGGGCTGACCGCGTTCGGGAACCAGCAGCACATCGCCCTGCCGAATGCCAATTGCCAATTGGCGTTCGGTCACCTCCCACATCCATCGTTGTGCAGCCCGAACAGGTGCTGCTGGATCGGTCGGATCGCGGCGGATTGAAGCCCGAACGGCAGCGGCACCAACTGGGTGCCGGAACGGCTGCTTGGTCAATTCGTTGAACCCACAGAGGACGTAGGTTTTGTGCTGGTTGAGAAAGCCATTGCGGTAACGGCGGAAGCTGTGCCGGACCTGAACCACGGCCACATCCTGTTCGGGATCAACCCCGTACAGATCGTGGTTCAGGGCATCCCCGCGACATGCATTGTCAAACTTTACGAACCGCTCGGGGAGAGCGGCCTTAAAGTGATCCAGGATGCTGGTTGCTGGCTTCGAATCGACAGTTTCGATCTGATCGAATCGTCCACGTTTAATATTCATCGCAGCGTTCTCCAGTGACGCATAAATTCAACGACAAAATTCTCCGTGAATATGGAGGTTTCGCCGTGTTGTTTTGCGTACTACGGCCGCAATGTGCTGTTAGTCAACTCCAAAAATAACCAAGATTGTTCAAAAACATTCTTATAGAAATATATCATCAGGGTTGTATTCAGGGTAAAATCCGCCAGATATTTAAATCTGGCGGATTTACGGTTTCGTACGGAATAGGAATCAATTGGCCGGTCCTTTTGGAACCTAAGGTGAACACTCTCGTCCTGGCATTGTTTCCCGCAGCGTATGGAAGTGTGCGGCCCGAATGTCACGGTTTCAAAAATCTTGAATTCTCGGTTCACCGGCGGCGACGGAATGTCCGGAAAACGGACTTCAGGGGCTTCCCGTGACGTTCGATCTGATCGCCAACACCGGGCAGATCAGATTGAGCCGGGGGCATGGCTGGCGGCTATGTCGCACAGAAAATCGTCATGGTAGAGTGAACTGGTGACTGACTGGAGAGCATTGATCTCATTGGGCTTGTCAAAGCCGATATCCCACCTGCGGCCACGACCAGCGAATTGGACTCATAGGAAGTTTGATGGCTTCAAAATTTCTCCGTGAATTGGAACTGATCAGCGGCACGGCGAAGGACGGCTGGGAGGTCAGGCTTGATCTTCTTGAGCAGATGCAGAACCTCATAATTCTCGTCCAAAGCCATCAGATCGTTTTCATCAATCCCGCAGGGCTACGCTGGCTTGGGTACGAAAAATCGGTGCTTTTGGAATCTGAAATTGGCGGGCTCTTTCACCCTGATTATGCCGATCTTGTCGGTCTGGGCCTCGAATTGCTTGCCGAAGAGCAGGTGATACCCCTGAAGCTTCTGCACCGGGATGGCTTGGAAATTGATGTGGAAATGTGGGTCAACCGCCTGGGGATGCCCGGTGAAGAGATATTCATCATTGAGGCCCGCAATATCTCGGATCACCTGAAGTCGGCCCGTGCCTTGCGGGCACGAGAGCAGTGGCTTGAAGGGATCATCAATACCGTGGCTGACGGTATCGTCACCGTCGATAAAAACGGCATCGTTCAGACCTTCAATCCCGCCGCCGAACGCATCTTTGATTTCAAGGCCGACGAAGTTATCGGCAAGAGCATCCGACAATTGGTTCCTGATCCCGTTGCCAAGAAGTTGGGCCAGGAGGCTGGGCAGGGCTGGCATGACATATTGTCGATGGGAGAGGAATTGATGGGGATGCGGAAGGATGGCGTCGCCTTCCCCATGGAAGCTTCGGTCAGCGAAATGCAGCAAGGCGAAGGGGTCGCTTATGCCAGCGTGGTGCGAGACATCACGGCACGCAAACGTGCCGAAGAGCATATTCGGCACCTTGCACACCATGATTCTCTGACTGGCCTTCCCAACAGGTTTTTGTTTGGAGACCGTCTGGAAGCCGCTATCACGCGAGCGGATCGGCATCAGACACGGATTGCCTTGGTGTTCATCGACCTCAATAAGTTCAAGCCGGTCAATGATACATACGGACATGCAGTCGGAGATATGGTCCTTATCGGCGTTGCCAAGAGGCTGAGCAACTGCCTGAGAAAGACCGATACGGTAGCCAGGATTGGCGGTGATGAGTTCGTAGCCATTCTGGAGGAAATTTCAGGTGAGAAGGAGATTCGCAGGTTGGTCGGCAAGATCATGGTTGCTGTCTCATCACCGGAAACCATAGATGGCGTTGAACACAGTCTGGGGGCCAGCCTCGGCATTGCTCTTTATCCAGATGACTCAACAGAGTCGATAGATTTGATCGATAAGGCGGATAAGGCGATGTACTTGGCGAAACGCACCGGAGGGGTGTGCCTCTTTCCAGATATTCTGTGGGAAGTCGAGAAATCTTGAGGAGGCCAACCGACGGCACTATTACGCCCTCAAACAATTGGCTGAGTTTGGTATTTTTTCGTCGAAAATGAGAAGGGTGCAACGGCCTTCGATATTTTTCGTCCCGAGAGTCGATATCGTGCCTCCCATCGCCGCTGCACCGCAAAAGATCGTTGCAGCGTTAATTATTATTTAACCCGAACCTATTCGGAGGTATGATTTATACACCATTAGTATGATGGCGACCCGTGTTGGGCGGGGAGGGAGTCCGAGATGTGCGACACCTTAGCCGAAGCACCCATGGCGATCAGGGAGGCCGTAATTCCGATCCTGTATGAGATGGAATTTCCCAACATGATGGCCTGTTACGGCTACTTGCTGGAATGCGGTACGCATCGTTGCTTGTTGACTGGCATTCGGCAGTGGATGAACGAGAAATGCCATTTCTGCGATGTCTGCGGCCGACTGGAAAATCCGCCAAGTTAGGAGCCGGGCAGCAGCCCCAGACTAAATCATAAACAGGCTATCAAGGGCCTTGAACAGGTCATCCGCGAAGTTCGGGCCTTTGAAAATGACGGGAACCTTCTTCGGCAACAGCGTCAACACACCGGCGTCCCGATCCAGGCTGGTAATGACGGCGATTGCAATGTTACGGGTTGAGGGCATGGCCGACAACCCTATCGCCAGATCGATTCCGTCCAATCCCGGCATGACCGCCGAGATGATAATGAGGTCTGGTTTCGTCTGAACCACCATTGACAACGCCAAGACGGTATCGGGGACCACTGAGGTTCTGTAGCCACATTGGCGAAGTTCACGTTCAACGAAATGCGACTGTGCCCCATGGGGAGCAACCAGCATCACTTCGATGCGTCTGATCTCGATTTCATCCAGTGTTGAAGCAAGTTTTTGTGGAAGCCGGGAGAAATCGGGCTGGATTTCTGTGCCGCGACTACCAACCTGTTTAGATAGCTCATCGATATAGGTTTCAAGATCGATCCAGATTCGCGGAGGCAGCGTTTCAGGGGCGTCCGCAAGATATTCGTCGAGCTTGTGGGCCATAGCACAGAGGGCGTTCAAGCCAAATCCAGCCGCCTGTCCACGCAGATACAGGGCGAGCCGCCGAAAGTTTCCAATCAGTTCCGAGCGGGTGATCCGGCCTTGGCGGCCGTTATCCAGAACGAATTCAAGGGCACGAAGCCGCTCCATGGCGTCATCGAAAAATTCATCTCGAATCTCATCGAAAACCGCAAACTGGTCGTGTCCACTTTCTCGGCTCATTGTGCCCCCAATTTCACAATGTCTACGGCTTGTCGTCGCTCAGAACCCTATCGAAATTCATAAACGGATGCGATACCTTTATATCAATCGTTTACCATTCATTTATCGATTCAGTATGCTCATCAGGCCATGTTCATAATCCATTCAATCTAGGAGATGTGTCGGAGATGACGGGTGACCGTAAAACTCCATCAGGTCGCGAGCGAACTTTTGCTCATGACGAATTGATCGTCAGCAAGACCGATCCCAAAGGACGGCTGACCTACGTAAACGATGTGTTTTTGACAGTGAGCGGCTATGCCGAGGCCGAGGTGATGGGAAAGCCACATTCGGTCATACGGCACCCCGAAATGCCGCGATGCGTCTTCAAACTGCTTTGGGACACCATTGTCGATGGCCGAGAGATATTCGCATATGTGAACAACATGGCGAAGAATGGCGACAACTACTGGGTATTCGCCCATGTCACCCCGAACCTCGACGCTGCCGGTCAGATCATCGGATATCACTCCAATCGACGGGTGCCCGAGAAGGCCGCATTGGAGACGATCAAGCCGCTTTACCGTTCGCTGTTGGAAGAAGAACGCCGCCATCCAGATTCAAAGGTTGGGCTTGAGCGATCATGGAAAATGCTGAACGACGCCGTAGCAACGGCGGGATTCGATAGCTATGACCGTTTCATCTTCACCATCACGCCAGAAAATTGATCAGAGGCCGCCACATGGAATTGACCCTCGGCTCATATGCCCGAACCTTATCCCTTGGGATGCTGGTTCCTTCGTCGATCTGCTTACTGGCGGGAACATTCGGGCTGCTTGGTGGTTCGAGTATCGCCCATTGGGTCGTGATTGTCGCATCCCTGCTTGGAGTTGTCGGAGGCATCAAGATCGGCGGTTCTGCTCGAAGAATGGCAGGTGATCTTTCCACCGCGATCCACGTGCTTGGCCGGTCCTCCAGTGGTGACCTCAATGCTCGAATTCTGGACGTCCGTGCCAGCGATGGCATTGGAGTCCTGCAACACAACATCAACCGATTGCTGGACCTCGCCGAAGCCTTTGGAAAAGAGGCATTCGCCGCAGTCGAGTCCGCCAATCATGGTCGATATTACCGCCGGATTATCACCACAGGTTTGCGTGGCGATTTCGTTCTGTACGCCAAGACCATCAACCAAGCTTTGAAGCGAATGGAAGCCAGGGACGCTGAGTTCATCGCCTTTGCCAACAATCAGGTAAAGCCGGTGGTGAACGCAGTGGCTGCCGCTGCCACAGAACTGGAAGCATCTTCGGGGGCCATGTCGGCACAGTCCACCGACACCAGCCATCAAGCCATGACGGTTGCCGCAGCGGCGGAACAAGCCTCGGTCAACGTCCAGGCCGTGGCCTCTGCCGTGGAGGAGTTCTCTGCCTCCATTAAGGAGATCAGTGCCCAGGTCCATCGTGCTGCCACCGTAGCCTCGGAAGCAGCCGGGGTTGCGTCTCGTACCGATACGACGGTCCATGGCCTCAGTGATGCCGCCCAACGGATTGGAGCCATTGTCAGCTTGATCAATGACATCGCCGCCCAGACCAATCTTTTGGCTCTCAACGCCACCATCGAAGCGGCTCGTGCCGGTGATGCCGGGAAGGGCTTTGCCGTGGTGGCGAACGAGGTCAAGAACTTGGCAAACCAAACGGCCAGGGCAACCGAAGACATCACCTCCCAGGTGGCCCATATCCAGGAAGTCGCCGCCGAAGCTATCAAGGCCATTCAGGAAATCACTCGAACCGTATCCCAGATCGAGGAAACATCGTCCGCCGTGGCCGGTGCCGTGGAAGAGCAAAATGCGGTCACCGTGGAAATCGCACGTAATGTCGCGGAAGCTGCAACCGGAACGTCCGCAGTATCCTCAGCGATCATCACGGTTCAAGCGACTGCCGCAGAAGCTACCGAATCCGCTGGTCAGGTTGCTGATGCTGCATCGGAATTGTCGCGGCAGTCTGAAAATCTTAGCCGCGAGGTGGATGGTTTTATTGCCCGAATTGGCGGGCGGTAATCAGCGGAGTTCATGGAGATTTTGCTGAATGACGGAAGCGTGCCAAATCGCTGGGTGGTCAGACGCTTTCTCTGTAGGGAATGCTGCGATTGACAGCGATCACAAGGCATTCTTTGAAATTGCCAATTTGCTCAAGTGCGTCGATTTAGATGCAGCGGAAAGCAAATTCGTAATCGATAGTGCCTTGGCGATGCTCGAAGAATATGTCGCAGGGCACTTTCTCCGTGAAGAAAAGGCCATGGCTAAGGTTGGCTTTCAACACTTTGAAGATCATCGTGCAAAGCACTTTGCCTTCAATCGCAAAATTAATGAGGTTATCAGGCTGTATCGTGGCGGACGTTTGTCCGTTGCGGAGAAACTGCACGATCTTGTCCTTAAGTGGCTTGCAAGTCACATTATGAATGAGGACATGAAGTTCAGGTCACTGCTGACTGATGACGACGTTGATCAGAGGCCGCTTGCGTATCTTGCTCTCGACGCTCTTGAGAATGAAGAGCCTGAAAAAGTGGGAGTTCCTACTGTCATCGTGCCTGCCAAGGTGAAGATAGATTACGCTAAAATAACGGCATTAATTTGCGTTCCAAGCAGCACAATTCGATCTGGAATTAGATTCACACTAAATGAGATTGGTATTTCAAACATAGAGGAGTCAAATAACTTTATTGCCCTTGATGAATCATGCAGAAATGGCGGCTTCCAGATTGTTATCATGGACGCTGCGGTTGACGGAAATGATTCGACGTATTTCATTCGCCAAATCCGCTCTATACAAACAAATTGCGATCCATTCGTATTGACGGTATTGATCCTTTCAACAAGGGATGAAGTGGCGGTTCGTAGTGCCATGTCTTCAGGAACTGATTCTGTGCTTCTTATTCCATTCTCATCCGGCCAATTGAGAGATCAGATTGTTGGTCATGTAGAAAGGCGGAAGCCTTTTATCC
>NZ_AONQ01000115.1 GCF_000342045.1 Paramagnetospirillum caucaseum | reverse complement strand
CCCCCTCACGCATCGAGCAACGTTGCATTGAAAAATCTATGAAGATGACGGACCAGCGGCGAGTTATCGCTCGCGTCCTTTCAGACGCAACCGACCACCCTGATGTCGATGAGGTTTATCGCCGTGCCGTCGAGATCAATCGGCATATCAGCATTCCCACTGTCTACCGCACCGTGCGACTTTTTGAGGAAGCAGGCATCCTTGAACGGCACGATTTTGGCGATGGGAAAAAGAGCCGATACGAAGAGGCCGAAAGTGACCATCATGATCACTTGATTGACGTAACTTCAGGGGCAGTTATCGAATTCTCCTGCGTTGAGATTGAAGCTTTGCAAAAGAAGATCGCCGCAGATTACGGCTATCAGGTCATCGGCCATCGCCTTGAGCTTCTTGGAGTTCCATTGACAACAGAAGATCGGCAGGAGGACCAATAGGCAAGAGAGAGTCCATCATAGCCAGGGGACAAGGAAACCTTGGACGGTGAAATCCTTGCCCGGTTTGCGTAATTTGATAAATGAACCCAAGATCGCCCCAATCTTAGTGACGGAGCCAACTCTGGAACCGTGATGGATTCAGCGACCAGGAAGAAGCTCAACATGAAGGCGGCTACCTGTGGCGGCGGCGTAGCGTGCAAGTGAAGTAGATGAAGGAAGGGAGCGGCCACTTTCCAGCCGTGCAACCACGGACTGGGTGGTACCCATCCTCTTGGCGACTTCGGCCTGAGATAGACCAGCCCGTTGCCGGGCACGGATAAGGGTTTCCGCAATCTCGAACTCTGGAGCGAGACGGTCATATTCGGCCTTAACCTCGGGATCAGCCAGCATTTTAGCCTTGAGATCATTCAGGCTGGTCATTTCAAAATCTCCTTGGCCCGAGCCAATGCGAGTTCAATCTCCTGGCGAGGCGTCTTCTGGGTCTTTTTTACAAAGACCCGCACGACCACGACCCGCCGACCAGTGACGGTCACATAGAGGGCACGGGCGATGCCGTCGCGGCCCATTAGCCGCATCTCCCAAAGCTTGCCCTCAAGCGGCTTCACATGAGGATGCCCCATACCTTCCAACCCGGCGGATTCAATCATCCCGGCTATCCGCAGAAAACGGGCCTGCATATCCTTGGGCAAGGCAGCGATTTCCGCGTCCACGACTTCGTTGAGGGTTTCGACCTTCCATTCCATGGATAGACCATATCGCAAAATAGCGATTGCCGGAAGGTGGCTAAATGGTAAGGTTTAGCGACCTCGAAACGGCGAGAACTCGACCGAGGAACCGTTCGACGACAGGATGAAGGCGGGTGGCATGAATCTCGGTGGTGGCTATTCGTCATGGGAGGGAACCACGAGGGGATTGAACCACGATGATCGAGATCCATCTAACAGGAAATAGCCGCAAAACAGCATATGGCTGGCTGGGCTGAAGTATGACATTTGGTATTGATTGTCGTATGAAGACGGAACTTCGCATGTTAGCATTTTAAGAAATATTTGCCCGTCTTGGTGGTGACATGAGGTGCGGGGATGCAAACAACTGCATATTTTCGCGGCCCTTTTGAAGAAACCATGGCTCTGCTGGTTGAAGCTCGGACCTTCATGATGGAAACTGAATGGTGGGACCGGCAAAAAGTCGATGGCGTTAAAGGGCTTCGGATAACAAATGAAACTTTTCGGCTAACAAGCCGCCTGACACAAGTTATGTCGTGGTTGATGTTCCAGCGTGCGGTTCATGATGGTGAGATTTCCGCAGAATATGCGTTGCAAGAACAATTTAGGCTATCGGGGCATGATGTGTGCCTTGACACATCGCATTCTAATGATGCCGTGATATCCAGAGAGTTACGATCACTATTGAATCGTTCGCACAAACTCTTTCTGCGGATCGAGCGGCTGGAGTCAATGTTTGTTCTCACTGCATCGCGTAAACACGCTTCATCTACCAGCGAAGAATTAGACGCTAATTTCGGGCATGCTGAAACTGAACATTGACCCACCGCCCCCCCCGGAGACGTGTATTGATGCGTCTGCTAATAGCCAAGCCGACAACAAAGCCCGTAACATAGACGCTGGCGTTGACAAAGAATACATGGAAGCCATGAGCCAATCAAAATCTGGGTGCCACTCGTGTATGGAAGGAAAGGATTTTCCTATTCCTTTTACCATGGCGTTTCAGCCGATTGTGGATTTGCATGAGCGACGGATATCGACCTACGAAGCACTAGTGAGAGGTCCAGAAGGCCAACCTGCTATGAGTGTTCTTTCTCAGGTGACTGCTGACAACCGCTACGCATTCGATCAGGCGTGCCGAGTCAAGGCCATCGAACTGGCAGCCAGCTTGGGCTTGGATCGGCGTCTGAGCATCAATTTCCTACCCAACGCCGTTTATGATCCCAAGGCGTGTATTCGTGCCACCTTGGCTGCTGCGGAGCGGGCCAGATTTCCCCTTGATCTCATTACCTTTGAGATCACCGAGGATGAGAGAATTACAGATACTCCTCACCTTCTTAGCATCATCAAGGAATACCGCCGCCATGGATTCAAGGTAGCACTTGATGATTTTGGGGCGGGTTATGCCGGACTTAATGTGCTGGCGGAGATGATGGTTGATGTCGTGAAACTCGACATCGCACTGGTTCGCGACATCGACCACGATCAAAGACGCCGCACAATTGCATTGGGCATGATAAAGATTTGCCAACAGCTTGATGTCGATGTTGTCGCCGAAGGGGTGGAGCGGATTGAAGAGTTAAAAGTTCTTCGTGATGCCGGTGTACGTTATATGCAAGGCTTTCTATTTTCACGGCCCGTTGTCAATTCTCTTGTCCAAGACTCTGATATCAACTTTATCCCTTAACGGCCTAGCAAGTTGGGAGCACATCGATACCATATTTGAAATAATTTCAAAGCAGCCTGCCGTATCCTCTTCCATCGCGATTAATCCCGCTCCTCAAACTGGAAGCCACCGAACATAACTTCGCAGTCCGCGTTAACGGGCGGAAATACAGTTTCCACAACCATCTGGTCATCGCTGATGACACGACCAATGAACGATGAACATTCATCATTATTCATGACAAACAATATGCGTCTACCGATGCGAATTATGTCATCCCTGTATTCATAGTCGTCATCGATCAAGTCGCTAATCGCAACAACCATCCCAACCAAACCTTTAGTCATTTTCAGCACTCCAAAGATTAATCGTCATTAGTTTGACCATTCGACAGGGTTGGGCGGCAAGACCTGCACGGGCCGGGTATCGCCAGGACCACCTTTAACCGCACATCCCCGCCGATAAATTATCCGACCATCTTTGCGGACGTACTTCGTGTCCCGCCGCCAGTGACCGCACTTAGGGGTTCCAGTCCCAGTGCCCTCATGACACCGGTCATCGGCTGGACGGTGCCGCACGATGGTTTGCCCTGGGCGGATGATCCTGTAGGGCGGCAGCGGACGCTTGCCGTGCTTCTTGCGGGATTTCTGGGTGAACTCATCCACCTCGATCAAGTCCGCATAGATGGTCGGCTGCTGGATGTAGCTCAGTACACCGATCACATATTTGATGTCCGATATCGGGGCAAATGCAGGCTTAACATTCTGGTTGGCTTCAAATGAAGTCTTGATGGTATCCCCACACATCTCCACATCGGCTCGATAGATGCCAGCAAACTCACCATCTTTAAGCCTGCCAAAGCACGAAAACGCGAGTGTTTTGTCATTTACCTTTTGAATTAGGTTGAGGAGCTTGCCTACGCTAAGAAGCATAATATCTGGCAATTCGGCAAAAACTACATCGCACCTTATTTCAAATGTTAACTCGGCCGGAAACAGATACGGAACCGCATCAATGACAAATTTGGCATCTTGCGGGAATGACTGAGAGACATTTTTGCGGAAAGCATCAATTAACCTCAGTTGGCTCTCGACACTTGTCGTTTTACTCTGCGTCGCACTCACTTCACAAACTCCACAATATTTGAAGCGGAGTTGACGCCATGGCCAAAGCCGCAAGACCCACATATGATAAAAAGCTGATTGCACATTCGTCAAACAAAAAGCGACAATGTAATTAATTGCTATAAGCTAAATCAAGCAGCACAAAAACCTCCGCGAAGAGGCGAAAATATTTTTATACTCAATGTGTTTTGGCTGCGGCAATGCAACCTGAATGATATGTGCGGCATATAGTGAGGAAGTAATCGCAGCATGAAAATATATTTTCAGACTGCGAAAGCTTCCTTGGCCGACATAATGCCAGTGCCATGGCGATGAAGTCCGGATCGAAAACATAATTTATAAGGCTTTCTTGCGTCGATTAAATGGCGAAAGCTTTTAATATATAAAAGTTGACAACAATAACCACGCACAAACAAAGTTTGAAAACATGAATTTTGCTTGATATGTTATGCATGCAATTTGTGCATGGCCATATGTCGCAGGCGTAACATGGAACATCATTCTGAAGCAGATCACCCAGACATCAATGCTGAACAAGGTCCAAAAATGTCTCCAGGTAGACATTTTGAAGAAGACCCGCCACGCATCGATAACAATGAAGAATGGGAACAACTGATTGACTATATGGTGCTTCAGTTTGAGCCTTTTTATGAGGCGAAAACAAACACCGATGAAAACGCGGTTAATCGCGTCATGTCAGCCTATCGCATCGTGTTGAAGGCGTTGAGCGACCCTGAAGGATTTGACGTTCGCTGCAACATCATCAAGGTCAAGGCTCCGAAGGCGGATGTTCAGAACCCTGTCTTTCACAGAGCCATCGAGTTCGACCTTGCCACCATCGCCAAACGCAAAAGTGTCCCCTTCAACAAGAGAGCGGTCAAAGACACCATCACCTGTTACTCGCGGGTGTGCCACTGGCTCTATACCCGGCAGCCACCTCTGCTGGATAACTCGGCACGAGACCAACTCACAACCATCGGCATCAACGCGATTGAGAAGTTGTGGCTCCAAGAGAACAAGAAGGCCGACGCCCCCAAGCCCAGGAAGCCCTCATTGCCCAAGAAGGTGGTCCAAGAGGTATGGGACGCGATCAAGGATTTGCCGCCGCCCAGCCCCGGTCATCGGTCCATCAGCTTTGCCGCGAAGCAAGCGGTTCGGAACTATCTCGACGGGGTAGCCAGTGACGAAGAGGCAACCGGTGAGGACGCTGAACCGATTGAAGCGGCTGACGAAGTTTGCTTCGTGCCCGCTGGGTTTACACTGGATAAGTTCCTAACTAAAGAAACTTACAAGGAAAACCCTGAATATCTGGTGTTGTTCAACATCTATCCGTTTGTGATGGGGTTTTGTGATCACGGCTTGGCACTAAATTGTTACGAAGGGCACAATGAATACCGCACCCCTGGCGGCGACATTCGAAAACGCACAGGGGGCAGTCCGATTAAGGACTATATGGTTTCAGATGAAGACAACAGCATTTATGAAGATCACTTGGAAACGGTCGTCAATTGGCTTGAAGATAACTACGAGTCGATTAAGCCAATTGGAAATCCGCCGCCTTCAGGTGGTGAGGATGTCCCGACCGATGATAGCCTGGAAGGTGACGGGGTAGCCGTAGACGATCAGTCGAGCGTCACCGCGACTATGGTGGCCGTCCCTGAATTGGACGACCTTCTGGAAATGCAGATCGCCGAGATTCACCAGTTGGCCCTGCGGGACGCTTCATCCGAGTTGGTCACGTCGATCCGTGACCGGATCGCCCAGGAGACCGACGAACATCAGCGTCAGAAGCTGGAGACGCTGTGGGTGATGCTCCAGGCCCAGCAGAAGCCTGCTGGCGATGACCAGGGCAGAAACGGGCACGATCAAGAAATCGACGCAGGCCAGGGTGACGGCGATGATCAATCGGTCATGGCGGACGATGATACTGACCCTGAAGATGATCCGCCGTCAGGAGGTGAAGAAGCCCCGAGCAATGATCTGGTGACCGATTCGGGTGAGGCTTCAGTAACCAGTGATCCCTCCCTCGCTGGCAATGAAAACGATGATGACGATGACGACGATTACCGTCCAGAACCCACCGAGGTCGAGAAAGCCATTGCTGGTGCGTCCAATCTGCTAACGAAAATCATAAACGAGTTGCATGAAACAGATTTTGAAGACGTGGAGGAACTGGTTGAGCACTACCAGGGCGACATCGTTTCGCGGGACGACGTGTATAACGCACTGAAAGAAGGAATTCAGACAGGTTTGATCTTTATTATAGGCGGAAGCGTAATTGGAACAGTTAATTTGCATAACTGGACACTACACGAATTCAGATGTGCTGTATTCTACACAGATTTAGTCACATACCTTCACTACAGCGTGAAGTTCGCCAATGCCTTTATCGAGGCGGCAAGCACACTTAATCTTATTCGCGATGAACGCGACGAAGATGGCATGTGGGGTGGGCGGACAATACAATTTAGCAACCCTCGCGTTAGCCTTCTTGCTCGAAAGAACCCAAAAATCATTGCCAAACTTCGCACCTATGGAAAGCATATGGCTGAGTATGAAGTGGCATCTAATCGTGACTGCATTTACCACGAATTATTAGGCGAAGACCGATGTGGCGACGGATGCGTAGGCATGACAAAATTCGTGAAGATGTTTCCGTCACTTACCAAGGCAAAAGAATTTTGCAACAGCCTTTCTGAATTAAATTCCTATGCAGTCTATAAGGTATTGGACAGCACAATGCCCTTCGAAGATATCGTGTATGAGAACGATGACGCACCAGGGTCAACATCGGTGATAAAAACTGCTTACGCTCAGTTTCGTGAGAACCACTGCCAATTAGAAGACCAATTTGGCGATTATGAAGCTGGAGCGACCGATAGCCCTTACCGCTTCTAATCTTCAATAGTGACGACTTCATAAGGCACCTATATGTATGGCTTGTTCTGAATGCATGGCGGCGATAGGATGCATCATGATTTTCCAAAAACCATACACATTTTGAGATGGAGTTAGATTGATGTCGTTCCTGGACAAGCTGAAAGCCGCACCTACCCCGACCCGCGTGCCTACTGCTTCGAAGAGCACTCCCGTCACGCGGTTCATAAAGAAAGTGCGTGAGCAGCAGGAAATGGTCCAGATCGCCATCGATGGCGGCGAGATCAATAGCCGCACGGCTTGGTTTCTCAAGTCTGGAGATGCTTATCGGTTTAAGATTCTCCGTTCGCCGTTGATCATCAACGAAACCGAATGGTTTGAGTCCGCGAGCCTCAGCGACTTGAAGGCCATCTATCAGGGCATCATCGACGCTGCGAACAGCGGCGAT
>NZ_AONQ01000114.1 GCF_000342045.1 Paramagnetospirillum caucaseum | reverse complement strand
GGGGGGCGGGAGTTCGGTAACGCGTTACCGAGTCTTGTGATGTATTCCCGCCTATTCTCGGCCTTCCAGGATCTTGGTGCATTCGAAATCCGCGATACATATGAATGAAGTTACCCACCAGCACGTATTGGAGTTGGGTACCTGCGAGGTGCCGCCTTGGCATGTGGTTTCAGTCCGAGCTATGCCGGGGTTCTTTTGCGGTTTTGCTTCGCTGACGGACGAGAGGGATCCGTCGATCTAACGACCAAGGTCAAAGTCGTCGATGCGGGTTGCTGATGGAGATCTTGACCGCGTCAGGGCCGCGATCGGATCGCACCAGCGTGACTGGAAGCGGGAGTGATCGTTCCGGTGGTGTCGCGCAAAGGCCGTTTGTCGGCGATTCTAAATTTTCGGTCAAAATCTTTTGGGCGTCCGTCTCATGGACAGAGGCGCGGTGCATGCTATCGTTCGGCGCATCGGAGCGATGGAGGAATAGGATGTCGAGGACGGCCAGGACGTTAGGCGCAGCGCTTTGCGCGCTTGGGTTAGGCTTCTCGGCTATGGCCGAAGTAACGCAGCCTTCCTTGGAACTCGCTCGCGGTTTGGTGGACGCCGAACGTTACGAAGAGGCGGTTTCCGTGCTGAGACGGCTCGATGCGGAGGATGCTGGCGCCGCGTCAGGCGTGGGAATCCTGATGGGGAGGGTCTATCTGGCCATCGGAAAGCCGGCGAAGGCCCTTGGTTATTTCGAGGATGCGTCCTTCTCTTCTTTGGATGGAGAGGGCGAGGCCTATCTCGGGCTCGCCGAGGCCGAGCTCGCCCTTGGCGATCTTGGCAAGGCGCGAAGGAACGCCGCTCTCGCACTGAGGACGGATCCCGATCTCGTGGCGGCGCATCTGGTCATCGCGAGGGCCGATCAGCGAGCCGGGCGCGCAGCCGATGCGTTTGCTCGTCTGCGGAAGCTGCGCGGGGAACGCGAGGATTCCGAAGACGTCGCGGTAGTGATGGCCCGATTCCTTGCTTCGACGGAAGGGGCGGGGCCCGCGATAGTGGAACTGGAGGGGTTTTTGAAACGCGTCCCGGAAGCGGCCGGCGCGCGCGATGCCTTGCGACGCCTTCTTTGGTCCATTGGAGATCGAGACGGGGCGATCGTCGCCGCCAAGTCGGCCGAGGCGTCATACCGACGTCGGGGGCAGATTGGTCGGGCGGAAGCGCTATCGTCCTGGCTCAAGGCCGTTTCTCCCGCAGCGCCCGTGAAAGCCGGGCCCGGTGAGGCGACGGAGCCGACCGGGGAGCCCGCCGGTAGCGCCGTTAGAGAGCCACCGCGTGAGCCTCCGTCCCCGCGCGCCCAGCCTCGCGCTCCGGTGGAGTCGTCGCCCGCACCTCCTCCGGCAAGAAAGATTACGCGTTCGGCTGCGCTGGATCGACCTGAGCCTTTTCCAATCGAGCCCGGAAGCCCGATTCTTACAGGGAGCGGAGTAGTCATGGAGGGCGGTCGATCGATCGTCACGAACAGGCACGTCGTGGAGGGAATTTCGGCGCTTTACGTTCGCAATGGCACCGGGCACGTTCGCAAGGCTCGCGTAGTCAAAATGTCGAGCGACGACGACTTGGCGCTTCTTGAGATTGACAAACCCTTTCCCGAAGGCGCCGTCGTTCCCCTTTCAGACGTCGTACAACCCGTGGCGGGTCGCGCCGCCATCGTCATGGGCTACCCGATGATCGGCCTTCTCGGAGACGAGCAACCGGCTCTGACCGAGGGGATCGTGGCGAAGGCGGCGGGTTTGGCGAACGATCCGAACACCTTCCAGCTGACGTCGAAGATCAATAAGGGCAATTCGGGTGGTCCGGTGTTCGACAAGCGCGGGCGATTGCTTGGCGTCGCCGTCGGAAAGACGGATTCGGCAAAGGTCTACGAACGGACCGGCGCGTTGGTTGAGGATATGAACATCGGCATCAAGGGCGGACGCATTCTCGTGTTCCTCGGAAAGAAGCCATCACCGGAAACGGAGCCGCCCGAGATGAGCCTTGAGGATCTGTACCGCGAGATGCTTCCTCGTTCGGTCCTCATCGTCGGTCAGAGGTGAGATGGCCATGAGAAAGAGAGTTTCGCTGCTCGCGACGTTCGTCCTCTTGGCTTCGCCGGTTTCGGCGGAGTGGGTGTCTGCCTCGGCCTACTACATGTTTCCGCCTTCGGTGCCCGAGGAGGAAGCCTGCAGACAGGCGGATTCCCGCGCTAGGGCGGATGCGGTGCGGAGGGTTAGCGGGGAGACGCTGTCGTCGGAAGAGGCGCTTCGCTGCTCCGAGCAGGGCGACGAGACCGAGTGCGCCAGGAACTCCACTACGTGGACGATGGTAGGCGGACTGATTCGAGGAACGCGAGGATATAGGGCTGAGACCACCATCGAGGCTGGAGCCATCCGCAAATGCCTAGTCTCCTTCGAGGCTGACGTTTTCGTCGCGGAAGGCAGGCCTGATCCGAACTTCGACGCGGGCGTTTCATTGAATGGTCTCGTATTTCGGGATGGCGAGAAGCTGGTGGTTTCCGTGACGCCGTCTCAGCCGATGCATGTCCAGATATTTCAGTGGCTGCCCTATGAGGCCGGCGACGCTCAGATCGGTCGCGTTTTCCCTAACGCGTTCGATTCCGTGGATCGGGTGACGAAGGCGTTCACCGTGCCATCGGAAGCCGGATCCAAGCGTTACGAGCTGAAAGTGTCCTATCCGACCAACCGGCGGGGCGGGCGCGCCATGATCGACGAATATCTGATGGTCGTGGCGACCAAGAGACCAGTCGCTTTTAGGGATGTCTATTCGCTTGATGATTTTAACAGGGTCATTGCGGAGATCCCCCAGGACGAGCGTCGACTGTTGCGGAGGCTCTACAACGTCGTCAGGGGCGGGGAATGAAGCGGGCCGGCTGCGTTTCCGTCTTCCTGGCCGTTTGCGCGACGGCCGGGTGCTCGGGCCCCTCTTACGTTGATGAAGGGGCGGGGGAGCGGGGGGGGATCGGCTTCAACGAGGTTAAGTTTCGGGTCGATGACTCTTATAGGGCTTCTCCGCCTGAATGCGTGGCGATTTTGCCGCTGAAGGCGAGGAGCCCCTCGAATCCGGAGGTGACGCTGGAAGATGCGGCGCGAGTGCGCCTGTCGGTCTACGCCCATCTTTCCGCCAAGTCCAAGAGAGGGGTTCGTCTCGAGCGGGTGGACAGGGTTTTCGCCGAGACGAAGGAGGATCGCGCTGAACTCGGAAAACGGCTTCGCTGCGGCGCCTTGCTCGAGGGGGAGGTCACGGAATCCGGGACGATGTTTCTCGCCCTTTATTCGCGGGTGTCGGTTGGAGCCGAACTCCGGTTGATCAGGGCTGCGGACGGCGTCGTTCTCTGGGAGGGGAAGCACGTCGCCGCGAGCCATGGCGGGTCGCTTCCCCTTGATCCCGTCGGGGTGGCCATGGGAATTCTCGACGCCGTCAACAACGTCGGCGATGAGCAGCTGCTGCGGGTGACAGACGATCTGGCCCGTCGCCTGGTATCGACTATTCCGGATGAAGGCAAGGTGGCGCTCGAAGACCCATCTGACAATTCCGCCCTCCCATTGACGCATCATGCCGCCGCCGCGGTATCCGACGACCAGGACCCGCTTGCGCTTGGCGAGCGCTTGATGTCGCAGGGAGATCATGCCGGAGCGTTGGTCGCCGCGGATCGCGCTTTGCTCGCCGATTCCAAGCGCTCTGAAGCGTGGTTTCTTAAGGGGCGGGTGTTGATGCTCGAGGGCGATTATCCGGGAGCGGAGACGGCCGCGCTGCGAGCCGTGTCGCTTGACCGAAGGAACGCCAGGTATCTGAATGCTCTGGGGGCGGCTAATGCGGCCAACGGTTCATTGGATCGAGCGCTCGCCGCCTATGAGATGGCGGTGGCGGAGGATCCGTCGAACGGCTTCGCCTGGTTTAACTCGGCCATCATTCTCATCTATGCCGGGAATCCGAACGATGCGGCCGATGCCTTCTATGCCGCCGGCCTCGCGTATATCAAGACGGGCGACGCGGCGAAGGCTGAGCGCGCTCTCGGCGAGCTCAAGCTCGTCGTCAAGACCGGCGTCGCAGCCAAGTCAAGGCTCAGGACCCTTGAGGACGCCCTTTCCGATCTCGCAAGGAGGAAGACATCATGAATCGATCCGTTCTCGGCGCCGTTCTCGGCGCCATGTCATTGGTCGCCTGCGCCTCGCCGCAGCCCGGCACCCCTGCGTGGACAGCGCAGCAGGAGCAGAGGAAGCAGGAGGCGAGGGCCGAATCGGTTAAGTCCACGTTGGACGAGCTCCCGTCTTGGTATACGAGTCCTCCCATCGACGAGCACTCGATCTACGCTCCGGGGACGGCGACCTCGACGGATCTGCAATTCGCCGAAGACAAGGCGATCTTGGGCGCCAAGCGCGCGCTGGCCGATAGGATCAACGGGCGGATATCGGCGAAGCTGAAGGAGTTCATCTCCGAGTCCGGTTCCGGTGAAAGTCCGCAGATCCTGACCGAGAGCGAACGCGTGACCAGCAACCTGATCACCGAGGTCAATGTGGCGGGCTACGCGATCACGGAGAAGAAGTTCATCCCGATGGGCCAGCAATATAGGGCCGTCGTATTGCTTCAGTATCCGCTCGGGAACGCCAATCGCATTTTGGTGGATCAGGTGAATAAGAATGCGGTTTTGCAGGGCAAAGTCAGGGCCTCGAAAGCTTTCCAGGAGCTGGAGAAGGACATTCAGGACGCGAGGAAGGCCGGGGCCGGGACCGGCGGCTGACGAGAATCGTCGGATGCGGGAAAATTTCGACGATTCGATGGTGAAAATTCCCGTAGCGTCCGTCTATGACCTGGAGAGTGTTCGTTCGACTACCGATCCGTGTTGAAAGCCTTGGCACTTCGGTTAGGATGTGCGTCGAACGCTGAGGAAACAAGGGTACGGACGCTTCGTCACGCGGTCCGAACTGAGAGGGGAAAGTCATGAAGTGCATCAAGAGGATTCTATCAGCCGTCTTCGTTCTGGCCTCGCTTTCGGCGTGCTCATACAACGCCGTGCCGATGACAGCCGTCGGTGGTAATTTTTATACCACGAACGAGGAGAAGATTCCCGGTCGGTTCGTCTTCGCCGTGGATGACACCTCGCTGACGAAGATGCGGGTGGAGGATGCCTCCAAGGGTTACGTCTGCGCGGCTCACAAGATTCCGGTCGATGCCGAGGCGTCGCTCAAGACCTCCATCCAGCAGACGCTTCCTCTCGTCTTCGAAGAGATCGAGCTCGTCTCCACCGCTCCCAGCATGGAATCGATGCGCAGGGACGGCGTCGCGGGTTTCGTCCTCATGAAGGTCGACCATTTCCAGCCTACCGTGTCGTATTCGCAAAAGTTCTTCGGAGCCGACGCCAACGCCAGCGTCGAGCTTAACGTGGGCGTCATCGTGACGGGGGTCGAAGGCAAGCTTCTCGCCACGTCCGTCAACGCGAATCGTTCCAAGATCACTGATGGCGGAATGTTCTGCGAGGGTGGCGCCGACGCCATGGGCCAAGCCACCTCCCTGGCCATTCGCGAGGTGCTGGAGCGTACCGCGGAGCGGATCTCGGGAAGTCAGAAGGTTCGCGAGGCGGGTCGGTCGGTGGCCTCCGCCAGGAAATAGGGCTCGCGGCGCGGCGGGACTCGGGACGAGAAATCGCCCCGGGGACCGCGTCGCGTTGCCGTGGATCTGCGAGGAGCGGGGCGACATGATTTCTGTATCGACGAGGAGCGTTGCGCGAGCCTTGGCCATCGTCGCGGCGCTGGGCGTTGCGGCGTGTTCTTACAACGCGGTGCCGCTCGCATCGGGTGGGACGAATTTCTATACCACAGCGGATGACAAGATTTCCGGGAAGTTTCTCTTCGCCGTTGATGCGACCTCTTTGACGAAGATGCGGGTGGAGGATGCTTCCAAGGGCTATATCTGCGGCGCCCACAAGGTTCCGGTCGATGCCGAGGCGCCGTTCCGCTCCTCGGTTCAGCAAACCATGCCGCTCGTCTTCGAGGAATCGGAGATGGTTGCCGTCTCCCCCGGAACAGAGTCGATGCGTCGGGATGGCGTCGCGGGTTTCGTTCTGGTCAAGGTGGATGGATTCCAGGCCTCCGTCGGATACGCCAAGAAGTTTTTCGGCGTCGATGCCAACGCCATGGTCGATCTTAACGTCGGGATCTCCGTAGTCACTCCCGAGGGCAAGATCCTCTCCTCTTCCGTCAATGCCACCAGATCGAAGATCACGGATGGCGGCTTTTTCTGCGAGGGAGGGTCGGATGCGACGGCCCAGGCCACCTCCCTCGCTATCCGCGAGGCGATGGAGCGCGTAGCCGAAAGGCTTTCCGGGAGTCAGAAGGTTCGCGACGCCGGGAAGGTGGCCGTCGCCACCGGGTCTTCGTCCGCTCCGGTTTCCTATCATACGCGACTTTCGGAAGCGCAGCAGGCGCTTGCTCCGTTGCTTCCGCGTCGCCTGATCGGCGCGAAGCGCAACGGTGATCTGGCGCTGATAGTGGGCATTGATCGGTACGGTCGCCTGCCCCGGGCGGACTTCGCGGAGAACGACGCCGCGCGTTTCGCGGAGTATGCGGTGAACGCCCTCGGGGTGGACCCATCCAAGGTGAAGCTGCTGCGCGGTGATCAGGCTACCCGCAACGACGTCGTCAAGGCGCTGGCGACGTGGGCGAAGGCGGAGATGATGCAGGGCGGCTCCACCGTCCATGTATTCTTCTCAGGGCACGGCTTGGCGTCGAGCGACGGCAAGGACGTCTTCCTCATGCCATTCGACGGCGATCCCACGGTGCTGAAGGAGAGCGGCATCCGTCGCGAGGAAATCATCGCGCGATTGTCTGAGGCCGGAGCCAAGGACGTGGTGATGGTTCTCGATACCTGCTTCTCCGGAGGCACTCGCACCGGCCAGACGTTGATGGCGTACGCGCGTCCGATCGCCATTTCGCCGACGGCCGGCGCCTTCCCTCGAAATGCGACGGTTCTTTCCGCCGCGAGCGGTGCGCAGCTCAGTTCGGGATTGCCGGGTGCGAAGCACGGCGCGTTGAGCTACTTCGTCATGAAAGGGCTTGAAGGCGAAGCTGACGCCAACGGCGATAGAAGGATCACTGCCGCCGAGTTGCATGCCTACGTCAAGGATAGGGTATCCAAGGAGGCTGTCCGACAAGGGAGGGATCAGATACCGGAATTGTCCGGTGACGGTGGAAAGGTGCTCGTCGAATGGTAGATTGGCGAGAGGGAATTCCGGAACTTGCGCTTGAGAGATTCGCCGGCCTTGAATCCGAGGAAGCCTTCAGGGCGTTCGAGGTCGAGTACGGTCCGCTGCTTGAGGTGGAGGACGGGTTCGACTGGCGAGAGGAAGTGGTCAGGATGAGGACTGCCATGGAAGCGCTCTCGGCCTTCCGGAGCGCTCGCGCGTATGAGGCGAGGGAGGGCTGCGAACCGTCTCCGGTGCTTCTTGCTCTTCTGACGCATCTAGCCGCAGCCATCGAGGCTGGTCTCGGACCAGATCGCGTGGAGTTGCGGACAGTGGTCGATAGATCACTGCTCGGGGTTCGGACTCGATTTAGCCCGACGTGTCTCCTGGGCGCCCTGTGGCTGCTGCTCGCGGAACGCGCTGCTTCTTGAGCGCTCCCGTCTTCGAAGGCAGTCCTCCTCAGGAGATTTCCCCTCGATTATATCGGGAGCGCGACTGACCGCACCGTCGTATCCGTCC
>NZ_AONQ01000113.1 GCF_000342045.1 Paramagnetospirillum caucaseum | reverse complement strand
CCTAGGCCCCTTGCCCCGCCGCCACGTAGGGCTTGAATTCCATATCGCTGTCGACGATGTGCTTGACCAGCCAGGTGGCCAGCGAATCGCCCAGGGTGCGGACGATGCCGGCGCGGACCTCGTCGCAGCCGCTGGCGTAATGGGTCAGCACGGCGTCCAGGCGCTTCAGCAGCATGTCATGGGCGGTACGGTGGGATTCCGCCTCGGGAAAGCCGATCGCCCGCTGCAGGGCCTCCTCGCGGGCGAAGTGCTCGCGGCACAGTTCGGACAGGTCGCGCAGGGTGGCGGCGACGCCGGAACAATCGACGCCGTCCTTGGCGGCGGCCTCCAGTTCGGCGATCAGCGCGATCATCCGCCGATGATCGGCGTCGATGACTGGATCGCCCACCGCCAGCGTCTCGTCCCAGGCGATTGACATCTGACCCCTCCCGGTCGATATCCGAACCCCGCCCGGGACTGTACCCGAGGCGGGGGTCGGGGGGAAAGCCGGATGATGGTCGTATCCCGCGTGGCGCTACAGGTGGACCAGGGTCGGCGCCAGCCAGCCCAGCGCGGCGAAGCCGGCCCCCACCAATCCCAGGCCGCCGGCGAGATAGGCCAGCATGATGGTGCCGGTGACCACCGCCGCCGAACTCAGCACGATGGCGATCTGCAACGCCGCCGAGCCGTATTCGAACAGATGATAGGCGGCCAGCGCCCGGTCGCGGACCGCCTCGGCGGTCTTGGCGCGCGCCGCCAGTTCCTTGCGGCCCTCGCCGGTCTCGGGCTCGGTGTCGTAGCGGTTGGCCGCCGCCCGCCAGTCGCCGATGCGCTTGGCCACCTGGGGCGCCTTGTCCTCGGGCACCATGCCGGCCACCGCCACTTCCAGGGCGTCGGCGGCGGTGCGCATGGTGGTCATGCGGATGGTCTTGGCCTGGAAGAAGGCCCACAGGTTGGAGGCCTCGATGTTGGCGGCCATGGAGGTGTTCTGCGCGCCCTTGCCGCCGGCTTCGGTGATGGACAGCAAGGCGGCCAGGATGCTGATCAGGATGGCGATCTTCTTGTTGCGGCTGGCTTTGCCTTCCTTGTGGGGATGGTCCCCGTGATGGTCGTGATGGGCGACCTCGTGAATTTTCTCGTGCGTCTCGTGGGCTTCCATGACTGGCCTTTTTTCCGCTACCCTGGGGGCTTCCTATCCGAATGGAGTGCCAGAGTATGTTCATGGTCCAGTGCAAGGACAAGCCCGGTCACCTTCAGACCCGCCTCGACAACCGCGCCGCCCATCTGGAATACGCCAAGGGCTTTGGCGCCAAGGTCGTCATCGGCGGCCCCCTGCTGTCGGACGACGGCCAGACCATGATCGGCAGCGCCTTCGTGTTCGATACCGACGACCGCGCCGAGCTGGACGCCTTCCTGGCCGGCGATCCCTACGGCAAGGCCGGCCTGTTCGAGAGCGTCACGGTGACCCGCTACAGGAAAGTGCTCCCCTGATGGCCTATTGGCTGGTCAAGTCCGAGCCGACCGCCTGGTCATGGGACGACCAGGTGCGCGACGGGGTTACCGCCTGGACCGGGGTGCGCAACTTCCAGGCCTGCAACTACCTGAAGGCCATGAAGGCGGGGGACCGGGCGTTCTTCTACCATTCGGTGGAGGAGAAACGCATCGTCGGCGTGGTCGAGGTGGCGCGCGAGGCCTATCCCGACCCCACCGCCCAGGACCCGCGCTGGATGTGCCCCGATCTCAAGGCGGTGGCGCCGCTGGCCCGGCCGGTGACCCTGGCCGAGATCAAGGCCGATCCCCGTCTGGCCGAGTTGCCGCTGCTGCGCCAGAGCCGGCTGTCGGTCTGCCCGGTGGACGGGCGGTCGTGGGCCATCCTGTGCGGCATGGGGGGCGTTGCGCCGTGACGCCCCTTTGCGCCCTTGCCGATATCGGTGATCCCGGCGCCAGGGGAATGGTGGTGGACGGCAAGCGCGTCTTCGTGGTGCGCAAGGGCGGGCAGGTGTTCGGCTATGTCAATTCCTGCCCGCATGTGGGGGCGCCGCTCAATCTGGAGGACGACAGGTTCCTCGACCTGTTCCAGACCTCGATCCTGTGCGCCAACCATTTCGCCCTGTTCGAGATCGAGGACGGGCGCTGCGTCCGCGGCCCCTGCCTGGGGCGTTCGCTCGAGCCCTTCCCCGTCGAAATCCGCGACGGTCTGGTGGTGCCGAAGGCGTGAAAGCCGGTCCTGGCGCGATCTTCGGAACCGGGGCTCGAGTCCCGCTTGCCCCGAAGCCCCTCTGCCTGTATGAGTTTCCCCCATGCATATCCTTGAATTCGAAAAGCCCATCGCCGAGCTCGAGGGCAAGATCGAGGAGCTGCGGCACCTGTCCGATGCCGGCGACGTCAACATCGCCGACGAGGTGTCCAAGCTCCAGGCCAAGGTCGACAAGCTGCTGCGCTCGACCTACGCCAAGCTCACGCCGTGGCAAAAGACGCAGGTGGCCCGCCACCCCGAGCGTCCGCACGCGCTGGCCTATATCTCGACGCTGATCGAGGACTTCACGCCGCTGGCCGGCGACCGCGCCTTCGCCGAGGATCAGGCGATCATCGGTGGGCTGGGCCGCTTCCGCGGCCGCTCGGTGATGGTCATCGGCCACGAGAAGGGCCACGACACCGAAAGCCGGCTGAAGCACAATTTCGGCATGGCCAAGCCCGAGGGCTATCGCAAGGCCCGGCGTCTGATGGAGATGGCCGACCATTTCCAGGTGCCCATCCTCACCCTGGTGGATACCGCCGGCGCCTATCCCGGCGTCGACGCCGAGGCGCGCGGCCAGGCCGAGGCCATCGCCCGGTCCATCGAGACCTGCCTGGACGTGCGCGTGCCGCTGATCTCGGTGATCATCGGCGAGGGCGGTTCGGGCGGCGCCATCGCCCTGGCCACCGGCAACACCGTGTTGATGCTCGAGCACGCCATCTATTCGGTGATCAGCCCCGAGGGCTGCGCCTCGATCCTGTGGCGCTCGGCGGAGAACGCCAAGGACGCCGCCGAACAGCTGCGCCTTACCGCCCAGGACCTGCACAAGCTGAACATCATCGATTCGGTGGTGCCCGAGCCCATGGGCGGCGCCCATCGCAACACCGACCTGATGATGCAGACCCTGTCCATGGCCGTCGAATCGGCGCTGCGCGACCTTGGGGGCGTCGAGGGCGGGGTGCTGCGCGCCCGCCGCCGCGAGAAATTCCTGGAGATGGGGCGGGCGGGCCTGTCGTGACCAGCCTCGTCGTTCCGGAACTGTCGGTGGTCGTCCCGGTCAAGAACGAGGCCGAGAACATCCTGCCGCTGCTGGACGAGATTCACATGGCGTTGCAGGGCCGGGTGGAGTTCGAGGTCGTCTATGTGGACGACGGCTCGGACGATGCTACGCCCGCGGTGCTGGCGCAGGCCCGGAGCATCCACCCCCGCCTCAAGGTGGTGCGGCACAGGGCCAGCTGCGGCCAGAGCCAGGCGGTGGCCACCGGAGTGCGGCACGCCGCGGGCCGGCTGATCGCCACCCTGGACGGCGACGGCCAGAACGATCCCGCCGATCTGCCCACTATGCTGGACCATTGGCGCTCGCGTCCCGACGACATGCGGCCCGGGCTGATGGTCACCGGCTGGCGGGCCAACCGCCGCGACAACGGCATCCGCCGCCTGTCCTCCAAGGTGGCCAATTCCATCCGTTCCAAGCTGCTGCGCGACCGGACTCCCGATTCGGGCAGCGGCATCAAGCTGCTGCCCCGCGACCTGTTCCTCGACCTGCCGCGCTTCGACCACATGCATCGCTTCATGGCCGCCCTGGTGATCCGCGCCGGCGGCTCCGTCGAGGTGGTCAAGGTCAACCACCGCCCGCGTGAGCGCGGCACCTCCAAGTACGGAGTGTGGAACCGACTGGGGGTGGGCATCGTCGACCTGTTCGGCGTCATGTGGCTGATGCGCCGGGCCCGCAACCCGGTGATCGAGAAGACTCTATGACAGATCCTCAGGCGCCGGGCGCACGCCTCCGCGTGCTTGGCTCCTCCGCTTGCGCTCCGGGGCGCTCAACGCGCCCGCGCTTCGGCTGCGCCTTGCACGGTGTGCCGTGATCCAGCCGCGCCGCCATCATCCCTTCCTCAATCCCCGCGCCATGGTCAAGGGGCTGGTGCTGATCGCCACCTTCGCGGTGATCGGCTTCCTGCTGGAAGGTCTCGGCCTGCGCGACGCCCTCGACACCCACTGGATCGATGCCGAGATCAAGGGCAAGGGTCTCGGCGGCGACGTCCTGTTCGTGGTGATCGGGGCGCTGGCCGTCTGCATCGGTCTGCCGCGCCAGGGGGTCTGTTTCCTGGCCGGCTACGCCTTCGGGTTCGCCGAGGGGCTGGTGTGGTCGAGTCTGGCCTCCATGCTGGGCTGCGTCGCCACGTTCTTCTATTCCCGCTTCATGGGCCGCCAGCTGGTGGTCAATCGCTTTCCCGAGCGTATCGCCCGCATCGACGCCTTCCTGGCCGGCAACACCTTCGCCATGACCCTGCTGATCCGCCTGCTGCCGGTGGGCAGCAACCTGATCACCAATCTGGCCGCCGGCGTGTCGGGCGGGCGGGCCATCCCCTTCTTCGCCGGCTCCATCCTGGGCTATCTGCCGCAAACCGTGGTCTTCGCGCTGCTGGGCAGCGGTATCCAGGTCGATCCGGTCTTTCGCATCGGCGCCAGCGTGGTATTGTTCGTCGCCTCCGGGGTGATGGGCGTGTGGCTGTTCCGCCGCTTCCGCCACGGCCGGCATCTGGACGCCGCCACCGAGGCGGTCATCGAGGAAGACGGCGACGAAAATCATGAAGCGACCGGTTAAGATCATTCTTTCCCTCGGCCTGCTGGCCGTGACGGCGGCCTGCACCGCGAACCAGGAGGCGCCGACCTTGAGCGCGCCGCCGCGCACCACCGAACTGAGCTTCGACGCCCAGGGCCGCGTGGTGCGTCCGCGTGGCGAGCGCAATTGGGACGACGCGGTGGGGCAGCGGGCGGTGGCCCTGCTCAACCAGGCCGACAGGGAGGCCTTCAAGGGCGTGTCGGTGCGGGCCTGGGACGGCGGCGTGCTGCTGACCGGCGCCGTCGCCAAGCCCGAGCAGCGCCGCCGCGCCGACCAGGTGGTCCGCTCGGTCGAGGGCGTGGCCCAGGTCCACGACGAACTGGTCCTGGCCGAGAATCCCGGCCTGACCCTGTATGTCCCCGACGGCAATCTGGAACAGCGCATCTACAAGGCCCTGCTGGGCAACGACGACATCAACGGGGCCTATGTGGTCCGTGTGGTCAACGGCGTCGCCTATCTGCAGGGCACCACCCGCACCAAGGCCGACCTGGACAAGGCCGCCGCCTTCGTCCGCACCTTCGACGGGGTGAAGTGGGTGGTGGACCGGGTTTCGGTTCGCTGACCATCGTTTAGCCGCATTCAGGCTCCAGGGTTGAGTGCTCAGCCCTGGAGTCCGCCCCATGCTCCCTCGTTTCGTCCTGTTGTGCCTCCTGGCCGTGCCGGGCGGCGTCCTCGCCGCCGAAATCGCAATTCCGGCCAGCGACCGCACCTTGCTGTCGCTCACCCTCCATCAGGACGGTCCGGCCCTGGTCCGCGACCGCCGCGGCGCCACCCTGGACAAGGGGGGCTTCTCCCTGCTCCTCGACGGCATCCCCCGCACCATCCGGCCGGGCAGCGCCAGTCTCGACGGGCCGGGTCTCAGCGTGGCCGAGCGCTGGGTCGATCCCGGCGCCCTGTCGGCGGAACGGCAGCTGGCCGCCCATCTCGGCCATACCGTGACGGTGGTCTGGGACGGCGGCGCCCCGCCGCAGAAGGCCAGGGTGCTGGCCGCCGAGGGTGTCCCGCTGTTCGAGGCGGAGGGCAAGGTGGTGGCGGGACGGCCCAACCGCATCATCTACGATTCCCTGGCCCCCGGCCTGTCGCCGCGCCCGTCGTTCCGCGCCCGGGTGGAGTCCGATGCGGCGGGGCGGCGCGACCTCGACCTCAGCTATGCCGCCGACGGTCTGGCCTGGTCGTCCCAGGCCAGCGGCGAGTTGAAGGGCGATCGTCTGGCCCTGACCGTCTGGGCCGATCTCAGCAATGCCAGCGGCGTTGACTTCACCGACGCCACGATCCGGCTGGTGGCCGGCTCGATCCAGGCCGGCGGCGGCGCCCCCAAGATGATGGCGGCCCGCGCCATGGCCGATGCGGCCGCCCTGCCGTCGCGGGAGGCGGCCGGCCCCTATCACGTCTACACCCTGCCCCGGCCGGTCTCCCTGCGCGACGGCGAAAGCCGGCAGGTGCCGCTGTTGCCGCCCACCCAGGTGACGGTCAGCCGCGAACTGGTGATCGAGCCGCAGGGGCCCCACCTGTTCCTGTCGCGCGCCCTGGACTCGCGGCCGCTTCATCCGGTGCTGCGCCTTTCCTTCGCCAACACCGCCAAGGCCGGGCTGGGCAAGCCGCTACCCGCCGGTCCGGTCCGGGTGACCATGCGCGGCCCCGGCGGCGAGGCCATCCTGCTGGGCGAGGATCATCTGCCGGCCCTGCCCGAAGGGGCCGAGGCCCGCCTGACCCTGGGCCAGGCCTTCGACCTCACCGCCCGGCGGATGCAGACCGACTTCCAGAAGGTTTCGGCCGAGGTGACGGAAAGCGCCTGGGAGGTCCGGCTGGCCAATGGCGGCGATCAGGCGGCCACGGTGACCTTGCGCGAAGCCTTCCGCGGCGACTGGCTGGTGCTCGACGAAAGCCTGCCGCATGTCAAGGAAAGCGCCGCCCTGGTCCGCTGGACAATCCCGGTGCCCGCCAAGGGCGAGGCGGTGCTGCGCTATCGCGTCAGGATGAAATAGGGGGGATCAGGCCACCTGCTGGCGCAGGGCGTCCAGCTGTTCGCGGATTTCGTCGAGCCGCACCACCATGGCGACGATGCCAAGCTGTTCCTCGACCTGATTGCGCTCCTCCATCAGCGCCTGGCGGGCGGCGGGGTCGGCGGTCTGCCAGCGGACGTTCATGCCTTCCTCGTATTCGGCGAAGGTGTGAAGCGCCGTGTCCAGCTCGGAATCGAGCCGGTTCTTTTCCTCGGTCAGGGTTTCGATCATGGCCTTAACGTCATCCACGGAACTATCGTCGCCGTCCTTTAGGCGGCGAGCCTCTGTCTGGGATCAAGCGCCTCGACCTCGGCGCGGGCGGCGGAATCCTCCACTCCGGTGACCGCCGCCAGCAGCATGGCCGCCGCAGTCAGTCCCTCGGCATGGGCGACGCCATCCCCGTGTCCGGCCGACAAGGCATCCTGAACCGTTTCGTCGTAGGCGGTCAACACCATCTCCAACGTCGCTGCATCCATGATACCCCCCTTCCGGCCAGTGCCGGGGCGCTTCGTCCCGTCCCTATGACAAGGACTTGTCATAGGGCGATAGTATGATTTCAGGAATCGCCGCCGCAACAGAATTATAGCCGCATTACAAATATGCCTATTGTAATGCTTAGCTGGTTACTTCGCCATTTTATTAAATACTCTGTAAATGGACTGTAACCGCAGACTCTGCATAAGCGTCATTTCCCGCGTCGGTTATCATGGCGAAGGTATGTGCCCGTATCGGCTGATCAGTGCGCCGCGTCCCAGCTGTCGGCGATGCCGGCTTCCACCAGCAGGGGGACCGACAGGGTGGCGGCGGCTTCCATGACGCTTTTCACCACCGCCACGGTGGCTTCGGCCTCGGCCTCGGGGGCTTCGAGCACCAGTTCGTCATGGACCTGGAGCAGCAGGCGGGCGGCGAGCCCTTCCGCCGCCAGGGCGGCGGGCAGGCGGATCATCGCCCGCTTGATGATGTCGGCGGCGCCGCCCTGGATGGGGCCGTTGATGGCGGCGCGTTCGGCGAAGGCGCGCATGGCGCCGTTCTTGTCCTTGATACCCGGCGTGAAGACCTTACGGCCGAACAAGGTGGTGACGAAGCCGTTGTCCCGCGCTTCCTCCTTGGTCCGCTCCATATAGGCGCGGATTTCGGGATAGCGGGCGAAATAGGCCTCGATATAGGCCTTGGCCTCGCCCTGGGGAATGCCCAGCTGGGCGGCCAGGCCGAAGGCGCTGATGCCGTAGATGATGCCGAAATTGATGGCCTTGG
>NZ_AONQ01000112.1 GCF_000342045.1 Paramagnetospirillum caucaseum | reverse complement strand
AAATCATGAACAGGCTATCAAGGGCCTTGAACAGGTCATCCGCGAAGTTCGAGCCTTTGAAAATGACGGGAACCTTCTTCGGCAACAGCGTCAACACATCTGCGTCCCGATCCAGGCTCGTAATGACAGCGACTGCAATGTTGCGGGTTGAGGGCATGGCCGACAAGCCTATCGCGAAATCAATTCCATCCAATCCCGGCATGACCGCCGAGATGATAATGAGGTCTGGTTTCGTCTGAACCACCATTGACAACGCCAAGACGGTATCGGGGACCACTGAGGTTCTGTAGCCACATTGGCGAAGTTCACGTTCAACGAAATGCGACTGTGCCCCATGGGGAGCAACCAGCATCACTTCGATGCGTCTGATCTCGATTTCATCCAGTGTTGAAGCAAGTTTTTGTGGAAGCCGGGAGAAATCGGGCTGGATTTCTGTGCCGCGACTACCAACCTGTTTAGATAGCTCATCGATATAGGTTTCAAGATCGATCCAGATTCGCGGAGGCAGCGTTTCAGGGGCGTCCGCAAGATATTCGTCGAGCTTGTGGGCAATCGTACAGAGGGCGTTCAAACCAAACCCTGCCGCCTGTCCACGCAGATACAGGGCGAGCCGCCGAAAGCTTCCAATCAGTTCCGAGCGGGTGATACGGCCATGGCTGCCGTTATCCAGAACGAATTCAAGGGCACGAAGCCGCTCCATGGCGTCATCGAAAAATTCGTCTCGAATTTCATCGAAAACCGCGAACTGATCGTGTCCACTTCCTCGGCTCATTGTGCCCCCAATTTCACAATGTCTACGGCTTGTCGCCACTCAGAACCCTATCGAAATTCACAAACAGATGCGATACCTTTATGACAATCGTTTACCATTCATTTATCCATTCAGTATGCCCATAAAGCCGCGTTCACAATCCATTCAATCTGGGAGAGGTGTCGGAGATGGCGGGTGAACGTAAAACTCCATCAGGCCGTGAGCGAACTTTTGCTCATGACGAATTGATCGTCAGCAAGACCGATCCCAAAGGACGGCTGACCTACGTCAACGATGTGTTTTTGACAGTCAGCGGCTATGCCGAATCCGAGGTGATGGGGAAACCACATTCGGTCATACGGCACCCCGAAATGCCACGTCTTCAAACTGCTTTGGGACACCATTGCCGATGGTCGGGAGATATTCGCCTTGAACAACATGGCGAAGAATGGTGACAACTACTGGGTATTCGCCCATGTCACCCCGAACTTCGACGCTGCCGGTCAGATCATCGGATATCACTCCAATCGACGGGTGCCCGAGAAGGCCGCATTGGAGACGATCAAGCCGCTTTATCATTCGCTGATGGAAGAAGAACGCCGCCATCAGGATTCAAAGGTTGGTCTTGAACGATCATGGAAAATGTTGAACGACGCCGTAGCAACGGCGGGATTCGATAGCTATGACCGTTTCATCTTCACCATCACGCCAGAAAATTGATCAGAGGCAGCCACATGGAAACGACCCTCGGCTCATATGCCCGAACCTTATCCCTTGGGATGCTGGTTCCTTCGGCGATCTGCTTACTGGCGGGAACATTCGGGCTGCTTGGTGGTTCGAGCATCGCCCTTTGGGTCGTGATCGCGGTATCCCTGCTTGGCATTGTCGGAGGCGTCAAGATCGGTGGTTCTGCTCGACGAATGGCAGGTGATCTGTCCACTGCGATCCACGTGCTCAGCCGGTCCGCCAGTGGTGATCTCAACGCTCGGATTCTGGACGTTCGAGGCAGCGATGGCATTGGAGCCTTGCAACACAGCATCAACCGTTTGCTGGACTTCGCTGAAGCCTTTGGAAAAGAGGCGTTTGCCGCCGTCGAGTCCGCCAATCATGGTCGGTATTACCGCCGGATCATCACCACGGGTTTGCGTGGCGATTTCGTTCTGTACGCCAAGACCATCAATCAAGCTTTGAAGCGAATGGAAGCCAGAGACGCAGAGTTCATCGCCTTTGCCAACAATCAGGTAAAGCCGGTCGTGAACGCCGTGGCTGCCGCAGCGACAGAATTGGAAGCATCTTCGGGGGCCATGTCGGCACAGTCTACCGACACCAGCCACCAAGCCATGACGGTTGCCGCAGCGGCGGAACAAGCCTCGGTCAACGTCCAGGCCGTGGCCTCTGCCGTCGAGGAGTTCTCTGCCTCCATCAAGGAGATTAGCACCCAGGTCCATCGTGCTGCCGCCGTAGCCTCGGAAGCAGCCGGTGTCGCGTCTCGCACCGATACTACGGTCCATGGCCTCAGTGATGCCGCCCAACGAATTGGTGCCATCGTCAGCTTGATCAATGACATTGCCGCCCAGACCAATCTTCTGGCTCTCAATGCCACCATCGAGGCGGCTCGTGCCGGTGATGCCGGAAAGGGCTTTGCTGTGGTGGCGAACGAGGTCAAAAACTTGGCGAACCAAACGGCCAGGGCAACCGAAGACATAACCTCCCAGGTGGCCCATATCCAGGAGGTCGCCGCCGAAGCTATCAAGGCGATTCAGGAAATCTCTCGAACCGTATCCCAGATCGAGGAAACATCCTCCGCCGTGGCCGGTGCCGTGGAAGAGCAAAATGCGGTCACCGTGGAAATCGCACGTAATGTCGCGGAAGCTGCAACCGGAACGTCCTCGGTTTCCTCAGCGATCATCACGGTTCAAGCGACTGCCGCTGAAGCTACCGAATCCGCTGGTCAGGTTGCTGATGCTGCATCAAAATTGTCACGGCAGTCTGAAAATCTTAGCCGCGAGGTTGATGGCTTTATCGCCCGAATTGGCGGGCGGTAAACGATTTTGGTTTTCAATGTGAATGGGTATTTCTATGCCAAGTGAACAAGCCAATAAACCGGGTATAGCCGTAAATAAATCGAACATTTCAATTTTTGAATTTTCACCAGAAATGTCTGTTGGAAATGAAACAATTGATGCAGATCACAAGGCATTCTTCGAGCTTGCAAAATTACTACACTACACCTTGAGTGGCGGCGAACGAGGCGTGATCGTATTAAGCTCATTGGCGATTCTTGAAGAGTATGTCGATGGTCATTTCCTTCGCGAAGAAAAAGCTATGCGTAAGGTCAGTTATTCGAATTTTGCTGAACATCGCCTCAAGCACAATCAATTCCGTGCCCGGATCAAGGCGATTTCAGAGGTTTTCCAGCAAGGCATTACATCCGCAGCCGATGACCTTCCGCCCTTGGTTGTCCACTGGCTACGCAGCCACATTGCAAATGAAGACCAGAGATATAAACGTTGGATAAATAATTCCGCTGTTGATAATCGCCCGCTGGTCTATCTGGCGATGGAAGCCGAGCATGAAACCTAAAAGTAAAGGAAATGTGGATGCTTGAGCTAACCGACGACCTTCGCATCGGGCACCCCATCATTGATGCTGATCATCAACGTCTTATAGACATTATTAATGAATTCAACGACCACTCGGCGTCGCTAAACAATGAAAAGTTGATGCATGAAACTCTTAAGGCATTGCTTTCTTATGGCCGGGAGCATTTTGCCAGGGAAGAGAAGATTCAGCGGGAGTGCATGTATCCCTACCACAATATGCATTTTCATGAGCACAAGGCCCTGTTGGAGCAGGTTCAGGACATTGCCAGGACATATTTTATCGCAAAAACACGGCCACTTAATGAGCGATCGATTTCGGAATTAAACGAGTTTCTAAAGACTTGGCTTATTGGACATGTGAAAAAGTTTGATACAAATTTGCGGGAGTGGGTGGCCCCTTCAAATGAATGCCTGGAACCTGACGGTGAGCAGAAATTGTTCCGCCTGCCGTCTTCGGATGTGGCGGCACTCGTAATTGATGACGATGCAACAAGCAGAACATTGTTGGTTAAGTTGTTATCTGTGATGGGGGCTTCCGTCGTGCTTGAGGCGTCCAATGCAATTGAAGGGCTTCAATTGGCATTCAGTGATCCTGTCCCGGATATCATAATAACGGACCTGAATATGGAGCCAATGGACGGATTTTCCGTTGTTGCCGCGGTTAGAGCAAGTCAGAAAGAATATATTTCTTGTATTCCAGTTATTATATTTTCAGCTACGGATGATAATGATCTAATGGCAAAGTCGATGGCTATTGGTGCAACAGGGGCATTTAAGAAGCCATTTAATCCAAGAGATTTATCGAAGTTCTTGTTCCATGTTCTAAAAAAGCGGCCCGATAAATCGTAGGTGGACGCCGCATATGGCAATCGTAGCCTCGTCCTCATTTGACGTTAATGCACTCGTCGCCATCGAAAATGTAGCGACAAGAAAGCTTATTGTTTCTGTGATGCGTGAGTGTGGCTTTGTCGTTCAGGAAGAAACAAAAGACATTAGTCACACGATGCTGCACCTTGAGCATGGAAACGCATCAAATATAAATATCATCCTGTGCGATAAGCTTGGTGGAACTGGGCATCTAAAGGTTTTGAAGCATGTCCGCTGGGGAGAAGGACAGCCCCGTCAATCCCTTCCCGTAATCGCCCTGGATAGCCAATGGACCGCCGATGAGCTAATCGCGGCAAGAGACGCGGGCATATCAGCTTCGCTCACCCTGCCCTTAACCCGCCATTCGCTGCAAATGGCGATCACGGCTACGATGACCACGCAGAAGGCTTTTATTTCTTCTCCGAGCTTTCATGGGCCGGACAGACGCTCGGCGATCATGAAGGGCTACAAAGGGCCGTTTAGACGGGCGGATGATACCCTGACCCGCCGCCAAGAAGGCTCTCCTGTGATTGCTCCTTCCGCAGATCAGCGGCAGGTCAAGCCGCGAGGTAAGCACCCAGAGGCCATAGCCCCTTCATCTTCGGTCGATATGAAGGCTGAAATTGGATGGTCTACGGCGATTGCCACTGGCCGGGACGACATCGATGATCAACACCGAAAAATCATCGATTTCCTGAAAATACTCGGGGCAACTTCAAGTGCGGAGTATGAAAATAAGGCCGTCGATGACGTCATCGATGGGCTTTCAGATTATGTGAAAATGCATTTTAAGCACGAAGAGTCTCTCATGGACTCCTTTGATTATGATGAAAGAGATAAGCACAAACGTATTCATGCGGGCTTCGTTGAGAAGCTTGACGGAATCAATCGCGATGACCTTCATAATGGCAGCGGAAGTGAGAAACTATTCTTTATAATATATAATTGGCTTGTCACGCATATTGTTAGCATTGACCGCATCATGATCGCCAAGATGAATGGCGAATATGATGATGGCATTGGCAGCGAGACTGTACACAAGCAAACTGGCATCGTGATAGAAAATGCGTATGAGTTAGCGGCAAGAATTATGAACGTCAACCTACAGACAAGCTCAACGACAGATGATAGTCATAAAAAAAGGATACTGTATGATATTTCGACATCAACAGAGAGATTGATTAACCTTATGGAGCTTGCGGATTCTCGTGTACAGGTGAGCGGATGCTCTAATTTTCAGCTTAAACGACTGGGCGAGATACGGCATGCACTGACGAAAAGTGCGGATTCTCTGGCCGTGACGGCTGCAAAAAAAATTGTACGGCTTTGCAGTGATATTTTGTCCGGCAAGCAGGGCATTCCCCTTGGGATCGGGGATATCTTGCGGCGACAAATGGGCCGGGTGGCAAGCTTGGCTGCGGTAATCGGTGGATTGGACGCTATGAGTTCCACCGCAAAATCAGCAGCCATCGAGGCAAATGAGTTGGCCGGGAAAATCTTGGAAATGGAACTCGGATCAGCCGCGTCTTTGCAGGACTTTGATATTGTCGAAAAATAGCGAAACAGCAACGCCAGCCTTCGAGATGCCCTAATTACCCTTTGGGCAAACCCAGTCTCTGTAGTTCATGTCAAACTTCATAATATGATTAAACAGCCACATTCTTAAAAATTCGCTCATTTCGTTAAGTGATTGACGGTTGACCATCCTCGACTTCGTGATGAAATAGGCCGATGCCATTTCCTCAAGCTGAGTCTTCAAAACGCGATGTTCTCTGGCGTGCATGTCGAAATATGGATACATGCACTCTCTTTGTATTTTTTCTTCTCTCTCAAAGTGTTCGTGAGTGTAGGCAATTAGCTGCTTCAGCGTCACATGCATCGCAGCTTCATTCTGCCCATCAACTTCCCCCTCTAATGTTTCGCATATTTTCGCAGTTACCAAGAATTGATTTATTATGCTAATGAGCTTCTTATGATCGGCGTCAATAATCGGGTGTCCGATCATCATATCTTGCGTGAGCTTGAGCATATCGTCCTCGCTGCCGATCAAGCCGACATTCGCTGCGGTATTCTATGCCCTACAGTCTTTTCGATCACTTCCCTTTTTAAAGGGGAAGCTACGCCAGCACCTTCTGAGGTGTTTTGGTCAGGGCTTCAGCAATTCCGGCGGAAAGTGAGCGAAGTGAGACGGGTTTCTTGACAAAAACGGTGACGCCCGCATCCAAAGCCGTTCTCTCGCATTCATCTTCTGTCCTGGCCGTAACCATGACGATTGGAACATCGGCATTAAAGCCATCAAGCCCGCCTGAACGGATCAGCTTGGTGCAGGCTATGCCGTCGAGCATGGGCATCATCCAGTCGAGGAAAACGATATCCGTGCTGCCATCAGTCAATTCGCCGTCTTCAAGGCTGACGATGTTGGCGGCACCGAATGCGAGCGTACCATCCTCCACTTCGATGACATCGAGGCAATGAAAGGAACCCAGAGCGATTCTGATCAGTTCCCGCATCGGCTTAGCGTCATCAACGACCAAGGCCCTTCTGATTCGTGGAAACATGGTTTTCTCACTTTCATCTTGGTTACGTTATACCAATCTGCGCTGACCGGAACCGATCATCGCAGAGCCCTCAAACGGCGGGCGGGCGCGAGCGCCCCAATCTTGCAGTCGCAGGGCCTTCCCCGCGCCGTAAGGCGCGCGCCCCCTTCCTTGGGCCTTATGTACGCCCTCCGCCTGAGCGTGGCCCTCCGGCCGCTTTGGCCGCTCGCTCAATGCTCGCCCGAGCATCGCGTCTCACATTTGAGGCACGACGCTCTAATTTGCGGCCATCAATCGGCACTTACCAATGAGTACCACGTGCCCCAGAACAACAGCCAAGATATTCCATTATTGCTATTGAATGACTTCAATTGGCAGGGGGACGCCCCTTACTTGTTTCCGAGAATCTTTCCCATGGACACCAGGGTGAAGGGCCAGAGACGGACCAGCGGCACGACCGGCTTCAAACGCCCCTGCCGCGACCTTCTTCCCTGATTTCCACGCCACGTCTCAGGTTCAGGTCCAACTTGGCGAATTCAGATTCGACGATGGCGTGGCGGACCTCTGGTGGACCGGCCAGTCTTCTTGGCTTCCTTGGCAGGCTTGGGGGCGGTTGCGGGCTTGGAAGCCTTACGTGGCGGCATGACTATCCCTTCCCTGTTCATCAGGTGGCTGATTTGGGCTTCCGGTTCGTCCGGGAATAGCCCAGCCCAACAGCTTTCGCAAACTCCGATCTGCGTGCGGCGTATTCCGGGGCGACGAGAGGGTAATCCCTGGGCAAAGCCCACTTGGCCCGGTACTCGTCGGCAGTCAGCCCATGCCCAGTCGTGAGGTGTCGCTTAAGCATCTTTTGCCGATCACCACATTCCAAACAGACAATGTAATCGGGGGTCACCGACCGCTTCACCGAAACGGCAGGTTGCTGCCGTTCAGCCGGTGCTGAAGCAGGGTTGTCCGTAGCGGCTAAAGTCGAATAAACGGACTTGATCAGGGTTGGGATTTCAGTGGCCGCCAAGGTGCTGCTGCTCAGGTAGGCGGCCACAATCTTAGTGGTCAGAGCCTTGATGTCATCGGCCATTGATGGTGTCCTTGAGGCTCTTTCCGGCGGTGAATTTGGCAGACTTGCTGGCCGCGATGGTGAGGGTCTTGCCAGTCTGCGGATTCCTGCCTTCACGTGCAGGACGGGCAGAAACCGAGAAAGACCCGAAGCCAACAAGACGCACGTCATCGCCCGATTTCATGGCGGCGGTGACGGCTTCGAATACAGCGTCGATGGCACTTGCCGCGTCGGCCTTGGTCATGTTGGCACCATCGGCAACGGCGGCGATCAATTCGGACTTGTTCATTTGCCCCTCCCTGCGAAAAGCATGGCTGTAACGAATGGCACGACGAACAGGCATCGTCAACCAAACGGATTTACTCAGAAGTCGGCAAGGTAAGCAGGAAAGTCGAGCCACCTGAAGGCGATTGCTCGACCCAAACCTCGCCGCTATGCGTTCCCAAATCTATACCGGCACCGTGAACCGGAAGGTGGCTCCGTGCCCAGGTTCTGACTCCACCCAAATTTGCCCACCATGCTGTGTGATGATCCGCTTGCAGATCGCAAGTCCAACGCCACTTCCTGGATATTGATTTCCAGCATGGAGCCGCCGGAAAATCTCAAAAATATCCTGGGTGGTGTCCGCAATGCCAATGCCATTGTCGCGGACAGCAATCTGCCATTTGCCGTCTTTCTGCTCAGCATCAATGCGTGCCTATTCGCTTGACGCCCACACCCACTACATCTAGAGTGGGTGCAAAGCGAATAGGCGGTGCCATGGACGTTCTCGACCGAGCTGACCTCCCGTTCCCGGAA
>NZ_AONQ01000111.1 GCF_000342045.1 Paramagnetospirillum caucaseum | reverse complement strand
TATCATCTCCAAGTTCTGATCGAACAGCGTTACGCCGCACGGAAGATGGTCGATGATGGATTGAATGATGCGGCGGCATTCTGGGGAATTGGCGAGCATCAACAGGCCGTTGAGGCCATTGGTTTCAACATCCTGGTTGGCCCAATTGTCATCCATTTCGGATTTCAGCCTATCTCGCAACCGGCGAACATAATTCTACCAAAAGTATGGCAAGCCTATGTCCATTGGGTCAATCCATCGTGCACTCGGATGCACCCGTTGTTACAAGTCGTCTCAATCCATAGCCGCGTTAAAATTTGTGACAGAGCCTCCTCCTTTTGGGGATGGCAGTGCCGCTGTTCTTGCTGGCCGCGACCGTTTCCTGAATGATCTGCATGAACATCGATTGGGGGGAGGGGGAGGCGAGCATGCGTTGTCCTTTTTGCGGACATGACGACACCCAGGTGAAAGATTCCCGCCCTACCGATGACAATGCGGCCATCCGTCGCCGCCGAGCTTGTCCAGGTTGTGGATCGCGGTTCACCACCTTCGAGCGGGTTCAAATCCGCGATCTGGTGGTGATCAAGAAGGACGGCAACCGCTCTACCTTTGACCGCGACAAGGTGGTCAAATCGCTTCAGATCGCTTTGCGGAAACGTCCCGTGGATGAGGAACAGATCGAACGCATCGTCAATGGCATCCATCGCCGCCTGGAGAGCTTGGGGGAGAACGAGGTTCCGTCCAAGCTCATCGGCGAACTGGTCATGGATGTGCTGATGGAGATGGATCAGGTGGCCTATTTGCGGTACGCCTCGGTCTACCGAAACTTCCGCGAAGCCAAGGATTTTGGCGATTTTCTGGGGAAGATGGGACGGCAAGGCGATGACTAAAGCCGCATGACGATAAGCCTACAAGGTATTGGCCAATATCCCCGTTACTTTCCCCCGGAAGCCCCCCCTTTACGGCAGAAATAGCTATCCCAAAAATTCAGTCACCTTGTTCAGGAATTTTTCAATTGAGATGGGCTTGGCGAGGTAGGCGTCACAACCGCTTTCAAGGATTCGCTCCTCGTCACCCTTCATAGCAAACGCGGTTACCGCGATGATAGGTATCGCTTGAAGTTCAGCGTCTTCCTTCAGTACGCGGGCGAAATCTAGGCCGGAAACCCCCGGCAACTGGATATCCAAAAGGATAAGATTTGGGCGGCTCTGCTCGACAATCTCTTTGGCTTCGCGACCATCCATTGCTTGCAGGGTGGAGTAGCCTCTGGCCTGAAGAATGTCATTAAAAAGCTTTAAACTGAGGGCGTTGTCCTCAATGATCAGTATGGTCTTCCTGGGCAATTGGTCCCGCATTGAGAGGCTCCAAAAATTCAAGACACATCCGCACCATAAGTATGTAAGCTAAAGTTTGGTCACCTGCAAATGAGATTGAGAATCTGCCGCATTCCCCCGTGGCGAGCCAATCAGATCAATGGTAACCGCCTACATCCGGGGGCAGCCGCTCAGCCATCAAGTTGTAAATCGCAGTCATTGCGATTAACTTGCATCATCATTCTTTTGTGGTATGTGTTTTGTTCAGGTGAATGAAATGCGACAGGAAGTGAGCCGTGGATGAATCGCCCCCGTCTCGTATCGAGCAGCGTTGCATTGAAAAATCTATGAAGATGACGGACCAGCGGCGAGTTATCGCTCGCGTCCTATCGGATGCAACCGACCACCCTGATGTCGATGAAGTTTATCGCCGTGCAGCCGAGATCAATCGGCATATCAGCATTCCCACTGTCTACCGCACCGTGCGACTTTTTGAGGAAGCAGGCATCCTTGAACGGCACGATTTCGGCGATGGGAAAAAGAGCAGATACGAAGAGGCCGAAAGTGACCATCATGATCACTTGATTGACGTAACTTCAGGGGCAGTTATCGAATTCTCCTGCGTTGAGATTGAAGCTTTGCAAAAGAAGATTGCCGCAGATTACGGCTATCAGGTCATCGGCCATCGCCTTGAGCTTCTTGGAGTTCCACTGACACCAGAAGATCGGCAGGAGGACCAATAGTCCATCATAGCCAGGGGGCCTTCAGCCAGGGGACAGGGAAACCTTGGACGGTGAAATCGTTGCCCGGTTTGCGTAATTTGATAAATGAACCCAAGATCGCCTCCATCTTGGTGACGGAGCCAACTCTGGAACCGTGATGAATTCAGCGACCAGGAAGAAGCTCAACATGAAGGCGACTGCCTGTGGCGGCGGCGTAGCGTGCCAGTGAAGTCGATGAAGGAAGGGAACGGCCACTTTCCAGCCGTGCAACCACGGACTGGGTGGTGCCCATCCTTTTTGCGACTTCGGCCTGAGATAGACCCGCCCGTTGCCGGGCACGGATAAGGGTTTCCGCAATCTCGAACTCGTCCACGACTTCGTTGAGGGTTTCGACCTTCCATTCCATGGACAGACCGTATCGCAAAATAGCGATTATTGGAAGGTAACTAAATGGGAAGATTTAGCGGCCTCGAAACGGCGAGCACTCGACAGAGGAACCGTTCGACGGCCGGATAAAAAGGCGGGGGGCATCCACATTGGTGGTGGCTGTTCGTCTTGGGAGGAAGCCACGAGGGGATTGAACCACGATGATCGAGATCCATCTATCAGGAAATAACCGCAATACTGCATATGGCTGGCTGGGCTGAAGTATGACATTTGGTTTTGATTGGCATATGATGACGGAACTTCGCATGTTAGCATTTTAAGAAACATTCGCCCGTCTTGGTGGTGGCATGAGGTGCGAGGATGCAAACAACTGCATATTTTCGCGGCCCTATTGAAGAAACCATGGCTCTGCTGGTTGAAGCTCGGACCTTCATGATGGAAACCGAATGGTGGGACCGGCAAAAAGTAGATGGCGTTAAAGGGCTTCGGATAACCAATGAAACTTTTCGGTTAACAAGCCGTCTGACTCAAGTTATGTCGTGGCTGATGTTCCAGCGTGCAGTTCATAACGGTGAGATTTCCGCAGAATATGCGATGGAAAACCAATTTAGGCTATCGGGGCATGATGTGTGCCTTGACACATCGCATTCTAATGATGCCGTGATTTCTGATGAATTACGATCACTATTGAATCGTTCACACAAACTTTTTCTGCGGATCGAGCGGCTGGAAACAAGTTTTGCTCGCACAGCAACGCGTCATTCCCCATCATCTAACAACGAGGAATTAGACGCTAATTTCGGGCACGCTGAAACTGAACATTGACCCGCTGCCATCCCCAAAAGTCACTCAGAGTTTCTTGGTGACGGTTCAAAATGCGGCAGAAAATTAGCAAAGCGACAGCAAATCTCGCATCATCCACGCTGCCGCGAACGAACGGTCCAAGGAAGCCATGAGCCATTCAAAATCTGGTTGCCACTCGTGCCTGGAGGGAAAGGGTTTTGCTATTCCTTTCACCATGGCGTTTCAGCCAATTGTGGATTTGCATGAGCGACGCATATCGACCTACGAAGCACTGGTGAGAGGTCCAGAGGGCCAACCTGCTATGAGCGTTCTTTCTCAAGTGACTGCTGACAACCGCTACGCATTCGATCAGGCGTGCCGGGTCAAGGCCATCGAACTTGCAGCCAGCTTGGGCTTGGACCGGCGTCTGAGCATCAATTTCCTACCCAATGCCGTTTATGATCCCAAGGCATGTATACGTGCCACCTTGGCTGCTGCGGAACGAGTCAACTTTCCCCTCGATCTCATTACCTTTGAGATTACTGAGGACGAAAGGATCACAGATACCCCTCATCTGCTTAGCATCATCAAGGAATACCGCCGCCATGGATTCAGGGTGGCACTTGATGATTTTGGGGCGGGCTATGCCGGTCTTAATGTGCTGGCAGAGATGATTGTTGATGTCGTGAAATTGGACATCGCACTGGTCCGCGACATCGACCACGATCAACGACGCCGTACAATTGCCCTGGGAATGATAAAGGTATGTCAGGAGCTTGGTGTTGATGTTGTCGCCGAGGGAGTGGAGCGGACTCAAGAATTAAAAGTTCTTCGTGATGCCGGTGTGCGTTATGTACAAGGATTTCTTTTTTCACGGCCCGTTGTCAATTCTCTTGTCAAAGACTCTGATATCAACCTTATCCTTTAACGGTCAATAGCAAGTGGAAATCACATCGATACCGTATTCGAAATAATTTCACAGCGGCTTGCCGTATCCTCTTCCTTCACGATTAGTCCCGTTGATCAAACTGGAAGCCGCCGAACATAACTTCGCAGTCCGCGTTAACGGGCGGAAATACGGTTTCCACAACCATCTGGTCATCGCCGATGACGCGACCAACGAACGATGAACATTCATCATTATTCATGACAAACAATATGCGTCTACCGATGCCAATTATGTCATCCCTGTATTCATCGCCGTCATTGATCAGGTCGCTAATCGCAACAACCATCCCAACCAAATTTTCAGCCATTTTCAGCACTCCATAGTTTGATAGCCATTAGCTTGACCATTCGACGGGATTGGGGGGCAAAACCAGCACCGGACGGTTATCGCAAGGACCTCCCTTGACCGCACATCCCCGACGATAAATTACACGACCATCCTTGCGGACGTACTTTGTGTCTCGCCGCCAGTGACCGCACTTGGGAGTGCCCGTGCCTGTGCCCTCATGGCTTCGGCCTTCAACTGGACGGTGCCGCACGATGGTTTGCCCTGGTCTGATAACTCTGTAGGCCGGAAGCGGACGCTTACCGTGCTTCTTGCGAGACTTTTGCGTAGATTCATCGACATCAATTAAGTCCGCATAGATGGTCGGCTGCTGAATATATGACAGCACACCGATCACGTATCTGACATCATAGACTGGATCAAATCCTATCGTAACATCATTGCTTTCCTGTATCGAATACTCGAAAACACTCCCAAGCACATTTACTGTAGCAGTGTATATGACAGCAAACCCACCATCGGAACACTTGCCGCAGCATAATAATGCCAGCGTGTTTCCGCATTCATTCCTGATTATGTTTACGAGCTTCCCCACGTTAAGAAGCATCAAGTCAGGAATTTTGTAAAAATCAAGATCGCACCGTATCTCAATATCTAACTCGGCCGGGAACACGAATGGAACAGCATCAACTACGAGTTCCGCACCTTGATCAAAATTCTTAGCCGCATATTTGCGGAACTCATCAATTAATCGAAGCTGCTGTTCTTTGCCGATTGAAACACTCATGCTTGCCCCCATAGCTGTAGCTGAAGCCGTACATGCAGGGCTTTTGGATGTTCCATCCATGCACTCCAAAACTGATCGATACTAGCCGCCGTCAGACGTTCTGCCTTTGATCGAAAGATGTCCTGCACGGAGGCATCATCTCCGCTACTCATTTTGGACTGCCGCTGCCACCGGACACATTCACAAGCAATGTGTCCAGCGACAGCGTTTGCTGCTCACCGCTCAAACCAACTTGAAACCACATTAAGAACTTCGTTCTTGAAATCTGGCTTGGTCATCTTGCGGACTTCATCGGCGGTGTAGGACAATTGATGCCCGCTATCTACTTCATCGTAGTCATCGTCTTCCCACTTGCTAACTGACAATTCGAAAGTATGTTTTCCGGTTAACACGCGTTCCATGTCGTGTGCATCAGACCATACTTGTTCGACATACACGCGTGTCACTTCATTAATTCCGAAATTGTCTCCTTCATCATACAGCGTGCCTCGACCACTCTCTCCGCCATTTACGATGAACAAATCACCGCCAATGACGCAATACACAGGACCAATGGCACACTCACCGTCCCATGAGTAATAGTCATACCTTGCTTCAATTTTAGGTGTTGGGACGTGATCAGTTAGCCAGCAGACCCAATCAACGTTGGTTCCGTCACCTTCAAATCTGGCCAAAACCACATCCTCATCCTCATCCTTTAATTCGACAGTTACCCATTTCGTCCCATCGTCTTCATCTACTGATTCACAGGAAACCTCCCGACTGATCGCTTTGGCAATCTTGTCAATATCACCAATGCTGTACGGATACGCTCGGGCTGCGAGGCCCTGCATCCAGACCGTATTTATTGCTCCGCACAAACACTTCCTGTTTGATGGGTCGTTTTCGTAATAGACGTTGAACCGGCTCGATTTCATTTTCAACACCCCACTTACGCCTTAAAGCTGATCATCACATTTGATGAAAGCATGCTTTGTTGGCATGATTGCGACACGACATATGGTAAGAAGCTAATTGCACATTCGTCAAACAAAAAACGATAATGTGAAACATTGTTATAATCAAGATTATCAATACAAAATCCGCATTTCGATCATGAAAAAATTTTTATACAAACAGCCTTTGAGATCGCCCATTGCAACCTGAATGATATGTGCGGCATATAGTTAGGCAGTATTTGCGGCTTGAAAAAATATTTTCAGGCACCGAAAACTTCTTTGGCATGCGTCACGCGGATGACGTAGCGGCGATGATGCCCATAAAAACATGAATTGCGATTTTTTCTTGCATTGATTAAGCCTGTATTTCTTGAAATATATAAATGCTGGCAACAAAAGCCACTCGTAAACCAAGATTGAAAACGTTAATCTCTCCTGATAATGTTTGTCGTGCCATCAGAAGGTAGCGTGCCATGACAAACGATTTGAATGCGATCTGCGAAACTGATCACTCAGTGACCAGTTCCGAGTTTGAGGAAGATGATCCTCGCATAAACAAGCCGAGCTTATTTAAGTTGGCGGATGATGCCATTAAGCTGTGGCTTGAAGCTGATTTGGCTGTCGCTCAAACTCGGAATGAACATGCCAGGGCAAAGTATGAAGGCATATTCCGATTTGCATGGTCCGCGATAAACATCGAACCAGCCGCATTTAAGAACATCAACAAAGTGAAGGTTGATAAGCGTTGTGCGGACGATCCGTGGCGGTTACCGGTCAAGTACCTGCTTGAGATGACCAAGCGACTGTATTGCGAGAAGCACGGCTCGCCCGAGGCCAAGGCCGAATACCCATCATCAACGCTGGCCAAGGCCGTTGACCTTGTTCGCATCGCGGCCAAGGCTGGAATCGAGCCAGATGGGTTCGGGGCGTGGTGGGACCAGTACAAGGGGGTGAACGACATTCTTGACCGGTTCAAGGTCAAGTCGGTTGCCCGACCCAAGTCGAAATCCGTGATCAGCTTGAGCAAGCGGCAGTGGCGGATCATCCAGCGTGCCGTGGTTGGTTTGGCGTCAGAGGATGAAAAGGCCAAAGCCCGCATCTTGGTCGAGGATGCGATCCATAGCATCGACGAACCCGATGCTGACGACAGCGAGGAAGTCGAAGCTGTTGATGATGGTGACGATGCCCTTACGGCGGCAGACGACGAAACCGGTGATGCCCCTGACCATGATGAACATCTGTCTGCTGATGAGCAGCATGCCGACGATGATGGCGAACCCGAAGATGATCCTCCTCCGTCTGGTGGTGAACCACTCCCTACCGATGAACAGGAGACCGATACGGACACTGGTGCCCTTGGTCAACGGACTGACAAGGTAGCGGTACCTCAGAATGCGGCCGAAGCCATCGAGGCCGAAGCCAAACGCTTGGTCGCGACAATGCCACTCAATCGAATGGACCCTGGAGAAGTGAAGATATTTGGTGCTTGGCTCAATGACCACGCTGACCAGGAACTAATTTATGGTCTGGCGGTCAAAGCACACACGCTTAACACCGATATCGACCGGAGATATGGCCCGCTTGATTACCAGTTCAATGAAATTGTAAATCGCATTGTGAGGCTTCTTGCGGATGAAAAAGGCATCTACTTCAATGATGATCTACATGTTGATTATGACCATGGTGAACCGGTCAAAGACTGGATTGGTAAAAATCCAGCATGGGTTGCAATGGCCCATATAGATGACATCGGGGTCACATACTTCAAGGGATTTAATTCCAAGAAGGATGCAATCATGTTCGGGGGCTAAACCCCTGTCACCATATATAAGAAGGAGAATGATTTCGGGACTTTTGACATCTACTCCGACCCGCAAAGGTGGCTGAGCAAGCACTACACCCATCTCCCGCATAATTTTTGAGCATGCAAAGATTGCCCGCTTGAATTCGCCGCTATATGATGTCAGCAGCAAATTAACTGTGGCTACATGAGCCGCACGGGCAACTTAATGGAGCTTAACACATGTCGTTCCTGGACAAGCTGAAAGCAGCACCTGCACCGACCCGCGTCCCTACCGCTTCAAAAAGCACCCCCGTCACTCGGTTCATAAAGAAGGTGCGTGAGCAGCAGGAAATGGTTCAGGCTGCCATTGATGGTGGCGAGATCAATTCTCGGACCGCTTGGTTCACCAAGTCCGGTGACGCTTACCGTTTCAAAATTCTGCGGTCACCGCTGATCATTAACGACACGGAGTGGTTTGAAGCTGCGAACCTTGCCGATCTTAAAGCACTTTTCCAGGGACTGATCGACGCGGCGAATGGCGGCGACGAAAAGTTGGTCAAGTTGATCTACGAACGTTCTGAGTTGGATAAAGTGGCCGCCGAAAAGAAGGGAATCGGTCGCAAGAAGAAGTGATCGATTAAATTATCATCAAGCCCCGGCGGAGAAATTCGCCGGGGCTTTTTCATGCGTGGCATTCAGGCGGTTCAGAAACAATCTCATTCATCAAACTAA
>NZ_AONQ01000110.1 GCF_000342045.1 Paramagnetospirillum caucaseum | reverse complement strand
CGCCCTGTTCGCCGATTCCAGCGCCTGGGAGCTGACCACCATCGCCCCGGGCTCGGCCGCCGCGCCGTTCGCCGCCCCGCCGCTGGCCCTCGCCGCCAACGGCTGAACAGTTCACGACCCCCATCGCCCTCTCCGTCTCGGCGGAGAGGGTTTTTTTGCGGCGGGAAGGTGCTATAGTGCGGCCCGTTCCGGTCCCGTCCTTGCAAAGAGCCTCCATGCGCCATCGCTCCACCCTCGCCCGTCTTCTGCCGGCCCTCGCCCTGTCGGCGGCCCTGGCCGTCGGATTGGGGGCATGCAGCCAGAAGAAGCCCGAATACGTCGAGCGCCCGGCCGAGGAGCTTTACAACGAGGCCATGGACCTGGTCGACGCCAACGAATACTACAAGGCCGCCCAGCTGTTCGACGAGGTGGACCGCCAGCATCCCTATTCGGTATGGGCCACCAAGGCGCAGCTGATGAGCGCCTATGCGCTGTACGAGCGCAACAAGTACGACGACGCCATCGTCGCCCTGGACCGCTTCATCCAGCTGCATCCCGGCAACAAGAGCATCGCCTACGGCTACTACCTCAAGGCCCTGTGCTATTACGAGCAGATCACCGACGTCGCCCGCGACCAGAAGCTCACCGAGCAGGCGCTGAAGATCCTGCAGGAAGTGGTCGACCGCTTTCCCTCCACGCCCTATGCCCGCGACGCCAAGCTGAAGATCGACCTCGCCCGCGACCATCTGGCCGGCAAGGAAATGAATATCGGCCGCTATTACCAGCACCTCGACCATCACCTGGCGGCGCTCAACCGCTTCAAGATCGTGGCCGAGCAGTACCAAACCACCACCCACGTCCCCGAGGCGCTCTACCGCATGGTGGAGATCTACACCGCGCTCGGCCTGGACCAGGAGGCGGCCCGCGCCGCCGCGGTGCTGGGCCACAACTTCCCCGGCAGCGACTGGTACGAGGACGGCTACGCCATGGTCGAGCAGGGCAACCTCAATCCCTCCGGCCGCTCCAGGAAGAACTGGACCGATTCCCTGACCTTCTGGTCCGGCGACAAGGCCAAGGAAAAGCCCAAGGCCGACGATCCCGCCAAGACCAGCGGCGGCTGGTTCAACTGGGCCAAGTTCTGGTAGATGCTGACCGCGCTGTCGATCCGCGACGTCGTCCTGATCGAGCGGCTTGATCTTTCCTTCGATTCCGGCCTGTCGGTGTTCACCGGCGAGACCGGCGCCGGCAAGTCCATCCTGCTGGATTCCCTCGGCCTCGCCCTGGGCGCCCGGGCCGAGTCGGGGCTTGTCCGCCATGGCGCCGCCCAGGCCAGCGTCACCGCCGAGTTCGATCCCCCCGCCAATCATCCCGCCCGCACCCTGCTGGCCGGACAGGACATGGACGCCGCCGGCGGGCCGCTGCTGCTGCGCCGGGTGCTGGCCGCCGACGGGCGCTCGCGGGCCTATGTCAACGACCAGCCGGTCAGCGTCGGACTGCTGCGCAAGGTGGGCGACGAACTGGTGGAAATCCACGGCCAGTTCGAAAGCCACGGCCTGCTGGATTCCGCCACCCACCTGGGCGTGCTGGATTCCTTCGCCGGCGAGGCCGGGTCCCGCGTCGCCCTGGCCAAGGCCTGGACCGCCTGGCGCGACGCCGCCCGGGCGCGGACCGAGGCCGAGGCCGACCTCGCCAAGGCCAAGGCCGAGGAAGAGCACCTGCGGCAGGTGCACGAGGATCTCGCCACCTTAGGCCCCAAGCCGGGCGAGGAGTCCGAACTGGCCGCCGGCCGCGCCGTGATGATGCATGGCGAGAAGCTGCTGGAGGCCATGAACGCCGCCCAGAATGCGCTGACCCACAAGGGCGAGGTGGAGGCGTCCCTGCGCTCCGCCGCCCGCGCGCTGGAGCGCGTCGCCGAAAAGGCCGAGGGCAAGCTGGACCCGGTGATCGCCGCGCTCGACCGCGCCGCCCAGGAAGCCGCCGAGGCCACCAATCTGCTGGAACGCGCCTCGGCCGGCATCGACCTCGACCCCCGCCACCTGGAAAAGGTGGAGGAACGGCTGTTCGCGCTGCGCGCCAGTGCCCGCAAGCATCAGGTGGCGGTGGACGAATTGCCGCTGCTGCTCGACCGGCTGGGCCGCCAGCTGGCCGCCCTGGAAGGCGGCGGCGACGGGCTGGCCCGGCTGGCCCGTGCCGAGCAGGCGGCCCGCACCGCCTATCTGGAGCAGGCCCGCGCCCTGTCCAAGGCCCGGCTTGCCGCCGCCGCCCGGCTGGACAAGGCGGTGGCCGCCGAACTGCCGCCCTTGAAGCTGGACAAGGCCCGCTTCCAGACCCGCGTCACCCAGGTGGACGAGGCGCAATGGGGCCCCAATGGCCTGGATCAGGTCAGCTTCGAGGTGGCCACCAATCCCGGAACCGCCCCCGGTCCCTTAAGCAAGATCGCCTCGGGCGGCGAGCTGTCGCGCTTCATGCTGGCCTTGAAGGTGGTGCTGGCCCGCATCTCGTCGACGCCGACCATCGTCTTCGACGAGGTGGATTCCGGCATCGGCGGCGCCGTGGCCGCCGCCGTGGGCGAGCGCCTGGGCCGGCTGGCCGAATCCCTGCAGATCCTGGTGGTCACCCACTCGCCCCAGGTCGCCGCCCAGGGCGGCCACCATTACCGCGTCGCCAAGGCCGTCGCCGGGGCCAAGACCACCACCGGCGTCGATCGCCTGTCCCCCGACGCCCGCCGCGAGGAAGTGGCCCGCATGCTGTCGGGCGAAACCATCACCGACCACGCCCGCGCGGCGGCCGACGCGTTGATGGGATAAGATGATCCCCGTTGCCGCCCTGACTCCCTTCGAGGCCCGCATCGAGCATGCCGAGCTGGCCGAGACGATCGCCCGCTGGGACGAGGCCTATCATGGCAAGGATGCGCCCGAGGTTCCCGACGACGTCTACGACGGCGCCAAGCGACGCCTTGCCGGGATCGAGGAACGCTTTCCCGAACTGGCGGCCAAAAGCCCGCTCAAGGACAAGGTCGGCGCCGCGCCGTCGGACGGCTTCGGCAAGCTGGTGCATGCCGTGCCCATGCTGTCGCTCGACAACGCCTTCACCCCCGAGGACGTGGCCGAGTTCGACGCCAAGGTGCGGCGCTTCCTCGGCCTGGACGGCGAGGCCCCGCTGGCCTATGTGGCCGAGCCCAAGATCGACGGATTGTCCATCAGCCTGCGCTACGAGGGCGGCACGTTCGTCTCGGCGGCGACGCGCGGCGACGGGGCGGAGGGCGAGGATGTCACCCGCAACCTGGAAACCTTCCCCGAGACGATGCTGCCCCGCACCCTGGGAGCCGACGCACCGGCGGTGATCGAAATCCGGGGCGAGGTCTACATGACCAAGGCCGACTTCCTGGCGCTCAACCGGCGACAGGAAGCGGCGGGCGAGAAAGTCTTCGCCAATCCCCGCAACGCCGCCGCCGGATCACTGCGGCAACTGGACCCCGGCATCACCGCGTCCAGGCCGCTGTCGCTGTTCGCCTACGCCATGGGCGAGGCCTCCAGCCCGCCCGCCCCCAGCCACTGGCTCTATCTGGAGCGCCTGCGGGCCTGGGGCTTCACGGTCAATCCGCTGATCCGCCGCTGCGATGGAATCGCCGGGCTGCTGGCGGCCTATGAATCCTTGAGCGAGGCCCGCGCCGAACTGCCCTACGACATCGACGGCATCGTCTACAAGGTGGACGACATCGGGTTGCAGAAGCGCCTGGGCTTCGTCTCTCGCTCTCCCCGCTGGGCCATCGCCCATAAATTCCCCGCCGAGCAGGCCACCACGCTGCTGGAGGCCATCGACATCCAGGTGGGCCGCACCGGGGCGCTGACTCCGGTGGCCCGCCTCACCCCGGTCAATGTGGGCGGCGTGGTGGTCAGCAACGCCACGCTCCACAACGAGGACGAGATCGCCAGGAAGGACGTGCGGATCGGCGATACGGTGATCGTGCAAAGGGCCGGCGACGTCATCCCGCAGATCGTCGGAGTGGTGCCGGGCAAGCCGCGCGGCCCCACCTCCTTCGTCTATCCCGAAGTCTGCCCGGTCTGCGGCGCCCACGCGGTGCGGCCCGAGGGCGAGGTGATCCGCCGCTGCACCGGCGGGCTGACCTGCGAGGCCCAGGCCAAGGAGCGCCTGAAACATTTCGTGTCGCGGGGCGCCTTCGACATCGAAGGCCTGGGCGACAAGAACATCGAATTCCTGTGGGAACGCGGCTGGGTCCGCAGCCCCGCCGACATCTTCCGGCTCAAGGCGCGCAACGACGCCGAAATGCTGCAGAAGCTGGAGAATTTCGAGGGCTGGGGCAAGCGCTCCACGGAAAAGCTGTTCGAGTCGATCCGGACCCGCGCCCGCATGGGCCTGGAGCGCTTCATCTTCGCGCTCGGCATCCGCCAGATCGGCGAGGCCACCGCCAAGCGCCTGGCGCGGCATTACGTCACCCTCGAATCCTGGCGCGCCGCCATGACCGAGGAGGCCAAGGAGGAACTGACCAGCATCGAGGATATCGGCCCCTCGGTGGCCGGCGACCTTCTGGACTTCTTCAAGGAGAGCCACAACGCCGCCGCATTGGACGATCTGGTCGCCGCCATGACGGAACTCGGCGGCGGCGTCGGGGACGCCAAGGTGATCGAGTCCTCGGCATCGCCCGTGGCCGGCAAGGCGGTGGTGTTCACCGGCACCCTGGCCACCATGACCCGGCCCGAGGCCAAGGCCCGCGCCGAGGCGCTGGGCGCCAAGGTGGTGGGCTCCGTCTCGAAGAAGACCGACTATGTGGTGGTGGGCGCCGACGCCGGCTCCAAGGCCGCCGAGGCCGCCAAACTGGGCGTCGCCATCCTGTCCGAACAGGAATGGCTGGCGCTGACCGGCGGCTGAACCTTGCCGTCCTTGCCGCTCTCCCGTATACGGTGAGAGATGGCGGACGATCCAAACGACAGAAAAGCGGAACTGCAGCGCCGGGCACGCGATCTTGCGGCCATGCGGGGCGCTGCGTCCAAGCCGCCCGCCCAGGCCGAGCCGGAAGCGCCTGCCGAGCCCGAGGCGCCGGCGTCCTTCCCCGCCCCGACCGGCGACGCCGCCAGGACCGGCGGTCTGCTGGAACTGCTGGTCAGCCTGTTCAAGCCCAGGCCCGCCCAGCCGCCGCAGCCGGTACCGGTCCCCGTCCCGGTCGAGGGGCCGTCCTTCACCATCTTGGTGGCGGCGCTGTCCGGCGATGCCGACGGACAGGCGGCCACCCAGCTCAATCAGGTGCTCAACGCGCGGGTGGCCTTCAAGGTCAAGGCGGTGCCGCGCGTCTACCAGCTGGACCGCCTGGACGACCCGGCCCTGGTGGCCGGCGTGTCGCTCAACACACGGCACGCGGTGGCCGAGGAGGACGCCGACCTGCTGGTGTGGGGCGAGTTCGGCAAGGACGGCTATCGCCTGCGCCTCGCCACCGCCAGCAACGACGACGAGCGCGCCGCCTCGTTCGGCACCACCACCCGCATCGAGCTGCCGGCCGAGCTGGGCGAGGGGCCGTCCAACCTGCTCTACGCCGCCATTCTGGCCGCCGTCGAGGTGCCCACCGAGGCCCACCGCAACTCCATCCGCCGCCTGATGCCCGCCGCCGCCGCGCAGGTGGAGGGGCTGGCCGCCAAACCGCCGGTGCAGATGTCCATGGGGCAACAGCGCTCGTGCCAGCTGGTGTTCGGCCATATCGCCACCATCAACGCCATGGTGGTGCCGCCCGACGAGACCAACCTGTGGTTCGACAAGGCCATCAACGCCTATCGCCAGGCCCAGCGGCGACTGGCCCGCACCGACCCCTCGTGGGAGGCCGGGCTGATCCACAAGCATATCGGCGCAGTGCTGTCGGCCAAGGCCGAACGCTCCAAGGAGCCGGCGCCGCTGCTCGAGGAAGCCATCAAGGAATGGCGCCTGGCGGTGGAATGCCTGCCGCGCGCCCTGATGCCGCAGGAATGGGCCTCGGCCCAGGTGCGGCTCGGCGTGGCGCTCTACCGCCTGGACCTCAAGACCGGCCAGACCGAGCTTTTGCGCGAATCCGTGCAGGCGCTGCAGGCCACTCTCCAGGTCTATTCCCGCACCGAGACGCCCCAACGCTGGGCCGAGGTGATGCACAACATCGCCCAGGTGCTGGAAGTCTATGGCGACCAGTTGAAGAGTACCGAGGTGCTGAAGCGCTCCATCGACGCCTGCCATTCGGTGCTGGAGATCAGAACGCGCGAGCGCGGCCCGCTGGCCTGGGCCGCCACCCAGAACACCCTGGGCTCTGCCCTGTTCCTGCTGGACCGTCACTCCACCGGCGCCGGCCATCTGGCCGAGGCGGAACAGGCCCTGGCCGCCGCGCTGGAGGTGTTCCAGGGCCACGGCGCCAAGGGCCCGGCCAAGGTGGCGGCCAAGAATCTCGGCCATGTGCGCAAGCTGGCCGAAACCCGCAAGACCCGTCGGGGGATCGAGCCCCATTGGCTGGACGATCCCGACAGCAAGTAGCTTCCCAAAACGGGCGCCGCGCACTATGGTCCGGCAGCCTCGACGCAACACGCCCTGACTCAAGTTGATCGCCTTCCATGACCAAGCTCAGCCATATCCGTAATTTCTCCATCGTCGCCCATATCGACCACGGCAAGTCCACCCTGGCCGACCGCCTGATCCAGGCCTGCGGCGCCATCGAGGCGCGCGACATGAAGGAGCAGATGCTCGATTCCATGGATATCGAGCGCGAGCGCGGCATCACCATCAAGGCCCAGACCGTGCGGCTGGAATACAAGGCCAAGGACGGCAAGACCTATCAGCTGAACCTGATGGACACCCCCGGCCATGTGGACTTCGCCTACGAGGTCTCGCGCTCGCTGGCCGCCTGCGAGGGCTCGCTGCTGGTGGTCGACGCCTCCCAGGGGGTCGAGGCCCAGACCCTGGCCAACGTCTATCACGCCCTGGACGCCGGCCACGAGGTGGTGCCGGTCCTCAACAAGATCGACCTGCCGGCCGCCGAGCCCGAGCGCGTCAAGCAGCAGATCGAGGACGTCATCGGCCTGGACACCTCCGACGCGGTGATGATCTCGGCCAAGACCGGCATCGGCATCGGCGATGTGCTGGAAGCTCTGGTCAACCGCCTGCCCTGTCCCGAAGGCGATGTCGACGCGCCGTTGCAGGCCCTGCTGGTGGATTCCTGGTACGACCCCTATCTGGGCGTCATCATCCTGGTGCGCATCAAGAACGGCGTGCTGAAGAAGGGCCAGAAGATCCGCATGATGGCCACCGAGGCCGCCTATCAGGTGGATTCCTGCGGCTATTTCACCCCAAAGCTGGTGCAGACCACCGAATTGCGCCCCGGCGAGATGGGTTTCTTCACCGCCGCCATCAAGGCGGTGGCCGACACCAAGGTGGGCGACACCGTCACCGACGACAGAAAGCCCGCCGACACCCCGCTGCCCGGCTTCAAGCCCAGCGTGCCGGTGGTGTGGTGCGGCCTGTTCCCCATCGACGCCGCCGATTACGAGGATCTGCGCGATTCGCTCGCCAAGCTGCGCCTCAATGACGCCAGCTTCCAGTACGAGCCCGAGACCTCGGCCGCCCTGGGCTTCGGCTTCCGCTGCGGCTTCCTCGGCCTTTTGCACCTGGAGATCATCCAGGAGAGGCTCGAGCGCGAGTTCAACCTGGACCTCATCACCACCGCGCCCTCCGTGGTCTATCGCGTCCACAAGACCAACGGTGAGATGGAAGAGCTGCACAATCCCGCCGACATGCCCGACCCGGCCCGCATCGACCACATGGAAGAGCCGTGGATCAAGGCCACCATCATGGTGCCCGACGAGTATCTGGGGCCGGTGCTGACGCTCTGCACCGAGCGGCGTGGCCAGCAGATCGACCTGACCTATGCCGGTTCGCGGGCCATGGCGGTCTACAAGCTGCCCTTGAACGAGGTGGTGTTCGACTTCTACGACCGCCTGAAGTCCATCAGCCGGGGCTACGCCAGCTTCGACTACGAGGTGGACAGCTACGCCCAGTCCGATCTGGTCAAGGTGTCGATCCTGGTCAACGCCGAGCCGGTGGATGCGCTGTCCTTCGTGGTGCACCGCGCCAACGCCGAAAGCCGGGGCCGGGGCATCTGCACCCGCCTCAAGGAGCTGATTCCGCGCCAGATGTTCCAGATCGCCATCCAGGCCGCCATCGGCGGGCGTATCGTGGCGCGCGAGAGCATCAGCGCGCTCAGAAAGGACGTCACCGCCAAGTGCTATGGCGGCGACGCCAGCCGCAAGCGCAAGCTGCTGGACAAGCAGAAGGAAGGCAAGAAGCGCATGCGCCAGTTCGGCAAGGTGGAGATTCCGCAATCCGCCTTCCTGGCCGCCCTCAAGATGGGTGATTCCTAACCCCCACGGATAGGGACCGGATGACCGGCAAGGCTCGGGACCACGCAAGGGGCGATCGGAAAATCGAGCTGCGGGCCGAGGAGCTGGCATCGCGCTTTCCGCCGCTGCTGGTTGAGGCCGAGCGGGTCGCCCAATCCGTGGCGCAAGGCGTCCACGGCCGCCGCCGCGCCGGTTCCGGCGATGCCTTCTGGCAGTACCGCCGGGCCCAGCCGGGCGACGGGGCGGGGGCCATCGACTGGCGCCGCTCGGCCCGCTCCGACCATCTCTATGTGCGCGAGACGGAATGGGCGGCGTCCGAGACCGTCTGGCTGTGGCTGGATGCCTCGCCCTCCATGCACTGGCGCTCAGACGCCAGCCTGCCCACCAAGCATTCCCGCGCCCGCCTGCTGATCCTCGCCCTGGGCTCGCTGCTGCTGCGCGGCGGCGAGCGGGTGGCGGCGCTGGCCGGCGACACCCCGCCCTGCTGGGGCGGCGGCGCGCTGGCCCGGCTGGCCGCCGCCCTGGACCACGCCGGCGACGCGCCACCCGCCCCACCCGTCCGCCTGCCACGCCACGCCACCGTCGTGCTAGCCGGTGATTTTCTTCGATCC
>NZ_AONQ01000109.1 GCF_000342045.1 Paramagnetospirillum caucaseum | reverse complement strand
TGCCGGCCACCACCTGCTCGGACCACGAATCCAGCAGACGGCCGAGATTCTCGCGGTGGGCCGGGGTGAAGCCGGTCTCGGTGAACATGTCGATGGCCGACTTGTACTCGTGGCGGCCGGCGAACTGCGCCTTGATGCCGAGCAGGTCCAGCGTGCCCTTGATGAACGGGCTTTCCACCCACAATCCGGTCAGGCCGACATCGCCGGACGGCTGCAGCCACACCTGGGAAAAAGCCGAGGCCAGATAATAATCCAGGGTACCCGAGCCGCCCTCGCCCAGGGTCTCGGCGAACAGCACCGCCGGCTTGCCGGTGGCGCGGAAGCGGGTCACCGCGTCGCGCAGGTCCTGGCGCCCGGCCAGCCCCAGGGTGGAATGGCCCAGCGTGGCGAACAGGCCGGTGACGCGGGTATCCGTGGCGGCGCGGTCGATGGCCTCCACCGTGGCGCGCAGGCTGTAGGAGCGTTCGCCCGACAGCTGGGCCAGCGGGTTGCCCTCCGCCGTATCGCGGAAACGGGCGTCGAGGTCGAGGCTGAGCACCGCGCGCTCGGGAACCTCCTTGTCGTCGCCGTCCGCCACATGGGCCGCCAGCCACGCCCCCAGGCCAAGCAACCCCAGGAAGACCAGACCCGACATGGCCAGGAAGGTGACCAGGATTCGACCGATACGGCGCATGCTTGCTCTCTCTTTAACCACGGCCCCTGGATTAAAGAGAAAAAGGGCGGCTACGTCCAGCAGCCGCCCTCAAGGTGGGGAAATGAAGAGAGGAATGTAAAATCAGGCGCCCACGGTGGGCAGGCCGGCGTCGCGCCAGGCATTGAGGCCACCCTTCATGTGGGTGGCCCAGCCCTGGCCCGAGGCGATCAGCTTGCGGGCCACCGCCGCCGAGCGCACGCCGCCCAGGCAGGAGATGATGACCTTGCGGCCGGGAAAGCTCGGCCAGGTCTCCACCTCGAAATCGCTCATGGGGGACAACACCGAGCCCTCGATATGCTCCTCGGCGAACTCGTCATCCTCGCGCACATCGACCAGCACCGCCTCGCCGGCATCCAGCAGAGCCTTGACCTGGGTGGGTTCCAGTTCGATCAGACCGATTTCGGAAACGCTCATGGCGGGGTCCTCGTGCGCTTATTCCCATGTTCACCACCGTCATAGCGCAACCGCGCCCATCATTCAACACAAAAATACAGCGCGAAATTATTTATTAGCCATAATAAACACTGTTTTCACTGTATTTGCACCGCAGCATTGACGGCAGCAACCTCACCCCGTAATCTCCCGCCGATCCCAGGCAAACCGACCATGCGCATCCTTATCGCCCTCCTCGTCCTGCTGCTCTGCCCCTTATCCGCCACGGCCCAGGAATTCGGCCGCATGGTGGCGCAGGTGGCGTTGCAGCCCCTGCCCGAGAGCGAGACGCCCGACATCGACCAACTGCTGCGCGCCCAGTGGAAGGCCTATTACAATGCCGGCGGGACCCACGGCTTCTTCCGCGACCAGGTCCGCGCCGGGCGCATCGACCTCAACGAGGACGGCCAGGCCGAGCTGTTCATCCAGATCGATTCGCCGGCCTGGGCTTCGGCCAAGGGCCTGCCGCTGCTGGTGGCGGGCTGGACGTCCCGGGGCTGGGCCCCCATCGGCTGGGCCTTCGCCGAGTCCGACAGCGTGTTCGTCACCTCGGAACGCATCGACGGCTGGGCCACCATCCTGACCCCCACCCAGGCGCTGCAGCGGGTCGGCAAGAGCTATCAGGCCATCGACCGCCGGTAAATTTCCCGGCCGTTGCGTTTCATCTTGTATTCCGCCCCGGCCCGGTCCATGCTAGGCCACGTCTTTCTACCAGCCGCAGATTCCTTACCAGGGAATCCGGCGCCGCTTCAGGTGTCATCGCCGGTCGAACGATTGGACCCCTCGCATGAGAGCATGCGGGGTACTACTGCTTATTTGGAGGTTCCTATGCCGAACGGCACCGTGAAATGGTTCAACGCTACCAAGGGTTATGGCTTCATCCAGCCCGAGGACGGCTCGGCCGACATCTTCGTTCACATCTCCGCCGTCGAGCGCGCTGGCATCGGCAACCTGAAGGAAGGCCAGAAGCTCTCCTTCGAGACCGAGCGCGATCCGCGCAAGGGCAAGAGCTCGGCGGTCAATCTCAAGGCCCTCTAGGCCTTTCGAGACTGCGAAAAGAAGGGGCGCGGCCTTTCGGCTGCGCCCTTTTTTGTGCCGATTGCCCATCCCGGCCAGCGGGTTCATAGTGGAGACATCGTGGGGAGAGCTGGGAGGCTCACATGCCGGTTCGATTGATCAGGGACGTCATCCGTAACCAGACCGTTCTCGCCATGCCCGCCACCACCACGGTGCGCGAGGCGGCCCGCCAGATGAAGGCCAGGGGCGTCGGCGCGGTGATGGTCACCGACCACCACGGCAAGCTGCGGGGCATCTTCACCGAGCGCGACTGCCTGTTCGACGTGGTGGCCGAGGGGATCAACCCCGACACCACCACGCTGTCCATGGTGATGACCCCCGATCCCGAGACCATCACCGCCGACCGCAAGCTGGGCCAAGCGCTGCACATGATGCACGACAACGGCTTCCGCCACATCCCGGTGGTCGATCACGGCATTCCGGTGGGCATGGTCTCCATCCGCGACGCGCTGGGCTCGGAACTCAGCAACTTCGAGCGGGAAGTGGTGAAGAAATCCCAACTGGGCGAAATCCTGGGATAGCCTTTGCCCATCCCACTCTTTCGTGTATGTAGGTGGATTGTGGCCCCGTTCCGGCGGCCCGGCAGTCTTTCCACCACGACACGAGGACCCGCATGACCTCTCCCGCTCCCCTGATGGCCGGCAAGAAGGGCCTTGTCATGGGCGTCGCCAACGATCGCTCCATCGCCTGGGGCATCGCGCAGGCGGCCCGCGCCCAAGGCGCCGAACTGGCCTTCACCTACCAGGGCGAGGCGCTGGAAAAGCGGGTCCGTCCCCTGGCCCAGAGCGTCGGCTCGGACATCGTGCTGCCCTGCGACGTGTCGGACGAGGCCTCCATCGATGCCGTCTTCGCCGAGTTGGAGAAGCGCTGGGGCAAGCTGGACTTCGTCGTCCACGCCATCGGCTATTCCGACAAGAACGAGCTGCGCGGCCGCTATGCCGACACCTCCTTGCAGAACTTCCTGACCTCCATGCACATCTCGGTGTTCTCGTTCACCTCGGTGGCGCGCCGGGCCTCGGCCATGATGCCCGATGGCGGCTCGCTGCTGACGCTGACCTATTACGGCGCCGAGCGGGTGATGCCCCACTACAACGTCATGGGCGTGTGCAAGGCGGCCCTGGAAGCCTCCGTGCGCTACCTCGCCGTCGATCTCGGCGGCCAGGGCATCCGCGTCAACTCGCTGTCCGCCGGTCCCATCAAGACCCTGGCGGCCTCGGGTATCGGCGACTTCCGCTATATCCTGAAGTGGAACGAATACAACAGCCCCCTGAAGCGCAACGTCACCCTGGAAGACATCGGCGGCGCCGGCCTCTATCTGCTGTCCGGCCTGTCGTCGGGCGTGTCGGGCGAGACCCATCACGTCGATTGCGGCTACCACGTGGTCGGCATGAAGGCGGTGGACGCCCCCGACATCACCGTCGCCAAGGACTGAGCCGCCACCATGTCCGGCAACGGCTTCGGCCATCTGTTCCGCTTCACCACCTTCGGCGAGAGCCATGGGCCGGCGATCGGATGCGTGATCGACGGGGTGCCGCCCGGCATCCCGCTGGCCGAGGCCGATATCCAGCATTACCTCGACCAGAGGAAGCCGGGCCAGAACCGTTTCACCACCCAGCGGCGCGAGCCCGATCAGGTGAAAATTCTGTCCGGTGTCTTCGAGGGGCTGACCACCGGCACCTCCATCGGGCTGCTGATCGAGAACACCGACCAGCGCTCCAAGGATTACGGCGAGATCAAGGACACCTTCCGTCCCGGCCACGCCGATTGGGTCTACCAGCAGAAATACGGTATCCGCGACTATCGCGGCGGCGGGCGCTCCAGCGCCCGGGAAACCGCCATGCGGGTCGCCGCCGGAGCCATCGCCCGCAAGGTGCTCGACGCCCTGGTGCCGGGCGGCGTGTCCATCCGGGGCGCCATGGTCGGCATGGGGCCGCATTCCATCGACCGCGCCGCCTGGAACTGGGCCGAGGTCGGCAACAACCCGTTCTGGTGCCCCGACGCCATCGCCGCCAAGGCGTGGGAAGAATCCCTGGACGCCATCCGCAAGGCCGGCTCCTCCATCGGCGGGGTGGTCGAGGTGGTGGCCGAGCGCGTGCCGGTGGGCCTGGGCGCCCCGGTCTACGACAAGCTCGACGCCGATCTGGCCAAGGCCATGATGAGCATCAACGCCGTCAAGGGCGTCGAGATCGGCGACGGCTTCGCCGCCGCGACCCTCTCCGGCGAGGAGAACGCCGACGAGATGCGCATGGGCAACGACGGACAGGTGCGCTTCCTGTCCAACCATGCCGGCGGCATCCTGGGCGGCATCTCCACCGGCCAGGAGGTGGTGGTTCGCCTCGCCGTCAAGCCCACCTCCTCCATCCTGACGCCGAAGCGGAGCATCGACGCCAAGGGCAACGAGGTCGAGGTCTCCACCAAGGGCCGCCACGACCCCTGCGTCGCCATCCGCGCCGTGCCGGTGGCCGAGGCCATGATGGCCTGCACCCTGGCCGACCACCTGCTCAGGTCACTGGCGCAGCCCCGGCCCTGAGCCGGAGGCTGAGGAATCGCCACGTTGTTGCGCCCATCCGTCCATATCCTGGTCTACATCGAGTCCCACGAAACCATGGAAGCCGCCATTACGCGCGAAAAGCGGATCAAGCGCTGGCGGCGCGAGTGGAAACTGGCACTGATCGAGAGGGACAATCCCACATCCTTAGTATCCCCGCCTGCGCAGGGATCCAGGAGGTCCCCCTCCGATTCAGTTTCCGCAGCCTGTCAGTCCTTGCACACCGCCTTGTCGCCCTCGACGGTGCAGGGCGCCTTGGTGCGGTAGGTGAGGTCGATGCCGTCGTCGTAGGTGCAGACCACCCGGGTCATGGCGCCGATGCGGATGGCGCCGATATGCTTGAACCTGGACGCCTTGATGGTCTCGGCGGACTTGGAGCAGTGCAGGTAGCCCTGGAACTCGCCGGCTTCCCACAGCGACACGTCCTTGGCCTTCCTGTAATGCTCCTCCGACAGGCAGACGCCATCCTCCTTGTCGTACATGCGCTGATTGTCGCTGCAATAGCCGGTGAAGCTCCACTTCAGCTCCTGCTCGCTGGCGCAGGTGCCAACCTGCTGGATGGCGGCGAGGTCGGGACAGGTGATTTCTCCGGCCAGGGCCGGCAGCGACACCAGAGACAGGACAAAGGCAAGACGACGGATCATGGCGGGCGTTCCTCCCCGTTGAGCGAGTGGCATCCTAACCATGCTCATGCCGCGGCGATCTGACATTCGTCAAGTGAAGCCCGATCGGTTGTCCAAAAGCCCCTGCAGGATGTAGGCGGCGGCCATCTTGTCCACCACCTCGGCCCGGCGCTTGCGGGACGAATCCGCCTCCAGCAGGGTGCGGGTCACCGCCGAGGTGGACAGCCGCTCGTCCCAATAGGCGATGGGCATGTCCCGAAGGCGGGCGAGATTGGCGGCGAACGAGCGCACCGACTGGCAGCGCGGCCCCTCGAATCCGTCCATCTCCACCGGCAGGCCGAGGACCAGACCGCCCACGTCCTGCCTGTCCACCACGGCCAGCAACTGTTCGGCGTCCTTGGTGAACTTGATGCGCCTGATGGTGTCGAAGGGGGTGGCGATGGTGCGGCTGACGTCGCTGAGCGCCAGCCCGATGGTCTTGGACCCCAGGTCGAGCCCCAGCAGGCGCTGGTCGCGGGCGAGAGACGCAAGGAGTTCGGCGGGGGAGAGAATGGGCATGGCCCTTTCATGCGCCGGCGGCGGGAAAAGATCAAGCCTCCCCCGCTTGCACCCTTGTGGCCCGGATGCTAACGTCCGGCCACCCTGTTTTACCGGAGTTTTCCGCAGCCCATGTCGCTCGACAAAGCCACCGTCCGCGCCATCGCCGAATTGGCGCGCATCGAAGTCAAGGACGAGGAACTCGACCACCTCGCCGGCGAATTGTCCAACATCCTCACCTTCGTCGAGCAGCTCTCCGAGGTGAACACCGACGGCGTCATGCCGATGACCTCGGTGGCCGACATCACGGCGCCGCTTAGGGCCGACGTGGTCACTGACGGCGGCTATCCCGAAAAGGTGCTGGCCAACGCCCCGGAAGCCGCCGAAGGCTTCTTCACCGTACCCAAGGTGGTGGAATAATGACCCAGCTCACCGACCTTACGCTGGCCGAGGCCCGCGACCGTCTGACCAAGGGCGAGTTCACCGCCGTCGAGCTGACCCAGGCCCATCTCAAGGTGGTCGAGGCCAAGCGGTCCTTGAACGCCTTCATCGTCGAGACGCCCGACTTGGCGCTGGACGCCGCCAAGGCCTCGGATGCGCGCCGTCAGGCGGGCACCAATGGCTCCATGGACGGCCTGCCCATCGGCATCAAGGACCTGTTCTGCACCGAGGGCGTGCAGACCACGGCGGCCAGCCACATCCTGGAAGGCTTCAAGCCGCCCTATGAATCCACCGTCTCGGGCAAGCTGAAAGCCGCCGGCGCCATTTCCCTGGGTAAGCTCAACCTCGACGAATTCGCCATGGGCTCGTCCAACCAGACCAGCTATTTCGGCGCCGTGGAGAATCCCTGGAAGAAGACCTCCGATCCCAAGGCCAAGCTGGTTCCCGGCGGCTCGTCGGGCGGGTCCGCCGCCGCCGTGGCGGCGCGCATGGTGATGGCCGCCACCGGCACCGACACCGGCGGCTCCATCCGCCAGCCGGCCGCCTTCTGCGGCATCACCGGCATCAAGCCGACCTATGGCCGCTGCTCGCGTTTTGGCATCGTGGCCTTCGCCAGCTCGCTGGATCAGGCCGGCCCCATGGCCCGCACGGTGCGCGATTGTGCTATCATGCTGGGCGCCATGGCCGGCTATGACCCCAAGGATTCCACCTCGGTCAACATGGCGGTGCCGGATTTCGAGAAGGCGCTGACCGGCGATATCCGCGGCCTTAAGGTGGGCATTCCCAAGGAATACCGCCCCGACGGCCTGTCGGACGAGGTAGCCAAGGTGTGGGACCAGGGCATCGAGTGGCTGAAGGCCGCTGGCGCCACCCCGGTGGAGATCAGCCTGCCGCACACCAAGTACGCCCTGGCCACCTATTACATCATCGCGCCTGCCGAGTGCTCGTCCAATCTGGCGCGCTATGACGGGTTGCGCTACGGCCTGCGCGTTCCGGGCAAGACCCTGGACGACATGTACAAGAAGACCCGTGCCGCCGGCTTCGGCGCCGAAGTCCGCCGCCGTATCCTGATCGGCACCTATGTGCTGTCGGCGGGCTATTACGACGCCTATTACGCCAAGGCCCAGAAGGTTCGCCGCCTGATCGCCGAGGATTTCCGCAAGGCCTTCGAGAGCGTCGACGTCATCCTCACCCCCACCGCGCCGTCGGCGGCGTTCGGTCAGGGCGAGGGCAGCGACGATCCGGTCACCATGTGGCTGAACGACGTGTTCACCATCCCCACCAGCATGGCCGGCCTGCCCGGCCTCAGCTTGCCCGCCGGCCTGTCGGCCGACGGCCTGCCGCTGGGCCTGCAGCTGATCGGCCGTCCCTTCGACGAGGAGACGGTGTTCCGCGTGGCGGGCGTGATGGAAACGGCCGCGAACTTTACCGCCAAACCGGAGGGCGTGTGATGGCCTACATCATTCAGGGCGACACCGGCGATTGGGAGATCGTCATCGGTCTCGAGGTCCATGCCCAGGTCATCTCCAAGGCCAAGCTGTTCAGTGGCGCCGCCACCGAGTTCGGCGCCGAGCCCAACACCCAGGTGAGCTTCATCGACGCCGGCTTCCCCGGCATGCTGCCGGTGATCAACGAAATCTGCGTCGAGCAGGCGGTGCGCACCGGCCTGGGGCTCAAGGCCAAGATCAATCTGACCAGCGTGTTCGCGCGCAAGAACTACTTCTACGCCGACTTGCCCCAGGGCTATCAGATCAGCCAGTACGACCAGCCCATCGTCGGCGAGGGCGAGCTGATCCTCGACCTGCCCGACGGCGGCACCCGCACCGTGGGCATCGAGCGCCTGCACCTGGAGCAGGACGCCGGCAAGTCCATCCACGACATGCATCCGTCCAAGTCGTTCATCGACTTGAACCGCTCGGGCGTGGCGCTGATGGAGATCGTCTCCAAGCCCGATTTGCGCAGCCCGGAAGAGGCCGGCCTCTATCTCACCAAGCTGCGCTCCATTCTGCGCTACCTGGAAACCTGCGACGGCAACATGCAGGAAGGCTCCATGCGCTGCGACGCCAACGTCTCGGTGCGGCCCGTGGGCTCCACCGAACTGCGGACCCGCTGCGAGATCAAGAACGTCAACTCCATCCGCTTCGTCCAGCAGGCCATCGAGTACGAGGCAAGGCGCCACATCGACGTCTACGAATCGGGCGGCGAGATCCGCCAGGAAACCCGCCTGTTCGATTCGGTCAAGGGCGAGACCCGCTCCATGCGTTCCAAGGAGCACGCCCACGACTACCGCTACTTCCCCGATCCCGACCTGCTGCCCCTGGTGATCCGCCAGGACTTCGTCGACGGCATCAAGGCCGGCCTGCCTGAGTTGCCCGACGATAAGAAGGCCCGCTTCATGGCGGAATACGGCCTCAACGCCTACGATTCCGGCGTGCTGGTGGCGGAGAAGGCCTCGGCCGAGTTCTTCGAGACCGTGGCCAAGGGCCGTGATTCCAAGATGGCCTGCAACTGGGTGATGGGCGACTTCTTCGCGGCGCTCAACGCGACGGCCAAGACCATCGAGGACCCGCCGGTCTCGGCGGCCAACCTGGGCCAGATGATCGATTTGATCAAGGACGGCACCCTGTCGGGCCGTCTGGCCAAGGACGTCTTCGCCCTGATGGTGGAAACCGGCAAGGCCCCCGCCGTTCTGGTGGAGGAGCGCGGCCTCCGCCAAGTCACCGACACCGGCGCCATCGAGGCGGCGGTGGACGCGGTGATCGCCGCCAACGCCGACAAGGTCGCCCAGGTCAAGGACGGCAAGACCACCCTGCTCGGCTGGTTCACCGGCCAGGTGATGAAGGCCACCCAAGGCAAGGCCAACCCGGCCATGGTCAACGAGATGTTGTCCAAGAAGATCCTGGGGTAGACCCAATC
>NZ_AONQ01000108.1 GCF_000342045.1 Paramagnetospirillum caucaseum | reverse complement strand
GGTCTCCAGCTCGACCAGGGGCTCATCGGCGCGGACGGCATCGCCCACATTCTTGAACCACTTGGCGACGGTGGCTTCAGTGACGGACTCGCCCAGGGTGGGCACCTTGATTTCGGTGGACATTTTCTTGATTTCCCCTTTCTAGGCGGTCAGACGGGAGAGCTTGGAGGCACGGCGGAACGGCTGGGGCAGGGTGACCAGTTCCCCGGCCAGCGCCATGCCGGTGATCCATTCCTGTTCGGCCACATGGGTCTTGTAGAGGCCGGTGGCGGGCGACGCGGCGGCGCGGCGTCCGCAGTACAGGGCCTTCTTCGCCTTGATGTCGAGTTCCTCGCAGATGAACTCGATGCGGCGGTCGACGAAGGTCCACGGACCCATGTTGGCCGGCTCTTCCTGCACCCACAGCAACTCGGCGTCGGGATAGCGGGCCAACTGGGCCTTGATGGTGTCCTTCGGCCAGGGATAAAGCTGCTCGACGCGGATGATGGCCACGTCCTTGAGGCCGCGCCTGGTGCGTTCCTCCAGCAGGTCGTAATAGACCTTGCCCGAGCACAGCAGCACCCGGCGGATCTTGGAATCGGCCACCAGGGTCTCGACCTCGGGCAGCACGCGGCGGAAGCGCGAGCCGGTGACCAGGTCGTCGAGCTTGGAGACGCACAGCTTGTGACGCAGCAAGCTCTTGGGAGTCATGATGATCAAGGGCTTGCGGAAGTTGCGGCGCAGCTGGCGGCGCAGCGCGTGGAAATAGTTGGCCGGGGTGGTGATGTTGCAGACCTGCCAGTTGTCCTCGGCGGAGAGCTGGAGGTAGCGTTCCCAGCGGGCCGACGAGTGCTCCGGCCCCTGGCCCTCATAGCCGTGGGGCAGCAGCATCACCAGACCCGACATGCGCAGCCACTTGGACTCGCCCGAGTTGATGAACTGGTCGATGATCACCTGGGCGCCGTTGGCGAAATCGCCGAACTGGCCTTCCCACAGGGTCAGCGTATTGGGCTCGGCCTGGGAATAGCCGTACTCGAAGCCCAGCACCGCCTCTTCCGACAGCGGCGAATCCATGACCTCGAAATAGGCCTGGTTGCCGGGGCGGATGTGGTTGAGGGGCTCGACGCGGTCCTCGGTCTCCTGGTCGGTCAGACGGCAATGGCGCTGCGAGAAGGTGCCGCGCCCGCAATCCTGGCCCGACAGGCGGACGGGGTTGCCCTCCACCAGCAGGGTGCCGAAGGCCAGGGCCTCGGCGGTTGCCCAGTCGATACCCTCGCCGGTGTCCACCATGTCCTTCTTGGCGGCCAGTTGGCGGACGATCTTGCGGTTGACGTTGAAGCCCTCGGGCGTGCGGGCCAGGGCATGGCCCACTTCCTTGAGGACGTCCGGTGCGACGCCGGTCTTCTCCTCGCGGAACTCCTCTTCCTCGGACAGTTGCACCAGCCCCTGCCACTTGCCTTCCAGCCAGTCGGCCTTGTTGACCTTGAAGCTTTTGGCCGCTTCGTAGTCCTGCTCCAGGCGGGCCTGGAAGTTGGCGAAGATGGCGTCGGCCTCGTAGCGCGAGATGGTGCCCTCGGCCACCAGCTTCTCGGAATAGAGCGCGCGGGTGGTCGGGTGGCTGGCGATCTTGCGGTACATCAGCGGCTGGGTGAAGGCCGGCTCGTCCGACTCGTTATGGCCGTGGCGGCGGTAGCAGACCATGTCGATCACCACGTCGCCACCGAATTCCTGGCGGAATTCGGTGGCGATGCGGGCCACGTGCACCACGGCCTCGGGATCGTCGCCGTTGACGTGGAACACCGGGGCCTGGAAGCCCTTGGCCACGTCCGAGGAATAGGGGCCGGAGCGCGAGTATTGCGGCGCGGTGGTGAAGCCGATCTGGTTGTTGACGATGATGTGCATGGTGCCGCCGGTGGCGTAGCCCTTGAGCTGCGACAGCAGCATCACCTCGGGCACCACGCCCTGGCCGGCGAAGGCGGCGTCGCCGTGCAGGATGATGCCCATCACCCGCTTCCTTTCGGTGTCGCCGAACTGGGTCTGCTTGGCGCGTACCTTGCCGACCACCAGCGGGCCGACCACTTCCAGGTGCGACGGGTTGGGCATCAGTGACAGGTGGACGATCTTGCCGTCGAAATCGCGGTCGGCCGAGGTGCCCAGGTGGTACTTCACGTCGCCCGAGCCCTGGACATCTTCCGGGTTGGCGGCGTTGCCCTGGAATTCCGAGAAGATGGCCTGATAGGGCTTCTTCATGAAATTGGCCAGCACGTTGAGGCGGCCGCGGTGGGCCATGCCCAGCACCACCTCGTCGACGCCCAGCTGCGAGCCACGCTTCAAGATCTGCTCCAGCGCCGGGATGACGCCTTCGCCGCCCTCGAGGCCGAAGCGCTTGGTGCCGGTGTACTTCATCTGCAGGAAACGCTCGAAACCCTCGGCCTCGGTCAGGCGTTCCAGGATGGCGGTCTTGCCGCGCGGCGTGAAGTCGGTGCGGTTGTGGATCGACTCGATGCGCTTCTGGATCCAGGCCTTCTGGTCGGGGTCCTGGATGTGCATGAACTCGACGCCGATGCACGAGCAGTAGGTTTCCTGCACGATGCGCACGATGTCCCTGAGCCTGGCGCTTTCCAGGCCCAGCACATGGTCGATGAAGATCTCGCGGTCGAGATCGGCATCGGTGAAGCCGTAGGTGCGGTAATCCAGCTCGGGGTGCTGCTCGCGCTTGGTGAGATTCAGCGGGTCGAGCTGGGCCATCAGGTGGCCGCGCACGCGGTACGAGCGGATCAGCATCAGGGCACGGATCGAATCGATCTGGCCCTGGCGGATGGCGGCGGGATCGGTGGCCGGAACGGCGGCGGCCTTGGCTCCGTCCTTGCCGCCCTTCTTGGCGGCTGCGGCTGCGGCGGCCGCGGCGGTGGCTTCCGGGTCGACGGCGCCGATGATCTTGACGTCACGGCGGGCACCGGCGGTCCCCTTGAAGTCCTGAATGAGCTCCGAGCCGTCGTCCTTCAGATCCTGGAAGAAGGCGACCCACGAGGGATCGACCGAAGCGGGGTCTTCCAGGTAGCGGGAGTAAAGCTCGGCGATGAAGACGGCGTTGCCGCCACTCAGAAAGGACGATTCGTCGAACTGCTTTGTCATGTTCGGGATTCGACGCAGGTTCTAGCCCGCGTCCCTTTCGTGCTTGGGCCGGGCGGCGCCGCCGGGCGCCGCTCATTTACGGCGCAAACTGCTTTGTTATTCTTATTAAAGACGGTCCGACGCACCGGCGGTCCGGCGCTCCGGCGACGCGCCGGACCGTTTGGTACTAAGCGGTTCAGCCCTTGAGGAGCTGCACCATGGTCGAGCCCAGCGAGGCGGGCGAGTCGGCGACGGCGATACCGGCGGACTTCAGGGCTTCCACCTTGAAGTCGGCGGTGTCGTTGCCGCCCGAGATCACCGCACCGGCATGGCCCATGCGGCGGCCGGGCGGAGCGGTACGGCCGGCGATGAAGCCGACGGTCGGCTTCTTGATCTTGGAGCGCTTCAGCAGCTCGGCGCCCTGGACCTCGGCGTCGCCGCCGATTTCGCCGATCATGATGATCGCCTGGGTCTCGGGGTCGGCCAGGAAGAGCTCCAGGCTGTCGACAAAGTTGGTGCCGTTGATGGGGTCACCGCCGATGCCGATGCAGGTGGTCTGGCCCAGGCCGGTGGCGGTGGTCTGCGCCACGGCTTCGTAGGTCAGGGTGCCGGAACGCGACACGATGCCGATCTTGCCACGCATGTGGATGTGGCCGGGCATGATGCCGATCTTGCATTCGCCGGGCGTGATGACGCCGGGGCAGTTCGGCCCGATCAGGCGGGTCTTGGAGCCCTGCAGGGCGCGCTTGACGGCCAGCATGTCGGCCACCGGGATACCCTCGGTGATGCAGACGGCCAGTTCGATCTCGGCGTCGATGGCTTCCAGGATGGCGTCGGCGGCGAACGGCGGCGGCACGTAGATCACCGACGCGTTGCAACCGGTCTTGGCCTTGGCCTCGGCGACGGTGTTGAACACCGGCAGGTCCAGGTGGGTGGTGCCGCCCTTGCCGGGGGTGACGCCGCCGACCATCTTGGTGCCGTAGGCGATGGCCTGCTCGGAGTGGAAGGTGCCCTGGGCGCCAGTGAAGCCCTGGCAGATCACCTTCGTGTTGGCATTAACGAGAACGGCCATTTTTATGCAGCCTCCTTCACGGCCTTCACCACCTTCTCGGCGGCATCGGCAAGATTGTCGGCCGCGATGATCGGCAGACCGGACTGAGCCATGATCTTCTTGCCCAGCTCGACATTGGTGCCTTCCAGGCGGACCACCAGCGGGACGTTCAGCGAAACCTCGCGGGCGGCGGCGACAACGCCTTCGGCGATGACGTCGCAGCGCATGATGCCGCCGAAGATGTTGACCAGGATGCCTTCGACGTTGGGATCGGAGAGGATCAGCTTGAAGGCGGTGGTGACGCGCTCCTTGGTGGCGCCGCCGCCGACGTCGAGGAAGTTGGCCGGCTCGGCGCCGTACAGCTTGATGATGTCCATGGTGGCCATGGCCAGGCCGGCGCCGTTGACCATGCAGCCGATCTGGCCGTCCAGCTTGATGTAGTTCAGGCTGTGGCGGGCGGCTTCGAGCTCGGCCGGGTCTTCCTCGGACTCGTCGCGCAGCTCTTCGATGTCCTTGTGACGGAACAGCGCGTTGTCGTCGAAGTTGACCTTGGCGTCCAGCGCGATCAGTTCGCCGGCGCCGGTGACCACCAGCGGGTTGATCTCGACGATGGAGCAGTCCAGGTCCATGAAGGCCTTGTACAGGGCGCCGATGAACTTGACGGCGGTATTGACCTGCTTGCCCTCTAGCCCTAAGCCGAAAGCGATCTGGCGGCCGTGGTACTGCTGGAAGCCCTCGACCGGGTCGATGGCGACCTTCAGGATCTTCTCGGGGTGGCTGTGGGCCACTTCCTCGATCTCCATGCCGCCCTCGGTGGAGGCGACGATGGTGACGCGGCAGGTGGCGCGGTCGACCAGCATGGACAGGTACAGCTCGCGCTTGATGTCGCAGCCCTGCTCGATGTAGACGCGCTTGACTTCCTTGCCCGCCGGGCCGGTCTGCTTGGTGACCAGGATCTGGCCCAGCATCTGGTCGACGTTGCTCTTGACCTCGTCGATGGACTTGACGACGCGGACGCCGCCCTTGCCATTGGGGTCGTTCTTGAAGCGACCGGCGCCGCGGCCGCCGGCGTGGATCTGGGACTTCACGACCCACACCGGACCGCCCAGCTCCTTGGCAACCTGCACCGCCTCGTCGGGGGTGTAGGCGACGCCGCCCTTCAGTACGGCGACGCCGTACTTGGCCAGCACCTGCTTGCCCTGATACTCATGAATGTTCATCGGGTTTCGCTCCCCTTGAGTGTCTTGTCGATTAGCCCATCAGGCCCTTGGCGACCTTGACCAGACCGCGCACGGCGTCGGCCGACTTGTTGAACTCGGCCTGCTCGGCGGCGTTCAGCTCGATCTCGACGATGCGCTCGACACCGCCCTCGCCGATCACCACCGGCACGCCGACGAACACGTCGTCGGGCTGGCCGTAGGTGCCGCCCTTGACCAGGGTGGCGACGGGCAGGACGCGCTTCTTGTCCTTCAGGAAGGCTTCGGCCATGGCCACGCCGGAGGCGGCGGGGGCGTAGTAGGCCGAGCCGGTCTTCAGCAGGTTGACGATCTCGGCGCCGCCGTCACGGGTGCGCTGCACGATCTTGTCCAGCTTCTCCTGGGTGGTCCAGCCCATCTTCACCAGGTCGGGCAGCGGGATGCCGGCGACGGTGGAGTAGCGGACCAGCGGGACCATGGTGTCGCCGTGGCCGCCCAGCACGAAGGCGGTGACGTCCTCGACCGAGACGTTGAACTCCTCGCACAGGAAGGTGCGGAAGCGGGCCGAATCCAGCACGCCGGCCATGCCGACGATCATGTTGGCGGGCACGCCGGAATAGTGCTGCAGCGCCCAGACCATCACGTCCAGCGGATTGGTGATGCAGATCACGAAGGCGCCGGGGCAGTTGTCCTTGATGCCCTGGCCGACGGCGGCCATGACCTTCAGGTTGATGCCGACCAGGTCGTCGCGGCTCATGCCGGGCTTGCGCGGCACGCCGGCGGTGACGATCACAACGTCGGCGCCCTTGATCGCCGAGTAGTCGTTGGCACCGGAATAGCGGCAGTCCACGCCCTCGACCGGGGTGGACTCGAGGATGTCGAGACCCTTGCCCTGGGGGATGCCCTCGGCGATGTCGAACATGACGACATCACCCAGTTCCTTGAGGCCGATCAGGTGGGCGAGCGTGCCGCCGATGTTGCCGGACCCTACGAGAGCGATCTTCTTGCGTGCCATGGATGGAGTTCCCTCGAAACGGTGAGATGGTTCTAGACGAACGGGTGGGGCGCGCGGTGCGCGCGAAAATGGCCTGGGGGGCTTAGGTAACGCGATTCGCGCCCAAGGGCAAGCGGATTGGCATGCAGCGCACGCAAAGCCGCCCCGCCGGGAAACCTTGAGATTTCCGCAGGCTGGCCGCGAAGCGGTAGGACCAGGGCCGTAACGCTCTGGACTCGTTATAAGAAGCCCTACCCGGAGGGGGTTATTCACTACCCTCGGGGGTGGGGGCGGGCTGGCTTCCGGGCCGGTGGCGCTTGGCGATCGGGGGCGCAACCGGGCGAAAAACGGCAGCCGGCAGGCAATTGGCGTCAACATGTATACAATCAATGAGAATAAAAATATATGACACGATGTGTTTGGGGGTGTATACGGCAATCAAAGCATCTTTAGCGAGAATTTGTGGGGGATTGCATGCAATACAACGCTCAGGCGCTCGACCATGTCGTTGAGGCCGTCATGGGGGCTCTGTCCTACCTGAAGGCGCAACGGGATGCCCGGGGAGGCTGGGAGGATCCCGCCAACATGGTGGAGCGCGGCGCCGACGGCGCTCCTGTTCCCGGCAAGGGCGACATCATCGTCTGCGAGGGGCTTCTGAGCTATCTGATCGCCTGGAACCGCTTCGGGACGAAGCCCGATCTGGCGCGGCGGCTCGACGAGATCTATCCCCGCCCCCTTCTGGAGCAGGACGTCTACGACCTGCTGGAGAGGATGGGGAACGACCGGCAATACAGCGGAACACCCTATGTTTCCATCGTGGACGGCAGGGGCCAGAGCCACCCGTTTCTCGACACGGTGTGCTACGCCGTGTCGCTGGTTGTGCTGAGCGAGGCGGTTTTCGGCGCACCGTCCTCCGAGCCGCGGCTCCGGGTGGGGCGGGGTATAATGGAAGACTGCCTGGATATCCTTGCCAGGGCGGTGGTCGCCGACGAGGTCGGGCGGGCCAAGGGATGGTCGTTCACCAACCACGATGTCCCTGACCGGCCGTTCAAGTACTTCACCTGGATGGCCTGCGACACGCTCAGCGATCTCTGCGAGATGAAGGATTTTTCCCGCCGCTATTTCGCGACGCCGCGCGTTGTTGAGGGCCTGGCCACGCTCCGGCGAGCCCTGTCCACGGTGAAGACGGAACTGGTCCGGATTCATATCCTCGGCCAGCATTCCGCCGAGGAGAAACAGGCGTTCGGCGGCCGCAACGTGGACATCCGGACCGGCAAGGCGGTGCAGGAGGACGAGTTCGACCAAGGCTTCAGCTTCAATCTTTGGGTGATCATGGCGTTGCTCTATCTCGATTACGAGGAGCCCGCCCGGTTGAAGGAGGCCCTGTTCCGTCTGGGCGAAACCCTCGAGAACCCCAAGGTCAAGTCCGACCAGATCAAGAACGGCTGCCTGATCCTGCTCGAGACGGCCAGCGCCTTCAAGCCGGGGCAGGACGGCGGCGAGAACCAATTGCTGGACCGGTCGTTCCTGCCGCAATACGTCAAGGCCCTGGCCCTGCTGGGGCTGTGGCATCCCGACCTGGCGGGCGACCTGCGGCCCCGCCTGGACCAGGCTCTGGAATGGCTGTTGGCCAACCGCGCGGCGAAATGTCCCGCCTGGGACAAGTACGCGCAGAAGGGCGATTTCGCCGTCTACCAGACCGAGCGGGCCATCGAGGCGCTGTGTCGGGTGGCGGAGTGGCTGGAGGACGGGCTGCCCGCGCCGGACGTCCCCGCCCCCGAAGCCCATCAGGCGGCGGCGGGCGGCATCTCGGTCACGGAACTGGCGAAGATCGTCGCGGACGTCACCGCCCGCCATGCCGTCTCCATCGAGATCAACGGCGAGCGGGCCCGGGCGATGATCGAACGCTTTGTCCGGCAATCCTTCGAGGATCTGCGGCTTGAAATGAGCCAGCAGCTCAAAGCGGAGGTGTCCAGGGTGCTGGGACGCTTCGAGCCGGTCTTTTCCGGGCTTGCCGAGCGCTTGGAAACGGCCTCGTCGGGGCAGGCGTCGGCCGAAGAGGTCCGGCGCGCGGCCGAGGATATCAGGGCGTTGATGCTGGCTGAATTCGCTGGAAGCGAGAGGTAGCGATCATTATGGCAAAGCCCGGATCCATCCATACCTTCATCTCCTACAAGGGCGGCACCGGCCGCACCACCACCTGCGCCAACGTGGCCTATCACGCCGCCCGCCAAGGCATGCGCGTCCTGGTCGCCGACCTGGATATCGATGGACCGGGCATGGCGGTGTTGGCCGATATCACCAATGACGACATGGCGGAGCACAGCATCGTCCGTTACCTCGCCAGTGGGGTGGAGGCGGCTCCGGCCGATTTTATCCTGCGGCGGGAATTCCCGATTCCCGGCGGCAATACGGCGGTCATCGACTTCATGGTCGCTCCGCTCAGCTACGATCCCAGCGATGCCCTGCCCACCTTCGGCGAGGGATTGCCGGCCAAGATGAGTCGCTTCCGCAACGAGTTGCGGTTGAAGTACGACCTGATCTTCCTCGATTCCGCCTCGGGTGTTTCCGACTACACCGCCCTGGCCTTTTCCATCTCGGATTTCGTCAGTATCTGTTTCCGCTGGGGCCGGCAGCATGTGCTCGGCTCGGTCAAGCTCCTGAGATTGCTTGGCGGAATCCGCCGCCGCCGGTTGAGCGGCGGCGGGCTTTTCCTCGAGGATTTCTGCATGGTGGGGACGGCGGTTCCGCCGCCGGAAACCGACGAGCAGCGCCAGCGGGCCAGCGACGTCCTGGAAACCTTCAGCGGGATCATGGGCCAGATTCGCCAGCAGGAGGTCCGTGGCGCGGATGAAATCCGTCTGATCAACGAGTTCAACATCTTGAAATGGGGGGAGTGCATCGTTACCGAGCGGGGCGAGGCATTCGCCCAGTTCGCCCGCGTCGCCGACATGGTGATGGCCCGGCATGACCGCTGGGGGGGAGGAGACGAATGAACC
>NZ_AONQ01000107.1 GCF_000342045.1 Paramagnetospirillum caucaseum | reverse complement strand
CGCCTTCAGGACCTTGGCGACGCCCAGCGGCTGGACCTCGTCGTCGCTGGAAACCAGGATGCCGCGGTCGGCCCCCATGGCCAGCGCCGTGCGCAGCGTCTCGCCCGCCGCCGCCGGGCCCACCGACACCACCACCACCTCGGTGGCCTTGCCCGCTTCCTTGAGGCGGACCGCCTCCTCCACCGCGATCTCGTCGAACGGATTCATGGAGAACTTGACGTTCTGCGTCTCGACGCCGGAACCATCCGACTTCACCCGAATCTTCACGTTGTAGTCGATCACCCGCTTGATCGCGACCAGGACTTTCATTTGTCTTTCAATCCCTTAAATCGTTGTCCCTCAGGCGCCGGGCGGGCGCTGTGCGCCCTTGGCTCCCGCGGCATAAGCCGCGCGGCCCCTTGGGCCTAGCCAAGTCCCTTCCGGGACTTGGCCTTGGCTCAAAGGCTCAGGAGAACGCCTGGATGCCGGTCATGGCGCGGCCCAGGATCAGGGCATGCACGTCATGGGCACCTTCATAGGTGTTGACGGTCTCCAGGTTCACCATGTGGCGGATGACGTGGAACTCTTCCGAGATGCCGTTGCCGCCGTGCATGTCGCGGGACATGCGGGCGATGTCGAGCGCCTTGCCGCAATTGTTGCGCTTGATCAGCGACACAGCTTCCGGCGCCCAGGTGCCCTCGTCCATCATGCGGCCGACGCGCACGCAGGCCTGCAGGCCGAGCGTGATCTCGGTCATCATATTGGCCAGCTTGAGCTGGGGGATCTGGTTGGCGGCCAGCGGGCGGCCGAACTGCTTGCGGTCCAGCATGTACTGGCGCGAGGCATGCCAGCAGAACTCGGCGGCGCCGATGACGCCCCAGGCGATGCCGTAGCGGGCCTTGTTCAGGCAGCCGAACGGGCCGCCCAGGCCGGAAACGTTGGGCATCAGCGCCTCATCGGGGACGAAGGCCTCGTCGAGCACGATCTCGCCGGTGATGGAGGCGCGCAAGGAAAGCTTGCCCTCGATCTTCGGCGTGGTGAAGCCCTTGGTGCCCTTCTCGACGATGAAGCCCTTGATCTTGCCCTCATGGGCGTCGGACTTGGCCCACACGATGGCGATGTCCGAGATGGGGGAGTTGGTGATCCACATCTTGGAGCCGGTCAGCAGGTAGCCGCCGTCCACCTTCTTGGCGCGGGTGCGCATGCCGCCCGGATCGGACCCGGCGTCGGGCTCGGTCAGGCCGAAGCAGCCGATGATCTCGCCGGTGGCCAGCTTGGGCAGGTACTTCTTCTTCTGCTCTTCGGTGCCGTAGGTGAAGATGGGATGCATCACCAGCGACGACTGCACGCTCATGGCCGAACGGTAGCCGGAATCCACCCGCTCCACTTCGCGGGAGATCAGGCCGTAGGCCACGTGGTTGACGCCGGGGCCGCCGAATTCCTCGGGGATGGTCGGGCCGAGCAGGCCCATCTCGCCCATCTCGTTCATGATCTCGCGGTCGAAGGTCTCGTCGCGGAACGCCTTCATCACCCGGGGCTGGAGCTTTTCCTGGCAATAGGCATGCGCCGAATCGCGGATCAGCTTCTCGTCTTCGCTGAGCTGGTCTTCGAGGAGGAAGGGATCGTCCCACTTGAACTGCTGCACAATGCGTCTCCCACATGATGATGAATGGCACTGGAGGCACCATGCCCCATCCGAGCCATCATTGGAAAAATATCTTTTCTATGGTGGTCATAACGGATCATTATACCTCATGGATATCCGCCAGCTCCGCTATTTCCTGGGCATCGTCGAACACGGCTCGCTGAGCAAGGCGGCCGAGGCGTTGCGCGTCGCCCAGCCGGCGCTCAGCCTGCACCTGAAACGGCTGGAGGAGGAATTCGGCTGCCCGCTGGTCCACCGTACGGCGCGCGGCGTGGTGCCCACCGAGAGCGGCCTGCGCCTGGCGGTCCGCGCCGGGGTGCTGGTCGAGCGCATGGCGACGTTGAAGGACGAGATCAGGGGGCTGGAGGCCGCTCCCGCCGGCCCGGCGGTGATCGGCATTCCCACCTCGCTGGGGCCGGTGCTGACCGTGCCCCTGGCGCTGGCGGTGCGCCGCCGCCATCCCTCGATCCATCTCCGGGTGGTGGAGGGGCTGTCGGGCCATATGCTGGAATGGGTGCTGTCGGGTTCGGTTGACATGGCGCTGGTGTTCGGCTCGGAGCACCCCCCCGGGCTTGCCACCCGCTTCATCGCCCGCGAGCGCCTGGCCCTGGTGGCCACCAAGGGCGACCGGCTGCTGCAGGGCCGCCACGACATGGACCTGGCCCGGGTGCTGAGCCTGCCGCTGATCCTGCCCGGCCGCCCCCACGGGGTGCGGGCCGAGGTGGAGCGCGCCGCCCGTCCCCTGGGGGTCGAGCCCCGGGTGGTGATCGAGATCGACGCGCTGGATCAGATCAAGTCGCTGGTCGCCGCCGGGGCCGGCTACACCGTGCTGTCAGAGCGCTATGCCCGTTTCGGGGCCGAGGCCGCCAACCTGGACGCGGTGCCCATCGTCTCGCCGGAAATCGAGCGGACCATCTCGCTGGCCCATGCCTCGGACCGGCCGCTGTCCATCGCCGCCAAGGCGGTGCACGCCATCGCCGTCGAGCACCTGGAACGGCTGACCACCGACGGACGCTGGAACTGATACGCACAATCTGATTATGAGTATCGCATGGTAACGCATCGGCGTAGCCTGGATGCGCATTCTTCTTCCGGTGAAGGCCCCGTCGGTGTTAGGCTCCGCCCCGTTCCGCGGCAAAGAGAGGCAAAGCCCCCGCGCCGGCGGATGATACCGGAGAGCGTGAGGAGCTTGTTCATGTCCGCAGCCGTTCAGGCCAAGCCGCAGTCGCGGCTTTTGTTGTCGGGTAACGACGCCATCGCCCGGGGCGTGTGGGAGGCCGGCGCCAAGGTGGCCGCCGCCTATCCCGGCACCCCCTCCACCGAGATCCTGGAGAGCCTGTCGCTCTATCCCGATCTCTACGCCGAATGGTCGGTGAACGAGAAGGTGGCCATGGAAGTGGCCATCGGCGGCTCCATGTCGGGCGCCCGCTCGTTCTGCGCCATGAAGCATGTGGGCCTCAACGTCGCCTCGGACGCCTTCATGACCGTGACGGTGGCCGGCGTGATCGGCGGCCTGGTGATCGCCGTGGCCGACGACGTGGGCATGTCGTCCTCCCAGAACGAGCAGGACTCGCGCTTCTGGGGCCGCTTCGCCCACGTTCCGGTGCTGGAGCCGGCGGATTCCCAGGAAGCCTATGAGATGGCCAAGTACGCCTTCGAGCTGTCGGAGGCCTACAACACGCCCGTCATCCTGCGCCTGACCACCCGCGTCTGCCACGTCAAGGCGGTGGTGCAGGTGGGGGAAAGGGTCAAGCACGACATCGGCGGCTTCAAGTCCGACGCGCGCCGCTGGGTGATGACCCCGGCCAACGCCAAGGGGCTGCTGCCCGCCCAGATCGCCCGCGAGGGCAAGCTGCAGAAGCTGGCCGAAGCCTCGCCCATGAACTTCCTGGACGACGGTTCCGACAAGCGGGTGGGCTTCGTCACCTCGGGCCCCGCCTACATGCATCTGCGTGAAAGCTTCCCCGACGCCCCCGTGCTCAAGCTGGGCTTCACCTATCCGGTGCCGGTGGCCCTGGTGGAGAAGCTGGCGGCCCAGGTCGAGCATCTGGTGGTGGTCGAGGAGACAGAGCCGCTGATGGAGCAGGAGCTGAAGGCCGCCGGTCTGCTGAAGATTCACGGCAAGGACCTGCTGCCCCGCCTGGGCGAGCTGACCCCCAACGTGCTGATCCCGGCCATCAAGACCTTCCTGGGCGAGCCGCTGCCGCCCACCACCACCTACCCCAAGTTCGAGCCCTTCCCGCGCCCGCCGACCATGTGCGCCGCCTGTCCCCACATGGGCGTCTACTACTCGCTGGCCCGCATGCGCAAGAACGTCCAGATTTCGGGCGATATCGGCTGCTACACCCTGGGCGCCGGCCATCCGTGGAACGCACTGGACACCACCATCTCCATGGGCGCCTCCATGGGCATCGCTCTCGGCATGGACAAGGCCCGCTCGGAAGAGACCAAGGACAAGTCCGTGGTCGCCGTCATCGGCGATTCCACCTTCCTGCACATGGGCATGCAGGGGATGCTGGACATCGTCTACAACCGGGGCAACGTCACCGTCCTGATCCTCGACAACCGCACCACCGGCATGACCGGCGGCCAGAACCACGCCGGCACCGGCAAGGGACTGAAGGGCGACGAGACGCCGCGCGTCGATTTCGTCAAGCTGGTGGAGGCGCTGGGCGTCAAGCCCGAGCGCATCAAGAAGATCGATCCCTACGTGCTGCCGGTGGTGTTCAAGACCATCAAGCAGGAGACCGCCATTCCCGAGGTCTCGGTGATCATCACCGACCGTCCCTGCGTGCTGTCCGAGTTCTACACCAAGATCGAACCCTACAAGGTGGTGGACGACGACTGCACCGGCTGCGGCAACTGCATCAACGTGGGCTGTCCGGCCATCACGGTGAAGCGCTCGGAAACCAAGGTCCGTCCCGACGGCAAGGTCAACGAGCTGAAGTTCACCACCATCGACACCGCCATGTGCACCGGCTGCCACATGTGCGTCGAATCGTGCGGCCCCAACGCCATCGTGCTGGCCAAGCGCGCCGCCGCGGCCGAGTGAGGAAAGAAGCCATGACCGACGTCATTACCAATATCCTCGTATGCGGCACCGGCGGCCAGGGCGTGATGACCGCCGCCGAAATCCTGTCCCAGGCGGCCATGGCCCGCGGCCTGGACTGCAAGAAGTCGGAAGTGGCCGGCATGGCCCAGCGCGGCGGCGTGGTCACCAGCCACGTCCGCTTCGGCAAGCGCGTGTGGTCGCCGGTGATCACGCCGGGCACCGCCGACATCCTGGTGGCCTTCGAGGTGGCCGAGGGCTCCCGCTGGGCCGACATGCTGCGCCCCGGCGGCGTCGCCATGGTCAACACCATCCGCCTGGTGCCGCCGGTGGTCTCGGCCGGGCTGTTCAAGTACCCGGACGATCCGGTGGCCCAGATGCGGGCGGCGGGCGTCACCGTCTACGACTTCGACGCCGGGGCCATCGCCCGCGAACTGGGCGATCTGCGGCTGATCAACACCATCATGCTGGGCGCCATCGCCGATTACCTGCCCTTCCCGGCGGAAGAACTGGAAGAGCAGATCGTCGGCCGCTTCCGCGAAAGGAAGCCCGCCATGGTCGAGGTCAACCAGAAGGCCTTCTCCGCCGGCCGCGACGCCGCCGGCAACGCCAAGACCAAGACGTCTGCAGCCTGATCACCTTTGGCATTCTCACCGGCTTCTGCTAGCCTCAACGAACCGGTGAGAATATCGCTATTGGGGGAGAGTAGTCGGATGCCTGCTGTGGTGGATCTCGGCGCGCTGAAGGTGCTGGTCATCGACGATCAGGAATTCGTCCGGACCATCGTCAAAAAGATGCTGCAGCAGGTGGGTGTCGGCACGGTGGTCGAAGCCCATGACGGCAATTCAGGCCTGGAAACCGTCGAGCGCGAACGCCCCGACGTGGTGGTCTGCGACGTGCAGATGCGTCCCGTCGACGGGTTCGGCTTCGTCAAGTCGCTGCGGGCGTTGCCCTTCGGCCGTGATTTGCCGGTGATCATGCTGACCGCCCACACCGACGCCACCACCGTGGGCCGCGCCAAGGAACTGGACGTCAACGCCTTCCTGGCCAAGCCGGTCCTGCCCCCGGCCCTCAAGGACAAGATCGTCAAGGTGATGAGCGACGCGCGGGGCTGACCCGCGCCTGCGCACCGACGCCGACAGGCGGCCGGGACGGCCGCGCTCCGCGTGACGTCGTCTGGAGCGCGGGCATCTTGCCCGCCCTCGTCCACTTCAAGTTCTAATACAGCCCACCCGCCGACGGAGCCGGGCCACTGACCGGCGCCTGCGCCGGCGGCGCGGCGGGAACGGTGCCGTCGGGGCCGGGAACCGCGCCGGGCGGCGGGGTGATCTGCACGCCGGCGGTTCCGCCCTCCTCCGCCCCCAGGAAGGGGGCGAAGCTGAAGCCGGCATCGATGCCGCCCGAGCCTTCCAGCACGTCTTCCTCGTCGCCGGGCATGCGGTCGCTGCCCTTGAACGCCTCGTAGATGGCCTTGGCGTCGCCGGGCATGGCCGGCTTGCCGGTGCCGGCGTTGACGCGGACCAGGCGCACGCCGGGCGGCACGCGGAACGGGGTCGGCGGCTTATCCTTCAGCGCCTCCGCCATGAAGTCGCGGAAGATGGGCGCCGCGATGGAGCCGCCGGTTTCCTTGGCCCCCAGGGTGGCGGGATCGTCGAAGCCGACGAACACCCCCACCGCCAGGTCGGGGGAGAAGCCGACGAACCACACGTCGTTGGAATCGTTGGAGGTGCCGGTCTTGCCGGCCAGCGGCTTGCCCACCGCCCTGACCGAGGTGCCGGTGCCGCGCTGGACCACGCCTTCCATGATGCTGACCATCTGATAGGCGGAAACCGGATCGACCATCTGCTCGCGGATATCGGGCAGCACCGGCATGTCCTGGCCGGTGAAGCGGTTGGCGGAACAGCCGTCGCAGAACCGCAGGTCGTGGCTGAACAGGGTCTTGCCGTTGCGGTCCTGGATGCGGTCGATCAGGGTGGGCCGCACCTTCTTGCCGCCGTTGACCAGCATGGCGTAGGCGGCGGTCAGCTTGAGCGGCGTGGTCTCGCCGGCGCCCAGCGCCATGGACAACTGGCGCGGCAGGTTGTCGTAGATGCCGAAACGTCCCGAATAATCGGCCACCTTCTCCATGCCGATGGCCTGGGCCAGACGCACGGTCATCAGGTTGCGCGACTTCTCGAGGCCGACGCGCAGCGTGGTGGGGCCGAGATAGTCGTCGTTGTAGTTCTTGGGCCGCCACAGCGGCAGGCCCGGCCCCTGGGGCAGGGCGATGGGGGCGTCGAGCACCAGGGAGGAGGGCGTGTAGCCGCTTTCCAGCGCCGCCAGATAGATGAACGGCTTGAACGACGAACCGGGCTGGCGCAGCGCCTGGGAGGCGCGGTTGAACTGGCTCTTGCCGTAGGACCAGCCGCCCACCATGGCCAGCACGCGCCCCGTATGGGGGTCGATGGCCACCAGGGCGCCCTCGACCTTGGGAATCTGGCGCAAGCTGAAGGAATTGGCGGGCAGCGGCTTGCCGTCCTCGCCCTTGGCCGCCGGTTCCACCAAGATGACGTCGCCCAGGGCGACCACATCGGCGGGGCGGCGGGGGAACGGCCCCATATGGGCCTTCTCCAGGGCGGGACGCGCCCACTTCATCTCGGAGAACGGCACCCGGCCGACCTTGCCGCCCACCAGCCCCAGGGTGGCCTCGTGATCGTTCAGCGCCAGCACCACGGCGGTCTGCCACGCCTCGTCGGCGCCGCCGGGACGCGGCACGGCGGCCAGCAGCGGCCCCCAGCCGGCGGCGGCGGGAATGCGGGTGACGGGGCCGCGCCAGCCGTGGCGGCGGTCGTAATTGGCCAGTCCCTGGCGCAGCACCTTCGAGCCCACCGCCTGCAGCCGGGCGTCCATGGAGGCGCGCACCACCAGCCCGCCCTTGTACAGGGCGGTCTCGCCGCCGTGCTTGGCCATGATCTCGCGGCGGATGTCCTCGGCGAAGTAATCGGCGCCCTGGGTGGCCTGCATCTCCTTGCGCGAGCGGACCTCCAGCGGCAGGGCGACGAAGGCCTGGTACTCGGCCTGGGTGATCTTGCCGTCCTCGAACATGCGCCCGATCACCCAGTCCCGGCGCTCCTTGGCGGCCTGGGGATGGCGATGGGGGTTATAGTTGTTGGGCGCCTTGGGCAGGGCGGCGAGATAGGCGGCCTCGGCCACCGACAGCTCGTCCAGGCCCTTGTCGAAATAGTTCAGCGCCGCCGCCGCCACGCCGTAGGCGCCGCCGCCCAGGTAGATCTCGTTGAGGTAGAGTTCGAGAATGTGGTCCTTGGTGAAGGTCCGCTCGATGCGCAGCGCCAGAATGGCTTCCTTGACCTTGCGCTCGATGGACACCTCGTTGGTCAGCAGGAAGTTCTTGGCCACCTGCTGGGTGATGGTCGAGGCGCCCACCGGCCGCCGGTCGGCGCCCTTGCCCCGGTTCTTGACGTTGACGACGATGGCGCGGGCGATGCCCACCGGGTCGATGCCGGCATGGGAATAGAAATTCTTGTCCTCGGCCGACAGGAAGGCGTCCTTCACCGTCTGGGGGATCACCGGCAGCGGCACGAACACCCGCTTCTCCACCGCGTATTCGGCCACCAGACGGCCGTCGCCGCCATAGACGCGGGTGGTGATCGGCGGCTCGTAATGGGCCAACTGGTGATAATCGGGCAGCCCCCGGCCATAATGCCAGAAGACGAACAGCACTCCGCCGGCCCCCACGATGGCCAGCAGGATGAACAGGCTGAACAGCCCAAGCAGGAAGCGGAACATTATGGGCAATGCCTCATGGATTGGCCCGGTGGTACCGCCTTGCGGCGTCCGGCGTCAAGTCCGGGGAAGATGCAGGCGATGGGCACGGCTGTCCACTGTCATATGGGCAGGAAGAGCATTCACGGCTTGCGTGCCGCCGCCTTGATCGGTTCGGGGCAGTCGATGCGGTTGGTGCCGATCACCTTGGCGCTCATGCCCTTGGGCATGCCGCGCCGGATGTCGTCGGTGGCCTGGGCCAGTTCCGGCGTGGAGGGCGGCGCCCCGGTGGTGATGACCATGTGATTGCCCGGCCCCGAACGCAGATTGTAGTCTGTCCAGCGATAGACCACCATCCAGCAGGCCGGAACCGGCCGGGGACAGGTCAGGCAGGGCACGGCGGGCCTGGTTTCGGCCCGGGCGGGAAGCGCCATGACCGCGAGGAGCAGCAGGAAACCGAGGCGGGCGATCACCGTTACGGCCGCTTGGCCTTGAGATTGGGGGGGAAGAAGCGCTCCACCGCCTTGACCACCGACTTGGCCAGACGGGCGCGGTACTGCGGCTGGCGCAGCAGCTTCTCCTCGGACTCGTTGGAAAGGTAGCCCATCTCCACCAGCACCGCCGGCACGTCGGGGGCCTTCAACACGGCGAAGCCGGCGAAGCGGTGGGTGTTGCCCAGCAGGTCCATCTCCTGGCCCACCTCGTCCACCAGTTCGGCGGCGAAGCCCGCCGATCGGTTCATGGTCTCGCGCTGGGCGAGGTCGATCAGGATGTTGGCCACGTCGACGGATTCGTGGGTGAGGTCGATGCCGGCGATCAGGTCGGCCTTGTTTTCCTTTTCCGCCAGGGCCTGCGCCTCGGAATCCGAGGCGGTGCGCGACAGGGTATAGACCGAAAGCCCGCGGATCTGCGGATTCTGCACCGCATCGGCATGCAGAGAGAGGAACAGGTCGGCGCCCTGGGCCCGCGCGATGGCGATGCGTTCGCGCAGACGGATGAACACATCGCGGTCCCGCGTCAGATGCACGCGGTAGCGCCCGTTGCGCTCCAGCATGGTCTTCAGCTCACGCGCCATGGCCAGGGTGATGTGCTTCTCGTAGGTGCCGGACACGCCGGTGGCGCCGGGGTCGACGCCGCCATGGCCGGGATCGATGAC
>NZ_AONQ01000106.1 GCF_000342045.1 Paramagnetospirillum caucaseum | reverse complement strand
GCGGGACGGCGAGCGCAACGAGGCGCTGGACACCTTCGTTTATGCCACCGCTGCCCTGCACGGTCTCGTCGCCATGGGGCTGCGGCTGAACAACGAAGCGGCGGCAATGGCGGTGCTGCCGACGCGGGGAGCGCCGGTCATGCCGGGCACGATCCCCGCCACCCGCCCGGCGCTGGCGCCTATCCGGTCGCGGTGGATGGGGTAGTATACGGGATCGTCATTGGCAATCCTTGCCAACCACGTTAAGCTCCCCGGATCGTAGGGAGTTTCACCATGCCCACTCGAAACGTCAATCTGACCGACGACCAAGACGCCTTCGTTGAAAGGATGGTCAGGGCCGGAAAATACCAGAATGCCAGCGAGGCGATGCGCGACGCTGTGCGCGGATTGCAGCAGCGCTGGAACGAGGATGAACTGAAGCTCATGGCCTTGCGCGAGCAGATCAAGGCAGGTGCCGAGGCCCTGGATCGCGGCGACTTCACCGAGGTGGATGACGCCGACCTCGACGCGACCCTCGACAAGCTAGCCTCCAATTAGGCTCGGCTATTGATGGCGCGTTATCGTCTCTCCGGTCCCGCGAAAGCGGATATCTCCTCCATCCTGCGCACCAGCGAGACGCAGCATGGCAGGGACGCGCGCATCCGCTATCGCGGCCTGCTGACGGCGGCGATGCGCCGGATTGCAGCCGCCCCGCACGGGCTATCGACTACGGATCGAGACGAACTTCTCGCCGGATTGCGCAGCCTTCATATCCGCCACAGCCGAAACGAGAGCCGCGAGGCGCCAGTTGGCGATCCCGTGCATGTGATTTTCTACCGCGTCGTCGAACCCGAACTCGTCGAGATCGTGCGCGTGCTGCATGATCGGGCCGAGCCAAATCGGCATGTCGATTCCGCGAACAAGAACACCGAAACGAACGGTGACTGATACCGATCCATATCTGGCTCACCCGCAACAAGGACCCAAATGCCGCTGCGAAGGCAGCCGTACACCACAGGCATAAAAATACTAACTAATTAATAGACAGCAATACATAGAACGGTCAGATCAGTGAGAGAATGAGAATTTGTCATGGGGATAAAGCTGAACACCGCTGATTTTATCGAACGTTCAAAAATTATCCACGGCAACCGATATGATTATTCTAAAAGTAATTATGTAACCAGCACATCCTTTGTTGTCATAGTTTGCCCGATTCACGGCCAATTCCGTCAGAGGCCCAAAAACCATATGCGAGGAGACGGCTGCAACAAATGTGGGGAAAATCGCGCTGGTTTAAAACGAAAAGGCACCTCGGCCGATTTCATAGAACGAGCAAATAAATTACATGGGAACCGTTACGATTACAGCCTAACCGAATACGTCGGTGCCCGCGAAAAGCTCACGGTAATTTGCCCGGAACATGGTCATTGGCAAGTTCAAGCTGGCTCACACCTTGCAGGAACAGGTTGCCCAACTTGCGGTGGCCGAAAACAACTCTCGACAAAAGAGTTCTTGCGTCGGGCAAGGGCGAAGCATGGGGATAGGTTTGACTACTCGAAAACCGTCTACATTAACGCTGATACAAAAATGCTATTCAGTTGCCCAGATCATGGCGAGTTTCTCCAGACATCTAGTGGCCACCTTAAGGGCCGAGGCTGTCCAAAATGCAACAAGCGACAAAGAGGATTAAGTAGACGTGGAAACACAGATCATTTCGTGAGTCGCGCCAATGATGTGCACGGCAACAGATATGATTACTCAAAATCAGAGTACGTCAAATCCGATTCAAAGGTCATCATTATATGCAAAAAACATGGGGAGTTTTTCCAGACCCCGGCCAACCACTTGCAGGGGTTAGGCTGCAAACTGTGCGGTTACGAGAATGCGGGGCAATACCATAAAAAAGATACTATTAAGTTCATCAAAGCAGCCCGTGAGGCCCACGGTGACAGGTATGATTACTCAAAGACAGAGTACGTTGGCGCACGAGAGAAGCTCACGATCACATGCCCAGTTCATGGCCCATTTGAACAGATAGCGGGTGTGCATCTGCGTGGGGCTGGTTGTGAAGCGTGCTCGTATGAGGAGCGCGCCGAACAGCAACGAATGACATTTGACAAGTTCATAAGTCGCGGATCAGAGGTTCACGCAAATTTTTACGATTATTCGTTGGCACGCGAGAAGTTCAGAGGCGGAAGCGACAGGGTTCCGATAATTTGCCCTGAGCATGGTGTGTTTGAACAAGCTCCAGTGACACACTGCCAAGGGCGGGGTTGCCCTGTTTGCCGCTACGTGAAGTCAGCAGAAGGCAATCGAAAAGCCCCAGAGGCGTTCATCAGAAACGCAATTGCCATTCACGGGGATACCTACGACTACTCCCAGACAGAATACAAAGGCGCCCACGACCACGTAACAATCATCTGCCTGATTGATGGCCCTTTTACCCAGAGCCCGACAAGTCACCTTAGCGGCACTGGATGCCCGAAATGCAGTCGCCGCGCCCAGGGGGCGCCAAGAAACTTGGTCCGAGCGTTACGGGGGGAATTCGATGCTCCGAAGCCATCATTCGTCTACCTGATACGCTTCAAGCTCCCATGCACCGACAATAATCTGATTAAGGTTGGCAGCGGTTCGGGGACGCGAATGCAGACTGTCATCGCCAGCATCAAGAGGGTCGGCGGGACGGATATGGAGGTGGAAAAGCGATATTTTGAAACCAGTGGGGAGGCTATTGTTTTTGAGCACATCGCTCACGATCAAGTGATGGAAACCAAGTTTCCCGTTCCCGCAGAGTATAAATTTCCAGGCTATTCTGAGGTGTTTTGCCGAGAGCCCAACTTGGTAGCTGTAGATAACCACCAGACCCTAGAAAGATTTAGAAATGGAGATCGTTGGGATCCTCGGAAAATAAACGACCTATAATGCCATACATTCCCAAACTCTCTGAATAGCCAGGGAATCCGCCGCCTCCGATAATCGAGGGCATGTGGAAATCCCTTCTCCGTGCCGTTGGTCTCGACCGCCGCCGCTCGTTTGACGCGGCTGGCGGTGGTCGGCGTTGGGATGGCGCCCGCACGGTGGACGGGCTCAACGGCTCGATCCAGGCGGGAGCAACGATGGCGGCCCGGCGGGCGGGCTGGTACGCCCGCAACAATCCCTGGGTGTCGGCGGCGGTGCAGTCCCTGGCCGCCAACGCGGTGGGGGCCGGCATCAAGCCGCGCTCGCGCCACCCCAACGCCAAGGTCCGCAATACCCTGCATTCCCTGTGGGACCGATGGACGGATCGGGCTGACGCCGCCGGCCTGACCGATTTCTACGGCCTACAGGCCCTGGCCTTCCGCGCCATGGTCGAAAGCGGCGAGAGCTTCGCCCGCCTGCGCGTCGCCGAGGATGTTTCCCCCCTGCCCCTGACCATCGACCTGCTCGACCGCGAGCAGGTGCCACTCGACCTTCACCGCGATATTGGTGGCGGCGCCCGCATCCGGGCCGGCATCGAGTTCGCCGCCTCGGGCCGCCGCGTCGCCTATCACTGCTATGCCCATCGCCCCGGCGATGCCCTGGCGCCGCTGTCGCTCGACACCGTGCGTCTGCCGACCAGCGACATGGCCCACCTGTTCCAGCCGCTGGCGCCTGGGCAGGTGCGCGGTATCACCTGGATGGCCCCGGTTCTGCTGCGCGTCCACGAACTCGATCAGTACGAGGATGCCGCCCTGGTCAAGGCCAAGGTCGCCGCCCTGTTCACCGGCTTCATCCGCGATCCCGACGGCACGGTGGCCGGCTTCAACGACGGCAGCGGCATCGGTGGCGTGCTCCAGGTCGGCATGGAACCGGGCAGCCTGATCCCGCTGCCGCCCGGCGCCGACATCCAGTTCTCCGACCCGGCTGATCCCGGCGATTACGGCGCCTATACCAAGACCCACATCCGGGCCATCGCCAGCGGGCTGGGCCTGCCCTACGAACTGGTCTCCGGCGACCTGGAAGGCGTCACCTATTCCAGCATCCGGGCCGGGCTGGTGGAATTCCGCCGCCGCATTGAGCAGGTCCAGCACACGGTCCTGGTGCATCAGTTCTGCCGCCCGGTTTGGGAGCGCTTCGTGCGGCTCGCCGTCCTGGCCGGCCGCCTTCCCGCCGCCGCTTTCGACCGCGATCCGTCCGCCTTCCTCGCCTGCGACTGGCTGCCGCCCAAATGGGATTGGGTCGATCCGCTGAAGGATGCGCGGGCCGAGATCGAGCAGATCAAGGCGGGGCTGAAGAGCCGCAGCCAAAGCATTGCCGAACGCGGCTATGACGCCGAGGACGTGGACGCCGCCATCGCCGCCGACCGCGAGCGGGAAAAGCGCCTCGGCCTCATCATGGAGGCGCCCAATGGCTGATCTGATCACCCGCCGCAGTACCTTGGCTCCGGCCAGCATCGACGCCAAGGCCCGCACCGCCGAGGTGGTGTGGAGCACCGGGGCCGGCGTCCGCCGCCGCGACCTCTCCGGCCCCTACGAGGAACGGCTGTCGCTGGCCCCCGACGCGGTGGACCTGACGCGCCTGATCGGCGCCTCGGTGCTGGATGCCCATCGCCAGGACGCGGTACGCGACGTGCTGGGCACCGTCCGGTCCGCCTCGGCCGATGGAAGCCAGGGTGTGGCGCTGGTGCAGTTCTCCGCCCGGCCCGAGGTGGAGCCGGTCTGGCAGGACGTCATGAGCGGCATCCTGCGCCACATCTCGGTCGGCTACACCGTCGAGCACTGGGCCGAGAGCCTGGACAAGGGCGTGCGGGTGCTGACCGCCACCCGTTGGACGCCCATCGAAATTTCCCTGGTCCCGACGCCGGCCGATCCCGGCGCCCATATCCGCATGGAGGAGAGAATGCCCGAAGCCGCCACCACCATCCCCGAAGGGGATGGTGTCCACACCCGCGCCGCCATCAATGCTGAAATCCGCTCCGTCGCCCGTGTCGCCGGGTTGGGGCAGGATTTCGTCGATGGCCTGATCGACCGCGATGCCAGCGCCGACGAGGCCCGCCGCGCCGCCTTCAGCGAACTGGCCCAGCGCAGCAGCGCCGCGATCCGCACCGAGCAGGTTCGGGTCGAACACGTCGCCAGCCACGATGACCCAGACACCCGCGCCCATCAGATGGGCGAGGCGCTCTATGCCCGCATCAATCCGGCCCATGCCCTTTCGGAACCGGCCCGGCGCTACGCCTATTCCACCTGCGCCGAGATGGCGCGGGAACTGCTCACCCTGCGGGGCCACGCCGTCACCGGCCTGTCGCCCGCCGCCATGGTCACCCGAGCCCTGCACACCACCAGCGATTTCGGCATCATCCTGGGCGACACGGTGGGGCGCACCCTGCGCGCCGCCTATCAGGGTGCCCCCTCGGGCATCCGCAAGCTGGGCCGCCAGACCTCGGCCCGCGACTTCCGCGCCGTCAACAAGATCATGCTGGGCGAAGCGCCCCTGCTGGAGAAGCTGGGTGAGCACGGCGAAATCAAGGCCGGCACCATGGCCGAGGCCCGCGAGGCATACAAGATCGAGACCTGGGCACGCAAGATCGGCATCACTCGCCAGGTGATCGTCAACGACGACCTCGGCGCCTTCTCCGACCTCGCCCGCCGCATGGGCCAGGGAGCGGCCGAGACCGAGGCCCGCCTGCTGGTCGAATTGGTGGAGGCCAACTCGGGCAACGGGCCGAAACTGTCGGACAACAAGCCGCTGTTCCATGCCGATCATGGCAACAAGGCGGGAGCGGGGGCGGCGATCTCCGACACCACCCTGTCCGCCGCCCGTCTGGCTCTGCGCACCCAGAAGGGCAACGAGGACCGCATCATCCGGGTGACGCCCAAATACCTGCTGGTGCCCCCGACGCTGGAGACCGAGGCCGAACGCTGGCTGGCCTCGGTAGCGGCGGCCAAGGCGGCCGACGTCAATCCTTTCGCCGGCTCGCTGACCATGGTGGTCGAGCCGCGCCTGTCCAGCGCCGGCCGGTGGTACGTCACCGCCGATCCGGCCGAGATCGACGGGCTGGAATTCGCCTACCTGTCGGGAGCCGAAGGCCCGCAGGTGGAATCCAAGTCGGGCTGGGACGTGGACGGTGTCGAGATCCGGGTGATCCTCGATTTCGGCGCCGGCTTCGTTGATCACCGCGGCTGGTACGCCAATGCGGGGGTCGCGTAATGGCCGACACCGACCAACTGCTGGCCTGGCGGGAGGCGCTGCTGCGCGCCCGCTACGCCGGCACCCGCACGGTGGAATGCGATGGACGCAAGGTGGAGTACCGCTCGGATTCCGAGATGGCCTCGGCCCTGGCGGATTTGGAGCGCCGCCTCGGCACCAGCCCCCGCGTCACCCAGGTGCGGATCAATTCGAGCAAGGGAGTATAGACCATGAAAAATTTCATCCAGAATGGCCACATGATCACCGTGCCTGCCCCGACCGGGGGCGTGGCCTCGGGCCAGGGCGTGATCGTCGGCGGGCTGTTCGGCATCGCCGCCACCACTGCCCCGGAAGCGACCAATGTGGAAATCGCCACCACCGGCGTCTATGATCTGCCCAAGGCCCCGGCGACGGTATTCGCGCTTGGCGATTGGGTGGCCTGGGATGATGCCGCCAAAGTGATCGCCCCGCCCGCTGCCGGGCTGTACCCGGTGGGCGTTGCCATCACCGCCGCCGGCAATGGCGCCGTCACTGTGCGGGTGCGGCTCGATGGAGTGGCAACGGCAGCGGCGTGATTGCGTCAACGTCCAACTTTTCTTGCTGCGGCTTCCGTCCAAGAAGGGAACTGCTGGTAACCGGAATTCAGTTTCCAGCTGTATACTGGAAACTGATTTTCGAGGTTGTCAGCATCCTTCTTGGCGGCCAGCCACGATAAGCTGGTCAATGGAACTGGATCAAGGTTCTGGAATTGTCGCCACTGATTATCAGGCCCGATCTCATGAAAAGTCACCATCCCACTGGATCGGTCAATCGTGTAGCCGAGGGAACGGAACGGATTCGGACCCGGTGTCGGTGCTGATGACGCGAACGTATCGCCGCCCAATAACGTAGCGGAAAGAAGACCCGTTGGCCGAGAAGGAGGAAACGCACCAAGACCAAACAGCCCGCCGCTGAACTGCGGCGGCTGGGGCGCGAGAGCCTGAGCAAGAGATGAAAGGCCTCCTGAAGAACCAAAGCCGACGTCGTGAATCTGAACCCCGAGAATCCCGTTTCCTCGAGCCACACTCTTCAGAATCTCGTAGCGCACCCAAGGCCGCTGCCAAGTCTCCTGTCCAATTAGCACGCAGGTTACGGAACTGCCATCGAGCGCGCCGTTGATCATGCGCTTGATCGCGGGCACCCCCTGCTTTTTCGCTTCTTCCCAGAGACTCTTGTCGTAAAAGCGGGCGCCTCTTTCATATTGCCTCGCTATCACGTCGGAGTTTCGAACGACATTGGCCCGAGCCACGTCGTCATAGTGGAAGCTGAAAAAGACTTTACACACCATGGGCAGTTCTCACCGAGAAAAACGCCAGCGCTCCGATTACGACAGCTATCAGTGTAATGTGGAACGCGAAAATTGATGGCGTGAACAGGGTTACCCACCACGAAGGTGCAGCTGACGTGTATGGCCGAGCGTCTAGGCAGAACCGATCCGATGAGTTGGGGGCGGCTTTTCGAACGGCGTCATAGAGCGCGCGATACATGCGTTCCTGACGAAGGTAAAAGGCGTCGAGCCCCCAGAACGTAATTGCGGGAAGGAGACCCGCAATCATAGCCAAGGGAGGTTGCGCGCCCCGGACCGCCAGCAGGAACACCGCCGCCACAAGCGTCACCGACCATCCCTTCAACACGAACGAATTCCTGGCGTGACGATCAACCACGTCCTGGATAAGCTCAAGGTGCTTGGGCAGATCGTCGGGTTCCCCCACCATGATGCCTCTATAATGTAGATCCCCGCCCGCCAAGGCAGACTTGTTACTAGATAATGTAGTCCAAATTGCATTGCGGCGCAAGATGTGGGCTCTATTTTTTGCTGATGATCGCGTGTTCGCCCTCGCGGAATACGGCGTCGCTGATCCGCTTCAGGAGCGCAGCGTGGTCCGCGAAGGTGCCGACGTGGCCCCAGCTGATCTCGTCCGGGGCGTATCCGAAGTGGTCGGCGCTGGCGTTCGCGAGACGAGCCAGCTTGGCGTCTATCTCGGCCTTCCTGACGACGAAAGTGGCGAGGGCGGCATCGTTGATCTTGGGCATGACCGCCTTCCAAAGCTGCGGAGACCATGAAGGCGTGATCGCGTTCGACTATCAAGTTGAACCAAGACAGGAGACTGAATTTTGTGGCAGCGTATTGCTTTAATGAGGACTTAGGTTCTGGCCGTAAAAATAGGGGCGGTCGGGTGTGGCTGATATCAAGGAAGCAGTAATGAACAAGGATTTCCGAGAAATCGGTCACTGTGGTGGAAAACTGCGGGTCGATGTCGAGACCGGCGATGACGACAGCAGGGCTTACAGCTTGGGATACAGCCACTCCTCGGCAGGCCCGGCGGCATTCTTCATGATTTACGCCATACCTCAGGGAATCCCGGTTGCTACAATTTCGACGCCGGGCTTGGGGCAGGAAATGCCTCCCCCGCCCGTCCCTGGCAGCTTTCCTCTCATTATTGCCTCGGACAGTGAGGGACGGTTCGGCCACCGGTGCGAGAGTTGCGGCGAATATTGGCGGTCGAGCGGGGCACCTTCGGCTTGGCCGCTGACCTGCCCCTATTGTGGCCTTCGAGCGCCGACGCATGCCTTCCTAACCTTGGGGCAGCGGGCTTACGTCTCAGAGTTCTGCGAACTCATCGAGAGCGCAGTGAATGCAGGCGAAAGCGCTACCATTGATATGGATGCCCTCGCCGATAAGGTAGGCGAAGATACCGAGAGACCTCGGTTCTATTATTCGGAGGTAAGCCAGCAGAACCAGTTCATCTGCGGCGCATGTGGCGCCTGGAACGATGTCCTCGGCCGGTACGCTTATTGCTCCTCCTGCGGCACACGGAACGATGTAGCCGAGCTTGTGTTGGCCATCGCTCGTATACGCGAACAAGTGAATGGCGGTGGAGCGCCAGATGAATGCGTCAAGGGCGCGGTAAGTGCCTTCGATACAGCAGCGAAAAAAATAGCCGATGAACTCATTCGGCTGGTGCCAATGACTACAGCAAGACGAAATCGCCTCAAAGACAAGCGGTTCCACGACATTCGTGCCCGGGCCACCGATATCAACGAACTGTTTGGCATCGACGTGTTCGATGGCTTCCAGCAGGACGACATCGACTTTACTGCGATGATGTTCCACCGCCGCCACATCTACGAACACGGAGGTGGAGAGGTGGACAAGAAATATATCGAAGAGAGTGGCGACATCTCGGTTCGGCCGAAGCAAACGCTTCGGGAGACCAAAGAGAATGTCCACCGCCTTGCGGGCTTGGTAACAAAGATGGTCCGGACGCTTCACAAAGGCTTCCACGATATATTCCCGGCCCATCCGACCCCATTAAAGATCGAGGCCGAGAAGCAAGCCCTTATGAAGTCAAGACAGCTTGGCTACCGCTGACTCGATGGTGCCACCCGCTGCCAACGCCCGCCTGGGGATTTGTTGACATGGCGTTGACATGACTTTCACCCTATCGC
>NZ_AONQ01000105.1 GCF_000342045.1 Paramagnetospirillum caucaseum | reverse complement strand
CCCGATACCCGTTCCAATTCGGGGCCGCAGATATCCTCGGTGACGCCGGGATAGACCGTGCTTTCGAACACCACCACCGCGCCCCGGCCCATGGCGGCGCCCACCGTCCGGCAGGCCGACAGCACGGGCCGCAGATCGGGCTCGTTTTTCTCGTCCACCGGGGTCGGCACCGTCACGATATAGATGTCGGCGCCCCGGATGTCCTCGGGCCGGGCCGAAAGCTTCAGCGTGCTGGCCCGCAACACCGCCGGTGCCACTTCGTCGGTGCGGTCGATGCCGCGGTGAAGCTCGGAAATCCGCTCCGCCGAAATGTCGAAGCCCGTGGTCGGAAACCGCCGCGCCAGCGCCACCGCAAGCGGAAGGCCAACATAGCCGAGCCCGATGACGACGATCCTAGAGCATTTTCCGGTCAATCTGGATCACTCCGTTGCTCCATGCGGGGTGACAGACCGCAAGGCCCGGCCCGCAGGTCGATGCGGCGCATCGGCCAAGGGGCGGAACGCCGCGGATGTCCGCCGCATGGGCAACCTGAAAGGACGGGCCGATTTGCGGCCATTGCCACGTCAGCCGTCTCGACCGTGGCGCCGCCACGCTCTTCGCCGCCTTCCTTGCACCGTCTCGCAAATCGCCACCGTCGGAGTGATTCAGATTGGCCGGAAAGTGCTCTGGTGCTGCTCATGGCCCCATGCCGCTAGTTGGTGGAGAGGCTGATTTAGCCTGCCTGAGCACCGGAGTCCAAAAGCTTTCTGTCCTGATCTTCCGCCACTTCGCGGAAGACCTGGATCAGCCGGTCCACATGGCTCTCCCAGGTGAAGGATTCCACCACCCGCTGGCGTCCACGGGCGATGAGGGCAGCGCGCAGTTGCGGGTCGCCCTCAAGCCGGCTCAGGCAGTCGAGCAATGCGCTGAGTGACAAAGGTTCGAAATACAGGGCCGCGTCGCCGCAGATCTCGCGGTTGACCGGGGTATCGGCGGCCACCACCGGCAGGCCGCAGCCCATGGCTTCGACCATGGGATGGCCGAAGGTCTCGGAAATGGAGGGAAACACGAAGACGTCATGGGTGCGGTAGAGTTCGGGCAGGCTTTCGTAGGGGCGCCGCCCCAGGGTGACATCACCGCGCGCCGAGGCTTCGGTCAGGATGTGGCGGTCCAGAAGCCCGCCCCGGAAGTCCTCGGTTTCCCGGATGTCCATGCTGATGGTGGCGTGGGCTTGCCGACCGGTCCGGTTCAGCTCGGCCACCGCCCGGCAGACAAGCTCCGGCTGCTTGTGCGGATAGTAGACCGAGACGTAGATCAGGCGCAGGCAGCCGTCCACCCGCCAGTCCCGCCGCAGACCGGACGATGGCGAGAAACTCTCGCTCATGGTCCCGTAGGAATTGACCTCGATTCTGCTTGCCAGGTCGGGCGCCCAATGGAGCAGCAATTCCCGCATGGCCAGGGTGGGGGTGACCACCCGGTCGCTGCGGCGTGCTGATTCCAGGATCAGCCGGCGGCGGACGCTGCGCTGCAGCGCTGGCGCCACTCCCTGGGCCGGTGTGCAATTGGCCAGGTAGAACGGATCGAACAACCCTCCCTCGCGGATCAGCAGGATCTGCGGCACGGGGCAGGACAGAAGGCCGAAATTCGCCGAGGAAAACAGCACGTCCGGCTTGAGCCTTGCCACCGTTCGCCGCCAGAAGGTCTGCTCCCAGAGGAAGCGCGACAGTGGACGCAGGTCGCTGGCCCAGTGATGCCACAGCGGCAGGCCGTTCTCGGGAAAGCGGGCCGAGACGGCGATGGTGGCGTCCACCTTGCGCTCGGCGAGGCTGCGCGCCAGATTGCGGGTGTAGGTGACGATGCCGCCGATACGCGCCGAGATGGCATTGACCAGGATCTTCATGGCCGCCGTTCCTCCACGAAAGCCAGAGCCTGCTTCAGCCCGGCCACATCAGCCTCGAAATCCCAGCCGGCAATCCGCTCGGCGGCTTGCGCTCCCAGGCAATCCGAGCGGGCAATCACTTGAGACAGGGCGGTGGACAGGGCCGCGGCATCACCGGCGGGAAACACCGCCCCGGTCGTCTCGTCCACCAGATCGCGGGCCGCGCCCACCTGGTCGCTGACCACCACCGCCGTGCCGCAGGCCATGGCCTCGTTGACGGCCAGTCCCCAGGGCTCGGATTCAGACGGCAGCACGAAGGCATCGGCCATCGCGTAAAAACCGGGGAGTTCACCCTGGTTGCGGAAGCCGGCGAACACCACGCCCGGTTCGGCCCAAGCCTCCAATTCCGCCCGCATCTCGCCGTCGCCGACCATCAGCAGCACCGGACGGGGCTGGGCAAGCGTCTTCCAGGCGTCCAGAAGCAGGTCGGGGCGCTTGCGCCTCTGGAACTTACCGGCGAACAGCACGACCGGGAGTCCATCGGGAATACCCAGGGAGCGGCGGAGCGCCATGCCATCCGCCCCTGCCGCCCGTTCGGCGAAGGCCTGGTTGTCCACCGCGTAGGGCATGGAAAAGATCCGTTCCTTCCCGATGCCCCGCCTCAGATAGTAGTCGCCGTTGGCCGTGCCGATGGCCAGGAAGGCACGGCAGCGGCGGAAGATCCACGCCAGATAGCGCCGCTTTACCCAGCCCCGCGGACCCGGCCCGTCGGGCATGGCCTGATCCTGGTTCTCGCCCCGCATCAGCACCGGACGCCCCCGCACCCGGGCCAGTCCCAGGGCCTTGAGCCGGGCGGATGAATCCCACCCATGCATCCAAACCGCATCGGCCCGCCCGATTTCGCTCTCCAGGCTGGTCTCGGCCATTGTCGCGTGGTCATAGCCACCCAGCAGGTCCACGTCCCAACGGACCTGGGTTCCGAAGCCTGGATCGTGATAGCCCTGGACGGTATCTTTCCGTTCGAAGATCACCCTGAGGTCGATGCCGGGTTCAGCGGCGATGCGGCGCAGCAGCGGTGCCTGATACTGGATGGGATGGCTGACGAGGTAAAGCAGGCGGGTCACGGCGGGCCGCGCCTCCCCGCGCTTCGCAGCACCTGGGCGGTCAGTGCCCCGGTCTTGGCCCAGGAATACCCCGCCGCGCGCTCCAGTGACCGCCGGCCGAGGTCTTCGCGCAGCCCGGCATCGTCCAGGACCCGCTCGATGGCCGCCGCCATGCCGTCCACGTCCAGGGGGGAAACGTAGAGGACCGCGTCCCCCGCCACCTCCGGCATGGCCGCGCTGTCCGAGCAGATCACCGGCGCGCCGCAGGCCATGGCCTCGACCAGGGGATTGCCGAAGGTCTCTACCGTCGAGGGAAAGAGGAAGACGGTGCAGCGGCGGTAAAGATCGACCAGTTCGGCCGGCTTCTGCCCCCCCAGGAAGGTGATGGCTCCGGCGACGCCACACCCTGCCGCCAGGCTCACTAATTCCCGGTGATAGTCAGCATCGACCAGACGCCCGGCGATCAGCAGGCGGACATCCGGATGATGCCTCATGACCTTGGCCAAGGCGCGGATCAGGGTGTGGATGTTCTTCTGGACGTAGACGTCGGAAACCACCAGCAACTCGTCCGGCAGGCGCGGCGCGGGGAGGGCGGCAGGCGTGAAGCGGGCATCGACACCGTGGTGGACCACGGTGATCTTGTCCTTGAACCGGCCCGTCAAACCAAACCCCAAGGCACGGCGGGCGTAATCGGAGACGGCGATGGCCGAGTGGCAGCCGACCAGCGAGGCCAGGGTTCCCGCCGCCAGCCCCGCCCAATAGGCCCATTTGGATGGACGGTACTCGCGCTGGGCGACCGCCAGGGAATTGCGCAGCACGATCACCGGGTTGGGTGCCAGCAGCGGCCCGTAATTGGCCAAGGAGAAGGTGACGTCGGCACCCATCTCTCGGGCCAGGATGGGCAGGGCCAACTGCTCCCAGGCCAGCAGCCGGATGAAACTGTTGGAAAAGCCCAGGAGATGGAGCCGGATCCCTTCGGGCGGCATGCCGAACAGATCGTATTGGTCATCGTGTAGGAACAGGTGCAACTCCAGCCCCTCGGCGGCAGCCAAATGCGGCAGAATATTGCGCAGATAGGTGACGCCGCCGCCCGATTTGGCGTGCAGGGCATTGATGATCACCCGAACCTTGCCGGAAGGGTTACTGGGATGTGCCATGCTTCACCAGGGTTTCGATCACCCTGACTGCCGCCGGCAGGTCATCGACGACATAATCGGCCTTGGTCCCCGCCTCGTACTTGGCTCCGTGGCCGGTGCGCACCAGGAAGGAAACGGCCCCCACCGCATGGCCCAGTTCCACGTCCACCTCCTTGTCGCCGATCATGAAGGCGCGGGACGGGTCGAAGCGATGGTCGGCCACCGCCTGCTCGATCATGCCGGGCAGGGGCTTGCGGCAGGCGCAATCGTCGTCGGGGCCATGGGGGCAGATATAGAGGCCGTCGATGGCGGCGCCCTCGCCCTCCAGCAAGGTGTAGAGCCGGGTATGAATCTCGTCCAGCCGGGCCAGATCGAAATAGCCGCGCGCGATGCCCGACTGGTTGGTCACCACCACCACCCCGAGGTCCAGGCGGTTGAGGCGGCGGATGGCCGCCGCCACGCCGGGATAAAGCTCCAGCTGATCAGGATCGGAGAGATAATGCTTCTCGACATTGATGGTGCCGTCTCGGTCGATGAGCACGAAACGCCGGGAAGTCATCTTTCGTCTCCCTATAATCAATGCCGGAAGTGGCGCATGCCGGTGAACACCATGGCCAGGCCCTTCTCGTCCGCTGCCGCGATCACCTCGGCATCGCGCATGGAGCCGCCGGGCTGGATCACCGCGGTGGCGCCCGCCGCCGCCGCCGCCAGCAGGCCGTCGGCGAAGGGGAAGAATGCGTCCGATGCCACCACCGAGCCGATGGTCTGGGGCTCGGCCAGGCCGGCGGCGGTGGCCGCCTCCTGGGCCTTCCAGGCGGCGATGCGCGAGGAATCCACGCGGCTCATCTGGCCGGCGCCGATGCCCACGGTGGCGCCGTCCTTGACGTAGATGATGGCATTGGACTTGACGTGCTTGCAGATGCGGAAGGCGGTCAGCAGGTCGGCCAGCTCGCGCTCGGTGGGGGGGCGCTTGGTCACCACCTTGAGGTCGGCGGCCATGACCCGACCATTGTCCTTGGTCTGGAACAGATAGCCGCCGGCCACCGGGCGCAGCGTCATGCCGGGCGAGGCCGGATCGGGCATGCCGCCGGTGACCAGCAGGCGCAGGTTCTTCTTGGCGGCGAACACGGCGACGGCATCGTCATCGGCCTCCGGTGCGATCACCACCTCGGTGAACAGCTTGGCGATCTCCTCGGCGGTGACCTTGTCCAGGCGGCGGTTCATGGCGACGATGCCGCCGAAGGCCGAGACCGGATCGCAGGCCAGGGCACGCAGATAGGCGCTCTTCAAATCGGTGCCCACCGATACGCCGCACGGATTGGCGTGCTTGATGATGGCGATGGCGGGCTGCTCGAACTCGGCGGCCAGCTCGAAGGCGGCGTCGGTGTCGTTCAGGTTGTTGTAGCTGAGTTCCTTGCCCTGCAGCTGACGCGCCGTGGCGACACCGGCCCGCTTGCGGCCATCGGTATAGAAGGCGGCGGCCTGATGCGGATTCTCGCCGTAGCGCAGCGATTGCTTCAACTCCCCCGCCACCACCACGCGGCGGGGGAAGGTGTCGCCCAGCTCACGCGCGAACCACTGGCTGATGGCGGCGTCATAGGCGCCGGTGCGGGCATAGGCGGTGGCGGCCAGACGCTTGCGCAAGCCCAGGGTGGTGCCACCCTGGTTGGCCTCCATCTCGGCACTCACCACGGCGTAATCCTCCACATCGACCACCACGGTGACCGAATCGTGGTTCTTGGAGGCGGCGCGGATCATGGCCGGGCCGCCGATGTCGATGTTCTCGACGCAGGTGTCGTAATCGGCACCCTTGGCCACCGTCTCCTCGAAGGGATAGAGGTTGACCACCAGCAGGTCGATCTCCTTGATGCCGTGGGCCTGCATGGCCTTCTCGTGTGCGGCATTGCCGCGAATGCCCAGCAATCCGCCATGCACCTTGGGGTGCAGGGTCTTGACGCGACCGTCGAGCATTTCGGGAAAGCCCGTGAAGTCCGACACGTCGATCACGGCAAGCCCGGCGTCGCGCATGGCCTTGGCGGTGCCGCCGGTGGACAGCAGTTCGACGCCCGACTTGGCGAGAAAGCGGGCGAACTCGATCAGGCCGGTCTTGTCGGAAACCGAAAGCAGGGCGCGGCGGACGGGGCGGATATCGGACATGGGGAAAGGCTCTCCGGGGGCTTGGTCAGTTCGGGACGGTAGGACGGGTGGCGTATTCGGGAACCAGGGAGCCGAGGCCGGCCAGAACCGCCTCCACATCGTGGAGCCGGCATGAATGCTCGAGCCCGGCGATGGCGGCACCCAGTTCGGCGGCATCGGCGGCCCGCGGCTCGGCCACCAGGATGCCGGGCATCTCGGTGGGAATGGTGGGCTCGGAATCGTGGAACAGCTCCTCGAACAGCTTCTCGCCGGGACGCAGGCCGGTGAACGTGATCTTGACATCGACATCGGGCCGCAATCCGGCCAGACGGATCATCTGGCGGGCGAGATGGACGATCTTGACCGGTTCGCCCATGTCGAGGACGAAGATCTTGCCACGATAGGCCGGATGGCCGATGCCGAAGGCCGAGGCCTGCAGCACCAGTTCCACCGCTTCCCTCACCGTCATGAAATAGCGGGTCATGTCGGGATGGGTGACGGTGAGCGGCCCGCCCTCGGCCAATTGCTTCTGGAATAGCGGCACCACCGAACCTGTCGAGCCCAGCACGTTGCCGAACCTTACGGTGACGAAGCGGGTGCCATCCCCCTCGCTCTCGGCGAGATCGAGGGCCTGGGCGTATTTCTCGGCCACCCGCTTGGAGGCGCCCATGACGTTGGTGGGATTGACCGCCTTGTCGGTGGAGATCTGCACCATCAGCGCCACGCCGTTGGCGCGGCAGGCATCGGCCACCAGGCGGGTGCCGACGCAATTGGTCAGGATCCCCTCGTCGGGATTGTACTCGACCATGGGGACGTGCTTCAGCGCGGCGGCATGGAACACCAGATCGGGCCTGTGCCGCGCCATGGCGGCGTTGACCCGCACTGAATCGCGCACATCGCCCAGCAGCGGCACCAGCTCCATGCCGGGCTGGCGGACGGCTATTTCCTGGTCGATAGCGTAGAGATTGAACTCGCAGGCCTCGAACAGCACCAGTGATGCGGGGCCGAAATCGCTGATCTGACGCACCAGTTCGCTGCCGATGGAGCCGCCGGCACCGGTGACCAGGACGCGGCGCCCCTTGATCATGGCCTCCATGGCGGCGCGGTCGAGCACCGCCTGGGGGCGGCCCAGCAAATCCTCGACGGCGATGGGGCGCATGGTGACGCGCTCCTCGACGCCGTCTTTCAGTTCCATCATGCGGGGAATGCGCGCCAGCGTCATGCCGAGCCGGTCGGCTTCGTCCAGCAATTGACGCACCTCGGAACCGTCCAGGCGATGGTCGGTGATGACCAGCCGCTGCGGCGCCAGCCCCTTGGTCTTGAGCGATGCCACCACCTCGGCCATCTCCTCGGTGGAGCCCAGCACATCGATGCCGTGAATATGACGACCGACCCGCTGGCCGCGTGAACTGAGCAGGCCCACCGCCTTGTACTCGGCATCGGGACTTTGGGCGGCACGGATGAACAGTTCCGCCTCGTCGCCGGCGCCGACCAGAAGTACCGGTACCCGGACATGGTCGCCCTGAGCCCGCTGCCGGCTGCGGTGATGGTCTTTCAGCGTGCGATAGATAAAACGCGGCCCGCCGAGCAGGGCGAGCAGCACGAACCAGTTAATCAGCAGCACCGAGCGGGGCAGGGCTTGCAACCTGGTGGTCAGAAACAGCAGCAGCAGGAAGACCAGGATGGTCAAGGTGGCGGCCCGCGTCAGCGCCATCAGGTCGTTGACCGAAGCATAACGCCACACGCCGCGATACAGCCGCTGCGACACGAAGATAGGAGCAGCGATCAGGGTGAACAGGGCGGTGGCCATGGTGAGGTCCAGACGGTCCCACCAGACCCAGGCGTCATCCCCCAGACGCAAATAGAGCGCGACGACGAAAGACAGCGCCGCCATGGACACGTCGTGGGCGAAAGCCAGATGAGCACGCGACAGCGCCGGCAGTTTCATCGACCTTAATCATCCTCGGAAGGCCCATCGGAACCGGGCTTCTTGAAGCCTCTGATTAAGGGAGAGCGGCAAGCCGGTCAAGTGTGACGACCGCACTCCTCCTGGACTCCTCCGGGGAGCGCGGATATTAAGGTCCCGCCCCGCAGCGTGGATGGCCCTTTTTATGAAGCTTCCCCAGTTCATCGCCGGCTCTCCGGCCATTCTCAGCCAGATTCATCTGGAAATCGGCCCGGTTGTCGCCAGCTTGACGGCGGTGGCCGTCCTGGCCTTCGTCGGACGCTTTCTGCTGTCCCGTGCCGAGCCGGCCCCCGCCTTCGCGGCGGGCATGGGGTTTCTGGTGCTGATTTCAACGGCCATCGGCGTTGGGGGCTTGGATCTTCGCCTGGCTCTCTTCCTGGCCGCCGCCGCCGCCCTGGCCACCCTGGCGCGGGACCGCCGCAATCTTGGCGGCTGGGCACGAACCGCCCTGCCCGTGACCTTGATCGCGGTGCCGCTGCTGCTGCTGCTGTCCGACCGCCGGGGCTCGGAATGGGATGAATTCAGCCACTGGCTGCATGCCTTCCGCTATGTGCGGGAAACCTTCATTCTGCCAGGAGGTCCCTCGGCTCCCCCCATGCCATCGTGCTGCACCGCCTATCCCTATGGCTGGCCCATGGCCGGTCTGGCTGCCATGGTGCTGTCGGGGTTTTCCGAGGCGGTGCCGGCCCTGCTCAATACCTTGCTGCTCGTGCTGTTCGCGGTGACGCTGATCAGTCTGGCGCGGCGCGAGGCGGCGGGCACGGTTACCCTGCCCATGGCGGCGATGGGGTTTCTGGCCGCCACGGCATTTTCCCCCACCTTCGTCCACAAGCTGGTGTTCTCGGCCTATGCCGACGTGGCCACGGCCTTCCTGGTGGCCATGCTGGTCCTGATGGGCGAAAGAATCACCGGCAGCGAGGATAATGGAGAAAGAGGGCGCTGGAGCCTGGCCTTCGGTCTGGCCGGCGTGGCGCTGATGGGGGTCAAGCCCGGCAACGCCGCCCTGTTCGGCTGTATTCTTGGGGGCAGTGCCTTGCTGGCTCTGCGCCGTGGGGGGCTCCGAGCCTTGCTGCGGATGCATTGGTTGCCCATGATTCTGCTGCCCGCCTTGTGCTCGGGGTTGTGGCGCTGGCATGTGGATCAGTATCTGGCCGGGCGCGAGATGGTGATCTTGCCGCGCGAGCACTGGCATGTGGCCCAGATCCCCCAGATCCTCCTGGCCATGGCCGATGTGGCCAGCAACAAGGGCGGCCATTTCGGCCTCAGCCTGGTGATGGTGGTGCTGGGGATACGCGGTTTCATCCGGGACCGCAGCCTGTTCGACCGGCTGTGTGCCCTGGCCGCCATGCTGTTCCTGGGCTACAACCTGTTTCTCCTGGTCACCTATGTGGTCGTGTTCGGCGATTACGAGGCGCTGCATGTGGCCTCCTACTGGCGCTATAATACCCATCTCGGTCTGGCCATGATGCTGCCGGCCGCCGTTCTGGCGGGACGCGGCCTGGGGGCCGTCGCCCATACCAGGCCGATCCGGTGGTTGGGCCGCGCCGCGGTGGTTCTGACACTTGCCGTGCCGGTGATCCTGGCCTCGCAGATCCGCTTCGATCACGATCTCACCAAGCCCTTCCTGCGCCAGTCCCTGCACGCCGCCGGCGCCGCCATGCCCATGGGCGCGCGCGCCACGGTGATCGATCCCTCGGGCAGCGGCCTGTCGGGGGTGATGGCCACCTATGAGTGGAGTGGGCGGGTCAAAATGGTGTCGTACCTGTCGGCGTTCAGCCGAGCCGATCTCAGCATTGTTCTGAAGCAGCAGGAGGCGGATTGGGCCTTCGTCTATTCCGGCCAGGCGCGGATGGGTCTGGAACCCGTCAGTGCCGCCCTGCTGCTCCACCGGGAAGGTACGGTGTGGAACGTGGTCGAGCACTTTCCCTATCCCGGCGGCATCACGCCCGAGCGCTGGCCCTGACGGAGCGATCATCACATGCACTCAGCACGCGGGACTCAGCCATGAGCAGCAGGATCGTCGTCATCGGGCTCGGCTATGTTGGCCTTCCGCTTGCGGTGGCGCTGGCGCGGCGGTTTCCGACCACGGGCTTCGACATTTCGGCGGAGCGGATTTCCGAACTTCACCGCGGCATCGACCGCACCGATGAAGTGGCGCCGGCGGTGTTGCGGGCCAGCACGCTGAAGCTTTCGGCCCGGCCCGAGGACATCCGAGGCGCCGACCTCTATATCGTGACGGTGCCGACCCCGGTGGACGAGAAAAACGAGCCCGATCTGCGGCCCGTGCTGTCGGCCTGCCGGACGGTGGGCGCCGCCATGGGCCGGGGCGCGGTGGTGGTGTTCGAAAGCACGGTCTATCCCGGCGTCACCGAGGATATCTGCGGCCCCGAATTGGAACGGGTCTCCGG
>NZ_AONQ01000104.1 GCF_000342045.1 Paramagnetospirillum caucaseum | reverse complement strand
GGGTCGAACATCGCGGAGCGGAACATGGATGTGGCCCCGCCGGCCGTCAGGATCAGGTCGGACGATGCGGAGGCTTTGGGGTTCCAACGCCTGCGCCGCTGGCTGGTGGCCGGTTTCGTCTCCGCCAATCTTTTCCTGGTCTCCGCCTATCTGGTGATGGTCTGGCTGGGCCCGCGCTACACCATCGACGAGACCGGCCGCTCCATGCGCACCCTGGCCCTGGCCCTGTCCGAGCAGGTGGAGGCGACCATCCGCTCCGAGGCGGCGATCCTGACCTCGCTGCAGCGGGAAATCCGGGCGCGGGGCGGGGTGGGCGCCTTCAGCGAGACCGCCTGGTACGAGATGTTCATGGCCCATCTCAACCTGTTCAGCGACGATCCCGCCGACAAGCCGCTGCATGCGCTGTTCTTCGTGGACGAGAGGGGGATCGCCTCGGCCAGTTCGGTCAGCAATCCCACCCGGCAGGCCGACGCCGCCGCGCGCCCCTATTTCGCCTTCCACCGCGACAATCCGGGCGAGGAACTGTTCATCAGCGAGGTCTCGCGCTCCAAGATCACCGGGCTGTGGGTGTTCTTCCTGACCCAGCGGATCAGCGGCGAGGACGGCTCGTTCAAGGGGGTGATCGGCATCTCGTTGCGCATCGGCCGGTTCGAGGATCTGTTCGAGCGGCTGCGCCTGCCCGCCGACGGGACCATCGCCATCCACCGCATCGACGGAGCCCCGCTGTTCCGCCACCCCTTCACCGAATCCTTCGCCGCCGCCACGCCCGCCACCTTTCCCGGACTGGCCGCCATGATCCAGGGAGGGGCCGGATTCGCCGAGCAGGTCAGTCCCTTCGACGGCAAGCGTCGCATCGTCGGATTCAACGTCGGACGGCGCTATCCCGTCCTGGCGGTGGCGACGGTCAGCCGCGAGGGGGCCCTGGCCATCTGGTCGCGCACCGTGTCGTGGTTCACCGGGTTGGGGCTGGCCGCCCTGGGGCTGGGGGGGATGCTGTTCCTGTTCTCGCTGAAACACCTGGGCAGTCTGGAGCGGGAGGCCCGCATGCGGCGCCTGTCGCAGACTGTCGACCAGAACCCCCACATGATCATCACCACCGATCCCGACGGCGTGATCGATTACGCCAATCCCAGCTTCTGCCGCTTCACCGGCTTCTCGCCCGACGAGGTGATCGGCCGGACGCCGCGCATCCTCAAATCCGACGACACTCCGCCCGAAATCTTCACCGAGTTGTGGCGCACCATCCGGGCCGGAAACGAATGGCGCGGCGAGATGGTCAACCGGCGCAAGGACGGCAGCCCCTACTGGGCCTCCATCGTCATCTCGCCGGTCATGGACGGAAAGCGCGGGCTGCGCGGCTTCGTCGGCATGCAGGAGGACATCAGCGAGCGCAAGCGGATCGAGGGGCGGGTGGCCGAACTGGTGGCCGAGCTCAAGGAATCCAACCAGGAACTGGAGCGGTTCGCCTATATCGCCTCCCACGACCTGCGCCAGCCGCTGCGCATGATCAACTCCTATCTCGGCCTGCTGCACAAGAAGTTGAACGCCGCCTTCGACCAGGAGGCCTCGGAATATTTCACCTTCGCCACCGAGGGCGCCCGGCGGCTCGACCGCATGATCGTCGATCTGCTGGAATTCTCGCGTATCGGCAAGCAATCGGCCATGGAGAGCGTCGACCTCAATCAGGCGCTGGCCGACGGGCTGCAAAACCTCCGCGTCGCCATCCGGGATTCCGGGGCGGTGGTCACCGTGGCGGAGAACCTGCCCACCGTGCGGGGCGACCGCTCCGAGCTGACCCGGCTGTTCCAGAACCTGATCGGCAACGCCCTGAAATACTGTCAGGACGGCCGGATTCCCGTGGTGGAGGTCGTCTGCCGCGACGGCGGGAAGGAATGGGTCCTGTCCGTCGCCGACAACGGCATCGGCATCGATGCCGATTGCCTGGAGAAGGTGTTCGGCATCTTCCAGCGCATGGTCACCCGCGACAAGTACGAAGGCACCGGCATCGGCCTGGCGGTGTGCCGCAAGATCGCCGAGCACCATGGCGGCCGCATCTGGGCCGAATCGGTGGTGGAGCAGGGCTCCACCTTCCTCGTCAGTCTGCCGAAGGCGTGATCACACGCACTTGCGGATATAGGGCCGGTTGATCTCCCACAGCTCGTCCAGCAGCTTGACGGCGGCGTCCGAGGAATTGACCACCGGATCGGCCAGCAGGGCCTGCAGCGCCAGTTCCTTGGAGGCATGCACGGCAGCCTCCACCGATAATTGCTGCACGCCGGCCTGGACCAGCGCCAGCTTGGCGATGGGATCGGGCAGCGGCCCCAGCGAGACCGGATGCACGCCCGCCGCGTCGACCATGGCCGGAACCTCCACCGCCAAATCGGGGGGCAGGTTGGGGATGGTGCCGTTGTTCATCAGCACCGCCGATTCCAGGTAGTGGTGGCGGTTGTTGATCAGGCCGTCGACCACCACGTTGGTGCGTTCGCCCACCGACTGCTTCCATTCGTCGGGCAGCGGGCCGCCCTTCAGCACACCCTCGATGGTCTGCTGCAGTTCCACCCGTTCGCGGGCGTCGGCGTCGTAATCATGGCCTTCCTCGCCGCCTTCCCAGCCGAAGGCCAGGTATTCGCCCATGTGGTCGTCGCTGCAGCTGGGCCACAGGCCGTAGACGTTGAACATCTTGCGGCTGAACGGCTGGAAGGCGGGGTCGAAGCCCGGTTCCCTGGCGCGCAGCAGGGGATAGAGATCCTCGCCCGTCCGGCGGTTGCGGAATTGCAGCATCCATTGGAAATGGTTGAGGCCGATTCCCCAGCATTCGGTGTCGTGCCAGGACTGGCCGGTGATGTGGCACAGCGCGCCGCGCGCCATGAAGATGCCGTGGCACAGGCCCATGGACTTGATGGGGCTGTACTTGCCCAGCGCCAGCACGATGCGGCTTTCCGGGTTGGAGAAATTGAGGAACAGCGCGTTGGGGCACAGCTCCTCCATGTCCCGCGTGATATCGAAGATCAGCGGCAGGGTGCGCATGGTGAAGAACAGCCCGCCCGGACCGCCGTTCTCGCCCAGGGTCTGGCGGATGCCGTACTTCCTGGGGATCTCGAAATCATGCTTCCACAGCCGCATGCGGTCGATGGCCACCGAGTTGGTCACCACGCTTGCCCCGTCGAAGGCGGCGCGGCGGTCCGAGGTGCTTTCGATGATCATGCCGGCCTTGCCCTCGGCGTTCATGCGCTCGGCCAGGGCCTTCATGCGGGCCAGGGCGTCCGGGTTGTGGTCCACCAGCACCAGGGTGGAGCCGGCCAGGGCGTCCGACGAGAACATGTCGCGGAAGGTGGACAGGCCGAACGACATGCTGCCGGCGCCGAGAAAGGCGATCTTGGTGACGTTGCCCATGGTTTGACCCTCCCAGGTCTTTCTTGATTCCTAGATGGCGGCGAGGCCGCCCAGTTTCATCAGGATCGCCGCCTCGTCCCGGTAATCCCCGGCCAGTGCCAGCCCGGCCGCCGCCGCCTCGTCGAGCACCACCACCGCGTCGGGGTGGAGCTGCAGGGCGGACGCCGGGACCAGAGCCGAGACCGGCCCCTCGACCATCCCGGCCACCGCGTCGGCCTTGGCCGGGCCGGTGGCCAGCAGGATGATGCGGCGGGCCGAAAGAATGGTGCCCAGGCCCATGGTCAACGCCGCCCGCGGCACCTCGGCGGGGGCGAAGATCAGCGCGTTGGTGGTCCGCGTGCTGCGGCGCAGGCCCATCAGGCGGGTGCGGCCGGCGAGACCGCATCCCGGTTCGTTGAAGCCCACATGGCCGTTGACCCCCAGGCCGAGGATCTGCAGGTCCAGCCCGCCGGCGGCCCGGATGCTCTCCTCGTAGGCGGCGCAATAGGCGGCGAAGTCGCCCTGCGCGGTGCCGTCCAGCAGATGGACCCGCGACGGGTGAATGCCGGATTTAGCGATAAAATGGGCGCCGAGCGTCAGGGCGCAACTGGCTGGATGATCGGCATCGAGGCCGAGATACTCGTCCAGGCCGAAAACGGTGGCGCGCGAGAAATCCAGGGCCCGGAGCCGGTCGGTCAGTTCGGCGTACATGGCCAGCGGCGTCGCCCCCGCCGCCAGGCCGATGACGCAGTCGGGCCGGTTGCGGACCAGCCCCTCCACCAGCGATGCCGCCCGTGCCGCCACGGATGGCGCATCCGGCTCGATCAGTACCCGCACCGTCCGTCTCCTGATCAGCAATTCACCGCCATCAGTGTACGGGGCCTGACGGGAAATGCATCTGTTATCGCGCGCTTCCCCCTTGCGCGAGAGTGGGCTTTGCGGCGAAGATTAGCCGCGAGTTGGGGGCTTGAATGAGTAAAAAGAGCGGTTGGATCGATTACTGGGATGGCGATGTCTCGGTCTATTCCGGGGTGCGCCATCTGGAGGCCCATTACAGGGAGTTGTTTGCCGGGATCGAGCCGTTGCTTCCCGCGGCTCCCTTCACCCTGCTCGATTTCGGTTGCGGCGAGGCGCTGATGGCGCCCGATATCGTCGCCAGGGGAGGAAAGGTCTTTCTCTACGACGCGGCCGGCGGGCGGCGCCCCAGACTCCGGCAGCGCTACTCGCATCTGGACGGCATCGCCGTTCCCGACGACCTCGGCGTGCTGGACGGGCTGTGCGACGTCATCCTGCTCATCTCGGTCATCCAGTACATTCCCCGGGACGACCTGCCCGCCTTGTTCACGCAATTGCATCGTACCCTCAAGCCGGGCGGGGCCCTGATCGTCGGCGACGTGCTCAGCCCCGACAACAGCGTGGTCGGCGACGTCACCGCCCTGCTGGGCTTCGCCTGGCGCGAGGCCTTCCTGGCCGAGGCGGTGAGGGGGCTGCTGCGCACCCTCAATTCCAACTACCACCAGAAGCGCAAGACCCTGGGCCTGTCCTCCTATTCCATCGAAGAGATCGTCGGCCTGCTGGACTCGTTGGGATTCGACGCGATTCCCCTGGCCGGCAATATCGGCCACGCCCGCCACCGCCGGTCGGTGCTGGCCCGCCGGCGCGGCTGACTTTTCCGCATGCCGCTCTGACTCGCATGTCGGATTGTGTTCCGGAAGAACAGGGATGCGCGAAGGGAGGACTCCCTTCGTATCGTCTCCCGCTCAATATCCCAAACGAAGCGGGGCCGGCAGTCGGGCAACTGCCGGCCCCTTCGGGCGGGTCGGGAACGGGAAGGGCGACCCGCCGAGTGCGGCAGGGGAGGGTCTACCCGAGCCGACGCTGGAAGATCAGGCGCTGGGACGGCTTGAAGCCGCAGCGGGCCAGGAAGCCCAGCAGGCTGAAGCTGTCCCAGGCCAGCTGGGTCTGCACCTTCTCGACGCCGAGCGAGGCTAGGTTGGTGAGCAACTGGCTCATCAGGGCGCGGCCGACGCTGTGGCGGCCATAGGCCGGATCGACGCCGATGGTATCGAGCACGGCGGTGGACTGGGCGCGGCCGAACTCACCGTATTCGGTGCGGGCCATGACGAAGCCGGCGAACAGGCCGTCGATCTCGGCGACCTGCGAGACGCGCACGCCGGATTCCTTGGTCACCTCGGCGATCTTGCGCTTGTAGTAGGCCGAACGGTCGCGGCGGGTGACCTTGCGGTCCACCGAGACGATGAAGGGGTAATCGGCCTCGGTCAGCGAGCGCACCGGGATGCGGTCGCGCGACAGGGCGGCGTAATCGTCGCCCGAGGGATCGGACAGGTCGACTTCGTCGCTGTCGCGGACCTGCTGGGCCAGCGGAGCCTCGAAATCGGAGACGTTGTCGGTGGAGCGCTCCAGCACCAGCCGGGGAGCCAGTTCGAAGCCGGCGGACTGGAAGAAGCGGGTGATGCCGTGTTCGGTCCAGTCGGCCTGGCTGACCACTTCCTTGATGCCGCGCTTCTTCAGCGCGTCCTCGAGGGCGGCCATCAGCTTGCGGCCGAGACCCTGGCCGCGCTGGTCGGGATCGACGCCGATGGTGTCGACCACGCCCACGGGGCCCGAGCCGCCGAATTCGCCGTCGAGGATGTGGGCGTAAGCGTAGCCCTTGAGCACCGGTCCGTCGGCGGCGGCGATGGTGATGAAGCTGGCCGCTTCGGCGGTGGCAGCAGCCATGCGCTTTTCATGGTAGTTGCGGCGCGGCTTGCCGGTCAGGCGGCGATCGAGTTCGATCACGCGCTCCAGGTCGGTGGCAACGATGTCGCGGATAGTGGTTGTCATGAACTCGCGAACCTCCCCCGTTTTCTGGGTCCACCGGTCGGGTTGGGGCGGGAGCCGGCTCTTGACGGCATCCCTTGGCGGGCGGTACCCTGTTAAATGAATAATTCGGTACTATAATACCGAAATCGAATCGGTGGTCAATAGGAGCGTTGTCATGAAGTGGGAGTTTCCTGGACGGGTGGCGGTGGTCACCGGCGGAATGCGCGGAATCGGGCGCACCATCGCCGACGGTCTGCTGGCCGGCGGCGCCGAGGTGCACGTTTTCGACCGCGAGGCCGGCGACCTGCCCGCGGGCATGACGGCGCACGCGGTAGACGTCTCCAATTCGGAATCGGTCAACGCCGCCTTTGCCGCCATCGGCAAGCCGGTGCACCTGCTGGTCAACAACGCCGGCATCACGCGCGACCGCACGCTCTTGAAGATGAGTGACGAGGAATGGGGCTCGGTCATCACCGTAAACCTCACCAGTGCCTTCAACACCATCCGCGCCGCCGGCCCCGGCATGGTTCAGGCCGGAGTGGGGCGCATCGTCAACATGATCTCCATTAATGGCCTGCGTGGCAAGATGGGACAGGGCAATTATGCCGCTTCCAAGGCCGGCATGGTCGGCCTGACCAAGACGGCGGCCAAGGAACTGGGGGCCAAGGGCGTGACCTGCAACGCCGTGGCGCCGGGCATGGTGCTGACCGAGATGACGCTGAAGCTGGACCAGCAGTTCCGCGACCGCGCCCTGGCCGAGGCGGCGCTCGCCATCCTGCCCGACACCTCGGATATCGCCAACGCGGTGCTGTTCCTGCTGTCCGACGCCGCCCGCTGCATCACCGGCGAGGTGATCAAGGTGGATTCGGGGCAGTATATCTGAGGGACCAGGCGGGCAAGATGCCCGCGATCCGAGGTCCGCCACTTTTGGAGCGCGGCCGTCCCGGCCGCATTCCGGAAGGGCTCCGTCACATCCCCAGGGTCTCGGTGTCCCGCGACACCAGGATCTTGTCGATGCGGCGTCCGTCCATGTCCACCACCTCGAACCGCCAGCCGTCCCTGACGAAGTGGTCGCCGGCCGAGGGGATGGCGCGGAATTCCGAGAGCATGAAGCCGGCGGCGGTGGCGTAGTCGCTGCCGCCGTCCTTCATGGCCCGGCAGCCCAGCCGCTCGGCAGCCAGGTCCGCCGCCACGTCGCCGTCTAGCAGCCACGAGCCGTCTTCCCGCTCGGTGATGGTGCCCTGGTATTCCTCGCCGTGCTCCGACAGGCTGCCGAGAATCGAGCCCAGGATGTCGGCGGCGGTGACGATGCCCTCGACCCCGCCGTATTCGTCCACCACCAGCGCCATATGGATGTCCGATTGCTTCAGCACGTCGAGGACGTGCAGCGCCGGGGCGTTGTCATGGACCACCGTCAGCGGCTTGACCGCCGCCGCCACGTCCAGCGGGCGGTGGTCGAGGGCGGTGTTGAGCAGGTCCTTGGCCTGGACCACGCCCAGCATCTCGTCGATGCCGCCCCGGCAGACCGGCAGCCGCGAATGGGGGCTGTCGCGCAGCGTCTTCAGGATGTCGTCCATCTCCCAGTCGAGATCCAGCCAGATCATGTCGGCGCGGGGCGTCATGATTCCCCGCACCCGGCGGTCGCCGAAGCGCATGACGCCGGCGATCATTTCCTTTTCCTCGGGCTCGAAGATGCCGCTTTCGGTGCCTTCGGCGATCATGGCCCGCACTTCCTCCTCGGTGACCGTCTGGTCGTCGGAGCGGCGGACGCCCAGCAGGCGTATCAAGGCGTGGCTGGAGCCTTCCAGCAGCCAGATCAGCGGCGAGGTCAGGCGGGCCACCCGGGCCATGGGGCGGGCGACCATTTCCGCGATGCCCTCGGGATTGGCCAGGGCGATGTGCTTGGGCACCAGTTCGCCGACGATCAGCGAGGCGTAGGTGATGGCGCCGACCACCAGGGCGATGGCGATGCCCGGCGCCGCCGGCGCGGCGAACGGAAACTCCGCCGCGATCCAGGCGCTCAGTTGCTCGGCCAGGGTGGCGCCGGAATAGGCGCCGGCCAGCACGCCGACCAGGGTGATGCCGATCTGCACCGAGGACAGGAAGCGGGTGGGATTGTCGGCGAGGAGCAGGGCCGCCTCGGCCCCCTTGCTGCCCTCGGCGGCCCGGGCGGCCAGCCGGGCCCGCCGCGCCGAGACGATGGCCAGTTCCGACATGGCGAAGCAGCCGTTGAGGACGACCAGGGCGATGATCACGGCGATTTCGAAGGCGATTTGCATGGCGATGATGATGCCTGATTTTATCCCTCCGGCAATCATGGATTCGCCACAATGCCGGACCATCCTGATCTTGCCGGCAATTGCCCTGTTTCTGCTCCGGGCAAGGGGAGGCAAAGGATTTTGTTAAGAACCATTCGCTAGAGTGGTGATGATGGGAAGCAGGCGAAAGGACGACACCATGTGGTCTTCCGTCTCCGGTACAACCTTGTCGGGCCGAATGATCCCGATGCGCGCGCCGATTTCTCCGGCCCGCATGACTGGTTTGCGGAAATTCTCGCCCTCCCCTGATGCATTCCGCCAAACCAATCCAAACATGAGTGGAAGGAACCTGCCTCCGGTTCGGCTTTGACCCTCTTCGATGGAGTGACGATATGCCCAGCAATGACGATATCTTCACCCGTTACTCGCGAGCCTACGAGGGTCGCAAGGACGTGGAACTCAGCCTTCTCGAATATCTGGAAGGCTGCCGCGACGACCCCATGATGTACGCCTCCGCCGCCGAGCGGATGATCGCCGCCATCGGCGAGCCCGAGGTGATCGACACCGCCAAGGACGCGCGGCTGTCCAGGGTGTTCATGAACCGCACCATCAAGATCTATCCCGCCTTCTCGGAATTCTACGGGATGGAGGAGACCATCGAGCGCATCGTCGGCTACTTCCGCCATGCCGCCCAGGGGTTGGAGGAAAGGAAGCAGATCCTCTACCTGCTGGGCCCGGTGGGCGGCGGCAAGTCGTCCCTGGCCGAGAAGCTGAAGGCGCTGATGGAGGTCTATCCCATCTACGTGCTGAAGGCCGGCAAGGAGATCAGCCCGCTGTTCGAAAGCCCGCTCGACCTGTTCGACCCCGAAGGCATGGGGCCGGTCCTGCTGGACAAGTACGGCATTCCGCGCCGCCGCCTGCCCGGGCTGATGAGCCCCTGGGCGGTGAAGCGGCTGGAGGAATTCGGCGGCGACATCTCCAAGTTCAAGGTCGCCAAGATGTACCCGTCCAGGCTGAAGCAGGTCGCGGTCTCCAAGGCCGAGCCGGGCGACGAGAACAACCAGGACATCTCGACCCTGGTGGGTAAGGTGGACATCCGCAAGCTGGAGATGTTCAGCCAGAACGACCCCGACGCCTATTCCTTCTCGGGTGGGCTCAACCGCTGCACCCAGGGCCTGCTCGAATTCGTCGAGATGTTCAAGGCCCCCATCAAGATGCTGCACCCCCTGCTCACCGCGACGCAGGAGAGCAACTACATCGGCTCGGAGAACATCGGCGCCATGCCGTTCCTCGGCACGGTGCTGGCCCATTCCAACGAGGCGGAGTGGCAGACCTTCAAGAACAACCGCAACAACGAGGCGTTCATCGACCGCATCTGCGTCATCAAGGTGCCCTATTGCCTGCGGGTCACCGAGGAACTGAAGATCTACGACAAGCTGATCGACACCTCGGAACTGGTGGATGCCCCCTGCGCGCCCGGCACCCTGGAGATGCTGTCGCGCTTCTCGGTGCTGTCGCGCCTCAGGGAGCACGAGAACTCCAACCTCCATTCCAAGATGCGGGTCTATGACGGCGAGAACGTCAAGGAGACCGACCCCAAGGCCAAGCCCATGCAGGAGTACAAGGACGCCGCCGGGGTGGACGAGGGCATGGACGGCATCTCGACCCGCTTCGCCTTCAAGGTGCTGTCGTCCACCTACAACTACGACACCCACGAGGTCTCGGCCGACCCGGTGCACCTGATGTACGTGCTGGAACAATCCATCCGGCGCGAGCAGTTCCCCGAGGAGACCGAGAAGAAGTACCTGGAGTTCATCAAGGGCGAACTGGCGCCGCGCTATGCCGAGTTCATCGGCAACGAGATCCAGAAGGCCTATCTGGAGAGTTATCACGATTACGGCCAGAATCTGTTCGACCGCTACGTGGATTACGCCGACGCCTGGATCGAGGATCAGGACTTCAAGGACCCCGATACCGGCCAGATGCTCAACCGCGACCTCTTGAACCAGGAACTGTCCAAGATCGAGAAGCCGGCCGGCATCGCCAATCCCAAGGACTTCCGCAACGAGGTGGTCAAGTTCGCGCTGCGCTCGCGCGCCGCCAACGGCGGCAAGTCGCCGTCCTGGACCTCTTACGAGAAGATCAGGGAAGTGATCGAACGGCGCATGTTCAGCCAGGTGGAGGAATTGCTGCCGGTGATCAGCTTCGGGTCCAAGAAGGACTCGGACTCGGAGAAGAAGCACTCGGAATTCGTCGAACGCATGATGAGCCGCGGCTACACCGAGCGCCAGGTCCGCCGGCTGGTGGAATGGTACATGCGGGTCAAGCAGGCGGGGTGAGGATGGACCGAGGCCCCCTCCCTTCCGCTTGCG
>NZ_AONQ01000103.1 GCF_000342045.1 Paramagnetospirillum caucaseum | reverse complement strand
GGCGGGCTGGGGCAGAGCAAGCGCGCCAACGTCTCCATGCTCGACTGGGCGCGGCGCGGCGTCGAGAAGGGCTATGTGGTGCTGCTGATGGATGCCCTGCACCAGCGCAATGTGGACACCGTCTGCATGGGCCCCAAGAACGGCGTGGTGTTCGCCCGGGGGGTCAAGGACGCCTTCCAGGCGGCCCGCCACCTGCGAAGCCTGGATTTCGTCCGGCGTGACCGGGTGGCCCTGGCCGGCTGGTCGTGGGGCGCCATGGTCGGGCTGATGGCCTCGCGCAGTTCGTGGGCCGGAGCGCTGGCCGAGGGCGACGGCTTCCGCGCCGTGGTCTCCATGTATCCCGGCTGCTTCACCATCCGGCCGCGCAACGCCCCGGCCTTCGATATCGCCGGCTCCGACGTGACGGTCCCGTTGCTGGCGCTGCTGGGCGGCCAGGATACCGAGACGCCGCCCGCCGATTGCCTGGCCCGTTTCGAAGACGCCAGGGCGGCGGGGGCGCCGGTGGCGTGGCACCTCTATCCCGACGCCACCCATTGCTGGGATTGCCGCCAGCTGGACGGCTATTCCAAGGTGGATATCCGCGGCAATCCGGTGGCCTACCGCCACGACCGGGACGTCACCGAGGATTCGGCGGAACGGATGTTCCGCTTCCTCGATCAGACGATGAAATAGCCCTCAGATCAGGAACAGGTTGTCCAGCGCCTTGAACAGGTCGTCGGCGAAGCTGGCGCCCTTGAACAGCACGGGGACGCGCTTGGGCAGCAGCTTCAGGATGTCGTCATCCTTGTCCAGGCTGGTGATCACCGCCAGGGGAATGTTGCGGGTGGACGGCATGGCCGAGAGCGCCATGGCCAGGTCGATGCCTTCCAGATCGGGCATCATGGCCGAGATGATCACCAGATCGGGCTTGGTCTCCACCACCATGGCGAAGGCCCGGAGCGAATCACCCATCAGCGAGACCCGGTAGCCGCATTGCTGCAGCTCGCGCTCGACGAAGCGGGTCTGGGCGCCGTGGGGCATGACCAGCAGCACCTCGACATTGCGAATCTCGATGTCGCCCAGGTCGAAGCCCAGCTTGGCCGGCAGGGCGCGCACCAGGGCGGCAGGGTCGGTATCGGCCGCCTGGCCCTGGGCCAGACGGGTCATCAGATCGAAATAGCCGATCAGGTCGTCCCAGATGCGCGGCGGCACCACCTCGGGGGTGTTGGCCAGATATTCCTCCAGCCGGTGGGCGACGGTGGCCAGCCGGTGCATGGCGAAATTGGCGGCCTGACCGCGGAACTGGACGGCGGCGCGGCGGCAATCGGTGACCAGCTTGCGCATATCGCACCGCCCGTTGCGGGCGGCGTCCATCTCAACATCAAGGGATTGAAGGGTTTCAACCAGCTCGTCGACAAACTCCAGCCGCAGCTGATCGACGACTTCGAGGGCATTCCTGCCGTGATGGCCATTCGCAGAATCCGACATTTATCCGAATCCGCCTTTCTCTTGCGGGACAACGACCCGAACACCCGGACGCAGTCTAGCCGAGACGCCATCATATGACCATGGCTTTACGGCGGAGCCCGCCCCTCCCTGGGGAGTTGCGCCACCCGGCGAGTTGAGGGACACTGGTGGCCGGGCGCTTACTTGATGTCAGGACAGTTCTTCCGTGTCTTCCGACCAGACCATCGACCGCATCGTCCAGAAGACGCTGCTCAACTGTTCCCCGTCGTCAACCATTCTCGAAGCCGCGCAAACCATGGCCGCGGCCCATTGCTCGTCCATCGTGGTGGTCGAGAACGGCAAGCCGGTGGGCATCTGGACCGAGCGCGACGCCCTGGCCATCGATCTTTCCGACCCGCACGCCTTCCAGCGCCCCATCGCCGAGGTGATGAGCGCCCCGGTCAAGACCATCCATTACCAGAGCACCATCGGCGACACCGGCATGCGCTTCAAGCTGGAGGGCGTGCGCCATTTCGTGGTGGTGGACGATGCCGGCGACGCCATGGGCATCGTCAGCCAGAGCGACGTCATCCTCGGCCACGGGGTCGAGCACTTCCTGGTGCTGCGCCCGGTGCGCTCGGCCATTTCCCGGCCCATGGTCACCATTCCCGGCGGCGCCAGCCCGACCGAGGCGGTGGGCCAGATGCGCGCCGCCCGCGCCGACGCCGCCATCGTGCTGGGCGACGAGCAGACGCCGCCCGGCATCATCACCGAGCGCGACGTGCTGCGCCTGATCGCCGGGGCGGGAACCATCCCCCCCACCGTCGGCCAGGTGGCCAGCCGCCCGCTGCTGACCATCGCCGAGGATGATTCCCTGCTGGCGGCCCGCGCCATGCTCGAGCAGAAGAACATCCGCCATATCGGCATCACCGCCGCCGACGGACGGCTGGTCGGCCTGCTGTCCTTCTCGGACATCCTGGCCACCCTGCAATACGAATACGTCCACCGGCTGGACGAGGCGCTGAAGGAGCGCGACGCCGCCCTGTTGCGCTCGCGCAAGGACCTCAACCTGGCCCGCAAGGTGATCGAGGCCTCGCTGGACGGCATCATGATCGTCGATGCCGAGCAGCGGATCGAGTTCGTCAATCCCGCCTTCACCCACATGACCGGCTACACCGCCGACGAGATCATCGGCAAGAACCCCAACGTGCTGAAGTCCGGCCACCACGACGAGACCTTCTACAAGCACATGTACACGGTGCTGTCCGCCCAGGATTACTGGCAGGGCGAGATCTGGAACCGCCGCAAGAACGGCGAGATCTATCCCGAATGGCTGACCATCAACGTCATCCGCGACGATACCGGCCAGATCACCCAGTACGCCGCCATCTTCAGCGACATCACCGAGCGCAAGAAGACCGAGGAGCGGATCAAGAACCTAGCCTATTTCGACGTGCTGACCGGGCTGCCCAACCGGCGGCTGTTCACCGACCGCCTGCAGATCGCCATCGCCAACGCCCATCGCCACGGCCACCAGCTGGCGATCATGTTCCTCGACCTCGACCTGTTCAAGCGCATCAACGATTCGCTCGGCCACGGGGTCGGCGACCAGGTGCTGGTGGAGACGGCGGCCCGCATCAGCCATTGCGTCCGCGAGGGCGACACCGTGGCGCGCCTGGGCGGCGACGAGTTCACCGTCCTGCTGCCCGAACTGGACCACCTGGAGGACGCCGCCAAGCTGGCCGAGCGGGTGATCAGCCACGTGCGCCAGCCCTTCATGGTCGACGACCACGAACTCTACGTCACCACCTCCATCGGCATCGCCGTCTACCCCGAGGACGGCGCCACCGTCGAGACCCTGATCAAGAACGCCGACACCGCCATGTACCGGGCCAAGGATCTGGGCCGTAACAGCTACCAGCTCTATACGGCGGCCATGAACGCCCGCTCGTTCGAGCGCCTGACCATGGAAGCCTCCCTGCGCCACGCTTTGGTGCGCGACGAGTTCCGTCTGGTCTACCAGGTCAAGGTGGATTCCGAGGACGGCCGCATGTCGGGCGTCGAGGCGCTGGTGCGCTGGCATCATCCCGAGATGGGCCTGGTGTCGCCGGTGGACTTCATCCCGCTGGCCGAGGCCATGGGGGTGATCTCGGACATCGGCGAATGGGTGCTGCGCACCGCGTGCCGCCAGTGCAAGCACTGGATCGACCTGGGCCTGCCGCCGGTGCGCATCGCCGTCAACGTCTCAGCCCAGCAATTCGTCGAGACCGACGTGCCCGAGGTGGTGGCCCGCGCGCTGCGCGAAACCGGCCTGCCGCCCCAGTACCTGGAACTGGAACTGACCGAGACCGTGCTGATGCAGCGGGTCGACGAGGTGGTGAGCGTGCTGAAGGCGCTGCGCGCCATGGGGGTACGCATCTCCATCGACGATTTTGGCACCGGCTATTCCAGCCTGTCCTACCTGAAGCGCATGCCTATCGACGCGCTGAAGGTCGACCGCTCCTTCGTCAACGACATCTTCGACGACAATTCCAAGGTCACCGAGGATGGGGCGGAGATCGTCTCGACCATCATCAACCTCGCCCACAACCTGAAGCTCAAGGCCATCGCCGAGGGTGTCGAGACCCCGGAACAGGCCGAGTTCCTGCGTTCCAAGGGTTGCGACGAGGTCCAGGGCTACCTGATCAGCCGCCCGGTCTCGGGCGAGGACCTCATCAGCCTGTTCGACCGCAACCTGCTGCCCCAGGGCAAGGTGGGCTGAGCTACTCCGCCGCCTCGAGCGCTGAGCCTCAAATATGAGGCGCGGCGCTCATGCGAGCATTGAGCGAGCGGCCAAGGGCGCGGAGGCGCCCACCCGGCGAGGGCAAAACAAATAAAGCTAAAGCGTGATGCACATTTAAGGCATCACGCTTTCGTAGCGGGCAAGATGCCCGCGCTCCATTTTCTCCCGGAGCGCGGCCGTCTCGGCCGCTCCTATTCCGCCGCCGCCGGAACGCCGCCCCGGTCCCGCTCGGCCGGCAATTGCCAGGCGGCGAGCGCCACCAGGGCGGCCGAGGCGGCCAGTACGGTGAATACCGTCTCGAAGCCGCCGCCGGCGCCGCGGATCAGCGACACCAGCGGCACGCCCAGGCCCGACACCCCGAACGACAGCACGAATTTCAGGCCGAAGGCGGTTCCCCGCCACTTGGCCGGCGTGTAGCGCGACAGCAGCAGGTTCTCGGCGGGAATGCCCGCCATGTTGAAGCTGACCGCCAGCACCGCCACCAGCAGCAGCCCCAGCCCGCTGGCATGGGCGAGGCCGAGCAGCAGCGGCACCTGGATAGCCGCCGCCACCAGATAGATGCGCTTAGGCGCCAGGCGGTCGGCCAGATGGCCGGCCAGGATCTGGGTCAGCCCGGCCAGCAGGTAGACCACCGTCACCCCGCCCGCCGCAGCCCAAAGGCCGAACTCGCCCAGACGCTCCTCGAACAGTTTGGGCAGCGACGGCTGGGTGGCCTGATAGACCAGTCCGGCGCACAGCATGGTCACCGACAGCACGATGCCGGCCCGCACCGTCTCGCCCCGGTCGGCGGCGGGCTCGGGCTTGCGGTCGGCCTTGGACTCCACCACCACGCCCTTGGCCAGCATCGCCAGGAACAAAAGGCCGGTGCCCAGCACCACCGCGCCGGGAAGGATGAAGGCGGCACGCCAGCCCGACAGGGCGATCAGCCCGCCGGCCACCACGCCGGCCAGGGCCGGGCCGATGCCGCCGAACACCCCGTTGAGGCCGATGGCCTTGCCCTTGTCGACGGCGTTGCGGATCAGCCAGGAAATGCCCACCGGATGGTAGATGGAGCCGAACATCCCCAGGAAGCCCAGCGCCACCGCCATGGACAGCGGCCCCTGGGCCAGCCCGACGCCCATGGCCGACAGCCCCAGGCCGATGAAATAGACGGCCATCATCCCCACCGTGCTCCAGCGGTCGCCCAGCCAGCCGGCCAGCGGCGCCAGCAGGCCGTAGAGCAGCTTGCCGGCGATGATCAGGGCCAGCACCTCCTCGTAGCTGAGGCCCAGTTCGCCGGGCAGCACCAGGGCGACGATGAAGAAGATGGGCTCGAAGATGTGGGCATAGGCGTGGCCGGCGCAGGAAAAGGCCAGGGATGCCCGGGCGGAGCGGAGGGAAACGGCGGACGACATCTGGAGCGGCTCGAAACGGGATGCTGGTCGGACCACTGTGGCACTCCCATTGATCGCAACGCAACACGAACGTCACCGGCCCGGGCCGGCGGCGGGCTTGCATCGCCCTCGTCTTTGAACGACAGTGAAGCGGTTCACATTATCCTCCGGCCCAGGCGGGTTCCCCTTCATGAGCATGTCGACCGTCATCATCATCAGCCTCGCGGCGGGAGTGATCCTGGTCGTCGGCGGCGGCCTGGTGATGTACATGGCACAACTGGTCAAGAACGCCTATGAGTTGAAGATCCAGCTCAATTCCGAGGTGGACGAGCGCCTGACCAAGATGACCGAGGACCTGGACAAGAAGAGCCGCTGGATCAAGCGCGACCTGATCGAGGAAATCGAGAAGATCAAGATCGCCATGGAAACCTCCAACGCCCAGAAGTTCGCCGAACTGACCGAGCCGTTCGGCAAGCGCCTCGAGGCCATGGAGGAGATGCTGCGCAAGGACCGGGCCGAATGGACCAAGGCGCTGAACGAGGACCGCGAGGTGATCAAGTCCCTGGACGCCAAGCTGGGGGCCATCCGCCGCGAATTCAAGGTGGCCACCGAGGGGGCCAATCCGTCCCTGGACGCCGCCATGGCCAGCCTGGCCGCCGCCAAGGCCGCCGGCGGCGAAGCGCCGCCCCAGGACCCGGCGGCACCGCCGCAACCGGCCGCTCCCGCTCCGCCCCCCCCCGCCGCACCGCCGCCGCCCGCCGCCAACAACACCATGAGCGGCTTCCTGCCCGATCTCGGCAAGAAGGCCTGAGGTTGCTGGACTTATTTGACTTGCCCCGTCACCCCGGCCTTGGGCCGGGGGCCACGAGCCGTAGAAAGGCTGGGGGCTTGCGCCTCTAAACCTGATCGCATCAATAAGGGGGGGCTGGGGCATGCCCCAGATGGAGTCGGGCGATCGCCCGGCCAAACGCCGCCGCCATCGCGCATCATGTCCGGAAGTATCGCCGCCTCGACCCGCCGGCCGACGGGGGCGGCGGGCCGAGGGGCGGCCCATCCCTCCCCAGGGATCAGCGGAACCGCAATCCCATGGTATTTATGCGTATACTTTTGTAAATCGGGTCCCCACCCTATACCAAATCCCAATGAGCCGAACTCATCGGGATTTGGTCAGGCCCAAGGGGCCGCGCGGCTTATGCCGCGGAAGGCAAGGGTTTCGGAGAAACCCGCCCGCCGCTGAGGGCGCCGCTGATCGGTTTCGATCAGCGGGACATGGTATTACTTGGGCAGGTGATAGAACTCGGCGATGCAGTTCCACGCCTCCTCGGCGGTCTCGACGAAAGTGAAGATATCCTTGTCCTCGAGGGCGACCATGCCCTCGTTGATCATGGCGTCGATGTTGATCACCCGCTCCCAGTACTCGCGGCCGAACAGCAGGATGGGAATGGCCTCGATCTTGCCGGTCTGGATCAGGGTGGCCGCCTCGAACAGCTCGTCCAGGGTGCCGAAGCCGCCGGGAAACACCACCAGCGCCTTGGAACGCGTCAGGAAGTGCATCTTGCGGATGGCGAAGTAGTGGAAGCGGAAGCACAGGTCCGGGGTGATGTAGGCGTTGGGCTCCTGCTCCATGGGCAGGACGATGTTCAAGCCGATGGATTTGCCTCCGATGTCGTCGGCGCCGCGGTTGGCCGCCTCCATGATGCCCGGCCCGCCGCCGGTCTTGACCACGAAGTCGCAGACGTGTTCGCCGACACAGGTTCCGGTGACGATGCGGGCGAAGCGCCGCGCCTCGTCGTAGTAGCGGCTATTGGCCACCATGCGCCGGGCCACCGCCAGCCGCCTCGCCGCCTCGCGGTCCTTGGGGTGGGCGCGCGCCTCCTCCTCCGCCTTGGCCAGCACCGTCTGGGCGTGCTCGGGCGAGGGGATGCGGGCCGAACCGAACACCGCCACTGTTGACTTGATGCCGTGCTGCTGCTGCAGCAGTTCCGGTTTCAGCAATTCCAGCTGCAGGCGCACCGGCCGCAAATCCTGGCGCAGCAGGAAGTCCACGTCCTCGAACGCCAGCCGGTAGGCGGGCGACGCGGTCTGGGCCGACGAGGCCCCGGGCTCGCCGGTTTCGGAAACCTCGCGCCGGGCCGAGGCGAACGGTCCGCGCTTGCGGGGCGGCTTTCGCATGAAACAGGAACCTCCTCGACCCAACCTATGTCCAACGGACAGTGTCCGCCATGCACGGTTACCATGGCGTAAAGGCGAAAGCATTGCTTGGAAAGCGCGTCCGGCTTCGCTATAGGGGAGGGAAGCGACCCTGAACGAGATTCACAAAACCATGACCCATCAGCAGTTCGGCGATTTCGGCGACTTCTCCCTGTCGGTCCTGGTGACCAGCCCGCCCTGGTATGAGAACTGCTATCTGGTGGTTCACAAGCCGACCAACACCCTGGCCATCATCGATCCCGGCGGGGACGGCGAGCGCATCCTGGAGGCGGTGGCCGCCACCGGCGCCAAGGCCGAGGTGATCTGGCTGACCCATGGCCATCCCGACCATCTGGGCGCCGCCCATCAGCTGGAGACGGCGCTGGGCATTCCCACCCGCGCCCATGCCGACGAATCCCAGGTGATCTCCACCTCCAGCGACCTCAACCGCACCTTCACCGGCCAGCCGCAGAAGGGACCGGGCAGCCTGGAGACCTTCGCCGGCGAGCCGACCGAAAGCCTGGGCGGCGCTCCGGTGCGGGTGATCCACACCCCCGGCCACACCCCCGGCGGCATCTGCCTGGATTTCGGCGGCTTCGTGCTGACCGGCGACACCCTGTTCCGCAACGGCGTCGGCCGCACCGACCTGCCGGGCGGCAGCGAGCAGCAATTGTGGGCCTCCATCAACCGTCTGCTCGGCCTGCTGGAGGACGACGTCATGCTGTTCTCGGGCCATGGTCCGGAATGGGCGACGCGGGAAGCGCGCCGCTGGTGGCGGATGGTGGGGTAGTCCTCCCACCCCACCGGCCTTCCCCCGCTATCCCCACAGCTGAATGGGGACCAGCCGCATGCCGGGCGGAACCAGCGCCCGGCGGATATCCATGTCGTTGGGCGTCACCGGAATGCGCACGGCGCCCGAGCCCAGCGGCAGCTCCACCACCCGTCCGCCCATGACCTCGTCGGTATAGGTCACCAGCTTGGTGGCCGACAGGGTGGCGCGCAGCATGCCGGCCCGCATGGGATCATCGACCACCAGCACCACGCGGCGCAGGACGCGGCCGGGCGCTGCGTAGGTGAACACCGCCACGCCGCCCCTGGAGGAATATTCCTCGTCGGCCTGGGACAGGGCGGCCATGCGCCGCGCCTCGGGCTCGAAGGTGAAGGTGGCCAGGGGCAGGTCGGAATCGAACAGCCAGTCGCCGTTGGCCAGGGAATAGGCGGTGCGCCGCCCGCCCCTCTCGGTCCAGAACAGGAAATCGTCGCCCAGGCTGGCGGCATGGGCGGTCACGCTGATGTGATAGAGCGGCGGCTTGCGCAGCTCGGACGGCGCGCCGACCAGCCACGCCGACAGGCTGGCCCGGCCCTCGCCGTCGTCGCCCACCGTCACCCGCTGGCGCAGCAGGGTGCGGCGCGGCCGGGGTTCGCCGGTGATGGGAACCGAAACCACGCTGTAGGTGGTGTTGACCAGCTTCGAGGTGATGCGCCCGCGCTCGTCGCGCATGGAAAAGGCCGAGCCACCGGACAGGACGGCCTCGTCACGGCCGAACGACCCCGCGGCCATCATGATGAGCCCGGTCGCCACCAGAATAGGCAAGGTGAAAAGCGTCACCAGACCGGCGACGATCGCTCCCGCGATGAACGGCCACGTACTGCGCATTCCTCCTCCCCATTGGAGCGGCCGGCTCCCCGAACACCCGCCACCTTACGACGCCCTCGCCTTTGCCGCAACCCGGGGTCTGGCCCATCGAGGGCGGTGCGCGTAATTCCTTTGCCGGTCATAGGAAAGGAAGCGTTGACGCCCGCTTTGGCTTTGGTTAGAAACATCGCTCCGGCCAATGCGGTAAGCAACCGCCTCTGCGGAGGGGTGGGTGAGTGGCTGAAACCAACGGTTTGCTAAATCGTCCAGGGACCTAAATCCCTGCGCGGGTTCGAATCCCGCCCCCTCCGCCACTACTTCTAAAGAATAGATTCTCTGACGCATAGATCCTTGGGCGAAAGCCCAAGGATCTGCGCCGTTTATGGCCAGTAGCTGTTGACCTTCTGGTCTTGTGGTGGCGCATTCTTAACCAATTTTCTCTTCTCTCCCGTCCTGTTTCTCTGGAAGCTGTTGACTGCCGCCAAACGGTACGGGTTTTAAAGTTGCAAGTAATTCAAAGAGTTGCGACGCCAAAAGCTGTTGACCTTTTCGCTGTTTTTATTGGCGCGGGCTGGAGTCTGGGAGTGGAATCGGCAGTCAACAGCCGTCTTGGCGCCCCGCAGAGTCGAGCGGCGCCAAGGGCCCCGACAACCGCCATTCGGCGGGAACGTTCCCTCTGCCGGGTCAGTGCCAAGAAGCGCCGGTTGACCCGGCTGTGGCATATGGCCGCTGTACCTAGAGGCCCACCCAGCGGCAGGCGGAGGTTCGCGAGCACCCGAAGGCGCCGCCTATCTCCAGACCTTTATCGATTGGCAATGATTACCGCTTTGGCCGCCTCCTCGCGGGCGCGACGAAGATTTGATTCACGCAGCTTGACCTCGGCAACCCCATCCTGATTGAGAAACCGCATCAAATATGGAACCCGCTCCTCTCGATCCGACTGATTCCGGCCCTTGTTGTGGGTGAACTTTTCAAGGAATGCGACGTCGATATTCGGGAAAGCAAAATAGGCAAGCATGACAAGGAACTCACCGGCTCGATCTGACAAGCGGTCAAACACCTCAAGCAGAGAGTCACGCAAGGCCCCCTCTCGCGCCTTGTCTTGGTAGGAGCGCCGGTCCATCTCCTGCTCATAAATTTGTCTCACCTTGACCCAGCTTCGCTCTAGAACCAGGGGGTCATATTCAAAAAGGAGAGAGCGAAATAGATCGAGTTCGCGGTTGCGAACGGTCGGCAAATCGTAGAGGTCAGATTCCAGCAATGGCCGAAGTGCCTGTAGCTCTTTAGAAGCGACCAAGACCTCCTTGGTTTCATTACCGACCTGTTTGGTAACTTTGCGCTGGTATAGGGCTTCCCAGGCTCCATTCCAGCTCTGCCGTATACGCTCCGAGCTATTGGGATCGTTTTCGATAAAAGACCAAAGATCGACTGCAGTTGATGTCTCTGGGTTCCATTTCCACGATGAGCCGACAATGCTGACTGTTCGGCTTTTCATCATTGTGGGTACAATGTACGTACGGACTACGGCCTCAAACTTC
>NZ_AONQ01000102.1 GCF_000342045.1 Paramagnetospirillum caucaseum | reverse complement strand
AAATTCAAAAAAATATTTGGAGGCATTATGAACGCATTACAAAACGCATATATAACCTTAAAAACCAACAACTTAACCGAAGGTCAATACGACTTTAGCAAAAAGTGGCTTGGACGTGATCGGAGCTATTATGGCAGCATGAAAGCGCGGCAACGGCAAGCGGGGCTGCGGACGATGCTGACATTGGCTGGAAATTTGACGAAGGCATTGGTCAGGGCAAAAGCGGAACAGCGCGGCAAGGACGCGGCGATATTGGAGAAACTGAGTGGGCGAATTTGGGACAGCGTGATGGTGGGACGGTGCTGATTTGCGTCCACGTCCAGCATGTTGTCGTGTAACACGACACGTCCCTGGCGCTGAACGACATGGGGGCGAACATACATGCTGTATGTTGGCCGATGTTGTCGTGTAACACGACACGTCGCTGGACGACATGGGGGCGAACTTACGTGACGTAAGTTGGGGCGCGATCCGCAAAACGCATTGCACTCACCTCCTCCACTTTGATCCACGCAAAACGTCGGAAACGCCCATAGCAGCAGCAAAGCAACTTGGGGAGCTACCTACACACAGCGCAGTTGAAACTGCGCTGTGTGACGACGAGCGGAGCTTGTCGGCTGAAATAATATAAACCGACCGCCGAAAATCAGATCAGGTTTAGTACCGCTACATTATATGAAAATACGCTGCATAGGACAACGATTACAGTTACTTACAGATATATCGGTCACTGATAGCACAACACAGACAGTACTGTATTGCAAGCGAACTGCTTGGAGTACACAACATGACTGCATTTGCGAAATTGAAACTGACCACTGCGACGCGCAAGACCGAGAAACTGAGCGCGGAACAGTATGCGCGGCAGCGGGTGCTTGGAAACTTGGCGGAACAGCTTGGCTTGGTTAAGGCCATGCTGGACGGCACGGCGTTTACGGTGAAACAAACGCGATACAAGACGGACGAGAACGGCGAGCGTGTTGGATACGAGCGCAGCAAGCGGCTGCGCCAGTGGTTTTGGCAGGACACTGACGGCAACTGGCTGCTGGAACTGCGCTATGGTAATCGGCCATTGAAACTGAGTGGCGAGAACACTGCGGTGGTGGCTGGCACGAAGGAGCAGCTTGCGAGCGTTATTGAAACGCTGATGGAAGCTGTGCAGGTAGGCGAGTTGGACAAGGCCCTGGCCATTGCAAAAAAGGATCGCTTGGCCATGCTGCGGAAAGGCTGACGGCGCAAAGGTGGTAGATTACGGCATTACGTTTGGGCTATAACAGGTATGAGACTGACAGCTTTTATGGCGCAAAAAGTGCAGCATAAACAGTGCAATGCTCGCATTAGCTGCACTATTCGCGCTAAGGTTCGCCCCTCGGCGAGACGATACGGCCCGGAGGCAACTCCGGGCCGTTGTTCTTTGGTTCAAGGCCGAGAAACTTTCCCGCACAAACAGCTTCGGCTATACTGAACACCGATTGGACTCTCGGCGAAGGCCATCGTGCGACACCTCAAGGTGCTGATCGTCGAAGACAATGTGGCCGACGCCCGACTGCAGCAATTCGCACTGGGAGCGCAGGTCTTCGACTGCGCCGTGACCTGGGTCGACAGCATCGACGGCGCAGTGGACCACTTCAACGACCGTATCGAACGGACGGGCGGCGGCGACACCGACGTGGTGATGCTCGACGGCCAGGTGGGCAGCGAGGACGCCTCGGAACTGCTGATCTACATGAAGCTCGATCCGTTGCTGAAAAGCATTCCGGTCATCGTCATGACCGGATCACAGGACCCGCGCAGGCACCAGGGCTGGATCGCCCAGGGCGCCGAATCGGTCATGAGCAAATGCTTCGAGATCGAGGACCTGGAAAGCGGCCTGTCGGCCCTCGGGGTCTACGCCAGGGACATCCCCTAAGCAAAACGGCCCGGAATCGCTTCCGGGCCGCCTGTTCCTGGGGAAGCCGATGCTCAGGCGCCGGCGACGCCCTTGTCGGCCATCAGCTGCTTCAGCTCGCCCGATTCGGCCATCTCGCGCACGATGTCGCAGCCGCCGACGAACTCGCCCTTCACATAGAGCTGCGGCAGGGTCGGCCAGTTGGTGAACTGCTTGATGCCCTCGCGCAGGGACGGATCGACCAGGATGTCGATACCCTTGAACTTGACGCCCAGATTGGTCAGCACCTGCACCACGGCGGCGGAGAAGCCGCACTGCGGGAACATGGGGGTGCCCTTCATGTAGAGCACCACATCGTTCTCGGAGAGGTCCTGGCGGATGCGGTCGAAAACGGGATTGGTCATCGGTGGAAATTCCTCGGAAATGATCGTGACGGATCGTGGTTGAGATGTAGGCAGCGTCGCGCCGTGGCGCAAGCGCGCCGGCCTAGTCCTTGGCGAAATCGGGAGCGGCGTCGGGCGTGGCGGTCTGCAGCGCCATGGCGTGCAGCTGGCCGCCCATCTTGCCCTGCATGGCGGCGAAGACCATCTGATGCTGGGCGACGCGGCTCTTGCCGCGGAACGTCTCGGAAATCACCAGGGCGGAGTAGTGATCGCCGTCGCCGCGCAGGTCCTCGATGATGACCTTGGCGTCGGGAATGCCCTCGCGAATCAGGGCTTCGATCTCATTGGCTTCCATGGGCATGGCGTGTCTTTCCTAATGCTCCCCTTCCGCGCCCACAATACGGGGCCGCTTTGGCGGTCGCAACAGCGCTATGTCCCCAGAAAGGGAAGGGTTTCCCGCAAAAAGGAAGGCTCCCCCACCCGCCGGGGATGAAGGAGCCCTCGTTTCGCCGGGAAAGAGATAACCGGGCCCTCAGTGGCCCGACATCTCCTCGCCCATGTAGGCGGGCAGCCAGCCTTCGTTGGCTTCGGCCAGTTCGAAGACCGGCACGGCGCGGCCGCCGACGCTGATGACGGGACCGCCGGTCTTGCCGATGACCCGGGCGGCGGTGTCGTGCTCGACCGCCTCTTCCAGCACGCTGGCCAGGTCGTTGTCGGACACTTCCAGCACGTAGCGGCCCTGGTCCTCGCCGAAGCACCAGGCGTGCAGCGGCAGGGTGTGGGGAGCCTCGAGCACGGCGCCGATCCGGCCCTCGGAGGCCATGGCCATCTCGGCCACCGCCACCAGCAGGCCGCCGTCGGAGACGTCGTGGCAGGCCAGAACCAGACCGTCGCCGATCAGCTGGCGGACCAGTTCGCCGGCGCGGCGCTCGCGGTGGAGCGCCACCGGCGGCGGAGCGCCGTCTTCCCGCTTGGCGATCTCGCGCAGGTAGAGCGACGACCCCAGCCAACCCTTGGTCTCGCCGATCAGCACGATGGACGAGCCGGCGTTCTTGAACGGCACGGTGGCCGACTTGGCCACGTCCTCCAGCAGGCCGACGCCGCCCACCGCCGGGGTGGGCAGGATGGCGTTGCCCTGCGTCTCGTTGTAGAGCGAGACGTTGCCCGACACCACGGGGAAGTCCAGCTCCTTGCAGGCCTGGCCCATGCCGCGGATGGCCTCGACGATCTGGCCCATGATCTCGGGCTTTTCCGGGTTGCCGAAATTGAGGTTATCGGTGATGGCCATGGGCAGCGCCCCCACCGCCGACAGGTTGCGGTAGGCCTCGGCCACCGCCTGGCGCCCGCCCTCGTAGGGGTCGGCCAGCACGTAGCGCGGCGTCACGTCGGTGGTGATGGCCACCGCCTTGGTCGTCCCGTGGATACGCACCAATGCGGCGTCGCCGCCGGGGCGGCCCACCGTGTCGCCCATGACCATGTGGTCGTACTGGGAGTAGATCCAGCGCTTCGACGCCAGATCGGGGCAGGCCACCAGAATCTTCAGCGCCTCGGCGACGCAGAGCTGGGGCACGTCCTTGGCCTCCACCACCGGGCGCTTGGCCGGCGCGGTCCACGGACGGTCGTATTCGGGCGAGGCCAGGGCCAGGGGATCGATGGGCAGGTCGGCCACCACCTCGCCGTGGCGCTTCAGCACCATGCGCCCCGAATCGGTCAGCACGCCGACCACGGCGAAGTCCAGTTCCCACTTGTCCATGATAGCCTTGGCCTTGGCCTCGGCCTCGGGGCCGGGCTTCAAGACCATCAGCATGCGTTCCTGGGACTCGGACAGCATGATCTCGTAGGCGCTCATGCCCTCTTCGCGCATGGGCACGGAATCCAGGTCCATCTCGATGCCCAGGCCGCCCTTGGAGGCCATCTCGAACGACGACGAGGTCAGGCCGGCGGCGCCCATGTCCTGGATGGCGACGATAACGTCGGTGGCCATCAGTTCCAGGCAGGCCTCGATCAGCAGCTTCTCGGTGAAGGGGTCGCCCACCTGCACGGTGGGGCGCTTCTCTTCGGACTTCTCGTCGAATTCGGCCGAGGCCATGGTGGCGCCGTGGATGCCGTCGCGGCCCGTCTTCGAGCCGAAATAGACTACGGGATTGCCGATGCCGGCGGCGGCCGAATAGAAGATCCTGTCCTTGTCGGCCAGACCCACGGTCATGGCGTTGACTAAGATGTTGCCGTTGTAGCTGGGGTGGAAATTGGTCTCGCCGCCCACGGTGGGGACGCCGACGCAATTGCCGTAGCCGCCGATGCCGGCCACCACGCCCGCCACCAGATGGCGGGTCTTGGGGTGGGAGGGATCACCGAAGCGCAGGGCGTTCATGTTGGCGATGGGCCGCGCCCCCATGGTGAACACGTCACGCAGGATGCCGCCCACGCCGGTGGCCGCGCCCTGGTAGGGCTCGATGAAGCTGGGGTGGTTGTGGCTTTCCATCTTGAAGACGATGGCCTGGCCGTCGCCGATATCGATGATGCCGGCGTTCTCGCCCGGACCGCAGATCACCCACGGTGCCTTGGTCGGCAGGGTCTTCAGCCACTTCTTCGACGACTTGTACGAGCAATGCTCGGACCACATCACCGAGAAGATCCCCAGTTCGGTGAGATTGGGCTCGCGGCCCATGATCTCCAGGATCTTCTTGTACTCGTCGGGCTTGATGCCGTGCTGGGCAATCACTTCGGGGGTAATCTTGCTCAACGTAGCGCCTCCACCAGCGAATCGAACATCGTCTTGCCGTCGGACCCGCCCAGCAGATCCTCGGCCAGACGCTCGGGATGGGGCATCAGGCCCAGCACGGTCTTGGCCTCGTTATAGATTCCGGCCACGTTGGACAGGGCGCCGTTGGGGTTGTGGGCGTCGGAGACGTCACCGGTCTTGGAGCAGTAGCGGAACGCCACCTGGCCATTGCCCTCCATGGCGCGGAAGGCCTCGGGCTCGACGAAATAATTGCCTTCGGCGTGGGCGATGGGATAGCGCACCACGTCACCCAGCGTATGCTTGCGGGTGAAGTCGGTATCGGCGTTCTCAACCCGGAGAAAGACGTCCTTGCAGATGAACTTGAGATTGCGGTTGCGCATCAGCACGCCCGGCAGCAGGCCCGTCTCGGTCAGAATCTGGAAGCCGTTGCAGATGCCCAGCACCCGCGTGCCCTTCTCGGCCTTGGCCTTGACCTCCCGCATGATCGGCGAATGCGCCGCCATGGCGCCGCAGCGCAGGTAGTCGCCGTAGGAGAAGCCGCCGGGCACGACGATCAGGTCCAGGTCGGGAAGAACGGTGTCGCGGTGCCACACCATGAGGGGCTTGGAGCCCATGCTTGCTTCCAGCGCCACGGCGACGTCGCGGTCGCAATTGGAGCCGGGGAATACGATGACGGCGGCTTTCAAGGGCGTTGCCTTCACGCAGGGGGAACGGAAGGCTCTGTGTACCCCGGAACCGATTCGGATTCCAGCCGATTAGGAGCCATTCAGGACACGGCCGCCTTGCACAAAGGAAAGGCTTGCGGATCACGCGAGCTACAGCGATCATTTGGCGATCGCATCGGTTATCAGAACTAGGATTTCATGACCCTAATTTCTCCACCGATCTCGCATAGCGAACTAAATAATTATATCAGCAAGTTCTGGAAGCACCCACGATGTGAGTGTTGCGATGGCGAACGATGGGGATTTGGCTCAGACCACCAATCCCAGGCCAGCCTGCTGGGTGCATTTGATAGCAACGGCAACTTCAATGCGTTACAGCCAATTTTATTCGCATATTATAAAATAACATGCATGAACTGCGGGAATACGAAATTTTTTGATCGTGACATTATTGAGACTTACATCAGGGCTATTCGAGAGAAGCCATTATGACAACAATCGTTCCATTCCCAGGCGGCGGTGGTCCCCTTGAAACTTCGGGCGGCGGCGGCCATGATGGTGGTATGAGCGATCTCGTCGCACGCGTGGAACGGCTGGAAAAGGATGTTGCCGAGGTCAAGTCGATCCTCGGCCGCATGGAGCCTGTCCTGGGTCGAATTCAGAGCGATTTCGGAGAGTTCAAAGGACGCTCCGCCGCCATGCCCACGACATGGCAACTCATCACCCTGGTCCTTGCGGTCATAGGGGTAGTGGCTATTTTCCAGAACATAACGCTGAACAGGATCGACCGCGTCGAAACCAAGATTGAAGTCTTGGGAAGTCGAATCCCGCCGAAGTCGCCCTAACTCAAGCCGCCTGGGTGAAGGTCGGCTCGACGCGGAGGGGAGCCGAGCCCGCCACCCGGTCCAGGATCTCGCGGATATGGTCCGATTCGCGCTCGTCGCCGCTGGCGGCGAAGCGCGCCCCCAGGCGGCGGGCCAGCCAGCGGCCCACGGTGCCGGAGCGGCCACGGCCGTTGCGGCAGACCACCAGGACCTCGTTGACCCCCGTATCGGCCAGGGGATCGGCGAAGGCGGCGATGTCGGCGGCATCGGCGGCGATGAACGGCCGCCAGGGGATGTCCGAGCCGAACAGCCGCCCGGCCAGGGTCTCGAACAATGCGCGGTGGCGGCCCCACAGTCGGGTGATCAGGCGGCCCTTCACACCGAGCGCCGAGGCATCCATGTCCCAGAACGCCAGGGTCAGGGTTGCCCCCCAACCGGCGGCGGCCAGCCCCCGCCCCTCGTCCCGCCACGGGTCGGTGGGATCGCAGATGCGCAGCACCGCCGCGTCCCGGCGGGGCGCCATGCCGTCGAACTCACCGGTACGGAACGCGGACACCAACATGGGAGGGGCTCGTGAACATGCCTTGATAGTTCAGATATCACGCATGTTGCGCCGCAATGCAAGCGCCGGGACGGAATGGGGCTATGCGCTCTCGCGATCCCTGACCAACTCCGCCAGCCCGACGAAGGCCGGCAGCGGATGGACGATCAGCCAGGTGGGAATCCCGGCCAGATAGGGCTGGAACCGCCCATGGGCCTCGAAGCGCGTCCTGAAGGACGACAGGCGGAAGGCGTCGGCCATGCGCGGCAGGATGCCGCCGGCAACGAACACCCCGCCCTTGGCGCCCAGGGAAAGGGCCAGATTGCCGGCCACGGTGCCCAGCATGGCGAAGAAGGTCTCCATCGCCTCGCGGCTGATGGGGCACGAACCGTCCAGCCCGCGCTTGCTGATCACGTCGGGGGTGGAGAACACCGCCTGATGCCCCGACAGCGCCGCGATGGCCTGATAGAGGTTGACCAGCCCCTGCCCCGACAGCACCCGCTCGGCCGAGACATGGTCGAATTGGCCGCGCAGACGCTCGAGGATGCGGGCCTCGCGTTCGGTGGCGGCGGCCATGGTGACGTGGCCGCCCTCGGTGTCGAGCGCAATCCACTCGCCGGAGGCCGAGGGGACCAGCGCCGAGACCCCCAGCCCGGTGCCCGGCCCCAGCACCGCCACGGGCGAACCGGGCCGCGCCGCGCCGCCGCCGACGGCGACCAGATGCCCGGGCTTCAGGTGACGCACCGACAGGGCCACGGCGGTGAAGTCGTTGATCACCTCCAGGCGCTCCAGCCCCAGGGCCTGCCGCGTCGTCTCGATGGAGAAGCGCCAGGGGCAATTGGTCAGCTCGATACGGTCGCCGTCGATCACCGAGGCCACGGCGAAGGCGCCGCGACGCGGGGCCGCCCCCCCCGCCTGATCGGCAAGATAGGCCTTGATGGCCGGGGCCGGCCCCTCGTAATCGGCGCAGCGCAGGACTACCGGATTGATCGCCTCGCCGTCCGCCCCCACCAGGGCGAAACGGGCATGGGTGCCGCCGATGTCGGCGACCAGAACGAACTCCGTCATCTTGTCAGCCCCTCAAGCGCCGGGCGGGGACTTTCGCCCCCTTGGCTCCTCATGTCTTCTTCTTTCCCTTGCCGCCGCCGTTGCCGGCCAGCGACTTGTAAAGATCCAGGTACAAGGCCGCCGAGCGGCCCCACGAGAAATCCTGGGCGGCGCAGGCCTTGACGATGCGGGCCCACTGGTCCTTCCTGGCGTAGAGGCCCACGGCGCGTTCAACCGCCCACTGGAAGGCCCCGACGTTGGAATGCTCGAACACGAAGCCGTTGGCCTTGCCGGTCATCAGGGTGTCGTAGCCGGAATCCACCAGGGTGTCGGCCAGCCCGCCGGTGGCATGGGCCACCGGCACCGTGCCGTAGCGGAAGGCGTAGAACTGGGTCAGGCCGCAGGGTTCGAAGCGCGACGGCATCAGCAGCATGTCGCCGCCCGCCATCATGCGGTGGGCCAGGGATTCGGAATAGCCGATGCGGGCCGCCACCTGGGTGGGATGGGCGGCCGCCGCGGCGCGGAACCCGTCTTCCAGGGGCTTGTCGCCGGTCCCCACCACCGCCACCTGGGCGCCGAGCTTCAGGATGTTGGGCAGCGCCGCCAGGACCAGATCCATGCCCTTGTGGTCGTTGAGGCGGCTGACGATCACCATCAGCGGCGCCTCGGAATCGGGGGCAAGGCCCAGTTCCGCCTGCAGCGCCGCCTTGTTGCGCGCCTTGCCCGCCGCGTCGCCGAGGGCGTAGGGATGGGCGAGATGAGGATCGGCGGCCGGATTCCACACCTGGTAATCGGCGCCGTTGAGGATGCCGGACAGGTCGGCGGCGCGATGGGTCAACAGCCCGTCCATGCCGCAGCCGAAGGCCGGACTCTGGATCTCCTTGGCATAGCGCGGGCTGACCGTGGAGATACGGTCGGCATAGAACAGCCCGGCCTTCAGGAAGGACAGAGTGTCGTAGTATTCCAGCCCGTCCATGGCGTACATCCCGGGCGGAAAGCCGAGACGGGCCACCATGTCGGGCGGGAACTGGCCCTGATAGGCGATGTTGTGGATGGTGAACACCGTCGCCGGGCGCTGGGGCATATTCCAGGCGTGCAGGTAGGCCGGGGCCAGACCGGTCTGCCAGTCGTTGGCGTGCAGCACCTGGGGCCGCCACTTGACCGGGCTGCCCTCGGTGCACAGATGGGCGGCCGTCCACGACAGCAGGGCGAAGCGCAGCGCGTTGTCGGGCCAGTCGCGGCCCTGGGAATCCTGGTAGGGGCCGCCGGCCCGCTCGAACAAAGCGGGGCAGTCCACCAGCCAGACGGGAACGCCGCTGTCGGGCAGCTTGCCGGAGAGCAGCACCGCCTCGGCCCCCAGGCCGAAGGGGTCGCCCAGCGGCCCGGCCACCTTCTTGGCGCCGGCCGCCTTGATGGCGTCGGGATAGCCGGGCAACAGGATGCGGACATCCACCCCGGACTCGGCCAAAGCGGCGGGCAGCGCCCCCGACACGTCGGCCAGGCCGCCGGTCTTGACCAGCGGAAACACTTCTGAGGAAGCGAACAGCACGCGCATCTGGAACCCCGTCCCGGAGGTTGAAGCACTCCTACGTTCAGCCTATCCCGGATTACCGCCGCCGTCGAGAGACGCCGTGCCGCCACATGGCCGCCTCCCGCCCCCTGCGATTGTACCGTCCGGGGGAATGTGGCACCGTCATTCCCAACGAAGAACGTCCAAGGGGTGATGAATGTACGATCCCACCGATCGCGGCACCGCCATCGACATCGAGGTCAACGACCGCCTGCGCAAGACCCTGGCGCTGATCCTGGCGGGCGGGCGCGGCTCGCGCCTGATGGACCTCACCGACTGGCATGCCAAGCCGGCCATTCCCTTCGCCGGCAAGTTCCGCATCGTCGACTTCACCCTGTCCAACTGCATCAATTCCGGCATCCGCCGCATCGGGGTACTGACCCAGTACAAGGCCCATTCCCTGCTGCAGCACATCCAGCGCGGCTGGGGCTTCCTCAGGGGCGAGTTCAACGAGTTCGTCGAACTGCTGCCCGCCCAGCAGCGCACCCAGGGCGAGAACTGGTACAAGGGCACCGCCGACGCGGTGTTCCAGAACCTGGACATCGTCCGCGCCCACCGGCCCGAGCACGTGCTGGTCCTGGCCGGCGACCACGTCTACAAGATGCACTACGGCAAGATGCTGGCCCACCACCTGGCGGCCGGAGCCGACGTCACCGTCGCCTGCATCGAGGTGCCGCTGGAGGCCGCCAGGGGCTTCGGCGTCATGGCGGTGGACGACGACGACCGCATCGTCCGCTTCGACGAGAAGCCGGCCCATCCGCAACCCATGCCCGGCCATCCCGACAAGGCCCTGGCCAGCATGGGCATCTACATCTTCAATGCCCAATTGCTGTTCGACCTGCTGCACAAGGATTCCACGGCGGCGGCGACCACCCACGATTTCGGCAAGGACCTGATCCCCGCCCTGGTCGGCAGCCACCGGGTAATCGCCCACCACTTCCAGGATTCCTGCGTCATGCATGAGGGGGCGCGCGAGCATTACTGGCGCGACGTCGGCACCATCGACGCCTATTGGGAGGCCAACATGGACCTCACCACGGTGACGCCGGCGCTCAATCTCTATGACGAGAGCTGGCCCATCTGGACCGACCAGCCGCAATCGCCGCCCGCCAAGTTCGTGTTCGATTCCGACAACCGGCGCGGCATGGCGGTGGATTCCCTGGTGGCCGGCGGCTGTATCGTGTCGGGCGCCGTGGTGCGGCGCTCCATGCTGTTCTCCAACGTGCGGGTCAACTCGTTCTGCGTGGTCGAGGACGCGGTGATCCTGCCCAACGTCGATATCGGCCGCCACGCCCGCCTCAGGCGCTGCATCGTCGACCAGGGCGTCGTCGTGCCGCCCGGGCTGGTGGTGGGCGAGGACGCGGCGCTCGACGCCGCCCGCTTCCACCGCACGGAAAAGGGCATCACCCTGGTGACGGCGGAAAAGCTGAAGCTGCTGGGGGCGTAGCCGGTTCGCGCCCAGGGCGGTCTTTTCGTTGGGTCGGGGCCGGGTGCTAAAAGCGGATGTCTAGCAGAATTGCTGGCGAGGTCGGGAGTGTCACCGCAATCGGCGAAGTTCCTTGTTGCCGAGAAGCCTGGGCTGCATCACCCTCCTTATACTACTTCATAATCCGGGGCCGGTATGCGCACGCTTCAAGAACACTTGTCGGCATCACCGCAATCAGATCTCTATCATTACACGACGATCGCCGGGTTCCTCGGTATAGTCGATAGCATGATGTTTTGGGCGACAGATATATATTATATGAATGACACCAAAGAGTTGGTCTATGCAGGCGACATCGTCAATGAAGTCGTCGAGGACGCACTTAGGGGGCACAAGCACTCCACAGAAATTGCAGGCATATTCCGTGGCGGGATATACAACTCTCAGTATGCGAATATATTCTCCATCTCGTTCACTGAGTCGAGAGACTTACTAAGCCAATGGCGAGGGTATGGTGGGGACTCGGGGATGGCTGTCTGCTTCGCACCGGCTAAACTCTCTCGGATTGCCGAATGCAACCACATGCGCTTGGTCAAGTGCATCTACGACAGAGAGCAGCAGGTTCAGATAATCACTGAACTCTGTGAGCGACACATAGCTGAGGTAACCGCTGCAATCGAGGGCGGTTCTAGATTTAGCCCCGAAGAGGCTGCACGCTCATTCTTCCGGGATCTATGCGACATTGGCCCGATTCTAAAACATCCTTCATTCAAGGATGAAGGCGAATGGCGAATGCTCTCCGAGAGTTACGACATGGTGTACAACGGCAACCTGCCATGGGACCGGATGGGCTTCCGCGCAGGCCGCAGTACGATTATTCCCTACCTGAAGGTCCAACTAAGTGTCGATTACAAGAATGATGATCGCGACCTGCGCCAGGACCTTGGATTCCATGACGTCTTGATTGGCCCCTCTGCGGTGGCCGAACTCCCTTGGCGGGCTGTAATGGCCTACCTTACGGCCAGGAATGTTCGATACAATCAGATCACCCCTTCTGGGGTTCCGTTGAGGGGTTCGGTCTAGG
>NZ_AONQ01000101.1 GCF_000342045.1 Paramagnetospirillum caucaseum | reverse complement strand
GATCCAATCCATGACGATAATGTCAGCACCGCCTTCACGCAGGACCTGCATAGCCTCGTTACCGTCCTCCGCCTCAACGACCTCCGTCACGCCGAACTGATGCAAGACGACCTTGACCAGCGTCCGCATCTGCGGCGCATCCTCGACGACAACTGCTCGCTTGCAACGGTGATGCATGGTCAAATTCCAGGCTGTGATTGCAGAGCGTGCCATCACGCAACAAGTATAACAAGAACGGCAAATGGCATATATATCTGGCAATACCAAGCGGAAGGTGAGCGCCGATCTTCACGGCATCTGCAGCAACACCAGCCTGGGCTGAATTAACCGAAATCGTACGCCCCGCCCATTAGCCGCTCCGGCGGCTCAGCCCCGCCCGCAGCAGCTTCGCCTCCATGGTCCCGACATCGAAAGCCCCCCCATCTCGAGGCACCATGTCCTCCAGCAGAATCGGGCAGGATCGGGGCAGTTCAATGGCGGTCGGCCGAATCTGCCCGGCCGCCTCGCGGACCTGCAGCCAGATATCTTCCATATCCAGATGACGCCGAAAGCCCGGCCGCCAGACGAGGGCCAGCTGGGATTGGGTGAAATCCAGGCGCTGCAATTGGCCGCGATCATCGTAGGCCGCAAGCTTCACCAGGGCCAGCAAGGCGCGAAAGATCCACCCGGCCGCCTGATCCACCTTCAAAGTCGCCCCGTCTTCGATCTCTTGAGCCAGCGCCTGGGGGTCGAGCCCCGCCGGACAGGTGGCGACGGGCAGGCGCCGCAGCAGCGCCGCCTGATCGCGGCACCATCCCACCCAATCGGCATCACGGTCCGTGGTTGTCATTTGATCACGCCTTGCCGCAGGAATCCCGCACCCGACCGAACAACCATCTATTTACCCTGCGCGGCGCCCTTCTGTCACCGCCCATGGAGATCGCCTTCCCCCAGGCAACCATGAAATGGAGAAAACTCTCCGCGAATCTGATAAGACGTAATTCAAGAGCTCAAGTGATGGGATGGACGCGGCAAGTGACCAGGAAATGCGGAAAGCCGATTTGCGACAATGCGGCCTCCTGTGCCGCGGACACCGAGCAGGCGCCCCCCCCTTCCGCCGCCAGGCGCGCCAAGGCCAGGACGCCGAAGCCCCGGCGAAGCGATCTTCGGGATGCCGATCCGACGGACGCCGTGCCCGCCCCGCCGCCCCCCGCTCCGGCCGTCGAAGCCGCGCCGGCCGTGGCGACGGGTCAGTCCGTCAAAACCGGGCTGGGCGAGGTCCATTGGCAAAAGCGGGAGGAAGCGGGCATCTTGGATGGCCGCGAAAGCCTGTTCATCAAGATCTGGAACGCCATTTCCTCGTTCCGGACGCCCAAGGCGCCGGTCCGTCCGAAGACGCCGAAGAAACGGCCCGAAGCGGAGCTTGACCCTTATGCCGATTTATTCGGCTAGATGTGAAGTCTCAGGAGGTTGCCCACTCGATCTGAACCATCCGGCTCCGGCCGTCACTCTGATGGAGATCGCCGAGGGCGACAGCTTTCATGATCCACTCCCCTTGAGGGCGTGTCATTAAACACTGATGGCGGAGTGATCACGTGACCGATTGAAACCAGGATTATGGGATCAGCCGAACCCGGGGGCGACCGCGGCCCCCTCTATGCGGTAGCCAACGGGCTCAACACGCGCCTCGTCCGCCGGTATCAATTGCTTGACTGCTCTTGGAGATCGAGCACAATTCCTACAGGAGAGCGGTTTCACCAATTCGCCCCCCCCCCCGCGAGGCCGGCCGGGCCGCCTTCGACAACCACCCGGTCGGCCATCTGCATTTTGGGAGAACGGTATGCGTCACTTTGGCCTATCTGCCGCCGCCAGTTCGTCACCGCTCCAGGCTCCGGTTTACATGGCTGGGTTTGACTGCCGCTTTCGCCGGTGCCGTAATCGTCTGGGGCCGGCAGGGGGCCATCATTCGCGTCACCCGCCGCACCTTGCTCTACACCGAAACCGCCATGTCCAAGACACATCTCTTGATACCGGCAAAAACAGCATCGACAACAACCGCGACATGACCCGCTCCCACAGCTTCGTCCTCGACATCACACTCAACAACGATATCTCCAAAGTGGCGCAAACTCCTTCAAAGTCACTCTCAGTCTTGATCACATCCTGGCACGCGAGGCGATCTAATCAGCACCAAACAACCCTGGAGGACATTTGGCGTGTCGAATGACGGATTTTCGATCTCCGAAATCATAGAAATTTCCGAAAAAGCAGTTAGTGCGGGTGATTTCGTGCGTGCAATTAGACTGTACAGCGCGTGGATCGACATGAATCAATCTGATGATATGTTGTTTCTGGCGCATTTTTATCTTGGCGTTGCATATCGCAAGAATTATCAATTTGAACTTGCCGCCAGTTCGTTCAAAAACTCTTTGGACTTAAACAAAGAATTTATGAATTCTTACATTCTGATGCAATACTGTCAAATAATGGCAACCACCAACGACACACCCACTGGCGGGGCGAGCCAATTTCCCGCATGCTCTCAAGATAAATTGTTTAAAGATATTGCTAAGTTACGGCGCAAATAAAATCAGAAGCGATAAAGCTCTGGCAGCCCCCGGCACATCGCAAGTCCTGTTAAGGGCTTGCACGCCCCCCCCCCCCAGCCGCGATAAGACGAAGCCGTTTCCTCCCTTCCCGATGACGTCGAATCCCTGCGCCATATCATCGCCGGGCTGACCGGAAAGTTGGCGGCGGCGGCGGTCAGCACCTCTTCATCATCCCGCCCCTGTGGCTCACGTCGCTGTGTCGAGCGTGGCTGTCCCAGCACCAGGCAAGTCCGGCGCTCCTCTTTCTGTGCATTCGAGGCATTGGCGGTCATGGCTGTCCTGGTTTATCACTTCTTCATCAAGGCGGTGGGGATCTTGTTGTTTGCTGTGGAAATAGGATGGTTCGTGTTTCTGCCGTTCTGGAACGAGGCCAAGGAGTGGTGGAAACGTCGCGAAACCATCGGACGGTCACGGCGGTCCTTGCTGCCGGTGGGGTTCTTTGTTGCCACGCTTGTCCTGGCCCTGGTCCCGTGGCGCGCCCATGTCAGCGCGCCTGCCGTCATGAAAGCGGAACGCCATCTGGAGCTTTATGCCGCCAGCCCGGCCCGGATTGAACGCATCTTGATGGTGGAGGGAAGGCAGGTCGCCGAGGGTGAGTCCTTGGCGCTGCTATCCTCCCCCGATCTTGAGTATCGCCTGGCCCAGGTGGAGCGGCGAATCCTGGTCCTGGAATACGAACTGGCGTCGTTCTCATTCGATGCATCTTTCCGCGAGCGGTCCCAGGCCCTGCGCGAGGAATTGGAAACCGCCATCGCCGAGCGGGTCTCATTGCAGCGGGAGTTGGCCCGGCTTTCCGTCACAGCCCCCATGGCGGGCAGGGTCGTGGATATGATTCCCGATCTTCAGATCGGGCAGTGGATTTCTCCCAGGGAGCGCCTTGCCCAACTGGCAGGGACCGGAGCCTTGGCGGTCGAAGCCTTCGTGGCCGAAAGCGATGTGGGAAGACTTCGCATTGGGAACGAGGGGCGGTTTGTTGCCGATGACCCGGGCCGCCCCGACCTGCCGTGCAGGATTGCTACCATCGACAGCGGGGCCATCCGCAGCCTGACGGAACCGGTGCTTGCCTCGGTGGCTGGCGGCCCGATTCAAGTTCGCGCCAAGGACAAGTCATTGGTTCCCGATCAGGCCCTGTACCAGATTCGCTGTGTCGGCACCATCCCTGCACAGGCCACCCAGTTGCGAGGAATGGCTGTCCTGAAGGCCGAGCCGGAAAGTATAGCGGGTTTCATCCTGCGATCGGCAGCCGCGGCTCTGCTGCGGGAAAGCGGAATGTGATGGAAATACGCGGTCGCCGTAACGGTACGGGAGGCAACGGAGGCTTTCAGCCGTGCCTCTTTGGCGGAACGGTCCCGCAGTGATTGGTAATTCTGCCGCTTATGGCCTTCATGGCCACCCCGGCCGAATAGTAACGCGTTACCGGCGGCTGCAGATGCAAGTAACGTCGTTGCCATTTGCGGGAAGCCCTGGGGGCATTCTTGGCCATGGCGCTACACAGCCCCCCGTTCCTCGGCACCACCGAAGTGGTGCGCCCTCTGCCTGAGCGTCGCGCCTCACATACAAGGCACGACGCTCGAGATTTCAGCCCGATCATGCCTCGTATGGTCAGCTCACTTTTGACGCGATCCTGGCCACGTGCAGAGTTTTTCGGCACATCACCACAGACAGCCTCATGGCGTTCCGTCTTCCATGGCCTGATGGTCGATTGCGCACTTCATTTATTGTGTGGCGGATGGACGCAATCAATGCATCCCGCAATGGCTTCAATGGTTCTCTCGAGAGAACCGCCATCAAAAGCAATTCCGTCAATTTTTCAAGCTTGTCTGGCGCCTCTATATGTGACAAATGCCTAACTGTATCTACAAAGCATTGATCAAGTGCGCTTTTGGTCTGTTCTAAGTTCGAATTCATGGTCCATTTGTTCGCATTGTTTATTTGATGAGGCCGCGTTTGGCGCGTATTTTTGGTTAATCCTTGAAAATCTGTTCCTCATGGATCCGCCGCAATGCCTCCTCAATATGATCGGCAACGGCGGGATTCTCGGCCAATTGCATCAGAGATTTGCCCCCAAACCTCTCCTGCGGCTCCGTCAACCAGATGCAGGCATTATCCTCATCGCCGAACACATGGTTCGCCAAAAGGGTTAAACGGTGGGCTCGGCCGACACTGATCCCGGTCAGCACAGGTTGCGGCGGTTCGGGCGTGACTGTCTCAACGATGCCCTGTGGGTCATCTCCGACGAGAATCTGGCGGATCTTGGCGACGATCTCCGCCAGTTTCGCCTCTCGATCAGGTTCGCTATCCACCGTGATCATCATCGTCCAATAGGCTCCAAGCGCGTCTCAAAACCCTTGTTCGTCCAGACTTTCGCATTATCTACTGGGCCGGCCATCAACTGACAAGGTGCTAAGCGTGGACGAAATTGTTACCGCCAACGAACGGGCGGAATTGATGGCCAATTTAGCCATCCAGGTTGCTCTCAGCCGCCAGCCCAAGGCCCCGACCACCTGCAGGGAAGCCTTCTTACTGGCCAGCATGCTGGCATATCCGGCGTCACCGGATGTCGGTGCGCCCAAATGGGAATTCCGCGTGGTGAGCCTCAACAAGTGGTCGGCCTCATGGGGCCGTTATAAAAGCCAGGTTCCTCACACACCGGATTTGCCGGTCGGTCACATTTCTTGGATCTCCATGCAACCCTTATCCCAGCCTCAGGTCGCGGGCTGGAATTCCTCATGGCGCCGAAGCATCGCCCATATGATCCGGGCGTTCTTGTTGGCGACGGCGACAATTGCCCGGTTCGCCCCGCGACGCTCTCGCAGCGCATTGATCCATTGGCTGAACGGATCACTCCGTCTCGCGGCCACCCGCACCACGGCTCTCGCGCCATGAACGAGCAAGGTTCGCAGGTGCTGATCGCCGCGCTTGCTGATCCCCATCAGAATCTATCGACTGCCACTGGAATGCTGTCGTGGGACAAGCCCCATCCAAGCGGAAAGGTGTCGGCCATTCTTAAACTCCTTGCCATCTCCGACCGCCGCGATCACGGCGGTGGCCGTTTTGGGGCCGACGCCACAGATGCGGGCGATCCGTTGACAAGCCGCATTCGCGCGGAAGATCTCCCCGATGCGACGGTCGAACGCTTTGATCCGCTGGTCGATCTGACCAAGAAACTCGTGGAGTTCCGTGATGGTTTCCCGAGCCATGGTGGTCAAACCGTTGTTCGGATCGGAGATGATCTCGGGGATGGCGCGCCGGACTCGAGTGATCGAAGCACCGATCGCGAAGCCACGGTCCAGCAGGAGGCCGCGCATCTGGCTGACCAAGGCTGTCCGGTGGTTCACCAGACGGCTGCGAGCGCGGTGAAGGGCCTGGATATCTTGCTGCTCCTCGCTCTTGGTCGGCACAAACTTCATGTTGGGCTGCCGCATGGCTGTGCAGATCGCCTCGGCATCGTTCCTGTCGTTCTTCTGATGCTTGACGAACGGCTTGACGTATTGCGGCGCGATGATCCGAACGGTGTGGCCGAGCTTTTCAAACTGGCGCTGCCAGAAGAAGGCCCCGGTACAAGCCTCGATCCCGATGATGCACGGAGCCAACTTGGCTAGTTCCGGCAGCAACTGATCCCGCCGCAGGCGTTTGCCGAGCACTTGACGCCCCACCTCGGCATCCGCCCCGTCCAGTTGGAACACGCTCTTCTCCAGATCGATACCCATGTATGTGATCGTCATGATCTCCTCCAACATCTGATGCGCCCCTTTGCAAGCGTTGCCGCTTGGGGGGAGAGACGTCCATCCCATTAAGTGGAAGGCCAAGTATGGCGGGCTCGACGTGTCGGAAGCCCGGCGGCTGAAAGCGCTTGAGGACGAGAACGCCCAGCTGAAGAAGCTGCTGGCGGAATCCATGCTGAACGAGGCCGCGCTCCGCGATCTGCTGGGAAAAAAATGGTGAGGCCCGCCGCCAAGCGAGAAGCTGTCGCCCATCTGCGAAGCCAATTCGAGATGAGCGAGCGTCGGGCCTGTGCGGTGATCGCGGCGGATCGCACCATGATCCGCTACCGTTCGGTTTGGCCCGACGACAAAGCGCAGCGGATTGCCCAAGGCATCGACGATGGCGTGGATCTTGGTGGTCAGCCCGCCGCGCGAACGCCCGATCGCACGAGCTTCAGGCCCCCTTTTTTGCCCGCCGCATGTTGGTGCGCCCGGACGATGGTCGAGTCGATCATGACGTATTCGAAGTCGGGGTCGTCAGCCATCATGGCGAAAAGCCGATCCCATACACCGTCCTTGGACCAGCGGGAAAAACGGATGAACGCGCTGTTCCAATTGCCGAAAAAATTCGGCAGATCACGCCAAGGCGAACCCGTTCGGGCCAGCCATAGCACAGCTTCCAGGAAAAGGCGGTTATCCGCACCAGTCCTGCCGGGATCGCTGCGCTTGCCCGGCAAATGCGGCGCCATCCGATCCCACTGATGATCCTTTAAGATCAAACGGACCCCGCTCATTCAAGCCTCCTTCTCGAAAAGGAGTTTGAATCAGATTTTGGGGGCCGTGGGAATCCTGAATGTCAACGCCCTCTAGCAGTGCGCAAGCGCCGCACCCGGCGCAAGGCCATCGGCACCCGGGCGCCGATCTTGGTTGAGGCCAAGCCCAATGCCCGCTGGTCGCTGGTCGCTGGTCGCTGGTCGCTGGTCGCTGGTCGCTGGTCACTGGATTTTATCCACGATCAGTTGGAGAATGGACGGCGTTTCCGCGTGCTCAATATCGTCGATGACGTGACGCGGGAATGTTTGGCATCGGTTCCCGACACATCGATCTCCGGCGTGCGGGTAGCCCGCGAACTGGCGGCGCTGATCGCCAGACGGGGAACGCCGGGGATGATCGTCTCCGACAACGGCACCGAACTGACCTCCAATGCCGTGCTGAAATGGACGCAGGACCATTGCATACAATGGCACCACATCGCTCCCGGCAAGCCCATGCAAAACGGCTACAGCGAGAGCTTCAATGGCCGGATGCGCGATGAACTGCTCAACGAGACGGTCTTCACCAGCATGGCACAGGCTCGCGCCGTCATTGTCGCCTGGGTGGCCGACTACAACACCGCCAGGCCGCATTCAGCCCTGGGATACCAAACCCCGGCGGCTCACGCCGCCAAACTCAAGGCAATGGGGTCGGCCTCTCCGCCCCTCCGGGGCTCCAAGCCCGACCCCATTGCTCACCCCGCGCCAGACGGCGTAACGAAACCTGGGCCATGGATTTCGTGCATGACCAGTTGGCCACGGGCCGGAAAATCCGGGTCTTGACGGTGGTGGACACCTTCTCGCGGTACGCCCCGATTCTCGACCCGCGTTTCAGCTACAGGGCCGAGAATGTGGTCCAGACGCTGGAGCAGGTCTGCCGACAGGTTGGCTATCCAAGGACGATCCGGGTCGATCAGGGCTCGGAATTCATCTCGCGGGATCTGGATCTATGGGCCTCCATGACGTAGTTCTGGACTTCTCACGGCCCGGCAAGCCCACCGACAACGCCTTCATCGAGGCATTCAACGGGCGCTTCCGGGCCGAGTGCCTGAACGCCCACTGGTTTCTCAGCCTTGACGACGCCCGGGAAAAATTAGAGGCTTGGCGTACTTACTACAACGAGCAGCGCCCCCATGGCGCCATCGGGTACAAGGTCCCGATTTCGTTGCAAAATCACGATGGCTCATCCAGCCGGCCACCGTGACAGAACGCCGGAAACTCCAGCCTCCGGCGATCCAAAATCCGGGGGCACATCATTTTGGCCGAGACTCTACTTTCAGCCGGATGAAAGTTCCAAGGCAGGTCACGTGCGGCGTATTCCGGGGCGACGAGAGGGTAATCCCTGGGCAAAGCCCACTTGGCCCGGTACTCGTCGGCAGTCAGCCCATGCCCAGTCGTGAGGTGTCGCTTAAGCACCTTTTGCCGATCACCACATTCCAAACAGACAATGTAATCGGGGGTCACCGACCGCTTCACTGAAACGGCAGGTTGCTGCCGTTCAGCCGGTGCTGAAGCAGGGTTGTCCGTAGCGGCTAAAGTCGAATAAACGGACTTGATCAGGGTTGGGATTTCAGTGGCCGCCAAGGTGCTGCTGCTCAGGTAGGCGGCCACAATCTTAGTGGTCAGAGCCTTGATGTCATCGGCCATTGATAGTGTCCTTGAGGCTCTTTCCGGCGGTGAATTTGGCAGACTTGCTGGCCGCGATGGTGAGGGTCTTGCCAGTCTGCGGATTCCTGCCTTCACGTGCAGGACGGGCAGAAACCGAGAAAGACCCGAAGCCAACAAGACGCACGTCATCGCCCGATTTCATGGCGGCGGTGATGGCTTCGAATACAGCGTCGATGGCACTTGCCGCGTCGGCCTTGGTCATGTTGGCACCATCGGCAACGGCGGCGATCAATTCGGACTTGTTCATTTGCCCCTCCCTACGAAAAGTATGGCTATAACGAATGGCACGACGAATAGGTATCGTCAACCAAACGGGTTTACTCATGCGTCGGCAAGGTAAGCAGGAAATTCGAGCCGCCAGAAAGTGATTGCTCGACCCAAATCTCGCCCCCGTGCCGCTCGACAATCTTCTTGCAGACAGAAAGACCTATTCCTGTTCCCTCGTATACCTCTCGGGTATGAAGTCGCTTGAAAAGCAGAAAAATTCGGTCGAAGTATTCTGGTGCGATCCCGATACCATTATCTTGAACAGAGAAGACCGCCTTCCCATCATTGAGGCGAACAGCTACGGCGATGTAGGGCCTTATCCCCTCTGTTCGATATTTGATGGCATTCCCAATTAGATTTTGGAAAAGCCGATCTAACTGGTGACCGTCCCCACCTGGACACCTTGGATGATCATCTCCACACCATCAAAGACGACTTCAACATCAGCCAAGGCACGCAGCTTTCCAGCATTCATCACATGGATGATGCTGATTGTCGTAACCGTGACTGATGCGGTGTCCGTGGTCGGATTTGCGTTCAAGATTTTCACCATATGGACGAGAAGTTCATCCTGTACGTCTTGATGGCACAGGGCGAATGCGATAGCGTTTCATGGTGGCATTCCCCCAATGCGGCCACATCTGGATGGACCATCCCCCGTAACCCAAATCCATCCAGCACGATCCGGCGGTGGAGTTCTCGCCAGTGCGCCACCGCCGATCTGCTTTATGGTTCGTTCCGCATCACAGGAATGGCCACGAAGAACTCCTGATCATTCAAAGTTCCAACGGACACCATCAGCGTCTCATGCTGGTTCACCAACCGGGCATGGGGCACACCATCGACCGCCGTCCAAAGTCGGGATACCTCCCAGACTTTCCGGGTCTGGTCGCTGGCCTTCATGAATCGATCCCCGACTTGGATGGGGGGAGTTTTTCGCCCGAATATCGCCATTGTCGCCTGATCAGCCTACCTGCGTTCAGCCTGCTGTATCGCGGATCACTTGGATTTGTCCAAAGAACTTTCGATCCTCAGATAGCATGTGCTTTGCCACTACGTCATAGGCCAGAAAATTGAACAGGTCGCCCAAGGCCAGTTCGCCGGAAGTGAAATTTGCCACCAATTCCCCGGCACGGTCGATCAGCCCCTTGTGGGTTAGGGCATGTTCATCAGCACCGGAATATCCTATCGAGCGGAAAACTGCTTCTTCATCCCGGAAATGATCCAGAAGGTCCGCAACAAGTGCTTCGATCTGAGGTGCCACCTCATCGGTTGGTCGCTCTCCGATGACTGCTGTCAGCAAATTATTTGCGTGTTCGAATAGATTTCGGTGCTGCGTGTCGAGCAAAGCATGGCCGGACTCGTAGGTGCTCCTCCAGACCAGACGGAGGAAAGCAAGATCAAGAAGTTCAGCTTCGTCAGCCTCATCAGCCCCGCAAGCATCCGTAATAACCCGATTACGCCCACCTTCTTTGGCCGCATACAGGGCTGCATCTGAACGGCATAGCCAAGATTCCCAGGTTTCGTCTTCCCGGCATTCGGCGACGCCAAAACTGGCTGTAACATGCCCGATGCCTTGAAATTCGTAAGCCATGATTGCCTTGCGAATTCGTTCTGCAAGCAGGATTGCGATCATCAGCCCACTGTTCGGGGTGACTATCACGAATTCCTCTCCGCCCCAACGACCGAGTAAATCGGTGGAACGCATACACTTTTGGGCGATGTCGCAAAATGTTTTTAGAACTTCGTCTCCAGCGGCATGGCCGTGGCCGTCATTGACCCGCTTGAAGTGGTCGAGATCGATGAAAATCAGCGAAACAGGGTGTCCATATCGTGTCTTACGGAGCATTTCCTGCTGGGCTGATTCCTCAATCCTACGACGGCTCCATGTGCCCGTCAGATTGTCATGCTGAGCCAATTGCTCCAGTTCTTCTCGGGCGGCAACAAGTTCGGCATTCGATGCGGCGAGTGCCTCAACAGCTTTGGTCAGTTCCAGGTTCAAAATTTCGAGTTCGTGGCTGCGTTCGGCCAGATGCTGTTCCGCGATTTTGCGTTCTGTGATGTCAGAAACGACGCAGACCAGACCCGCACGTCCATCTTTGTAAGCGGGCATGTGACGGGCGGTCAGTTGCCCCCAGAACGCAGTGCCATTTGACCGCCAATAATGGCGTTCCAGGTTGACGTTGGCCCGATCCTGGACCAGATGATCCGCCATGTTCTTTCGGGCTGTTTCCTGCTCTACGGGATCGACCAGATCGACGTATTCCATACCAATCAGCGATTCCGATTGGATCATAAACATTTCCGCCATCCGTTGGTTGGCCGCACCAATCCGGCCACTGGAATCGATGGTGAAAATGGCCACACTGGAATTGTCGAAAATCAGCCGCAGCAGCCCCTCCTTGTCACGAAGGGGTTCCTCGGCTTCACGTCGTTCAGTGATGTCCGTGTACAGCGTGATGAATCCACCGCTCGGCAGTGGCTGGCCTGAAATCTCCAGAATGGTTCCATCAGGCCGAACACGCTCGAACTGGTGTGGCTTCATCGCCATGGCTCTCTGGACAACCTGCCCAGCGAGTTCCTCTGGGTCACCTGGACCGTATTCACCGCGTCGTGCGTTGAACATGGCCAGGGATTTCATGGAGGGCAGGCTGCCTTCAAACAATTGGTCAGGGAAATCCAGCAGCCGTCTGAACAGGCCGTTGCAGGCAATCATTTCCAGATTCTGATCGAACAGCGTTACGCCGCACGGAAGGTGATCGATGATCGACTGGATGATGTGGCGGCATTCTGGAGAACTGGCGAGCATCAGCAAGCCGCCAATGCCATCTCCATCGCCCGGTGCGGTCGTCGGATCATTTATCATTGAAACGTCCGAGCTTGGCTCAATTTAGCAACGCGGATGCCAAGGCCGTGTCCTCCTGGTGCAGTCGGATGATCATGTCAGGGATCAAAACGTCCAGAATGGTGCGGGCTTCGTCCAGGTCGGAATTGTCGCAGATTGCAGACTGAAGCCGTTTGAAAGTTCTCCGGGCTTCATTATGGGTAGCCATATGTCGAGCCCGGTTATGTTGACCTGCGATCCGCTCAAATAGGGCTTCTTCACTGGCAAGGTGCTCAAATGCTGCTTCGAGGAATTCTCCAACCGAAATCTGGGAGGCTTCCAACATCCGAGCTTCAACCGCCAAGGCAACGGCATCAAGCAGATGAAACAGGTGCCGATGAGATGCATCCATCTCAGGAACACCCAAAATCATCGAATCTTGCCACCGAAGACGCATGGCACCCCACCTATGGAAATTCCATTAAAAGTGTGGCGGAATTGTCGCCATTAGGTCAATCC
>NZ_AONQ01000100.1 GCF_000342045.1 Paramagnetospirillum caucaseum | reverse complement strand
GAGGGTGACGAGGCGGGGCGCCACGTCGACCCCCAGATCGGCCGGCGACACCGTGTCGATGGGCTTCTTCTTGGCCTTCATGATGTTGGGCAGGCTGGCGTAGCGCGGCTCGTTGAGGCGCAGGTCGGTGGTCACCACCGCCGGCAGCCTGAGGCTCACCGTCTCCAGCCCGCCGTCCACCTCGCGGGTCACCGTGACGGAATCGGCACCGATCTCCACCTTGCTGGCGAAGGTGCCCTGGGGCCGGCCCAGCAGGGCGGCCAGCATCTGGCCGGTCTGGTTGGAATCGTCGTCGATGGCCTGCTTGCCCAGGATGATCAGGCCGGGGGCTTCCTTGTCCACCAGGGCCTTCAGGACCTTGGCGACGCCCAGCGGCTGGACCTCGTCGTCGCTGGAAACCAGGATGCCGCGGTCGGCCCCCATGGCCAGCGCCGTGCGCAGGGTCTCGCCCGCCGCCGCCGGGCCCACCGACACCACCACCACCTCGGCGGCCTTGCCGGCTTCCTTGAGGCGGACCGCCTCCTCCACCGCGATCTCGTCGAACGGATTCATGGAGAACTTGACGTTCTGCGTCTCGACGCCGGAACCATCCGACTTCACCCGAATTTTCACGTTGTAGTCGATCACCCGCTTGATCGCGACGAGTACCTTGGTCATCACAGCTCCTTGGCCTTTTGCCGCAGCATGAACTTCTGGACCTTGCCGGTCGAGGTCTTGGGCAGCCCCCCGAACACGATGGTCCTCGGCACCTTGAAATGGGCCATGCGCTCGCGGCAGAAGGCGATGATATCGGCTTCGGTGGCCTCGGCGCCATCCTTCAAAGCGATGAAGGCGCAGGGCGTCTCGCCCCACTTCTCGTCGGGCCGCGCCACCACGGCGGCTTCCAGCACGGCGGGATGGGCGTAGAGGGTGTCCTCCACCTCGATGGACGAGATGTTCTCGCCGCCCGAGATGATGATGTCCTTGGAGCGGTCCTTGATCTCGATATAGCCGTCGGGATGGCGGACCGCCAGGTCGCCGGTGTGGAACCAGCCGCCGGCGAAGGCCTCCTCGGTGGCCTTCGCGTTCTTCAGGTAGCCCTTCATGACGTTGTTGCCGCGCATGAAGATCTCGCCCACCGTCCGGCCATCCCGGGGGGCCGGCTCCAGGGTGACGGGGTCGGCGACCATCAGGCCTTCCAGCATGGGGCCGCGCACGCCCTGGCGCGCCTTGATCTGGGCCTTCTCCTCGATGGACAGGCCGTTCCACCTGTCGTGCCAGACGCACTGGACGGTGGGGCCGTAGCACTCGGTCAGGCCGTAGACGTGGGTCACTTCCCAGCCCATGCGCTCCATGCCGGCGATGACGGGGGCGGGCGGGGCGGCGCCGGCGGTCATCACCTTGACGGCATGGGAGATGCCGTCCTTGAGCGCGGCAGGCGCGTTGTTGATCATGTTGAGCACGATGGGGGCGCCGCAGAAATTGGTCACCGTCTCGTCCCTGATGGCGGCCATGATGGCGTCGACCCGCACATGGCGCAGGCAGACGCTGGTTCCCGCCACCACCGCCATGGTCCAGGGGAAGCACCAGCCGTTGCAGTGGAACATGGGCAGGGTCCACAGATAGACCGTGTTGTCGCCCATCTGCCACGACAGGGCGTTGGACACCGCGTTGAGATAGGCGCCGCGATGGTGGTAGACCACGCCCTTGGGGTTACCGGTGGTGCCCGAGGTGTAGTTCAGCGCGATGGCCTGCCACTCGTCGGTGGGCATGGTCCAGGGGGCCTCGGCCCCGGCCTCGTCCAGGAACTCCTCGTAGGTCTTCTCGCCCAGCAATTCGCCGCCCTTGAACTGCGGGTCGTCGATGTCGATCACCGTCAGCGGGCGGCCCAGCGCCGCCAGGGCCTTCTTCACGACGGCAGAGAACTCGCGGTCGGTGATGAGGATTTTTGCCTCGGCATGGTCGAGGATGAAGGCGATGGCGTCGGCATCGAGGCGGGTGTTGACGGCGTTCAAGACGGCGCCGGTCAGCGGCACGCCGAAATGAGCCTCGAAGGTCTCGGGCGTGTTGGCGCCCATCAGCGCCACGGTGTCGCCCGGGCCGATGCCGCGCTGGATCAGCGTGGCGGCCAGCCGGCGGCAGCGGGCGAAGGTTTCGGCCCAGGTGCGGCGCACCGGCCCGTGCACCACGGCCAGACGGTCGGGCCACACGGCGGCGGCGCGCTCGAGGAAGGTGAGCGGCGTCAGCGCCACGAAATTGGCGGCGTTCCTGTCGAGACCCAGTTCATAGGGATTGGCGGACATCATGGACTCTCCCTTCCAGCATTTTGCGGACGCTTGTAGCCGGCCCTCGTTGCCCAAGTGTCTCCGGATTCTAACGAATTGTTTCCGCTGGACGGAGAAGGCGCTCTGGGGCAATCAATGTGGAGAGGTTCCAGACGGGAGGAAAAGGCGATGATGGTGCGCAAGGGGCTGATGCTGGCCGGATGTGTCCTGCTGCTGGGCGCTCCCGCCCAGGCCGCCGACATCAAGGCCCGGGTCAAGGAGATCGTCGCCGAGCGCTGTTCCCTGTGCCACGGCGTGGACGGCGAGGCCGCCACCTCGGTCTATCCCCGGCTCGCCGCCCAGAACGAGACCTACATGGTCAAGCAGCTCAAGGATTTCCGCGACGGGCGGCGCAAGGGCACCATGAACGAGATGGCCCGCGACCTGACCGACGAGGAGGCCGCCGGGCTGGCCGCCTATTTCAGCGGCAAGAAGCCCCTGTCCCGGCGCCCCCTGGACGCCGACTTCGCCGCCGTGGGCAAGTACATCTTCCACAACGGCAACCGCTATTCCGGCATCGCCCCCTGCGCGTCGTGCCACGGCGAGGCTGGGCGCGGCACCGAGCAATTGCCGCGTCTGGCCGGCCAGCATCCGGCCTATGTGGAGGGCCAGCTGATGGAATTCGTGTCGGGATCGCGCACCAACGACAGATCCATCATGCACGCCGTCGCCACCAAGCTCACCATCCTGGAGATGAAGGCGGTGTCCGCCTATATCGGCGGGTTGGAATAGGGGAGGGGGCTCGGGGGCGAAGCCCTAATTCATCCGCTCTTCGGCGTCATTCCCGCCGTTCTCCGCCAGCCAGTCGTCGATCTGGTGCAGGCGGCTGTCGCATTCGCTGCGTTGGCGGCAATCGTGGCGGTGGAGGCAGTCATGGGCGACCGAAGCGGTGCAGCGGACCAGATCAGGGTCGCTGCGGCGGCTGGCCCATTTCAGCGCCAGATCCAGCCCTTGCAGGCAGGTGCAGTCGAGGGTTTGGGCCATCTGTCATCCCCTCCATCAGGATTAATGCTTATTCTACCCCTTCTTTTCTTGGATGTATCGCGTCGCGTGTTGCGCAAAAGGATAGCTTCTCCCAATTGGCTGCATACCATGGGCGTACGCAAAAAAATCCGCCCCGAGCCAGGCGGCCGGGGCGGGGGAAGTTGCTTAGAGAGGGAGGCTGACCTCGGGGGAGGTCAACATCTGGAATGAGACTAACAAGCGTGAATTCCGCAGTCAAATGATTTTAAGGTGCGGCGCGGTAATTCCGAGTGGATTAGTGGGAGGAGGGGGCATCCTCGAGGGCCAGGACGCCTTTCAGAAGCTCCTCCACCGCCTGGCGCGACAGGTCGCGGGTGATGAAGACGATGCGGGTGCGGTGGTCGTCGTCGGGCCAGCCGGGCAGCGGGGCCGGCGGATGGAAGACGTGCTGTACCCCGTGGATGGCCAGGGGATCGGCGGATTCGCGGGCGTTGACGATGCCCTTGATGCGCAGCAGGTTCTCGCCCTTGGACGAGATCATCAGCTCCAGGGCGAAGCCCAGGGCCGTCCACGATACCGGCTCGCTGGCGGTGAACACGAAGGCCTGGATATGGGCGTCGTGGCGGTTGGCGTCGTGGTGGTGGTGATGATCGTGATGGGCATTCTGGTGGGCGCGGTAGGCCTCTTCATTAAGCCAACCGGCCACGTCGGGAATCTTGGCTCCGGGATTGAACAGGCCGGCATTAAGAATCTGGGCGGGGCCGAGCTGGCCCTGCATCGCGACGATGATGGGGGCGGCGGGATTGAGACGGCGCAGCCGGGCGCGCAGCACCTCGACCGCCACCGGGTCGGCGATGTCGGCCTTGGTCAGGACCAGCCGGTCGGCCACCGCCACCTGCTTGACCGCCTCGGCCTGGGCGTCGAGGGTGCGGTCGCCGTTGACGGCATCCACCGTGGCGACGATGCCGTCCAGTTTGTAGCGGCTGGACAGCAGCGGATCGCTCATCAGGGTGTGGATGATGGGCGCGGGATCGGCCAGGCCGGTGGTCTCGATGATCATGCGGTTGAACTCGGGAATCTCGCCCCGCACCCGCTTGATGAACAGGTCGCGCATGCCCTCGACCAGATCGCCCCTGACCGTGCAGCACAGGCAGCCCGATTGCAGCAGCACCACGTCCTCGGCCACCTGGCGCACCAGCAGATGGTCCAGCCCGACGGCGCCGAACTCGTTGATCAGCACGGCGGTGTCGGCCAGACCGGGCTGGGCCAGCAGGTGGTTGAGAAGGGTGGTCTTGCCGCTGCCGAGAAAACCGGTCAGCACGGTGACGGGGATGAGGCTCATGCTCGCAACTCCAGTATACGGGCTGCCGCCCATGCCCGCTTGGGGCCGGGGGCCCCAAACCCCATTCGTTACTTCTTATACAGCTCGTCCGGCGACACCAGCACCGTCGCCACTTCGGTCAGGCCTTCCGGCCGGGCGGCGGTGTAGAAGCAGGTGCGCCGGCCGGTGTGGCAGGCGACGCCGTCCTGGTCCACCTTCAGCAAGATGGTGTCGCCGTCGCAATCGATCAGGAAGTCCTTGAGCCGCTGTTGCTGGCCCGAGGTCTCGCCCTTGCGCCACAGCCCGCCGCGCGAGCGCGAGAAATAGCAGACCCGCCCGGTCTCCAGGGTCTCGGCCACCGATTGGGCGTTCATCCAGGCCATCATCAGCACCTCGCCGGTGTCGAATTGCTGGGCGATGGCCGGCACCAGGCCGTCGGCGTTGAACTTGAGCTTGGGCAGGATCGCGGTGCTGTCGATGGCGGACATGACGGAAACCTCTTCGATGGGAGGCTAAGGGTTTAACGGGCCGACAGGCACTCGGCAAGGACGGCGGCGAGTCCGGTCATCTGCTGCACATAAGAGTCCGGCCCGGCGGCCACAAGCAGGCCTTCCGGGTCGAGCTGCCCCAGGCGTACTCCCGCCGATTCGGCCAGCATGGCGGCGGTGGCCGAGGGGGCGCCGGGCTCGCCGAACACGCAGGCGGCGCCGGCCTTCCTCAGGCGGTCGCGCAGCTGGGCCATGCGCTTGGCCCCCGGCGGCCGTTCGGGATCGACGGTGATCGCCCCGGCCGGCGACAGGCCGTAGCGCGCCTCGAAATACTGGTGGGCGTCGTGGAACACCACGTAGGGACGCTGGGTCAGGGGGGCCAGCCGGGCGGCGATCTCCCTGTCCATGTCCTCCAGCCGGCGGCGGGTGGCCTCGGCATTGGCGGCGTAGCGGGCGGCGTGGGCCGGGTCGAGGGCGGCGAGGCGCTCGGCCACCGCGCCGACCAGCAGGATGGCGTTGCGCGGGTCGAGCCAGACATGGGGATCGGTTTCATCGCCCTTGCCATGGCCGTGGTGATCATGGCCGCCCTTGGCCCAGACGCCGCCCTCGCGGCTGTCCAGGCGGATCAGGCCGGGCAGGCTCATCATGGACAGGCTGTCCTTGCGCCGGGCCAGGGGGCGCTCCAGCCAGCTTTCGAAGTCCTTGCCCACCCAGACCACCAGCCGGGCTTTTTCGGCGGCGCGGGCGTCGGAGGGCTTCATGGCGTAGCCGTGGGGCGAGGCGCTGCCCGACACGATCAGGCCCGGCTCGCCCATTCCCGCCATCACCGAGGCCACCAGGGAATGCAGCGGCTTGATGCTGACCAGCACCGCCGGAACCTCGGCGGCGGCGGGAGCGGCGAGGCCGAGCAGGAAAAGGGCGGCGGCCAGGGTCTTCCGCATGGGGGGCACTCCATGTCATGATGGAAAGGATGAAATGTTATAATATAACAATTTAGCGGCGGCAAGGATGAGCTTTCCGGTTCCCCATCACGATCACGGCGCCTGCATCCGCGCCGCCATGGCGGCGGCGGAGGACGAGTGCCGGCGGCGCGGCGCCCGGCTGACCGACATCCGCCGCCGGGTGCTGGAGCTGGTATGGGGCAGCCACCGGCCGGTGGGGGCCTACGCCCTGCTGGAGGAACTGGGCAAGGAGGGCTGGTCGGCGGCGCCGCCCACCGTCTACCGCGCCCTCGACTTCCTGCAGGCCCACGGACTGGTCCACCGCATCGCCCTGCTCAACGCCTTCGTCGGCTGCGCCCGTCCCGGCCATGCCCATGCCGGGCAGTTCCTGCTGTGCGCCCAATGCGGCATCGCCGTGGAACTGGAGGACCGCGAGGTCGACGCCGCCATCGGCCGGGCCGCTGGCCGCCTGGGCTTCACCGTGGCGCGCCAGACCATCGAGATCGAGGGCCTGTGCGCCGGGTGCCGGGACAAGGAGGCGCAGCCGTGAGTGGAGGCCCCCTGCTGCGTCTGGCCGGCATACGGCTGAGCCATGGCGGACATCCGGTGCTCGACCATGTGGATCTGACGGTGGAGGCCGGGCGGATCATCACCGTGGTCGGCCCCAACGGCGCCGGCAAGTCGTCGCTGCTCAAGGTGGCGCTGGGGTTGCTGCGCCCGGATGCCGGCCGGGTGGAGCGGATGGCGGCGGTGATCGGCTATGTGCCGCAGCGTCTGGACATCGGGCGGCTGCTGCCGCTGTCGGTGCGGCGCTTCCTCGCCATGGCGGTGGCCGAGCGCCTGGACAGCGGAACTCTGGAAACCGTGCTGGATACCGTGGGGGCCGGCCATGTGCTGGGGCGGCAGGTGGCCGACCTGTCGGGCGGCGAGTTGCAGCGGGTGCTGCTGGCCCGCGCCCTGCTGCGCCGCCCGGACCTGCTGGTCCTCGACGAGCCGGTGGGCGGCGTGGACGTGGCGGGGCAGGCCGAGCTCTATGACCTGATCACCGCCCAGGCCCGCGAGCATGGCGTCGGGGTGCTGATGGTCTCCCACGACCTGCACGTGGTGATGGCCGCCACCGACCATGTGGTCTGCCTCAACCGCCATGTGTGCTGCGCCGGCCACCCCGAGGCGGTCAGCCGCCATCCCGAATATCTGGCGATGTTCGGCCCCCGGGTGGCGGCCAGCCTGGCCATCTACACCCATGCCCACGACCATGGCCATGGCGCCGACGGCTCGGTGCTGCCGCTGGAGGGCGGGGAAGACTCCCACGTTCACGGGCCGGGGTGCCGCCATGGATGACTTCCTGCTGCGCGCCCTGCTGGCCGGAGCGGCGGTGGCCCTGGTGGCCGGACCGCTGGGCTGTTTCATCGTCTGGCGGCGCATGGCCTATTTCGGCGACGCCCTGGCCCATTCCGCCCTGCTGGGCATCGTGGCGGGGTTGCTGCTGGGCGTGGCGCCCCTGGCCGGGGTGGCGGCGCTGTGCGTGATCGCCGCCGTGATCCTGGCCCGCGCCGAAGCCGACCGCAGCGGCGGCGCCGACAGTCTGCTCGGCATCCTGGCCCACGGCTCGCTGGCCCTGGGGCTGGTGCTGCTCTCGCTGATGGAGCGGGTGCGGGTCGACCTGATGGGCTGGCTGTTCGGCGACATCCTGGCGGTGAGCGACGCCGACATGGCGTGGCTGTGGGGCGGCGCCGCTCTCGTCCTGGCGGTGCTGGCCTCGCAATGGCGCAGCCTGGTGGCGGCGGCGGTGGACGAGGATCTGGCGGTGGTCGAGGGGCACAAGGTGGCCCGCGCCCGGATGGTGCTGATGCTGCTGGTGGCGCTGGGCGTCGCCGCCGCCATGAAGGTGGTGGGCGTCATGCTGGTCAGCGCCATGCTGATCATTCCGGCGGCGGCGGCGCGGCGTCTGGCCCGCACCCCGGAACAGATGGCGGCGCTGGCCGCCCTGGCCGGTTTGCTGGCGGTGGGTCTCGGCCTGGGCGGCAGCTGGCTGTGGGACACCCCGTCCGGTCCCAGCGTCGTCACGGTGGCGACGGCGCTTTTCCTGCTGTCCCGCACCCTTTCCAGGCGATAAACCGAGCGGACGGCCTTGCCCATTGCCAAAGGCGGTGCCATCATCGAAGCTCAATTCCGGTATTGGGGGAGGCCACGCTCCAGAAGGGGCAGAAGGCCGTGAGCAATGAACGATTCCAAGCGTCGAGCCAAATTCGAGTCCAAGGTCGCTGAACTGCTTGCCGTCACTGCGGGGCTGAAGGTCCCGCAGATACTGATGCTGCGCCGGATGACCTCGTCCGATCCCGATACCCAGTCGTGGGCCAATGACCGCGAACTGGGCGTGGTGTTCGACACTATCCTGGACCGCGCCGTGGCCGCCATGGACGTGGAAGAACTGGGCGCCGCCGCCGACCAGCATTTCGACGGCCTGCTGCCGCCCGGACCCGACGACGCCCGCGACAAGGATCGCTGGCTGCTGTTCGACCTCACCAAGAAGTATCTGGTCAACCGCTCCAAGGCGGCCGCCCAGGTTCCCGCCGCCCCGGAGCCGCCCCCCGCTTTGGCCGAGGAGGAGGAAGAACCGCCGATCACGTTCGACAACTTCCGCCAGATGTTCGACGAGACCCTGGCCCGCTATACCCGCCGCGCCCTGCAGGTGCTGGTGGTCAATCCGGCGGGCGCCGCCAGCCTGCGGCCGCATATTCCGCTGCCCTTCATCATCTCGCCCGGCTTCGCCGCCTGCTACGAGACCTTGCTGCGCAAGTTCGTCCTGCCCGACATCCGCGCCACCAAGCGCATCAAGGAACTGTCGGAGAGCCGGGCCTGGGACACCACCGGTCCCAACCGGCTGATCGGCATCATTCAACAGGGCGGCAACGGCAACCCCATCCTCGACACCTGGGATTCCCGCTGGGCCGCCTACAAATCCGAGGGAGTGGGCTCCAAGCACGCCAAGGCCGACAATCCCTGGGCGGTGTTCCACGACTGGGCCAAGGCCGGCGGATTGCCCGCCCCGGACGAATCCGATATCCCGCTGCTGCATTCGGTGATCCGCTGGGAACCGGAAGCACTGCTCGAGGCCTGGCGCGAGGTGGCGCTGCTCTACCAGCAGGAATTCCATCCCAAGGATCGCCACGATCAGGCCCGCGAGGGGGCCTTCCGCGACGCCATTGTCCGCTGTATCCGCGAACAGCCCAAGTTCGGCGGCGACCTGATCGCCATGAAGGCGTTCTTCGAGATGCCAAAATGCGACCGCATGTTCCTCAGGAAGCTGATGCAGACGGTGGGCGGCACCGAGACCGAGCGCCGCCGCGTCGCTCCCGGGCTGGTGCATTTCTACAACAACCTGCCTCTGTAATGCGTCTGAGGTATCTTAGGCTGTCTGTGCTATAACCAAGGCATGATGTCCGGGTGGGAGAAGCCGGCATGTCCGGGGCGCTGAGCATTGGGGGCGGTGCCAGGAAGCCATCCACGTGGCTTCCCTTCGTGGTGGCCGCCCTGATCACCGCCTGTTCCGGCCTGGCGCTGCTCAAGCTTTACGCCCTGCAATCGGAGCGCCGGCACGAGGCGGCGCGGGCCGAGGTGGTGTCCCAACTCAGCGTGTTGCGCGCCCGCCTGGAATACAACCTGACCGCCCCCCTGCTGATCAGCCGGGGCCTGGTCGCCCAGATCGTCTTCCAGGGCGGCATGAGCGACGCCGACTTCGCCCGGGCCGCCGCCCTGGTGATGCAGGACTACGAATCCATCCGCAACCTGGCCATGTCGCGCGGCACGGTGATCGCCTCGGTCTATCCCCTGGCGTCCAACCGGGCGGTCCTGGGCGCGGATTACCGCGACCTGCCCGACCAATGGCCGGCCGTGGAACGGGCCATCAACAGCCGCAGGCCGGTGGTGGCCGGGCCGGTGAACCTGCTTCAGGGCGGGACGGCGCTGATCGGTCGGGTGCCGGTGTTCCTGCCCGATGCCGGCGGCGAGGCCAGGCTGTTCGGCCTGATCAGCGTGGTGATCGACATTCCCAAGGTCTTCGCCGCGTCGGGCATCGACGCCGGAACGCTGCCCATGGAACTCGCCCTGCGCGGCCGCGACGGGCTGGGCCGCAAGGGGGCGATGATCTGGGGGGACGAGGCCGTCTTCGGCCGCTCGCCGGTGGAGATGGAGGTGACGCTGCCCGACGGGACCTGGGCCATGGCCGCGATCCCCAAGGGGGGATGGGGGATTGATGACGGCCAGTTACGGGTGACCGGCGGCATGGGGCTGGTTCTTTTCCTGGTGACCGCCCTGGCGTCCTTCGGCTGGGCGGTTCACGCCCGCATCCAGCGGCGGGTCCAGCGCCATGTGGCGGAGAGCGAAGAGCGCTACCGCGCCCTGGTGGAGACCTCCCCCATGGCGGTGATCGTCCACCGCGACGGCGGTATCCTGTTCGCCAACACCCAGGCGTCACGCATGCTGAAGGTCCCCGAGGGGCAATCCCTGGTCGGCCGGGCCCTGCGTGACCTCATCCACCCGGACAGCCGCGCCGCCCTGGCCGAGCGGGTGGATGCGGTGCTGTCCGCCCCGGATTCGGTGTCCAGCGGCGCCGCCCGCTATATCACCGGCGAGGGCGAGGTGATCGAAACCGAGGTGGTCTCGACCCGGGTCGGGCTGGAGGGGCGGCCGGCGGTGCTGTCGGTGGTTCACGACGTGACCCGGCGCCACCGGGCCGAGGCGGAGCGCGAACGCCTGCTGGAAAGTCTGCGGCGTTCCAACGAGGACCTGCAGCAATTCGCCTATATCGCCAGCCACGACCTGCAGGAGCCGCTGCGCAACGTGGCGGGCTACGTCCAGTTGCTGGGACGGCGTTATCGCGGCCGCCTGGACAAGGACGCCGACGATTTCATCGCCTTCGCGGTCCAGGGGACCAAGCGCATGCAGGAGATGATCACCAACCTGCTGGATTATTCCCGGCTGCGCCAGGACGACGGCGAGCCGGAACGCCTGGACAGCCGGATCGCCCTGGACGAGGCCCTGGCCGATCTCGGCGCCGCCATGGACGAATCGGGGGCGGTGGTCGAGGTGATCGGCACCATGCCGGTGGTGGCGGCCCGGCGGGTGGAACTGGCCCGGATTTTCCTCAACCTGATCGGCAACGCCATCAAATACCGCCGCGCCGATACGGTTCCGCGCATCCGCATCTCCGCCCGCCGCGACGGCCGGAACTGGGTGTTCTCCATCGCCGACAACGGCATCGGCATGGAGCCCGCCTCTCTCGACCGCATCTTCACCCTGTTCCAGCGTCTGCACTCGCGCGATACCTATGACGGCACCGGCATCGGTCTGGCTATCTGCCGCAAGCTGGTGCAACACAACGGCGGCCGCATCTGGGCGGAGTCCCAGCCGGGCCACGGCTCGACCTTCCATTTCAGCCTGCAAGGGGCGGAGTAGTCCCCTACGACCGGGCCGGGGAGAGGCGGAAGCCGGCCAGCGCTTCGGTCTTGGACAGGGTGTCGAGCAGTTCCATGGGGGCGGGTTCGCGCTCGGCCAGCAGCGACATCTGGTACTGGAACAGATTGCCGCTTTCCTCCAGCTGGAAGCTCCAGTCGCGGGCCACGAAGCCGTGGAGCGCCAGCATGGCGTGGATCTCCTCGGCCGGCGGCGTCTGGTTGTGCCGGTAGGTCAGGGTGAGATGCAGGGCCGTCTGGTGGGGCAGGGCGTGCTCGAGCCGCCGGGCGGCGGTCATCACCGCCACGGTGCACAGGGCGCCGAAGACGGCCGCCACATAGAATCCGACGCCGATCAGCACGCCGATGGCCGCCGTCGCCCAGATGGAGGCGGCGGTGGACAGGCCGCGGATGCTGAGCCCTTCCTTCATGATCACGCCGGCGCCCAGGAAGCCGATGCCGGTGACGATGCCCTGGATGACGCGGGTGGGATCGGCCAGCGCCGGCGTGTTGGACAGGCCGGCGTACCACATGTGGGGATAGCCGTTGACCACGGTCAGCGAGGTGGCGGCCAGACAGACCAGGGAATAGGTGCGCAACCCCGCCGCCCGGCCGTGATACGACCGCTCGTAGCCGATCATCAGGCCGGTGGCGAGCGCTCCCGTCATGTGCAGGAGGATCAGCCCGTTGGTGATCAGTTCCTGGCCGGACCAGTAGGCGAGCAGCGTCTCCATGGATCGCGGCCTCAGCTGGCGTTGTCGTTGAAGGCGGCCTGGTAGATGTCGGCGGGGGCCAGCGAGGGCGACGGCTCGCTCAGCAAGGCCGCCGGTTCGCTTTCCACGCCGATGGCGGTGCTGGCCGGCTCGGTGACCCGTGCGGCGGGCGCCGGATCGACCGTCACCGGCGGCAACGGCGCCGATGGCGGCGGCGGGGCCTCGGCCGCCGAGGGGGC
>NZ_AONQ01000099.1 GCF_000342045.1 Paramagnetospirillum caucaseum | reverse complement strand
GTCGCCGCCCTGGACGGTCTGGGCGCGAACCAGGCCGCCGGCCTGTCCACCACCCAGGTGGCGTCGCTGTCCACCACCCAGGTGGCCGGGCTGAGTCAGACGGCCCTTTCCGGCCTTTCGGCCGGCCAGATGGCGGCGCTGACCAATACCCAGCTCCGCGCCCTGACCGCCGGCCAGATGAGCGAGCTGACCGAGACCCAGGTGGCGGGGCTGACCGGCACCGCCTTCGCGACGCTGTCGACCACCCAGCTGGCCGGCCTGGGCGGCACCCAGACGGCGGCGCTGACCACCACCCAGGTGGCCGGGCTGACCGCCACCCAGCTGGCCGCCCTGTCGGCGGGTGGCGTGGGGGGGCTGACCGGCGAACAGATCGACACCATGACCACCACCCAGCTGCGCGGCCTGTCGGCCACCCAGATCGGCCAGCTGTCGGAAGAGACGGTGGACGACCTGACCACCGAGGATATCGGGGCGCTGACCGTCACCCAGATCCGGGGATTGCTGGCCGAGCAGGTGGACGAGTTGGACGAGACCCAGATCGGCGCCATGAGCGCCACCCAGATCGCCGCCCTGTCGGTGAGCACGGTGGCCGGGCTGGCCGCCACCCAGATCGATGGATTGTCCACCACGCAGATGGGCGGCCTGTCGGTCAGCCATCTGGCGGTGCTCACCACCACGGCCATCGGCAGCCTGTCGGCCTCCCAGATGGACGCCCTGTCCATCACCCAGCTGCGCGGCCTGACCGCCGCCCAGATGGCGGCGCTGGGCGGCGAGCAGATCGCCGGATTGTCCACCGGCGATCTGGCCGGGCTGTCCACCGCCCAGTTGGCCGGGCTCGGTACCACGGGGGTCGGCGCCCTGTCGGCCACCCAGGTGGCCGGATTGTCCACCACCTCGCTGGCCGCCCTGTCCAATACCGGGCTGGCCGGCCTGACCGCCAGCCAGCTGGCCGGGCTGTCCACCACCCAGGCCCGCATCCTGGCCGCCACCCAGATGGCGGCGCTCTCCACCTCGGCGGTGGCGGGACTGGCCTCGACCCAGGTGGCGGCGCTCTCCACCACCCAGCTGCGCGGCCTGACCGGGGCGCAGATGGGCGCCCTGTCGCCCGATCAGCTCGACGGCCTGTCCACCACCCAGGTAGGGGCGCTGGCCGCCACCCAGCTGGCGGGCATCACCGCCACCGGCATCGGCTCACTGTCCACCACCCAACTACGCGGCCTGTCCACCACCCAGGTGGCCTCGCTGTCGGCCACCGGCATCGGCGGCCTGACCGAGACCCAGCTGGGGGACCTGACCATCACCCAGCTGCAGGCGGTGACCGTCACCCAGATCGGGGCGCTGACCACCACCCAGGTGGGCGGCCTCACCCCCACCGAGATCGACGCCCTGACCACCACCCAGCTGGGCGGATTGTCGGCCACCGGCATCGCCGCGCTGTCCACCACCCAGATCTCGGCCCTGACCACCCGGCAGATCGCCTCGCTGTCGGCCACCGGAATCCACGGCCTGACCGCCACCGAGGTGGAGGCGCTGTCCACCACCCAGCTGGGAGCGCTGTCGGCCACCCAGGTCGCCGCCCTATCGGCCATCGGCATCACCGGCCTGACCACCACCCTGGTGGGCAGCCTGACCTCAACCCAGTTCGCGGCGCTGACCGCCACCCAGATCGACGCGCTGACCCCCACCGAGATCGGCGGGCTGACCGCCAGCCAGATCGGTTCGCTGTCCTCGGCGCAGTTGGGGGCGCTGACCCGCGTGCAGATCCGCGCCCTGTCCACCGCCCAGGTCCAGGCGCTGTCCACCACCCAGGTCCGGGCGCTCAGCACCATTCAGGTGACCAACCTGACCGGCAGCCAGCTGCAGGCGCTGAGCGCCGCCCAGTTCGCGGCGCTGTCGGCGACGCAGATGGGGGGCGCTCACCCCCACCCAGGTGAGCAATCTCAGCGTCACCGAGATGGCGGCGCTGTCGGCCAGCCAGCTGGGCGGCCTGACCACCACCCAGGTGGCGTCGCTCTCCACCAGCAATATCGAGGCGCTGACCGCCACCCAGATCGAGGCGCTGACCGCCACCCAGATCGACGCCTTCACCAGCACCCAGATCGCCGCCATGACCGCCGAGCAGATCGCCGCCATGGAATCGGCGGTGGCCTGAGGCCGGCGGGCCGGCCCGGATTCGGGGCGGTGTCAGGCGAAAACGGGGGCCAGCGCGGCGCGCAGTTCGTCCAGGGTGGGGGCCAGCAGCGGAGCCAGCATGCCCGTCGCCATGTCGTCGCCGTTCCTGGCGGCGTTCTCCAGATCGGCGGCCAGCCGGCCCAGCCGCACGGCGCCGGCGGTGTTGGCCGTGCCTTTCAGGCCGTGGGCCGTCTCGCGCAGGGCGGCAAGCTCGGTCTCGGCCCCGATGCGCGCCACCTTGGCCCCGGCATCGTCGAGGAAGGCGGCCAGGATGGGGCGCAGCCGCGCCATGTCCCACTTGTAGATCGGCCCCATGCGCTCGAAATCGAAGATGTCGGGATCGATCTCGGGCAGGGCCGGGGCGGAGGCGGGGACAGGCGCCGCCGCCATGGGAACCGCCACCGGCGCGGCACGCCGCCATTTCAGCAGGGTGGCGAACATGGCGTCGGGATCGATGGGCTTGGCCAGGTGGTCGTTCATGCCGGCCTCCAGGCATTTCTCCTTGTCGGCCTGCATGGCGTTGGCGGTCATGGCGATGATGGGCAGGTCGCCAAAGCCCAGCCTGCGGATTTCGCGCGTCGCGGTGACGCCGTCCATCACCGGCATCTGCATGTCCATCAGCACCATGTCGTAGGCGCCGGCCATGACCTTGTCCACGGCGATCCGGCCGTTCTCGGCGATCTCGACCACCAGCCCGGCATCGCGCAGGATTTCGCCGGCCACTTCCTGGTTGAGCTCGTTGTCCTCGACCAGCAGCACCCGCACGCCCAGCAGCCCGCCAAGGTCGCCGGTCGGCCCCTCTGCCTCCGGGACCTCCTCGGAACGCCGGTCGTCGGCGGCGAAGACCCGCATGATGCTGTCGAACAGGGCGGCAGGGTTGACCGGCTTGATCAGCACCTCGCCGATATCCGCCGCCTGGGCGCCCCTCATCACCTCCTCGCGGCCATAGGCCGTCACCATGATCAGGTGCGGCGGGAAGGGCAGCCGGATGGCGTGCAGGCGCTCGGCGACCTCCAGCCCGTCCAGGTCGGGCATCTGCCAGTCGAGGAACACCACCTCGTAGGGCCGGTCGAGGACCGCGTCGCGGATGGCGGCGATGGCCGCCTCTCCCGAGTCCACGGCATCCACCTCGAACGACATGGCCCCCAGCATCTCGGCCAGGACGGCCCGCGCGTTCTCGTTGTCGTCGACCACCAGCATACGGCGACCCCGCAACTCGGCCTCGGGCAGCAGGGGAGCCCGGGGCTTGCCCTTGCCCAGGCGGGCGGTGAACCAGAAGGTGGAGCCCTGTCCCGGCACGCTGTCGACCCCGACCTCGCCGCCCATCAGCTCGGCCAACTTCCTGGAGATGGCCAATCCCAGCCCGGTGCCGCCGAACTTGCGGGTGGTGGAGGTATCGGCCTGCTGGAAGCTCTGGAACAGCCGGGCCTTCTGCTCCCCGGTCAGGCCGATGCCGGTGTCCCTGACCTCGAAGCGCAACAGGACGTCGGGGCCGCAATCCTCCAGCAGGCGCACCGCCACGACGATCTCGCCGGTTTCGGTGAACTTCACCGCGTTGTTGGCGTAGTTGATCAGCACCTGGCCCAGCCGCAGGGAATCGCCCGTCAGGTCGAGGGGCACGCCGGGGCCGATGTCGAACAGGAGTTCCAGGCCCTTGGCCGAGGCCTTCTCGGAAACCAGGTTGGAGACGTTGTCCAGCACCTTGTCCAGGTGGACCTCGCAATTCTCCACCGCCAGCTTGCCGGCCTCGATCTTGGAAAAGTCGAGGATGTCGTTGATGATGCCCAGCAGGTGCTGGCCCGATTGCTGGATCTTTCTGACGTAGTCCTTCTGGCGCGGGGTCATCTCGGTCTTCAGCGCCAGATGGGCCATGCCGATGATGGCGTTCATGGGCGTCCTGATCTCGTGGCTCATGTTGGCCAGGAAGTCGGCCTTGGTCCGGGCGGCGTCCTCGGCCACGTCCCTGGCCCGCGCCAGGGCCTCGGCCGCCGCGCGGGCCAGGGTGACGTCCTCCAACATCCACACCGAGCCGCGCGACAGGTCGGCGGGGTCGATGGCGCTGCCGCTGGTCCGGCACCAGAACCGCGAGCCGTCCTTCCTGACATGGACCAACTCGCGGTGATAAACCTCGCCCCGGCCCAAACTCTCGGAAGCCCCGTCGATGTCGGAGAAACTTTCGTCGTCGGGAAACCAGATACGGATCGACTGCCCGATCTGCTCACCCGGTTCGTAGCCGAACAGCTTGTCCAGGCGGGGATTGCCCCTGACGATCACCCGCTTCTTGAGGAAGGCGATGCCGACCGTCGCCGCTTCCAAGATCGCCTGCTGTTCGGCGCTGGCGACCCGCACCGCATCCTCGGCCTTGCGGCGTTCGGTGATGTCGTAGGCCCAACTGACCAGATAGCGCCCGTCGGCGAATTCGGTCAGCGCCGCGCTCAGCAGGACGGTGATCGGCGTCCCGTCGGCACGCACGAATTCCGACTGGTAATCGCGCACGAAGCCGTCGCGGCGCAGTTGCTCGATGAAGTCCTGGCGGTCCGCCGGCCGGAACCAGAAGGTGGTGGTGCTGCGCCGCGCCAGATCCTCGGGCGTGGTCCCCAGCATCTCGGCAAGCCGGCGATTGGAGAAGGCGGGTTGCCCGTCCTCGGTATTGATCGACACGCCCGCCGGGCTGTTCTCCAGGATATGGCGCAGCCGCTCGCCGCTTTCGCGCATCTCGCGTTCGAGGCGCTTGCGCTCGGTGATGTCCTCGACGATCCAGATGGAGGACTTCTCGAGCCCATCGAGCCGGACGCCCTTGGCGGAAATCATCGCCGTGAAGACCTGGCCGTCGCCCCGGACCAGGTCCCATTCATGGTGGACCCCCTCGCCCGCCGCCAGCCTGGACCCGATCCGCCCGCCGAATTCGCGGTAATCGTCCTCGGTCGGGAAGAAACGTGCCGCCTCCAGGCCCTTCAGGGACCCGACCGTATAGCCGAGCAGCTCGGCCATGGCCGGATTGGCCCGCTGAACCCGCCCCGAGGCGGTGTACATGATCCCCATGGGCGCGTTGTCGAAAATGGCATCCTGTTCCGACAGCAGCGACTGAATCCGGTTCTGCCGGACGCTCAATTCCCGCGCCTGCTCCTGGGTGGACATCAGCAATTGCCGGGTCCGCTCGCTGCGCGCCAGGATTTCCATGCGCATGGCCAGCACCGGCAGGACGGCGTCGATGACGTCCCGGTTGCGGCCGTCCACCGGACGCAGGGTGGCGATCTCGATGACCCCCAGGCATTCGTCGCCGCTGAGGACCGGCAGCAGCAGCACGGCCCGCGCCGGCGCCGACATCAATCCGGTCTGGATGCGCAGATAGTCTTCGGGCGGATCGATGATCCCGATCTCGCGCCGCCCCATGGCGCACTCGCCGACCAGGCCGTCGCCCAGGGCGATGCGCTGCCGCGACACCACCTCGCCGGAACGGGCGTAGCCGCCACAGCACACCAGGGCGTCGGCTTCGCCGTCGCGCCGGAAATAGCTGGCGAAGCCGATATCGAGAACCGGCGCCAGATTGGCGAACAGCGCCCGCGAAAGGCTCTCGAAATCCTCGGCGGCCTGCAGATCGGCGGTGATCCTGGCCACCTGGCCGGAGATGTAGCTTTCCTTCGCCCGTTCCCTGACCACCGAGGTCAGCTGGGTCAGTGCCCCGACCACCTCGCCGATCTCGTCATGCCGGCGGGCAACGGGCAGGTCGATCCTGTCCTCGCCCTTGGCCAGTTGCCCCAGCGCCTTGTGGACCAGGGACAGCGGACGCAGCACCCGCCGGACGATCAGCAGGAAGCAGACCAGGACCGACCCGGCGACCACAAGGGCCAGCAACAGGCTGATCCGCAGGGCCGAACGGCTTTCGCCGTCGATGTCGGCCATGCGGGCGGCAATGGATTTCAGCGCGGCGGCGCGCAGCCCGAGAATAACGTTCATCTGCGGCACGTAGGTCTTGGCGAAATCGGCGGCGTTCATCGGGTATTCGCCGCTGCTCCGTCCCACGTCCCGGATGCGGCGGACCAGGGGCAGCCCTCCGCCGATGAAGTCGGCATCGATGGCCGCCAGGGCCGCCTTGAGATCCTCGGGAGAACCGGTCTTGTCGAAGGCCAGCCGCGATTGGTAGTCCAGGGCCTGGATGGTCCCCAGCAGCCGCTCGACCCGGGCCAGTTCGTCGGCGGTCATCAGCCGCCGGACGACGAAGGGAGCGGTGAAGACCGACCCCAGCTGGCCGGCGTAATCCCGCATCTCGGTGGCCAGCCGGGCGATGGTGACGAAATTGGTCAGCGACGGGTCGGCCTGGGCCAGATTGCCCTCGATGACGTTCAGTCCGGGGGCCAGCAGGGGCAACACGTCGATCATGGCGTTCACCGCCGCCATGACCTCGGCGTCCCGGCGCTGGGACCGCGGCCGTCCGGCCAGATCGTCGATCTGGCGCCGCGCCGCCGCCAGCTGTCGGCTGGACGCCCCAAGGGAGCGGACGACGGCGTCCCGCTCGGCCAGCGGACGGCCGGCGCCAAGCGCCGCCTCGATGTCGCGCAAGGCACGGTCGGTCCCGTCACGGGCCGCCCTCAACGCCGCGACCCGCTCGGGCGGCAGGGGAAGATCGCTGCCCAGGACGCCGTTGGCCGGGCCGCGTTCCGCCGAAATCCGCGACGCGGCGTCGAGGCCCAGCCCCATCAGCCGTTCGGCCGCCATTCCGGACTGGACGCTGGCCCGCTTGTCCAGTTGCGGGGCGATGACCCGCCCGATGAGCACGACATTGGCCAGAACCACCAATCCCATGCCGAGGCTGACGACCGTCGATACACGCATCCGCTTCTACCTTCCGGTTTCGCGACAATCCCTTACGCGGCCTGCCGTGCCCGCACCGAAATACTGAGGCATTTGCCGCGGCCGCCACGCGGCGGCAACGGACTGGTGGACAGCGCGATGGGAAACGTCGTGCCGTCCTTATGCCGCCCCTTCACCTCATGACCGCTGTCCATGGCGTGGTGGCCCGGCATCACCTGCTCGACATCGCCGCCAATCAGTTCGCCCGGAGAATAGCCGAACAAGCCTTCCGCATTGGGATTGGCCAGCAGGATCCGGCCCCCGGAATCGGCAACCAGCATGCCGTCCGGCGCCGTTTCGATGATGCTGCGGAACCAGTTCTCGGTCTCCAGCAATTCGGCCTGCTGCGCTTCCATCTCCACCTGCTGCTCTTCCAGTTGGGCTGCCTGCTTTTCCATCCGCTCGGCCTGTTCCTGCGTCGCGGCCAGCAATTCCCGGGTGCGGAGATTGCGGTCGAGAATCTCCATGCCGGTGGACAGGGTCGGCAGCAGGGCCTCCAGGACCGCCTGTTCCCGGTCCTTGAACGGCTGGAACGAGGCCATCTCCAGCACGCCGAGGACACGGTCGTCGTGGATGACCGGCAAGACGATGATGCTGGCCGGCGGGCCTTCGCCCAGGCCAGAGCCGATGCGGATGTAGTCCTTGGGCGCGGTCAGCACGATAGTCGATTTTTCCATGACGCACTGGCCGACCAGCCCTTCGCCCACGGCGAAGCTGTTGCTCAGGTGTTTGCGTTCGCGATAGCCGTAGCCGGCCAGCAGATTGTAGCGCCCCTCCCCGTCGGCGACGTAGAAGGCGCCATGCCCGGCGCCGATGGCCGGCGCGATCTTCGAGACCGCGATCCGGGCCAGGGCGGCGAAATCCTCGGCCTGCTGCAGCGCGGCACCGATGTCCGAGACATGCGACTTGACCCAGTGCTGGTCATTGGCCTTGCGGTAGATGTCCTGCAGCACGCCGATGGCGCGGGCCATGATCCCGATCTCGTTGGGATAGTCGGTATGGGGGATCTGGGCCTCCACATTGCCCGCCGCCAGTTCCTCCACCGAATTGCGCAGGCGTTCGTTGGGACGCTGGATGCTGAGGCCGATCAAAACCCCCAGCAGGATGGCCGCGAGGATTCCCCCCAGCAGCAGGCCGACCGCCATGCGTTGGGTTGCCGCGACGTCCGCGCGCACCAGTTCAAGCGCGCTCCTGGTCCCCCGTTCCTTGACCTTGACGATGCGGTCAAGATCCTCGTCGGCCGCATTGCCGCTGGCGATGAACTCGGCGCTGGCGACAAATTTCGCCGCCGCCGAGGGGTTCAGGCTTTCCCGCTCGATCAGCCCCATGGCGTGCTCGACGTTCTCGTTGTACCGGGCCAGATTCCGCTGAAACTTTTCCAGCCCCTCGATCGCCTCGGCACGGAACAGGCGCTTGCGCGCTTGGGCCATTTCGTCGTGCAGCGCGCTACGGGCCTGATCCACATGCGCCCTGGCCCGGTCGCGGGACTGGCCGTCGGGGGCGATCATCATCTGCCGCAAGGCGCGTCCCATATAGGCGAGATTGACGTTGGCCTCCTTGATGTGCGAGATGCCGAGCAATTCCATCTCGTACATCTTTTCCATTTCGCCCTGCATGTGGGACAGATTGGACTGGGCCTGCAGGCCGATCAGCACGGCGACCAGGATTCCCGAGGAAAAGCCGATGACCAGCTTGGTGGTCAGCTTGAACCGCTCGACGAAATTCAGGAGCGCTTTCATGGGTGGTCCTTTCCTGGAACTCAACGGCGCCGACGGAACAGCCGGTGATAGTGGTCGACGGGGCCGAACAGCGAATTGCCGACGAAACCGAGGGATTCCGACGGCCCGATGAACAGCAGTCCCTGGGGCCGCAAGCACCGGTGAAAGACCTTCACCAGACTGTCCTGCAGCAGGCTCTTCATATAGATCAGCAGGTTGCGGCAACTGACGAGGTCAAGATCGCCGGGCGGGGTGCCGACCAGGACGTCGCGCTGCTCGAAGGTGACGCAGCCCCTGATCTCCGGCAGGATTTCGTAATGCTGCCCACGCGGCAGGAAATACCGGTCGCGCAGCGTCTCGTCCGTCTCCTTGAAGGCGGTTTTCCGGTAGACGCCCTCGCGGGCCATGGCCAGCGCCTCGGGATTGAGGTCGGTGGCGGTGATCCTGACGGGATGCGTCCGGCCCAGACCGCCCCGCAATTCGCTCAGGATGATGGCCAGGGTATAGGGCTCCTCGCCCGAGGCGCAGCCCGGCACCCAGACCCGGATCGGCTCGCCGTCCGGCTTTTCGGCGATGATTCCGGCCAGGACCCGTTCCAGCACGCGGAACGATTCCCGGTCGCGGAAGAACGAGGACACCGAAACCAGGAACAGGTGCTGCAGCACCCTCAATTCCTCGGGGTCGCGGCGGACCAGGGCCTGATAGGCCTCGTCCGAGGCGACGCCCAGGACCGATTTGCGCTTCTCCAGCCGGCGCAGCAGGGTTTCCTCCTTGTAGCTGGAAAAGTCGATGCCGGTGGCCTCGTGCACCCTTTGGATCAGGTATTCGAGGTTCCGGCGCGCCGCCTCGGGAACCGCCGGGGCCGAGGGGACCTGTCCGGGCGGGATTGCGGCGGGCACGCCCCCTGGAAAGCGCAGCCCCAGAAAATCCCCGATCCTCTCCACCGGCAGCACCTCGTCGATCCCCCCGGCCCGGATCGCCGCCTCGGGCATGCCGTCGAACTTGGCTTCCGACGGCTCCTGCGCCAGGGTCAGCCCCCCCACGCCGCGGATCGCCCGGCAGCCGGCGGTGCCGTCCGACCCGGCCCCCGAGAGGATGATGCCGATGGCCGCCGGCCCGCAGCTTTCGGCGATGGAGGCGAACAGGGCGTTCACCGACGGGGTGGACAGGTGTTCCGGCGCCGGGTCGGCCAGCCTCAGGGTCTCGCCGCGCACCAGGCCATCCCTGCCGGCGGGAATGACCGTCACCGTATCGGCCCGCAGGCGGCCCCCCGGCTCGGCCAGCAGCACCGGCAGGACGGATTCCCGCTGGATCAGCCGGACCACCAGATCGCTATGGCCGTTATCGGCCATGTGCTGGGCGACCACATAGGCGATGCGCCCCGTCGGACGCAGGCGCGCGAACATCAGCAGCATGGCCTCGAGCCCGCCGGCCGACGCCCCGATTCCGGCGATATGCAGGGATGGAGCCTGGGTCATGGCGGTTCGACCTCCCTGAGCCGGGCCAGGGCGGCGTCCAGGTCGCAATCCTCGATGGCGGCGGCCACCGGCTTGAGGGCCGCCGCCAGGGCGGTTCCCTCCAGCCTGGGCAGCAGGGCATCCAGCACCTCGCCGGCCTCGGAATCGCTGTCGGCCAGCAAGGCCGCCAGTTTGCCCAGGGCCGTCCTCGCCTCGGCGCTGGAAACGGCCGGAGCTTTCGGCGCCTCGCCGGTCCCGACGGCCCCCAGGCCGGCGATGACCGGCTGGAGTTCGGTCAGGGTCCGGGCCAGCCGGGCCTCGATCTCGTCCTCGGGCCGCCCGTCCCGGCAGGCGGCCTCCAATTCCCCCGCCGCCGCCTGCAGGGCCTTGGCGCCGATATTGCCGGCAGTACCCTTGAGGGTGTGGGCGGCGCGCATGGCGGCGGCGGCGTCCGGGTCCACCCTGGCGGCGGCGAAGGTCTTGGCGAAATCGGCCTGACTGTCGCGGAACTTGATCAGCATGCGGATGTAGAGCGATTCCTTATTGGCCATGGTCGCCATGCCCGCCCTGACGTCGATCCCCGGCAGATCGGGCAGGCCGCCCGCCGGCCTGGCGGCGGGACTCTCGGGCGGTTTCACCACGGCGGCGGCGGGCCGCGCCCTCCCCGGCTTGATCCAGCGCGCCATGGTGGCGAACATGTTTTCCAGATTGAGCGGCTTGGCGATGTGATCGGCCATGCCCGCCTCGATCACCTTTTCCCGGTCGCCGGTCATGGCGTTCGCGGTCATGGCGATCACCGGAATTCCGTCGAGCGCCGGATTGCCGCGGATCATACGGGTGGCGGTATAGCCGTCCATCACCGGCATCTGGCAATCCATCAGCACGCCGTCGAACCCCCTATCCCCGGCAAGGATGTCGAGAGCCGCCTGCCCATGGTTGGCGAGGACCACCTCCATGCCGGCCTGGGACAGCAGCTCCGTCGCCAGTTCCTGGTTCATCTCGTTGTCCTCGACCAGCAGGACGCGGCTGCCTTCCAGCGCCCTCATGGCCTCCTTGTAGGTTTCGGCCCTGTCCTGGACATAGCTCTCGGCCGCCACGCCCTTGCCCAGAATCTCTCCGATGGCTTCGAGCAGACTGGCGGCGGTGACCGGCTTGGTCAGGACCGTCTTCAGAACGGCGCCACGCTCCTGGGCATTGCTCATGGCCTCCTCACGGCCATAGGCGGTGACCATGACCACCGCCGGCACCCGCTCCGACCGATCCCGCTGCAGTTGCTGGACGGCCTCGACCCCGTCCATGACCGGCATCTTCCAGTCCATCAGGATCAGGTCATAGGCCAGGCCCCGCGCCTCGGCGGCGGCGACCATCTCCAGCGCCTGCCGCCCGTCCCAGGCGGTACCCACCTCCAGGCCGAATCCCTTGGCCATGGACGACAGGATCTCGCGCGCAGAGGCGTTGTCGTCGACCACCAGCACCCTGAGGCCCATCAGCTCGTCCGAACGGAACACGCGGCGGGCGGCGGGCTGGGCCTGGACTCCCAGCCGGGTATGGAAATGGAAGACCGATCCCTTGCCGGGCTCGCTTTCCACCCAGATACGCCCGCCCATCAGTTCGACCAGAGTCTTCGAGATGGCGAGGCCCAGCCCGGTGCCGCCGTATTTGCGGGTGGTGGAGGAATCCGCCTGGCTGAAGCTCTGGAACATCTTGCCGCACTGCTCGGGCGTCATGCCGATGCCGGAATCGCGCACCCAGAAATGCAGCTCGGCCTCGGTCTCCGTGCGGCCGACCAGTTCGGCGCCGACGATGATCTCGCCCGTTTCGGTGAACTTGACCGCGTTGTTGCCGAGATTGATCAGCACCTGACCCAGGCGCAGCGGATCGCCGGTCAGGGCGGTGGGAATGTCGGAGGCGACGCTGAACAGCAATTCCAGCCCCTTGTCCTCGGCCTTCAGGCCGACCAGGCTGGCGAGGTTGTCCATCACGTCCTCGAGGCGGAAATCGATGCGCTCCATGGCCATCTTGCCGGCCTCGATCTTCGAGAAGTCGAGGATGTCGTTGATGATGCCCAGCAGGTTCTCGCCCGAGCGGTGGACCTTTTCGATGTAGTTGCGCTGCTTCTTGTCCAGCCGGGTCTGCAGGGCCAGATGGCTCATGCCGATGATGGCGTTCATGGGGGTGCGGATTTCGTGGCTCATATTGGCCAGGAAGTCCGACTTGGCCTTGGTGGCTTCCTCGGCGGTCTGCTTGGCCCGTAGGACCTCGGCCTCCACCCGCTTGCGCTCGGTCACGTCGCGGATCGAGGCGCAGACGCACAGGCCGCGCCCACCGATGGCCGGCAGGCGGGACAGGCCGACCTCCACCGGGAATTCCGACCCGTCCTTGCGCACCCCACGCAACTCGCGGTCCCTCATGGCCAACTGGCGGGCATCGCCCTGCCTGATATAGCCGTCGCGCTGCGCCGGGTGGCCGGAACGTGCCGCCTCGGGCACCAGAGTCTCGACAGGCCGCCCGACCAGTTCCCCGGCCGGGTAGCCGAACATGGCTCCGACCTGCGGGTTGACCAGGATGATCACCCCGCGGTCATCGGTGACCAGCATGCCGTCGGGCGCCGATTCGATGATGCCGCGATACCAGGTCTCGGTGGCCTTGATCTCGGTTTGCTGCGCTTCCAGCTCGACGGATTGCTCCTCCAGCCGGGCCGCCTGTTTTTCCATGTTCTCGGCCTGGCGCCGGGTTTCCTCCAGCAATTCCTGAGTCCTGAC
>NZ_AONQ01000098.1 GCF_000342045.1 Paramagnetospirillum caucaseum | reverse complement strand
GGCCTTCAGGACCTTGGCGACGCCCAGCGGCTGGACCTCGTCGTCGCTGGAAACCAGGATGCCGCGGTCGGCCCCCATGGCCAGCGCCGTGCGCAGCGTCTCGCCCGCCGCCGCCGGGCCCACCGACACCACCACCACCTCGGTGGCTTTGCCCGCTTCCTTGAGGCGGACCGCCTCCTCCACCGCGATCTCGTCGAACGGATTCATGGAGAACTTGACGTTCTGTGTCTCGACGCCGGAACCATCCGACTTCACCCGAATCTTCACGTTGTAGTCGATCACCCGCTTGATCGCGACCAGGACTTTCATTTGTCTTTCAATCCTCTAATCCGGGGTGCGAATAAATCGGCATCGCCGGGCGGAATTTGCTATTGCATCGCACAATATGACGGGAGGTCAGGGTTGTCAACGCGCACCCCCCGGCACCCACAGCACGTCGGCGGCCCCATTGCCGTTGCCGGCGCGGGCCAGGACGAACAGCAGGTCCGACAGGCGGTTGGCGTAGATGATCGCCGCCGGATTGACCGCTTCCGCCTCGGCCAGGGCGACCATCAGGCGCTCGGCCCGGCGCACCACGGTGCGGGCGTGATGCAGGTGGGCGGCCAGCGGCGAACCGGCGGGCAGGATGAATGAGGTGAGCGGCGCCAGTTTCTCGTTGGCGGCGTCGATCTCGGCCTCCAGGCGGTCGACCTGGGACTGGACGATGCGCAGGCGCGAGCCGGGCGCCTCGTCGGCGCTCGCCGGGGTGCACAGATCGGCGCCCAGGTCGAACAGGTCGTTCTGCAGCCTTTCCAGGGCCGTCATCATCTCCGGCCCGGCATGCAGGCGGGCCAGCCCGATCACCGCGTTGGCCTCGTCCACGGTGCCGTAGGCTTCGACCCTGAGATCGTGCTTGCCCACCCGGCTGCCGTCGCCCAGTGAAGTCTTGCCCTTATCGCCCGAGCGGGTATAGATGCGCGTCAGCGTGACCATCGCCTGCGTGTCCTCCGGTTGTCTGCCGAAAAGGTTTATGACACGGGGATGGGCGAAACCTCTATACTCGGCTTTCACCGGATTGCGGCGAACTCGGACATCATGCGTCTTTCCCCCATCATGAGCGGCTATATCGGGCGGCAATTCGCCAGCGCCTTCGCCACGGTGCTGCTGGTGATCCTGGGGATCATCCTGCTGTTCGACGTCATCGAGCTGATCCGCCGCGCCGCCGCCCGCCCGGAACTGGGCATCACGCCGATCCTGCTGATGGCCTTCTTCAAGCTGCCGCAGATGCTGCACACCGTGCTGCCCTTCGCGGTGATGATCGGCTCCATGGTGTGTTTCTGGCGGCTGACCCGCACCCACGAACTGGTGGTGGCCCGCGCCGCCGGCATCTCGGTCTGGCAGTTCATCGCGCCGGTCCTGGCCGTGGCCGGGATTTTCGGGATATTCGAGATCACCGCCTTCAACCCCATGGCGGCGGCCATGTACGGCCGCTACGAGCGGCTGCAGGACGAATTGCTGTCCAACAAGCCGAGCGCCTTCGACCTGTCCGAGGGCGGGCTGTGGCTGCGCGAGCCCCACAACGACGGCGAGATGGTGGTCTATTCCGAATCCGTGCGCCAGGAAGGGCTGGTCCTGCACATCCGCGACGCGCATTTCTTCCTCTACGACCGGCCCGACCACTTCCACCAGCGCATCGCGGCGGAATCGGCCTCGCTGGTGGACGGCACCTTCGAGGTACGGCGCGCCTGGGTGATGGAAGGCGGCAAGCCCTCGGCCTTCAAGGACGAGATGCGCATCCCCACCCAGCTGACGCTCGACCGCATCCACGACAATTTCGCCGCGCCGGAAACCCTGTCCTTCTGGCAGCTGCCCGGCTTCATCCGCTTCTTCGAGCGGGCCGGCTTCACCGCCAACAAGCACCGCCTGTACCTGCAGTCGCTGCTGGCCTCGCCGGTGCTCTATTGCGGCATGGTGCTGATGGCGGCGGTGTTCTCCCTGCGGCCCAACACCCGCTCGGGCGGCCTGCTGGCCCGCATCGGCGCCGGGGTGGCCGCCGGCTTCGCCGTCTACTTCTTCTCCAAGGTGGTCTACGCGCTGGGCCTGTCGGCCACCCTGCCGCAGGCCCTGGCGGCGTGGACGCCGGCCCTGTTCGCCGGACTGATCGGCCTGTCCGGACTGTTCCATCTCGAGGACGGCTGATGCCCGCCGCCATCGTCCGCAATCCCTGGACCTGGGCGATCCTCGCCCTGGCGCCCCTGGTCCTGTTCCCCGGCATCGACATGGCCGCCTCGGCGCTGTTCTTCGACGCGGCGAGCCGCAGCTTTCCCTTCCGCATCCACCCCGTGGGCGAGTTCGCCCGCAAGATCCTGCCCGGCTTCCTGTTCGCCGCCGCCGGGCTGGTCGCCCTGGCCGGCGCCGCTGCGTTCTTCCGCAAGCGGCCGGTGGCCGGAATCTCGCCGCGCATGGCGCTGCTGGTGGTGGCCTCGCTGGCCCTGGGTCCCGGTCTGGTGGTCAACCTCATCCTCAAGGATAATTGGGGGCGGGCGCGGCCCTCGACCATCGCCGCATTCAACGCCGGCCACCAGCCCGACCGCCAGTTCAGCCGGCCGCTGGTCCTGTCCGACCAGTGCGACGACAATTGCTCGTTCCCCTCGGGCCACGCGGCGCTGGGATTCTGGACGGTAGCGCTGGCCCTGATCGCCCCCGCCCGCCGCCGCCGTGCCGCCATGGCCGCCGCCATCGGCTTCGGCATGGCCATGGGAGTGGTCCGCATCGCCCAAGGCGGGCATTTTCTTTCCGACGTCGCCTTTTCCGGAGTCATCGTCGTCGGCCTGACCATGGGGTTGTACCGGCTGATTCTCCCTCCAGACCGCAGTGCAGCACAAAAAAATAGTTATCAGGGGCCCCGGGACGCCCCGTAACCCCCTATGCGGAGGGGCAAATCTCAGGTAATGATATAGGTTCAGGCTGACCTAGGCGCGCATGAGCCGGGCAGAGTGCCCTCGCGTGGGTGCGGGGGATTTTGTTTACTTACGACGAGAATGACACATGGCATGGAACCGAGATAATCATGGCAGGGGCGAGCGCGGTCGCGGTCGTCGGGATGACTTTGGCGAGCCGGCCTTCGACCCGCGTCCTTCGCGGCCGATGGCGCCCAGCTCCTTCGACCGTCAGATGGTCAGTCAGGCGAACGTCAGCGCCACTGTGAAGTGGTTCAATGCCTCCAAGGGCTTCGGCTTCGTCGCCCCGTCCGATGGCAGCCCTGACGCCTTCCTGCACATTTCCGCGCTCGAGCGCGCCGGCCTGACCCAGGTCGCCGAAGGCGCCACCCTGGTGGTCGACCTTGGCGCCGGTCAGCGCGGCCCGCAGGTGGTGATGGTCCATGAAGTGGACAGCACCACCGCCACCCCGCGCGCCCCGCGCCGGGAAGAGCGTGGCCCGACCGAGACCGTGGAAGGCGTGGTCAAGTTCTTCTCCGCCGAGAAGGGCTTCGGCTTCGTCGCCTGCGACGAGGGCGGCAAGGACGTGTTCGTGCACGTGAAGGCGCTGGAGCGCTCCGGGATCAAGACCCTTGAATCCGGTCAGCGCGTCCGCGTCACCACCACCCTGGGGCTCAAGGGTCCGCAGGCGGATACGGTCGCGATCCTCTAGGTCGTGAAACCAGGCCCTCCCCATACGGAGGGCCTGGTAACGATCTCGAGGAATTTTGCTTGACCCGAATCCGGCATTCTGGTACCACAATGCTCATTACTGCTTTGTCTCCCTGAGATTAGGCGGGACACGGTGATGAGCCGGGTCCCGCCACTTTTTTGCCCACCTCTCCTTCCCAGGCCGCGACTGGGGATCATTCCCCACCAGCGAATGCTGCATTGCACAAAATCCTATCGCATTTTGCCGCCGATTCGGTGCAGACTGTGGATCAGGGGATGCCTGCCAAGGATTTGGGCTGAGGAACTGGAATGCTGGGACCCGCGGAACTTCGCGAAATCTACGACTGCCTCAAGGGCATGGGCCTCGAACCGGTGCGCATCGCCGACGGCCGCAGCCCGTACCTCAATCCCGCCTTCGCCGCCGGCATGGCGGTGACCAAGGCCATGCGCGGCAAGCCGCCGGCCAAGATCGCCGCCGAGCCCCAAGCCGCCGAAGCACCCGCGCAGGAATAGCGGGTCCGCCCCGCCTTCCCAGCCATCGGGGACGGGGACGGAATCACGGGACGGATATCACAGGCAGCTTGTCAGCCCCTCGCGGTAGGTGGGGTATTTCAGCCGGACGCCAAGCTCCTGCTTCATCCTGCCGTTACGGACCCGCTTGTTGTCGGCGTAGAAGCTGAGCGCCATGGGCGACAGCGTCTGGCGGGCCTGATCCCACGGAATTTCCGGCGGCGGCTCCACCCCCAGCAAGGCGCAGGCATGGGCGATGACCTCCTGGGGCGGGGCCGCGTCGTCGTCGCACAGATTGTAGACGGCGCCGGGACGGGGCCGGGCCAGCGAGGCGGCGACCGCCCCGGCGATGTCCTCCACATGGATGCGGCTGAACACCTGGCCGGGCTTGACCACCCTTCGCGCCTGCCCCGCCCGCACCGTGTCCACCGCCGAGCGCCCGGGGCCGTAGATGCCGGCCAGCCGGAAAACATGCGCCCCCAGGCCGCGCCAGCGCGTCTCCGCCGCCAGCCGGCGGCGCGAGCGCTCCAGGGTGGGATCGGGCGGAGTTTCCTCGTCCACCCAGGCGCCGCCGTGGTCGCCGTAGATTCCCGTGGTGGAGAGATAGCCGATCCAGGCGGGCGACGCCGTGGCGATGGCGTCTTGCATGAGATCGAGGACCGGGTCGCCGCCGTCGTCGGGCGGCACCGAGGACAGGACGGCGTCCATGCCCTCCAGGCAGCCGGCCGGCAGCGGATGGTCGCGGTCGAAGGACAGGGCCCGGATTCCGGGGCAATCCACCGCCTCGCCCGAGCGGGTGGTGCCGGTCACCTCCCAGCCCTCCGCCGCCAGAAGCCGGGCGATCACCCGGCCCGAAAAGCCCAGACCGAACAGGAAGAAACGCCCCGCCATCAATCTCTCCCTTGCGTCGGCCCGCCGATTGGTGACACTACCGCTCCATGAGACTGCGCGCCATCCCCCTGCTGCTGCCGCTGATGCTGTGGCTGCCCGCCCCGGCTCCGGCCGATACCATCGACCCCAGGATGGAGTACCGCACCTGCCTGACCCTGGCCCGCGCCAAGCCCGAGGAGGGCTGGGAGGAGGCCATCGCCTGGCACTCCCTGGGCGGCGGCGAGCCGGCGCGGCATTGCGCCGCCGTGGCGCTGATCGGGCTGGGCAAGTACGAGGAGGCGGCCAAGCGGCTGGAGGCCCTGGCGGGCATCAGCCGGCGCGAGGAAATCCTGCGGGCCGAGATGCTGGCCCAGGCCGGGCAGGCCTGGCTGCTGGCCGGCAAGCCCCAGCAGGCCCTGGCCGCCCAGGACACCGCGCTGAAACTGGTCCCGGGCCATCCCGAACTGATGCTGGACAAGGCGGTGACCCTGGCCTCGGTCAGCCATTACGCCGAAGTGGCCGAATTGCTGACCACCCTGCTCCGGGTCCAGCCCAACCGGGTCGAGGCCATGGTGCTGCGCGCCGTCGCCTACCGCTACCTGGACAAGCTGGAACCGGCCAAGGAGGACCTGGCCCGCGCCCTGGTGCTCGACCCGGGCTTTCCCGACGCCCTGCTGGAGCGCGGCATGATCCGCCGCCTGGAGGACAACAGCGCCGGAGCCCGCGAGGACTGGATGAAGGCCATCGCCGCCGCCCCGGAAAGCCCCGCCGCCGACACCGCCCGGCGGAACCTGGAGATGATGGACGTCAAGGTGAGGTAGGCTCGACAAGCCAAGGGACGCGGGACGCATCCAACCCGCCCCCCCTCTGGAAGGGCCTGTCATCCCGACGCCCAGGGCGGAGGGATCTCCGTCCGGGCGGTTGCTTCCAAGTCGGAAAAGCCGTTCCAGGACGAGATCCCTCGCATGCGCTCGGGATGACACGACGGCTGGTTGTTACAGCCGCCGCCCCTCCTCGTCCCTGGTCAGGGTGGTCAGGGCCAGGGCGTGGACGCGGCCGGCCAGTTCCTCGGCCAGCAGGGCGTTGACCATGCGGTGACGCTCCACCCGGCTCTTGCCGGCGAAGGCCTCGGAGACGATCTCCAGGCGAAAATGGCTTTCCCCTTGCGGATTGTGCCCGGCATGCCCGGCGTGGCGGTGGGACTCGTCGATGATGTCCAGGCGCGACGGCGCCAGCCCGTCTTCGAGTTTCTTGCGCATCACCGGTGTCACTTGCATGTCTCTCGCTCTCTCGTCCATTGGAACCCTCCCCAATTGGGGCCATGCGGCCCCGCCGTCAAGAGGCCGTTCGGCCAATGCGCATTTTCCGCTCCCGCCTTGCCTTGGGACTGACGAGCCTCCATTATGACCGGTGCCATGAAAGCGACCAACGCCCGCAGATCCTGGCGGCCGGCCTTCGGCCCCTCTCCGGCGCAACCGGCTGTCCGCCGTTGCGACCATCCCGGCTGCGCGCTGGAAGCCGAGCACCGCGCCCCCCAGGCCCGCGACCGGCTGACCGATTACTACTGGTTCTGCCTGGACCATGTGCGCCAGTACAATTCCGCCTGGAACTACTACGCCGGCATGGGCGCCGAGGAGATCGAGGCCGAACTGCGCAAGGACACCACCTGGCAGCGCCCCACCTGGCCGCTGGGCATCCAGGGCGCCAAGCGCAAGTTCGCCTACACCGTCCACGACCCTTTCGAGGTGTTCGAGGATGCCGCCACCGAGGAGGCGCGGCCCAAGGCCCGCGCCGCCACCCCCGAGGAAGAGGCCATGACCGTCCTCGACCTCGTCCCGCCGCTCACCTACGACGCGCTAAAGGCCCGCTACAAGGAGCTGGTCAAGCAGCACCATCCCGACGCCAACAACGGCGACAAGGATGCCGAGGAGCGGTTCAAGCGCATCAACCACGCCTACAACACCTTAAAGCTCAGCCTGACCCTTTAGCAGCCCCCTAGGACGAGAGTATGACCTCCAAGACCCAGAGCCCGCTTGCCTCCGACCATCCCCTCGCCACGCCCGATACCGAAGTTTCCGCCCGCGAGATGTTCGGCATCGACATCGACATGAAGGTTCCCGCCTTCTCGGTGGGCAGCGAGCACGTCCCCGACGTGGACCCCGCCTACCGCTTCGACCCCGACACCACCAAGGCGATCCTGGCGGGCTTCGCCTATAACCGCCGCGTCATGGTCCAGGGCTATCACGGCACCGGTAAGTCCACCCATATCGAGCAGGTGGCGGCACGCCTCAACTGGCCGTGCATCCGCGTCAACCTGGACAGCCATGTCAGCCGCATCGACCTGATCGGCAAGGACGCTATCGTGGTCAAGGACGGCAAGCAGATCACCGAGTTCCGCGAAGGCATGCTGCCCTGGGCCTTGCAGCACCCCTGCGCCCTGGTGTTCGACGAATACGATGCCGGCCGCCCCGACGTGATGTTCGTGATCCAGCGCGTGCTGGAGGTGGAGGGCCGCCTCACCCTGCTCGACCAGAACCGGGTGATCCGGCCGCACGCCGCCTTCCGCCTGTTCGCCACCGCCAACACCGTCGGCCTGGGCGACACCACCGGCCTCTATCACGGCACCCAGCAGATCAACCAGGGCCAGATGGACCGCTGGAACATCGTCGCCACCCTGAACTATCTGGCCCATGACGACGAATGTTCCATCGTGGTGGCCAAGCTGAAGGATTACGACACCCCGGAAGGCCGCGACATGGTGTCCAAGATGGTCATGCTGGCCGACCTCACCCGGTCAGGCTTCATGAACGGCGACATCTCGACGGTGATGAGCCCGCGCACGGTGATCACCTGGGCCGAGAACACCCGCATCTTCGGCGACCATTCCTACGCCTTCCGCGTCACCTTCCTCAACAAATGCGACGAGGTGGAGCGGCCGATCCTGGCCGAGTACTACCAGCGCTGCTTCGGCACGGACCTGCCCGAAGGGCCGGCCCGCATGCTGGCCTAGGAGCGATCTTGCAGCAGAATCCCACGGCCAAGGACGGCAGCAAGGGCGAAAGCGCCGGCGACACCATCCGCCGCACTACCGCCGCCACGCTGAAGGCCATGTCCGGCCATGTGGACCTGGATGTCGGCTACGCCGCCGGCAACGGCAGCGTGCGCGGCACCGAGATCCGGTTGCCGGCGCCGCCGCGCACCATCCTGGCCTCGGACCTGGCCCGCCTGCGCGGCACCGCCGATGCCATCGCGCTCAGGCTGCGCTATCACGACGACGCGGTGCATGTGCGGCGCATGCCGCAACTGCCCGACGCGCGCAAGATCTACGACATGGTCGAGCAGGCCCGGGTCGAGGCCCTGGGCGCCCGCCTGATGCCCGGTGCGGCCGCCAACATCGCCGAGGTGCTGGAGGTCAAGGCCCGCGCCGAGGGGCTGGACCGCGCCGTGCGGCGCGAGCAGGTGCCGCTGGCCGACGCCATGCGCCTGATCGCCCGCGAGATCTTCGCCGGGCTGGAACCGCCGCCCTCGGCCCGCACCGCCGTCGATCTGTGGCGCGACGAGATCAAGGCCAAGGCCGGTCCGACGCTCGACACCCTGAAGGACCTGCTGCGCGACCAGGAGGCCTTCGCCAAGGGTCTGCACAAGCTGTTGAGCGACCTGGATTTCGGCATCGACCACCCGTCGGAATCCGAGGAATCGGAGAATTCCGAGCAGAACGGCCAGGAGCAGGACGCCCAGGGCGCCGGCCAGGAAAAGGAAGGCGAACAGGAGGGGCAGGGGCCGCAGCAGGAGGGCGACACCCAGGCGCCCGGCTCGAGCGAAGGCAGCGGCGAGGACGAGGGCAGCGATTCCGGCGAGGAGATGATGCTGACCGGGTCGGGCACCGAGGAGCCGGGCGGCCCCTCCAAGCAGCGCCAGGAGCAATTGTCCAATTCCGCCGCCTTCCATGAGCGGCCCTACCGGCCCTACACCACCCAATACGACCAGATCGTCACCGCCGAGGAATTGTGCGAGCAGGAAGAACTGAACCGCCTGCGCCGCCAGTTAGACCAGCAATTGTCCCACCTGCAGGGCGTGGTCGCCAAACTGGCCAACCGGCTGCAACGCAAGCTGATGGCGCAGCAGACCCGCAGTTGGGATTTCGACCTGGAGGAAGGCATCCTCGATACCGGGCGGCTGGCCCGCATCGTCGCCAACCCCACCCATTCCCTGTCCTTCAAGATCGAGAAGGACACCAATTTCCGCGATACCGTAGTCAGCCTGCTGATCGACAATTCCGGCTCCATGCGCGGCCGGCCCATCACCGTGGCGGCCATGAGCGCCGATCTTCTGGCCCGCACCCTGGAACGCTGCGGCGTCAAGGTCGAGGTGCTGGGCTTCACCACGCGGGCCTGGAAGGGCGGCTCGTCGCGCGAGAAATGGCAGGCCGAGGGCAAGCCGGCCAATCCCGGACGCCTCAACGATCTGCGCCATATCGTCTACAAGGCGGCCGACGCCCCCTGGCGCCGGGTGCGGCGCAATCTCGGCCTGATGCTGCGGGAAGGCATCCTCAAGGAGAACATCGACGGCGAGGCGCTGCTGTGGGCTCATGACCGCCTGATCGGCCGGTCGGAGCAGCGGCGCATCCTGATGGTCATCTCGGACGGCGCCCCGGTGGACGATTCCACCCTGTCGGCCAATCCCGGCAACACCCTGGAAAAGCACCTGCGCGACGTCATCACCTATATCGAGAACCGCTCGCCGGTGGAACTGGTGGCCATCGGCATCGGCCACGACGTCACCCGCTATTACCGCCGCGCCGTCACCATCATGGACGCCGAGGAACTGGGCGGCACCATGATGCGCCAGCTGACCTCCCTGTTCGACGACGAGGACGAGGCCCCGGGCGGGCGCCGCCGGGCGGGATGACCATGAACGGCGGCAGCGTGGAGATCGCCCAGCCCAGCCGCCCGGACAAGGAGTCCGAAACCGCCCGGCCCACCCGGCTGCCGCGTCCCAGACTGCTGCTGGCCCTGATCACCGCCATCGCGGTGCTGGGCGGCATGGCCGGCCTGGGAACGCTCACCTGGTTCGACCACCAGGCGACCTTGAGCGAATGGAACGCCAATCTCCGCCTGTCGGCCCGGCTGGTGGAATCCCACGCCCGCGCCGCCCACAGCGCCGCCCACGCCAATTTGGGCATGGTCGTCGGCCGCGTCGCCAGCCGGCCCCTGGCCGCCCTCAAGGATTCCCGCAAGGACCGGGAATGGCTGGATTCCGTCCTGGCCGAGCTGCCCTACGCCATCGCCATCGCCATCCACGACGAACGTGGCGATCCGATCCTGGCCGCCGACCGCCTGGGCCTGTTCGTGGCCAATGCCGCCCACCGCGACCATTTCGCCCTGCCGCTGGCCCAGCCGGGCCGTACGGTGATGAGCGCCGTGGTAACCGGGCGCGGCGATCAGGGGCGGGTGGTGATCTTCAGCCGGGCCATCCAGGACGAGTCCGGCCGCACGCGGGGCGTGGCGGAAATCGCCATCAAGACCGACTATTTCATCGATTTCTACCGCGACATGCAGCCCGAACCGGGCTCGATCTTCCTGGTCTCGCGCCTGGATGGCGGCATGGTGGCGCGCTATCCCATGCCGGACGCCACCTTCACCCGCTTCGACACCGCCAAGGCGCCGTTCACCCAGTTCGCCAAGGGCCCGTCGGGGGTCTACCGCTCGACCTCGGTGGTGGACGGCGTCGAGCGGCTGGTGGCCTACCGCAACCTTCCCGACCTGGAGATGGTGGTCACCTCGGGCATGCCCACCGAGGTGGTGTTCCGCGAATGGAGCGTGCGCACCCGGCGCAACGTGCTGCTGTTCGTCGCCGCCATGGCGCTGCTGCTGACCCTGGCCGCCATCACCGGCGAGAGCCTGCGGCACGAGGCGCGGCTGCTGGCCACCGGCGAGCGCCGCACCCGCGAACTGACCACCGCCCTGGCGGAAAAGGACGTGCTGTTCCAGGAAGTCCACCACCGGGTGAAGAACAACCTGCAGGTCATCTCCAGCCTGCTGACCATGCAATCGCTGCACGTCACCGACGAGAAGGTCAAGGCGACGCTGAAGGACGCCCTGGACCGCATCCATTCCATGGGCCTGGTGCACCAGACCCTCTACGAGCGCAACCTGGCGTCCAACGTGGATCTCGGCACCTATTTCGGCAAGCTGGCCGAGGCGCTGGCCGGGTCCTATTCCACCACCCCCGGCGGCGTCACCGTCGAGGTGGAGGTGGAGGGCACCCTGGACCTGGAACGGGCCGTGCCGTTGGGCATGCTGGCCAACGAAGTGCTGTCCAACGCGTTGAAGCACGCCTTCTCGGACGGACGGCGCGGCACCATCTGGGTCACCCTGGTGCGCGAGGCGGGCGAGTGGCACTTCACGGTGCGCGACAACGGCGTCGGCATGCCCGACAAGCCGGGACGCGGCATCGGCATCGGCCTGATCCGCGCCCTGTCCCGCCAGCTGGGCGGCCGCTCCCACATCTTCGTCGACGAGGGAACCGTGGTGTCGGTGACCTTCCCGGCTTAAGTCAGCCGCCAGGACGAGCCCGCCCCCCTACTTGGCCTTGGGCCGGAAGGCCTTGCACACCGCCGGGTCGGTGTCGATGAAGGGACCGCCGATCAAATCGATGCAATAGGGCACCGCCGGCATCACCGCGTTCAGGCAATCGGCGATGGCCGAGGGCTTGCCCGGCAGGTTGATGATCAGGCTGTTGCCCCGGATGCCCGCCGTCTGGCGCGACAGGATGGCGGTGGGCACCACCTTCAGGCTTTCGCTGCGCATCAGTTCGCCGAAGCCCGGCATCATCTTGTCGCACACCGCAAGAGTGGCCTCGGGCGTCACGTCGCGTGGCGCCGGGCCGGTGCCGCCGGTGGTGACGATCAGGGCGCAGCCCTCCACGTCGGCCAATTCCTTCAGCGTCGCCTCGATCACCGCCTGCTCGTCCTCGATCACCCGTGCCACAGCCCGCCACGGGGTGGACAGGAAGCGGGTCATCTCGGCGATGATGGCCGGGCCGCCCTTGTCCTCGTAGATGCCCCGGCTGGCGCGGTCCGAGATGGTGACGACCCCGACGGGGACGGGCTGATCGGTCATGGCGTCTTTCTCCTGGAAAAGGAAGACGGAGTGTGATGACCTCAATGGGCCGGGTCAAGAGCACGAGGGCATGATGATGATCACCACCACCACCGATTCCATCGAGGACAAGCGCATCACCGCCTATCTCGGCATCGTCTGCGGCGAAGCGGTGATGGGCACCAATATCTTCCGCGACATGCTGGCCAGCGTGCGCGACATCGTCGGCGGCCGCTCGGGCGCCTACGAGACGGTGCTGCGCGAAGCCAAGGAGGCCGCCCTGGCCGACATGCGGGAACAGGCCGCCCAGCTGGGCGCCGACGCGGTGGTGGCCGTCGACCTGGACTACAACACGGTGGCGGGCGACGGCAAGACCATGCTGATCGTCTCGGCCAACGGCACGGCGGTGAAACTCGGTTAACGATACGTTAACAATCACAACGGGTTCCACGGCGTCCTTGAGATATTCCGTGACTTTTCCGCCATAATTGCGCTAGATGATTGGATTCCAGCGCTGCGGAACCGCGACCGTGTCTCATCGTCTTGTCTTCGCCGTTCTGACCTTGGCCCTGCTGGGCGCCTGCGCCGCGCCGCCGCCGCGCATTGTCGCGCCGCCCCCCATTCTCGACCCCGATTCCGCCTGCCTGCGGGATCTGCGCGACCAGCGCGTGACCTTCGAGCCCCAGGCGGCCTTCGGCAATCCCGGCTCGTGCTCCATCGCCAATCCGGTCAAGGTGACCGCCGATTCCCAGACGGCGTGGAACCGCCCCGGCGTGATGTCGTGCTCCATGGCGCGCACCGTCGAGCGTTTCGAGACCCAGGTGGTCCAGGCCGCGGCAGGACGCATCTTCGGGCAGAAGGTGGCCCGGCTCCACCACATGGGCACCTATGATTGCCGCAACCGCCGCACCGAGACCACGGTCGCCTCGTCGGGGGAGGGCCGCAGCCGCGGCGGCCGCCTGTCGGAGCACGGCAAGGGCCAGGCCATCGACATCGGCGGCTTCGAACTGGCCGACGGCACCATGATCTCGGTGAAGAAGGACTGGCGCGGCGCCGGCAAGAAGAGCGAGTTCCTGCAGGCGGTGGCCCGGGCCTCGTGCGAGCACTTCAACGTGGTGCTGACCCCCAACCACAACAAACTGCACGCCGACCACCTGCACCTGGACATCCGGCCCGCACCGGCTTTGCGGAATGTAAAGGATCGGGGATGCGCGAAG
>NZ_AONQ01000097.1 GCF_000342045.1 Paramagnetospirillum caucaseum | reverse complement strand
ACACCAAGCTGACTGGCATCACCGATGAAATGGTCGCCGGGAAAGTTATCGACCCAGCCGAAGTCGCCGCCTTCGCCGCCCCTGCTGCCATCGTGATCGCCCACAATGCCGCCTTCGACCGGAAGTTTGCCGAACGGTTCTGCTCAATCTTTTCGACCAAGCCGTGGGGCTGCTCAATGTCCCAAGTGGACTGGGCGGGAGAAGGATTCGAAGGCACCAAGCTCGGATACCTTCTGGCCGGGTTCGGCCTTTTCCATGATGGCCACCGGGCGACTGACGACTGCCACGCTGCCATCGAAATCCTGGCCCGGCCACTGCCGAAGTCCGGTGTTCCAGCCATGGGCAAGCTGCTGGAAAAGGCACGGGAAGCGACCTGCCGGGTCTGGGCAGAAAATTCGCCGTTCGACTTCAAGGATGTTCTGAAAGCTCGGGGATACCGTTGGTCGGACGGAAGCGATGGCCGTCCACGGGCTTAGTTCATCGATGTGCCTGAGGATCAGCTTCAGCAGGAAAAGGATTTCCTGCTCCAAGAAATCTATCAGCGGGATGTGGACATTCATGCTGCCAGGATCACCGCCGTCGATAGATTCTCAATTCGGTGCTGACCATCCAGGAAGCTTGGCTCGGGCCATCATCGCCACTTCTGGCGGTAGACCAACATGGTCAGCAAACGCAAGCACGGATGATTCGTCGGCCAGAAGGAAGTCCAGCACCGATCCAAGGAATGCTGGTTGATCGATACGATTTCGCAGATCGTCGGCACCGCATCCTGTGATGGAGATAAACCGATCTCGCATGGTGTCGTCGCCAATGATCCAGGCGACCACTTGAAGAGCGATAGTTTCCGCATCACCAGGGGTCATCTTCATGGCTACCGGTCTTGGCTTCGGTTCGTATGTTTTGAAGGGGTCCACATTCACCTCCCCGATGCGGATCGGCGGGGTGATTCCCACCGCTTACGGCAATGATGCCCGCCAGATTTCAGGTCGAGGAACACCGCCAGAAACTTTTCTCGGGCGATGGCCGACGACCATGGGTCAATTTCAATGATCGGAATGGATTTTCGCCAACCAAATAGCCGTCGAGCTTCAATTTCTGAAAACCCGGCAAGGTGGATCGCCTCAAGAAAGGCAGCGAGCCTGTCAGCACCGTCAACGGCCTCCTGCCAATCGTTTGGCATCACGGCAGGCAGTCCGAAAGCAGTGTGGATAGCCGCTGCCATTCGAGCCTCAAGCTCAATGTACCCTTTGCCCACAGCCTTCTTGAATGGCGTCACAAGGTCTGACGTAACAAATTCTGGGCCGTCATGGAGCAAACCGGCCAGCAAACATTGCACCGGCATGTCCGGTGAATTGGTCGCGACCAGTTCCGTCACCAGGATCGAGTGCTGTGCAACCGAATAACCATGCTCGCCATGGGTCTGACCATTCCATCGAGCCAGCCTGGACAATCCCAGTGCGATGTCCTCGATCTCAATATCCAAGGGGCTGGGGTTCAGAATGTCGAGGCGTCGGCCCGAGAGCATTCGTTGCCATGCTCGATCACCAATTTCTCCCATTATCATCGACCTTGAATTGATGCGATCTGATGATGGCTTGCCATAACCACCTTATTGGTCGCGGCAGATTCGAAATAGTCGTGGATGTCGTCCATCAGAACCGGTGCCAAGGCGATGGCAGAAAATAGCCCGAGCCGGGTCAGAAGCTTCATCGAGTTTCCCCTCCGATTTGCTCGACCATCGTCAGCACCCTCATCGCCATAGCGTGTTCCGGCCAACGGCCAGCCTGTGCGAACGCATCTGCTCGATGCGTCGCTTGTTCGATGGCGATCTGGATGCCGTAGCGGGCAATTAGTTCATCCGCCGCCCGGTAAATGGCATCGTCTGTCGGGTGCTGGGTGGTCATGCTGTTCATCACCAGGGTATCGTGACAGGCATGAGTGACCATTTTGGTCACCTATGGCAAAGCGGCCCACTCCACCCGTTGCCCATGAACCATCTCGGCTAATTCACGTGGCTCCAACACTTCCACCTTGTCGCCCCAGGTATACAGATGCCATGCCATTTCCAGGTCCGACGCCGCCATGATGGTGACAAGCAAAGAACCATCCGATTGCCGTTCCACCTGCTGGGTGGGATGGAAGATGAATTCCTCGGCATCATCGGCAGCTTCAGGAGAAAACCGCCAGACGGTTTTGAATGGCTCACTCTGAAACAGTCCAAACGACCGAGTCGCAAACGCTTCCAGGGAGAATTCTGGGTCGCGTTGGAACGGCTCGGCTGTCAGTTCGATGCCCTCAATGTGTGGCAGGGCGAATAGCGTGACCGCATTGGCTTTTGGGTTCTCATGCCAAGCGACGAGGTAGTTTCGGTGACCGTGCAGGAATCCATACGGGTGAACCAACCGCTCGTTGACCTGCTTGGTTTTCCGATTCCGATATCGCAGCTTTACCTTGGTGCAAGCCATGATGGCCTGCCGCAGTTCCTCGACCACCGAAATGTCGATTCGGGGACGTGGCCCTGGCCGCATTGCCAGCCCCTCTGCTTCGAGCAGAGCTTCGAGGTCCGGTTCCACCCTTCGTGCGACATCAGGCTTGAGCAAGGCCCGAAGTTTGGCTCCCAATGTGGCCAGTTCGGCTGCCTCATCCTCCCGGTTGTCACGCTCGAACAGGCGGGTGGCAGACTCAAGAGCCGCCAACTCCTCAGCGGTGAATGCGACCAATCGATCCAAGGTGCCGGTTGGCAATCGCCACCGCTTGATCCGCTCGCCCGTATCAACTTCCTCCATTTGGGGGAAGTTTCTGATAGCCGCATCACGCATCCGCATGGCCGTCCGCCGCCCGACACCGAATTTGTGCTCGATGTCCGCAAGCGACAGACCGCCCCTTGCTGCCTGGAGTTCCAATGCCAACTGCACGAGATTGTCAGCCTTTTCGTACCGCACGACAAATCCCCCATGACCAAAATGGTCACGCATTCTCTCTTGGATGGACAAATTGGACAACCGCAATAAGAACGGATGGTGACCGCTTTTGACTCCTATCGCCAATATGCTGGTCACCATGACGAGGAACCCATCCAGATCAGAATGCTTCCCGGCCAGATGGCGGTTCGTTGACGGCCATCTCTTTGAGTGCCGCCATGATGGTGATGTTCGAATTTGGGGACCTTGGTGCGGAGCCTTTGGCTGCATGACCGTGAAGGGAACCCAAGTCAGCCCAGAATGGCTACCGCTTGGCCGTCTCGGCATTTGGCACGACCCTGCTGGCCCTCGGGATCAGTCCTGGTTCACATCGCGAAGTGCCCTGGCGGCCTATTGGACCGCCATTCCCACAGCCGCGAGGATGAAGGCAGCACGGGCTGGGAACGATCAATGGCAGGCACTCTTAAACGCACACAAGAAGCATGTCAAAAATGGACACTCTGGCTCCGGGCCGGGCGACCGGCCCTGTTCGTGACCGAGCGTTGCGTCTTTCGCTCGATGGTGACCTGATCACCAGGGTCGTAATGGATCAGGTCACCATCTGTCGCCGTGTCGCCATTGAGGGTATGGGGCATTTCACGATTGTCCAGACCCGCTCACGGTCGATGCCTCTCACCGGGTGCTTGCCGAGAAGATGTATCAGTAAAGTCCTTTGGTTCTTCAATTCCGCAATCGACCAATTTTTCACCGATGGTCATAACGGAAACCACCCCTCTCCCAAGCCTGTGCTGCCCATCAGAAATTCTGTCCTCGGTAAAATGGAACTGCATTCCATTAAACTCGTCTGCCTTCAGATACCCATGCTGCTCAAGCCAATATGTGTTCTGAACCGCGATAACCTGCTCCGCCTTATCCAGCAAACGCGACTTCTTAGCTTCACCAAAATAATCGAGTTGGCGTATCAAGAAGGCTGCAAACTCATCTTGCGTCTCTCCAGGGTCTGGCTTGATAAAATCCTTATACCCCTCGATTCCTTCGAGCAACTCCTTGGCAAACCCCGTAGGACAGTTCCACATGATGCCAAACCCACCTGGGACTTTATTTTTGTAGAACGCATGGATGGCGATAACCTTTCTCATGTTGATCACTCCTTGATCTGGGGATACTGGTGCCACACCTGACCATCAATGGTCGGCGGGTATTCGGCATCAGACTTGGGCTTGAATGCCGACCACTGCTTCAGGAAGAAGGGGACGTTGAACTGTTGGCACTGGCGAAGGATGGCTTCCGCCCATTCCTTTTCCATTTTCCGCCACCCCTTGCCGCTTTCGCCGCCGACAATCACCCACTTCAAGGTGCCGTCAGCCAACCATGGGGTGATGTCCAAGGGTTCCAGCAACGGCTCGACTGACACGAACCGAATCTTCGCCTTGGTCCGCCGCAGATCATCAAGGCGATGAAGCGACGATTGGCAGCCGCAGGTGGTTCCCATCCAGATGTTGTCGGGGACATCCAGGGTCTGGGACATTTCCGCCATGCGAGCGGAACGCTTGGTGCAAATCAGGAAATTGGTTCCGTTGCCATTGGCCTTCATCGAGTCGAAAACGCGGGCAATGGTTTCCGCATCGACATTCTCGTGGAAGGTGTCGGACATCGAGTTGACGAACAGCCGCTTGGTCTTGATGGTCTTGAGGCTTTCGATCTGCTTCTCGACAATCCCGATTTTGCCGGTCGGAACTCGCTTGCCACGTTCGCCTTTGACGGTTCCTTCGTACCCTTCGTTGCCCATGCACTGATGGCGATATGCCCAGCCCGTCATGTAGCAGTTGGCACATTCGGGCGACACCTTGGAGCAACCCTTGAACGGGTTGCATGTTCCTGTCGCCCAAGCGATTTCAGTAGTTGGATTCGGCATCTCGATCTCCTTGCCGGGTTGCTTTCAAATCACGACTGTCATCGTGCGTTGAAAACACCACTACCGTACAAATTTGCATCGGCCAATGGACGATCTGCATTCAAAATATAATTGCGATTTAACTGTGGCCGACGGGCCGCGTTCTTTGTGTTATTTTGCGTTTCAAATAACATTCTTATATTTTCAAAATCGCGATCAGCGTCTGTGTGGGGGCATGTCCTTTAATCGGACATCATCCTGACCACCAGACCTTCGAGGATTGCTGTCGCCGCCGTGGAAATCAGAAAGTTCACTGTTGTCCATGCCGGTCGTTGTGCCAACCGCCGCCTCGCCCCTATAACAGAACAGCCAATTCCACCGCCGTCAGGGACGAAATCCATGCGAATGAAAAAACCGCGTCGGGCATCGATGGATGAGGTTAAGATCATCCGCGAGGGCGAGTTCGCCATCATCGAAAACGCCGACCCGACCGTTTCGGTGATGCAGTTGAAGATCGGCACCGAAATCCGGCTCATGTCCGATCAGGAAATCCTCGACCTGTTCAACGATGTCATCGCCAGCCAGGACCAGCTTCGAGCCGAACACGAGAACATCGTTACCGAAATTCCGCCGGGCCGTCCCCAGATCAAATATTTCGAAGACGGCGATCAATGGGTGCCACGCGGTGGAGTCCTGCGGTGCTTCATTGATTCCGATGAAGATGGTGAAGCCGTTGTCCATATCGACGATCAAGAATTGTCGCTACGTGATTTTGGTCGGATGCTCACCGTCCATGCGGGGTGGGGAATGCGGATCGCTTTCGTTGATGAAGATTCCGTGGGCGAAGAACCAGAGATCATCGTCAGTGATCCGCCCGAGAACGAGCCGTAATTTTTCGTTGGAACCGTTGCTCCATCACGCAGTCACGGTGTAGTGTTCTCATCATGTTCGCATCCAACCCAAACGCTCCATTACCACCCGGCACCTGTCTGGCATCCACCCGTGGCTTCGCACCGTCCGAATCCACGGCACCGATCTATTCCGCCCTGGTGGCTGCTGGGTTTCCGTCACCCGCCGATGACCACCTGGAGGGCAAGCTCGATCTCCACGAGTTGATGGTGAAGCGACCGGCGGCGACATTCTTCTGTCGGGCGGATGGTGACAGCATGACGGATGCCGGAATCCAAAGTGGTGACCTGCTGGTGGTGGATCGGTCAGTACAGCCCCATGACGGCGACGTTGTTGTAGCCACGCTCGATGGCGGTTTGACGGTGAAGACCCTGCGGAAGGTCGAGGATGGTTGGGAGCTTGCTTCGGCCAACCCCGACTACCCCAGCTTCCCGGTGAACGATGAAGAAGGTGTCCAGATATGGGGCGTCGTCACCTTCGCCGTCTCGGCTTTAGCTAAACGGTAGTGGACGATGGCGGTCTACGCCCTGGTGGACTGCAACAATTTTTACGTCTCGTGCGAGCGGGCGTTCAACCCCGCCCTCGAAAGCAAGCCTGTGGTCGTGCTGTCCAATAATGACGGCTGTGCCGTTGCCCGATCCGCCGAAGCCAAGACCCTCGGGGTGCCCATGGGCGAACCCGCCTTCAAGCTCCGTGATCTGGCCGAGAAGCAGGGGCTGATCATGCTGTCCTCGAACTACGCCCTGTACGGCGACATGAGTGAGAGGGTGATGTCCGTTTTAGCGACATTCTCACCGGGGGCCGAGGTCTACAGCATCGACGAATGTTTCCTCGACCTGGATGGTCTACCGGTCGATGACATGACGGCATGGTCCCATCAGATTCGAGCCACAGTGCGACGCTGGACCGGCATACCGGTTTCTGTGGGAATCGGCACCACCAAGACCTTGGCAAAGCTTGCCAACAGGCTGGCGAAGAAATCTGTCAGGGCCAACGGCGTCCTTGATCTCGCCAGTCACCCCGAGTGGGTCGTACCGGCATTGAAGCAAACGCCGGTCGGTGATGTCTGGGGCATTGGCCGCCAGTACGCAGCCCATTGCGGCGTCAACGGCATCCGCACAGCCTTTGACCTGACCTTGCAGCCAGATGGATGGATCAAGAAGACCATGGGGGCGGTCGGCCTTCGTACCGTGATAGAACTGCGAGGAACGCCGGTCCATACCCTGGACACGGCACCATCAGACAAACACACCACCTGCTGCTCGCGGTCATTCGGGGAATCCGTCGCAGATTTCGATCAGGTCAACGATGCAGTGCTGACCTTCGCCAGTAGGGCTGCCGAGAAAATTCGCGGCGAGGGACTGGTGGCCGGTGCCGTCCAGGTGTTCGCCTACACCGACAGGTTCCGGCAGGACCAGCCCCAGTTTTCCCTGAACTCCTTGATCCGCCTTTCGCCGCCGACATCATCCACGCAGCACATCATCGGGGCTGCCCTGAAAGGGCTGAAATCGGCGTGGCGGGATGGATACGCCTACAAGAAGGCCGGGGTGATCATGCTGGATTTGGTCCGACCCGAGGACATTCCGCGAGACCTATTTTCACCACCACCAGAGTCAGGGGCACGGCCAATGGCGTTGATGGCGGCGATGGACGGGATCAACAGCAAGATGGGCAAGGGGGCTGTCGGGTTCGGGTTGGTGCCGCAAGATGCTCCTTGGCAGATGCGATGCGGCAATAGGACGCCGAGCTACACGACCAATTGGGATGACCTGCCTGTGGTGAAGGCTTGACGCCCATTGAAGTGGGTCATTGCACGAAAGTCTCACACACTTCCATATGCTGGATTTCCACTAATTATATCGAAATTTTTTGCAGTAGCAAAATCGGCATCATGCGTAACAAGTACAAATCCATTCTTCACACAAACTTCAATAATAATTTCATCGTTGAAATCAGCACCTCCACCAGCCATCTTATCACATATAGCGGTCAATTCTGATTTAACCGGCGTGTAGCTTGCTATTTCTACAATATTTATTATTGACTTCACCTCATCGCGAATATCTTCTGCGACCCGCGTCCAAAGCGGTGACTTTCTAAATGCCTTAAAATTACCAGAAAACCCTTTCTTGATGGCGAGTTCAAACTCAAGCCGAGCGTACCTATTAATAAACTCTGATATAATTGTTATATCTGAAAATATTTGCCCGCCCTGCACCATTATAGACTTCATAATGCCGGAATATAAAATAGTTCTATTTGATGTTGGATTAACAAATGGGCCATTAAGCGAAATCCATACGTTCGCATCGAAGAGGTACTCAAGGGAAAGGTCTAGGCCCTTGTACTTCTGGTTATCAACAAATGTAATCACAGCCACCCCCGCGACAAATGAAACAATTTTACGATCTATTCATTTTCTTCAATTGAGTCGGCATCGTCCTTGTTTGCGAAATACCTCTTCGCACGATTTATGGACTTCACAAGCGTATCACTAAATCCATCTGGCAAATCAGTAAGTCTTAGGTGTCTGCGAATTTCATCTTCCGAGAATTCGTTATAAAGCTGTCCTATAGCAGCATTAGTGAACGCTGTAATTATTTGCGTTCCACCTTGGAAAGACAAATCTGCGACATCACCAGACTCAATTGCCTTGGCAACTAAGTCATGAACTTTGTGCCCATCAGAGGTATCTACAAACTCACCTCCCCCAACAACATCATATATTTTAATCTTTATTGTTGCCATTTTTCATCCCCCTACAGCACTGAGTTAGGGTCTACTTCTGACTTTAGCCGATAAGATGACTTGTCAGCAGTGTTGATTCGTAAATTCACGACAGAACCGGTAAATCTGGTAGGCAACTCCTGCCTGACAATGCCTTCATCCGAGAGCCGCCAGAAACCACCATCCGATGAAATGGTCAGCGACCCCTTGTTCAGAGCAACAAACTCACGCAGGATTTTCAGGCCAAGCCCTCCAGGGACATCGCCTTTTCGGGTTGTATTTTCATCCGTCATCGCCCAATCAATGGCCTCACTCGCAGACATCTGCGATGAAAGGTGGCGGTTGACGTTTGTGCGAAATCCAATACCGAGATCAACAACGCTAAAATCAACACAATTAGTTTTCGGGTAAGCTTGTCCGCAACAAAATACACCCAGCTTGCTCTGAGAATGGAGTGAGCAATTATTAAATATTTCATTCAATCCTTGCAAAAAACCCATCCGCAACTGCGGCGACATTTTTGGAATACCCTTCCCTCGAAGATTTTCCTCAATGTATTTTGCAAATAATTTACCACTTTCCAGGGAAAACTTATTGAATGGAATGACCGTTCCATATTTGTCTGGAAGTTGTGGCGTGATGAAACCATTTCTGGATAGAATGTCTAATATCGACTTCTTTAGACCAACGAAAGTAACCACATTTTTTTTAGCCTCAAGTGCAGCAACAATTGCACCAAGGGCAGCAGCCATATTGGCATCAATCCAGCTTACGAGATGGCAATCAACCTGGATTTTAGAACTTTCCATTTTCTCAACGGCTGCAAAGAAGCTTCCCAGTGCAGTTATGCCTTTGGGATCGCACCTCAAATCTTGTAGTAGCGGCGTGTGTACCGGAGGAGGTGCCATGCGGAGTTCCTAAGCTTCGTGAACTTATAATCCGATGGCTCCAGGAGGAGCAAGGGTATGGGTCACGGAAGAGCCATCGCTGGCGTTTACATGCATCAGGGTCAGGAGGCGAAAAAATTCCGACCGGGACGCAGAGCTATACGACCAACTGGGCCGATCTACCGGCTATCAGGGATTGAAGGATGGTTCGTCGCAGAATCGGACTCACCCAGCCATCTCCAATGCCCGATAGACGGATGTTCGGGCGATGCCCAATTCCTTGCTGATCGCTGCGACACCGAAGCCCTGATCCTTGAGCCGACGAATTTCACCAGCGTCGATTTTCGGGGGCCGACCACGGTATCGTTCAGGGTGATCCTTCTTCGCCCGCTGGATTCCCTCGATCTGTCGTTCCCGCCGAAGCTCGGTCTCGAACTGGGCGAACACCCCAAGGAGATTGATGGTCAGGGAGCCGTAAATGTCGCCCGTGTCGAACGGTTGCTCGGTGGCCTTCAGACTGGCCCCCCTTTCCTTCAGTACCTTGATAATGTCCTGGAGGTCGGAGATGGATCGGGCCAGCCGGTCGATCCTGGTCACGACCAGGACATCCCCTTCACGCAGAAACTCCAGCAGGGTTTCCAGTTCGCGGCGGCCATCGCGACTGGTGCCGCTGATCTTTTCTGATCTGATGATCTGGCAACCGGCTGCCTTGAGGGCATCAATCTGAATGTCGAGAGATTGGTCGGCGGAAGAGCAGCGGGCATATCCGTAAAACATGGATTTGCTCCATATGGGTCATAGACCCATATATTAAAGCGTTCCATAAATACAAAAGCAACCCATCTGGAACAATATTTCCTGACTGTGGCCGAGTTGCAGCAGGGTATACCTTAATGGTACGACTACGAATGATCAGATGTTATTCGCTTCAATAGATTTGAAGCCGCCTGCCTGCTCCATTCTTTTCCAGTTACTGTCTTCACGCCACTTTCATCGAGATAGGCTTTCAGCTTCTGCGGCGTGTCGAATCCAAGTTTCACGGCCAATTCTGCGACGTTCTTTATGTCATCAAAATGGGCCTGACGCTGTTCAGCCTGCGTTTGCAGTCCACGTAGCCTTGAATCCGCAACGTCCAAGCGATTGGGGCTGGCGAAGCCGTGTGGCTTGGTGATGTTCATTGATCTGGATTTGATTCGCTTTGGGCCTTTCCGTTTGCGGGCTACTGATTTGACCGGCGTTCCATAAAGAAATCTTTCGCAACTTATCTCATTCCAGTTAGCAAGCGTCTCGTTCAAGCGATAGTCGCGATATTTACCCCCCCACTGGGGCGTGACCAGTCGGATAATTGGCACCTTACGTGGGGATAGTGGGGTATTGCAAAACGCCAAGGCAGCCTCAAGGGCTGGCCGCTCCTGCTTTCTCCAATCCCATCGCCCGATCTCTTCTTCGATGAAAACTACGACTATATGGCCGCCAACCACAGCAACCGCAGCCTGGATCAATTCCCATTGGGCATTCATCTTCAGCCCGCCATTCTGCCAACGACGAAGATACCCAGCGAACACAGTCTCTACCACTTTGACGGCCCCCACTAAGCCATTCAGAAGAAATTTCAATACCAGTTATTTTTGAAAATTCTACCCTGCATAATGAATGCATGGTGAATTTCGCTGCTAACACGCTGAAGCAGCGAGAAAAACCAAAAAATCGATAGGGCCATGAGAAGTGGCACCACGCACCGGTCAATCCCGATTTGTGCGAACAGGAAAGGTCTGCCCAATGCACGCCATCAAAACCCAGGAGACCGACAATCAGGGTTTTATGACCGTCGGCTTCATCCCCGCGACCTTCAAGCTTTTGGTCCCGGCCAACGACAACGTCCCCTCCGATCCCAACGATCCGCCGACCAGCAACGTGATGCTGGCGGCGTCATCAACCCGATAATTCAAGGAGAACCCACCATGTCCGACTTCCATCGCATTCTTCATCGCCCCATCCTGGCGGCCACCACCGCGATCAACCTTGGCATCCGTACCCATGCTGCTTTGTCGCGGGTCGTCATCGAGGCGTTCAAGGTTCTGCCCTCCATCCGTCAGGACCAAGATGAGTTCATCAATTTCGCCAGGAGCCAATATGGCCTGACCGTCAAGGGCAGGACCGTTGATCCGATTACGTTGCTGCTGATCAAGCTGCTGTTCCATAACTCGGCTGAAAACGCCGATATGCGGAGGAAGCTGGGGCAGATCACAACGGCGTTGAATTTCCTGGATCAGAATCGCGGCTCCATCCCTGCCGAACATGCTGGTCGCTTCCTCCATGATTGCGGTGGAATCAGCGGCTGCGTGAAAGCTTGGAGGAAGGCGAACTCCCCTGACAATCCGCACCGTGAAGAACAAAAGGTCCGGGCCATCCAGAGCTACGTCGCGGCCCTGCCGCAGATCGGGACCACCACTCACTACGCCGACCACCAGTGCACGACAATCAATGATGTCAAAGACAGCCAGACTCTCGAAGCCCTGGCCCAATCGCCGGGTCGTGTCTTGATCGTGGGTGACATCGACGAGCAGTTCAATCTTACGAATTTACGGGTCGTTGAACGCGACCAGGACGAAATCGACCGTCTGCTCACCCGTAAGGCTGCCCAGGTCACCAAGACCGGCAGCAATGACAATCAGCCCATGAAGGAGGCCATTTAAATGTTCACTAAGTCCCAGATTGAGGCCGCCCGCTACACCCTGCGGACGCCCTTCGACCACCCCGAATCCGAGGCCATGCGGAAGATCGCTCTGTGGCTGTTGGACCACGCCATGCCGATCCCGTTGCCGCCGACCAAGAAGGTTCGGAAGGCTCGTAAACCCCGCCGTACTTATGACGAGGCGGCGGACATTATCCTCTCCGACGACCCGCCTTCGGTTCTGATGGAACGCTATGGCGTCACGTTGGGGACGATCAACCACTACAAGTCCGGGCACGGAAATTACAAGAAGTTCGAGGGCTGCTCGGGGTTCTGGAAGGAATACCGCCGTAAGCACCGTGCCGAGATTCGCCGCCTGACGAAAAACAGCAATGACAATCAGAAATTCAAGGAGGCCATGTGATGAAACCCGCTACCAAATGCCACCTGGACACCCCCTTGATTCCCGCTCCCGAAAGGATGTCGAGCATCATCCGCTCCCCCGGTGGGAAGCACCGTCTGGCCCGTGATCTGGTCAACCTCGCCCCGTTCGCGATCAGCGAGTACCGGGAACCTTTCGCGGGGAGTGCCGCTGTTGCCTTTCGCATGGTCCGGGCGGGACGTACCCGGAAAATCTGGATCAACGATCTCGATCCCGGCATCGCCAATATGTGGACCGTGGTTCGCGACGACCCTGCTGGGCTGATGAGGGTTTTGCGTTCCCTCCATGGACGGTTCGGGGCTGGCAGCAAGGAGTTGTTCGATCTTTCCGTCCAGATGGTCGATAGCGATGATCACACCGAGGCTGCTGCTGGATTTTATACCCGCAATCATCTGAGCATGTACGGGGCCAACGGCATGTCGTCGTATGCCCCGAGCCATCCGCGTGATGATCGCGGACTCCGACCGATCCACATCAATTACATCCCCCAGTTTTCGGCGTGGCTTCAGGGGGCCAAGATCACGAACCTGGATTACCGGGAAGTTCTCGATGCCCCCGGTGCCGGGGTGATGTGCTTCGTTGATCCGCCATATTCTGAGGTGGGCAAGGCCATGTACCCCTTTGGCGAGGCCGATCTGGAAGAGCTTGCTCGACATGTGCGTGCCAGCGGCCATTCCTGCTTGATCACGGTGGACGACAGCCCGGCCAACCGTGTCGCATTTTCGGACATGCATCCCATTGTCCACGCCTTCACCAGCAACATGGGAAATATCCACAAATCGGCGGAACTGGTGTGTGCGAATTACACCACCCCGCTCTATTCGGTCCATGCCCGGAAAATTGGGGTGGAGATCGAGCAGGCCGCTCCGGTGATCTTGCCCATCAACGACGTGGTGCCAGTGGTGGCGTCCCAGTCGTCCAACGACGATTCACCTGCTGGTGAACCCACGAAGAAGGAATGGAAGGCCCGGACCCTTTTCATCACCAAGGCGAACCAAAAGAAGAATTGCGAGTGGTATACTCCGCCCAGTTTGCTCAGCCAAATCTACGCCGCCAATGACAACCAGCCCTTCGACATCGACCCTTGCTCGCCATGCAAAGGGGAGAACGCTCCGGTTTGGGCACGCCAGCATTTCACCCAGGACGAAGACGGACTGGCTCAAAATTGGCACGGACGTGTTTGGCTGAACCCCCCGTATCATAGCCTTCGTCACTGGGTCGAAAAAGCCGCCGATGCTGTGTGGTGCCGTCACATGCCTGACGCTCCAACCGAAGCCTCTGCTGTTCGTGACCTGCCCTTGTGT
>NZ_AONQ01000096.1 GCF_000342045.1 Paramagnetospirillum caucaseum | reverse complement strand
CCCCCCCACGAACTCCACGCCATCTCCGCCCTTTTTCGGTAACGCGTTACCGAGTGTAAGCAGTTATCGCCTGTCTGTGAGCCGACAGTCCCTTGGCTAGGCATTGCAGGTCAGCGCTAGGCCAAACATTCCGACCAGCTCCGCCATCATTCCCAGGATGCAGAGGCCATGTATACGGTGAAACGTATGGCCTGCCTCTGAGCATTGCCCCCGGAACAAGATGGAGGTTCGTGGGTCCTGGTCCTCATAAAACTTTGGGCGTCGAAAGCCACTTACTAAACCAGGATTCCAGGACGCCGAACGACTGCCAAACCATCAATAGGGTCCATACCCACAGACTTAGATTCGGATCAATGAGCGTTGGCAAAACGTTTGTGTCACCGTTATGCATAACGTTTGATATACCGCCTAACCCAACGTTTGACAAACTACAGTTTTAACGAACCTCGAGGCACTTCTTTCGTCTCAAAACAGACTATAAGTGGACTTCCAAGCATCCCTATAACCTCTGCAGACGAGGATCCCTCCTTGTGGCCACAATTTTTGAAATCCCAGCCCCTGACAGCTTTGCCATTAATCTCCAACTTCTTTTTCCGATCAGCATCTTTGCGCATCGGAATTCGATTGCAAATCGCCCCCGTAATGCGCTACCAAACAAGCCATGAAATCGATCATCCCATTTGACCGCCCCGTTTGTGGCGAGGACATCATCAACCTACGAGAGCGCCTTGGCATATCAGTCAGCGACATGATGTGGCTGCTTGGCCTAACGGCGGCCCACTGGGGCGAAATCACAAGCGACAAGACCAATGAATCCGGACAGAAAAAATATACGGCACCGGTTGCAGACCCCGCCGTCGCATTGTTAGCCCGTTGGCTTGATGCCCATATCGACGATGCCGCGCGTCTTGTCCCAACATGGCCCACACCAAAAGAGCTATTCGATCGCCTAAAGCAGTACCCAGAATCCCCCTCCATGGGTACCATCGACCGTAAGCGACTTGGCCTGTGCCTAGGCCGGGACGCCACAACCGGATCGCGTTGGTTGATGAAAGATAGAGCCGATTCCGGCACGCCGGCAAACATTGACCGCTTGCTGTATTTCGTCACCAGCGCCATCGACGATAGAGGGGCCGATGCCTGGGTCGAGTACCGGCGCCTAGCCCAACATGAGGCCAGCCTACGCGGCGAACCTAACCTGGATCAAGCGCCCGGCTGGCCTTCGGCTAAATCTAGCTGACCAAAGAGCTCCTTCGTCGCCTTAAAATGATTTGATGAGAGAGTGATCTACGAGTGGGGCGGCGATCAGGTAGATCATCGTCGCGAAGGTTGTGATGACGGCGACCTTGGCCTTCTTGGCGCCGATGCGATTATCCAAAAAATCCGCTACGACTCCGCACTGCTCACTTTCAACTCAGGCTCATCCCACTTCCCTGCGACGGCTTCCCAGCGGTCAATCCGTGCCTGGAATTCCGGGTCGTCAAACCTCATGTGAAACGTGTAGAGCCGATTGACGATCTCCTTCATCAGGTCCCGCATCTGGGCGTCGTCAATGTGAGAGACCTCAGGCCAGGGGATTTTCCGCCCATTGGCATCCAGGACGACCACGTCAGAATAGTCCCCCGTCTTGGTGACGGGGACCACGCCGGCATGGATATCCTCCAGCTTCGTGTTGCGCACACACATCATGGCCATGACCTTGGCCAGCCTAGCGGCGATCCGTTCTTCGTCCTCTTTTCTCATGACGGGATGGTAGCAGCCTGTCGGCGGGTTGTATCCCCCCACAAACGACGAAGGCGGCCGACCAGGGTTTCCCCCGGCCGGCCGCGATGTTGAAATCTGATAGGGGCTACTTGCCGATCGGCGGTGCCTGCGCCAGCAGGGCCAATCGCAGGGGCGTGGCGATGCCCCATTCGGCGCAGGCATCGGCCAGCGGGGTGGCGAATTTGGCAATATCGGTGGGCCGCGCCGCCGGGAGGGCGACATGCTGGGTGTCTGCGGTCAGCATTGGCACCTCAGTTGACGTGGACGCGGGAATCCTCGGCGACGGGTAACGGTCCTCTGACGGCTGCCTTGTGCGGCGGGGCGAGTTGAGGCCAAGTGGCAAGCATTATGGTGACTTTAATGCGTGGCACGATGACCCAGGTCGAGGTGATCACGTCGGTTCAGCGCCGTCGGCGTTGGAGTGCGGCGGACAAGCAGCAGATGGTGGCGGAGTCGGCGATGCCGGGCCGGACAGTGTCCAGCGTGGCCCGGCGCCATGGGATCGCGCCACAGCAGTTGTTCACTTGGCGGCGGGAGTTGCTGGCGGCCGCTACTGGGATCGCTGATGGTGGTTTTATGGCGATCGCGGTTTCGGAGCCTCCGGCTGTGGTGCCGGACGATAGCGGACGGATGGAAATCGTGCTGCCCACTGGCGTGATGATCCGGGTGGGGCCGGAGGTGGCGACCGAGCCGTTACGCCGGGTGCTGGCGGCTCTGGGATGATCGCGCCGCCGACTTCAACGCGGGTGTGGCTGGCGGCCGGGCACACCGACATGCGCAAAGGCTTTTGACGGGCTGGCTCGAAGGCTCCCAGCTACTTGCGGAGGGGATCAAGGATGGTGTTGTCGAGAATCACCTCGCGGACCCACCCCAAAAATAGTGTATTGCAGCATCAAAATACTTCTTGACTCAGCCTGCGACGTTGTGTGAGGATCCTGGCGTTGATCGTGTTTCGCAGTGAGTTAACGCTATGGCTAAATTTTGCAAACAGAAACCCCATGAGAACGAAAAATATATTAAAGACACCGTAACAGACGAATCCACAACAGGCAAAGATAATCTGCTTGCCGGATTCATCCCTCTGACCGCCGTCGCCAAAGCTCTAGGTGTCTCGAAGCGGACAATGCAGCGCTACCACGCTCAGCGGATTGGCCCTCCCTGCATCAGGATTGGCAATACGTTTCTTTGCCGAATCGAATCCGTTCACTCCTGGCTGATTTCGCGGGAAATCGCCCCCGCCCGGCCCCGCCGCTGAATGTGAAAAAAAATGAAACCTACGCACCAAAATAGCAAATCGAAACAAAAACGCTACTTCGTGAAAGCTGAAGTCTCTCTTGAGGAACGCAACACTCTCGAGAGAATGGCGAAATCATCAGATTTAACCATGTCCGATCTAATTCGCGCTTCATTAAAATCAGCAAAAATCATCGTTAGATCTGACTATAAACAGCAAGCGATATTTCTCGCAAAGATTACAAACTATATTTACCGCATCTGCGAATTTTCGGAGCACAAATTGTCGCCATCGAACCATATAAAAATATTAGAGGGGCTAATAAACCTAGAGCGCACAATCAATAGCCTTGCCAATACAAACAGGGGGACAAAATGATTCTCGGCTGGAGTCACAATATTGCGTCAATCATAGCTGCAGTCAGGTATTCAATATCAGTAACCGTCAGAAAAAAAGACGAATCTGGATATATGGAAAACATCAATAGAAACCCAGCTCCAATACAAATGCGCGGAAACATTCCAAACATGACCAAACTAATACAGTCAATGTCGTTTAAGAAAACATATGCAATGGGGGTTCTGTCATTTGATGAAAATGAAATAAACATCACAAACAAAGACTTTCCAACTACACGCCAACAATCTCAAATAAATGCATTGATTGATACAGTTGAATCCGTAAGTTATGCTGGCATCCCATCAGAATATTGCCCTCAGATGCTGTGGGTAGCTCATACCCACCTGCACCGCCTGGAACTACACTGCATAGCTCCCAAAGCTATATTTACACCATCAAACGAAATTCGGAGTTTTAACTTTGACCCGCCAACAAAGTCCAGTTGGGACCTCTGGACCGGCTTACAAAACAAAATCAACACTACGATGGGATGGGGACCCAGGTCGCATACTTCAGATGTTGCGTTTAAAAAATCAATTGATCGCCGCATCAAGGAGAACACTCTTTTTTTTCAAAAAATAGCTCCACAATACAAACTACAGACTGGATTGGAACCAACAAATGTCGACACGACCATTAAGCGCCTCGCTCGTAGAATCAATAATGAACATCGAAGAGCGGATGACAGTTTTGGAGAGTTACTTAATTCCTCACTTAGAGAGCTTGTCTATGGATGTTCAGAATTTAACACACTTGTATCAAGATTTGATTTTAATGAGCAACGACGAAGAAACATGATTAATGCGATCTACAATCGTACAACCACAAATGACTATTATCCTGACTTTTGACAAGAAAACAATGATGCCAAATAACAAAAACAACAAAGCCGATATCGCGCTTAATTCAGAAAAGTACTTAAGCCACAAAATGAAGCAGCGGGCGCGCGGACAACGTCATCAGAACAAGATGGCAAAGGAGGGCTATCGCAGACTGGTGATGTGGGTTCACGAAGATGATTTTCGCGAGGCCAAGGATGCTGTCAAAGCCATCATCAAAAAGTCGCCAACCCGCCCCATCTACACCGCCTCCAAGACCAATAGGACCTTCTCTCCCACCACTCCAATCGCGCCTGCGCATAGCGTCGATGAACTTCGAGCGGCGATCGAGGAGATCGTCACTGACCGCGGGCCAATTCGACAAGACATTTTGACAACTGCCGTCGCGCGCAGTCTCGGCGCCTTCAAGGCAGGGCAAGCTTTTAAGAGGTCCGTCGCTCCACTGATTGACGGCTATCCAGCCACAAAGGAGGGAGAACACACCTTCGTCTGGCCCATCGGCAGTGACACCACGGCACTTCATGCCTTCAGGGATGCCGCAGGGGAGGACGCCCTGCGGAGCGCCGACGAAATTGCCGTCCAAGAGTTAGCCTCGCTTGCCCTTGAGTTCCTGGCCGAAGGCACTTCCGATGAGGCGATCATCCGTGGCATGGCAACTCGGCTCGGGCTGCAATCGATTAAGCATGGGACACGTTCAAAACTCGAGATGGCTCTTCAGTCGGCCAAGGCCCATGGCGCTACTCGGCAAGGATGACCCTTTCAGATTCTCTTACGCCTTCACCACCGGCAATTCGTCCCAACTTGTCGTGTAGCTCGGCGTCCGATTGTCACAGCGCATCTGCCAGGGTGCGTCTTTTGGGGCGAAGCCGTATCCTACTGCGCCCTTACCCAGCTTGCTGTTGATGCCGTCCACGGCGGCCATGAGCGCCTTGGGCTTCACCCCAGCATCCTGCGGTTGCGAGAACAGGTCGCGGGGGATGTCCTCTGGGCGCACAAGGTCAACCAGGATCACACCTGCCTTCTTGTAGCCATAGCCATCGCGCCATGACGTTTCCAGCCCCCTTAGCGCGGCACCAATAATGTGCGGCGTGGACGATGTCGGCGGCGACAACCGGATCAGGGAGTTCAACGAGAACTGCGGCTGGTCAGGCCGGAACCGGTCGGTATAGGCGAAGACCTGGAGCGCCCCAGCCACCAACCCCTGTCCTCTGATCTTCTCGGCAGCACGGCTGGCAAATGTCACCACGGCATCGCGGACTTGATCAAAGCCCTCCACGGCCTCACCAAACGACCGTGAGCAGCATGTTGTCTGTCTATCCGACGGAGCGGTGTCCAGGGTGTGGACGGGCGTCCCGCGCAATTCCATGACCGTGCGCAGGCCGACCGCCCCCATGGTCTTCTTGATCCAGCCGTCCGACTGTAGTGTCAGATCGTAGGCTGTGCAGATACCGTTGACGCCGCAGTGGGCGGCGTACTGGCGGCCGATGCCCCACACATCTCCGACCGGCGTTTGCTTCAACGCCGCCTCCACCCACTTCGGATTGCCTGTCAGATCAAGCGCCCCGTTGGCCTTCTTGGATTTCTTCGCCAGTCGGTTCGCCAGCTTCGCCAGGGTCTTGGTGGAGCCGATGCCGACTGACACCGGAATGCCGGTCCAGCGGCGTACCGTGGCACGTATCTGTTGGGACCATGCGGTCAGATCGTCCACCGGCAAGCCATCCAGATCGAGGAAGCATTCGTCGATGCTGTAGACCTCTGCGCCGGGGGAGAATGTCGCCAGCACCGACATGACCCGCTCGGACATATCACCGTACAGCGCATAATTGGACGACAACATGACCAAGCCGTGGCTCTCGACCAGATGTCGGAGCTTGAAGGCGGGGGCGGCCATATCCACGCCAATGATCTTGGCCTCGGCGGATCGGGCCACTGCGCAACCATCATTGTTGGACATGACGATGACCGGCTTGCCCTCAAGCGCCGGGTTGAACACCCGCTCGCAAGAGACATAGAAGTTATTGCAGTCCACCAGGGCGTAGACCGCCATCGTCGATCACCGCTTGGTCATGGCCGACACGGCATAGGTGACGACGCCCCAAATCTGGACGCCGTCGTCGGGATCAACCGGGAAGCTAGGATAATCTGGGTGGGCTGAAGCTAGTTCCCAACCGTCCTCGACCTTCCGCAGCGTCTTCACCGTCAGCCCACCGTCCAGGGTGGCCACAACGATGTCGCCATCGTGGGGCTGTACAGAACGATCCACCACCAGCAGATCACCGCTGTGGATTCCAGCGCCGGTCATGCTGTCGCCATCGGCCTTGCAGAAGAATGTCGCCGCCGGGCGCTTCACCATCAATTCGTGGAGGTCGAGCTTACCTTCAAGGTGGTCATCGGCTGGCGACGGAAACCCGGCGGCCACCAGGGCTGAATAGATCGGCGCGCTGGCCTCGGACGGAGCGAAGCCACGGCTGGATGCCTGACATGTGCCGGGCGGAAGTGGGGCACTGAGTTTTGATGCGAACATCATGAGAACGTAACGCATCATCTGGAGACATTCAAGCCGACCGACTTCCTTGTCAGGCCGCTACTAACATCGGGGTGGACTGCCAAGTTGGCCCGGCCAGTTGACAAAAAAGCAACCCTCACATCGCCGTAGCACTAAGGGCGTGTCGTCAGCTAGGTGATTTTCCCAATGGGGGGAAGCCAAGTCGTCGAGGTGCTGTTCTGGATAAGCCGACAACACGCGCTACATCACTACGTCATCAGGCATTTCAATTTCAGTGTTGTTGGCGCCACATGAAGAATCAGGAGCGCCTAGCAACAATTACTAATGTGATCCCCGCAATAACAACACTCAGACATCATGGTTGTTAAGTAAATTAATTAATTAATTAATTAATTAATTAATTAATTACTTATCTTCTTTTTTTCTCGCAGCCTCAGCCTTAAGGCCAAGATCGATTAGATATCGGATGGCAACCGAATCTTTTTTCATGCGCCTGGAAAACTGGAAATCCTCGATCTCCCGCCACGTACTTGCAGGCAGGGAGACAGTTTTCCGGACAATGGCGTCTGCTTCGTCGCTCATCAACTCTCTATACAGACAATGCACCAAAACTGCAACGGTGCAAATTGCCTATTGCGCGTTCGCACCAGTGGTGCTATGGTGCATTTCATCAGTTCACCAAACGGCCGAGCCAGGCGCTACCAACACCCGGCTCGGCCTACGACCCCCACAATGGAGTGAGCCATTATGACGATCGATACCCCCCAGTTTATCCCCAATAACAGCAGTCTGCCCAGCCTGTCGTCCATCCTGACCGATCCCCACGAGGTTCTGCCGCGCCTGATCCATTCGCAATTCAGCGGTTTGCCACGTGCCTATCAAGATAGCGCCATGTTGGCCGAGGCTCTCAATGACGGATTCATCGCTGTCGATACCGTCGTCCTTCCGTGGTGCCCGATGCTGGAGGAATCTTTAATCGACGAAATTCTGGCGGATGAACCCTCCCGCCATGAGTCGTATGGCCATCGCCAACTCAAGGTTCTCGGCCGCATTCTGGCACTGGCATCGGCCCCCGACAGCATGCTGGAGCCTGAGGCGCCAGCTACGTCCGGCCGTTATCCGCTGCGGGCTGACCTTATTGTCTGGCATGCGACTGGCGTATCCGAGACTTACGAGTGTGGTGCAACGGATGGCCGCTCCATCATCGAGCAGTTGATGGACGGCCAGGTCCGCGTGACCATTCTGCCCTACGCCGGTCTGGGCATGCCCTTCATTCATGGGTACAGCTTCCGGATGGCCGAAAACCCTCCCCATAAGGCGCCGACCGCCGTAGACGGTATGCGGGCATGGGACCAAATCCTTGCTGCGCGTCCGACCACGGTTCCGGCCATTCACACTCTGTTGGCTTGATTGGAGGTCACCATGATTTTGTTCGATTCGACACCGATCACCGTCAGCCATATCAGCATTGTACAGGCTATCTTGGGCATCAATGCATCCAACATGTCATGGCTTCTTGGAGTCACTTGGGCCAAATGGAGTTCGATACAGCGCTATATTCGTCTCTCTCCTGATCGTCTTGCTGACCCGCGTCACGCAATGATTCTGCGTTGGATGATCCGGCACCCCATGGCTTCGCCGACACTGCAGTCGCCACCTGCTGGAGATTTTCTCGGCCGCCTTCGTGGCGCATACGGCCCCATCACCGCCAAGAGCTATTCGCTTACAATGGGCTGGGATGCCTCAGCTGGCCATCGTTGGCTGTGTGGAGCTCCAATCGGACCGGCAGGACGTCAGGCGCTGTCATTACTTGACAGTTCATGCCCAGAACGATTGGCCACTAACTGGGGAGATTGGCGCAATAACGCCAAGCTGGAAGCTGGCCTACGCAACATCGATCTCGACAAGGCATTGGGCTGGACCCCAGCTCGCAACCAACGGAAGGAGGATACCGAGTGACCGCCAAAGCATCACCAAACATTACCTGACGCTCCGGCACTCCGTCTGGGCGCACCGAAAATCCGCCCATTGGAGGCAAAAATGAAAAACTCCCATCCCCCTACCACAACGTCGGGCTTCGCCAAGCTCGGCACTGACGAAGACACCGAATTTAGCGGTCTTGATACTGAGGCCAATCCGCCGCGCCCAAGCGATCCCGGCGACTTGGCTGCGATCCACATGCTCGAGGCCGCATTTGCCGCATCCCCGGATATCAAGGATCTGGCTGGACAAGGCAGTGCTGCCATTATCGTCACAGTCCCTCCCCTTTGGGCCAAGCCAGTCCAAAGTGCCTGGGCGTTCCTTATGATGCAGGACGGCCAGACCATGGCCAACGGCGACAACATCAATTCACTGAGGTGGCGTGATAATGTTGAACCGCTCCATGTTGCATTCATAAGGGAAGACGCTGGGGATTCTAAAAAAATGCCGGATGGAGCGGCCATTGTCGCCCTCGCCCTCGGCCATGGAGGCACCGCTGTCGGCTTTGCCCCCAATCCTGAGGCAAGCCTTCCGCCCGCCCTGCTGGCTGCCGCCGACGCGACGATTACACTTCAGCCCGTTGATGCTCGGCAGTTGGCCAATGTGATTGAGGAGATCACCGGCACAGAGCCCAGCGAGGTTATCGCAGATACAATCGCCACCAAGATTTCTCCCGATGATCTCAGGCTGGCGGTGCGAGCCGGCCAAGATGCCGACAGCGCGATTCGCCGTCTCAACTCCATGATTGCCAAGCGGCAGGTTGTACCCGATATCACCCTTGCCGCCCTGGGCGGCATGAATGAGGCCGTGACCTGGGGATACGCGTTGGCCCAAGACCTCGCGGCCTATCGAGCGGGCACTTTGTCATGGGCTGACGTGGATCGTGGTGTGCTGCTGGGCGGTCCGCCTGGGTGCGGCAAGACGACCTTTGCCCGAGCTCTCGCAGGCAGCTGCGGGGTGCCGCTGATTGCGTCCAGCTTAGGCGAATGGCAAGCCGCAGGCCACCTTGGAGATCTCCTTAAAGCTATGCGTCGTACGTTTGAACAGGCTCGTGCAGCAGCCCCGGCGATCCTACTCATCGATGAAATCGATGGCTTTGGCGATCGGGCAAATCTTAGCTCCGCACACAAGGATTACTCGGTCCAGGTCGTCAATGGATTTTTGGAACTGCTCGACGGCGTCGTTGCACGGGAGGGGGTAATTGTGGTTGGCGCCACTAATCACCCCAGTAGCCTTGACCCCGCCATCACCCGTTCGGGGCGCCTGGATCGCCACATCACGATCGGCTTACCGGACGAGGGAGGCCTGACCCAAATCATGCGCCATCACCTTGGCGATTATCTTACCGGCGAAGACTTGTCTGCCGCGGCCAAACTCGCCCTCGGCGGTACCGGAGCTGATGTGGCCCGCTGGGTCCGGGGCGCCAAGCGTCGGGGGAGACAAGGAGCCCGCTCCATGTGCATGGAGGATCTTCTCTCCGAAATCCGGGGCAATGCACCGGACGTGTGCCCTTCCATCCTTCGCCGTTGCGCTGTCCACGAGGCCGGTCACGCCATTGCCATTGCCGCCCTCCATCCCGCGACATTGCGCCATGTCAGCATCAGGCAGACTTCCTCCACGGGAGGCGGCGTGATCAGCCAGCGCCCCGAACTCGACCTGGCGACATCCGCCGATATCGATGAGTTGATTACGATCCAGCTGGCAGGCCGCGCCGCCGAAGAAATTATCCTCGGCACGGCTTCAAGTGGATCCGGCGGTGGAGTCGAGAGCGATTTGGCTAAGGCCACATTGTTGGCCACATCGGCGATTACGGCCTTGGGATTGGGTGGGGCAACGACGCCGATCTGGTCGGGCATGCCGTCGCCCGACACAATCGACATCCTTCTGTCGCGTCGGCCCGACATCGGCCGCCAGGTCGAAGCGCGTCTTGACAGGGCCTATGGCGCAGCCAAGGCTCTGATCACTGACCATTCAGGTTCACTGTCCCTGATCGTCGATAGGTTGATCGAGGTTGAAACCTTGAGTGGGGATGAGGTGCTGGCCCTGCTGTTGCCCGGAACGCCGTCGCCAGACCAGGAGGCTTGCTGATGGGCGCCATGGTCCGAACTTCATGGTCGTCGCCATGATGCGTCAAAAGACGACAGGAAGCGCTAGGTCGGCGCCTGCGGCCGCCAATTTTTACGGACACAGTACGGACACAGATTTTTCGTCGACCACGGGCTTGGAATCAAAAAGCCCGTAACTTATTGAAGTTACGGGCTTAATTTGGTTGCGGGGCAGGATTTGAACCTGCGACCTTCAGGTTATGAGCCATGAGACGCCCCATATCTAGCGCCTTGATCCGTTGACATATTTTTCTGGCTCGCCCTGTAGCCCCTGTATTTCCGCGCTTTTCTGTTGATGTCCTCTGTAAATCGACGCAATGTCACGTCAAACGGCACCATACGGTGTGTTGACACAGTGTTGACAGGAATAGCGCCATGTCAGAACGCATCACCGACGCCATCGCCAAACGGGTCAGCGCGGGCGACCGGCCCCAGGTCTTCTTCTGGGACGCCGACGTGAAAGGATTTGGCCTGCGCGTCACCAATCGCGGGGCCAAGTCCTTCATCCTGGATTACCGCATCGGCGGTCGCCAGCGCCGCATCACCATCGGCAGTTATCCCGACTGGTCGGTGGCCGCCGCCCGCACCGAGGCCGGCAACCTGAAGCGGGAAGTGGACCTGGGCAACGACCCCATGGGCGAGCGCCATGCCGACCGCGCCGCCCCCACCATGCGCGACCTGTGGGACCGCTACAAGCGCGACCACCTGCCGCGCAAGGCCACCCGATCCCAGGCCGACGAGACCATTATGTGGGAGAAGCTGGTCCTGCCCACCCTGGGCAAGCACAAGGTGACGGACGTCACCCATACCGACATCGAGGCCCTGCACCACGATATCACCACCCAGCGCGGCACGCCGGTGCGGGCCAACCGCGTGATCGAGGTGGTACGCCGCGCCTTCAATCTGGCGATCCGCTGGGAATGGGTCGAGAAGAATCCCGCCTCGGGCCAGTTGCGCAACCCGGAAGAGAAGCGCCAGCGCTACCTGTCGCCCGAGGAACTGTCCCGGCTGTCGGCGGCGCTGGCTGCCCACCACGAACCTGTTTCCGCCGACGCCATCCGCATGCTGATGCTGACCGGCGCCCGCAAGAGCGAGGTGCTGGGGGCCACCTGGGAGATGTTCGACCTGGATGCCGGAGTGTGGACCAAGCCCAGCGCCCACACCAAGCAGCGGAAACAGCACCGGGTGCCGGTTTCGGCCAACGCCCTGACGCTGCTGAAGCGGATCAGGGAAACCGCCGAAGGGCCATACGTCTTCCCCGGCAAGGGCGGCGACCAGCCGCTGACCGACGTCAAACGGTCCTGGGCGGCGGTGTGCAAGGCGGCCGACATCACCGGCGCCCGCATCCATGACCTGCGCCATTCCTTCGCCTCGCTGCTGGTCAGCGGCGGCGCGTCGCTGCCGATCATCGGCGCCATGCTGGGCCACACCCAGGTGCAGACCACCCAGCGCTACGCCCACCTCTACGACGAACCGCTGCGGGCCGCCGCCGACCATGTCGGCAAAACCATCGACATGGCGGGAGAGAAAAAGCATACTGCCCACACGGAAACAAAGTGAGAACACTATGCCTATTCTCGACTATGGCATGCTGCTCGGCCCCGGCGCCCTGTACCGTGCGCAGTTGATGGTCCGCACGGTGATGGCATGGCCCGCCGACGAGGCCCGCCGCCGCCAGTACATGGCCACGGTGATGTCGATGCATCTGGCGGAACTGGAGGAAGCTGGAGCCAACCTCCCCGACCCCGCTTCCGGGGAAAGCTGGGAGGACACAATCGAGGCCATCGAGCACGCCGAAGATTGGCATGCCTCCGTCGAACAGCTTGGCGGGTGGTTCGCCGAAGCTGGGGGATACCGCACCGTCGCGGCGGCCCCAGGGTTCGAGGCGTTTACGGCGGATATGGGAAGCCGCCTGGGCGACTGGTTTGCCGCCGGGCTGATCTTGGCCCTGGTGCGTCGCATGGCCACCCACCACCGCGACCTTCCCGGCGGTGCAAGCATCAACAAGGCGGTGTTCATCCTTGAGCGGGTCCACCTCCCCATGGTGCCCCGCAACAGCCATGATTTGCGGCGGGCCTGGAAGACCTATAAGCCGGTGGCCCATTTCTGCGCCGCGTTGTTCGACCTGTTCCTCGAAGCGATGATGATGGGAAAATCGCCGGAGGAATCCGCAGTTCTGATCGATGAGGAATTGAACGAGGAATTCCTCCTGTTCCTGTCCGAAGCGGAAGCATATTTGGAATTCGGCCTGCGTTACCAGCCGCCTCGGACCAAGGGACAATCACTCCTCCCCCATGACGAAACCTGGACGTTTCCCGAATATCGTCCCTGGCCGAACTCCCCCCGCAAGGCGGCCCCGCTGGACGGCGTACTCCTGCGGGCCGCCATGGAATATCGCGCACCGGTTCCAAGTGCCTGACTACTGAGCCTCGACCGCTCACTAGAGAAGGCGATTCCCTCACCAATGTCGGGGAAGTGTTCCTGTCGATATCTGGATTGCCGACGCGGCGTTGCGCCGCTTGGCATGAAAGGAATCGACCATGACGGAGACCTCCCCCGCCCCGGCGGAAACCGACCTTTTCCGCGGCTACGTTGACGAGGCCGAATACTGCCGCCAGCGCGGCATCTCGGTGCGCACCGCCCAGCGCGACCGCCAGCTTCGCCAGTGCCCGCCCTACACCCTGATCGGCCAGCGCGTCATGTACCGCATCGAGGCGGTTCGCACTTGGCTGCTGGAGCGTGAGCGCCAAGTCGAGCGCAAGGCGTCTGCGCCCCGCGCCGGAGGCCGCAAATAATGGCCGCCCCCGACACCGACGCCCTGGCCGACGATCTGCTGATCGGCGCGGCCCAGATCGCCCGCCACATCTTCGGCTCGGACGAGGATCGCTTCACCCGCCGCGTCTACTACCTGATGGGCCGCGCCAAGTGCCGCCTGCCTTCGTTCCGCCTGGGGTTTCAGGTCGCGGCCCGCAAATCCACCCTGCGCCAGTGGATCATCAA
>NZ_AONQ01000095.1 GCF_000342045.1 Paramagnetospirillum caucaseum | reverse complement strand
GTTCGGCGGTGATGGTGAACGAACGGTCCTCGGTGCCGGAGGCCAGGCTCACCTCGCTGGTGGTCGGGCCGTCATTGACCGCCGCCACGTCGAAGCTGGCCGAGCCGGCGGTGGTGCCGCCCTGGCCGTCGCTGATGGTGTAGCTGAGATCGACGTTGCCGTTGAAATTCTCGCCCGGCGTGAAGGTGTAGCTGCCGTCGTCGTTGGCGGTGATGGTGCCGTTGGAGGCCGACAGGTTGGAGATCTCCAGATCCCCGCCGTCCACGTCATAGGCCTTGGACAGCAACTGTTCCCGCGTGATGGTGAACGAGGTGTCTTCGACAGCGCCGGCCAGGGTCACCGTGTCGCTGACGAACGGGCCGTCATTGGAACCGGTGATGGTCACCTGGACGGAATCCACCGCGCTCACCGCGCCATTGTTGTCGATGGACACCACCTTGAAGGAGTCCGGGGCGCTCTCGCCGACACCAAGTTCACCTGCCGCTTCACTGGGGGTGAAGGTGTATTGGCCGGTCTCCGCATCAATGGTGACGGTGCCGTAATCGGTGTCCAGGCTGGTCACCCGGTTGCCATCCTCATCGACCAGCGCGTAGGTCAGCCTGTCGCCGACGTCGATATCGCCGCCAACCGCCGTTCCGCTGAAGGTCGAGTCCTCGTCGATGACGATATCGTCACCGGCCGAAACGGTCGGGCCGTCATTGGTGCCGGCGATAGTGACCGTCACCTCCTGGGTGTCGGTACCGTCCGCCGAGGTCACCGTGAAGGTCTTGGTCAGGGTCTCGCCCTCGGCCAGGCCCTGGATATCCGCGTTGCCGTTGTTCAGCGCGAAGTTCCACTCACCATTCTCGTTGATGGTGAAGGTACCCTCGTCCGTGGTCTCGCTGAACGCCTGGACATGCGCCTCGCCGGTATCGTCGTCGGACACGCTCAGCTTGCCGGACGCCGTCAGGCCGCCATCCTCCACGACCGCGCCCGTCACGTCGGCGAGATCGCCGCTGATGGTCGCCAGATCGTTGGAGCCGTTCAGGTCGATGCCGACCTGGGCGGTGGTGACGTTGGTGCCGTCGGAGACGTTGACGGTGAAGCTCAGCTGGCGCTCGTCGCCGGCGGCGATGGCGTCGGCACGGTCATCGGGGGTGAAGGTGTAGCGCCCCGAGGCATCGATGGTCACATAGCCATAGCCGGTATCCAGGCGGCCATCCGCCCCGGCGCCGACCAGCGAATAGGTCAGGGCGTCACCATCGGGGTCGACGGCCCCGACATTGCCTTCGACGGAAGTGTCGTCATCGGTGGTTTCCAGGTTCTCGGGGCTGACCGTCGGCGCCTGGTTGACGGCGGCCACGATCTCGGGCTCGGCCTCTTCCTCGGCTTCTTCCTCGGCGGCCGGAGCCTCGGGGACGCCTTCCTGCAACAGGGCGTTGGCCACGAACCCGCCGGGAGGAGCCAGGGTGATCGGCTGGCCGAGGGCCGCGTCCTGCTCCTGGAATTCGGCGTCGGGCTTCGCCAGGTCGGGGAGTTCCTTGACGTTGAGCGGCTTGGCGCCGCCGGGATTCACCACGATGGCCGCCGCCTCGTCCCGCACGTCGTCCGTCAGGCTTTCCAGCTCGGGCGGCGCCACGGTGTTGTCCTTGGCGCTCTCGATGGCCACGTCGATGGAGATGTTGGCCCCGCCGGCGATACCGCCCAGGTTCTGCACCTGCGGATTGCCGGTCGAACCCTGCTGCACGTTGGCGAGGTTGCCCAACTGGGTGTCGCTGACATCGACGGAGCGCGCCACGTTGAGGCGCGCATCCCCCATGTTCTGGTTCTGGACGTTCTGCAGCACCGTCAGGTCGTCGAGCGACTGCTGTGCGTTCTCCTCCGCGCCGTCATGCTGATCGTTGGCATTCTGGTCGTTGGGAGGATTGGAGTTGTTGTTCTCGGCCATTGCAGAACTCCCCGGGCAAAAAAATACCCGGCCTCAAGGAGGTCCGGGTCCGCATCCGGTATTATGCACGCCGACCGCCCCAAGATGCAACCGCATTTCGGAACATACGTATGGCCGAGCCCCGGCAGGACCAAGCGCTGGTATGACCATTGCGTTCCCGGCATGGCGCCCCTGCGTTCGCGGGCGTGGAATTCGGGCCGGCCATGGGCGATACAGTCATTGTGCACCGCAGCAAAAGGAGACGCCGCCGTGCTTGAGGAATGGATACGCAATGTTCCGCTGCCCCTGGTCGAGCGCATCGTCGCCGACCGCAAGGTCCAGGGAAGCCCCATCTGGTCGCTGGCCAGCGTCGAATTGCTGCGCCGGCGGCAGGCGACGCCCTGCGCGGCGTGACGGTCACATGTCGATGACGTGGAGCATGAACTCCATCGGATAGAACATGCCGACCAGGCCGGCCGCCGCCCCGTCCTTGTCGTGAAACACCGACTTGAAGAATACGCCGCGCCGGGTCAGGCCGTCGCCGTACTTCACCGAAGAGGCATAGCACTGGGTGCCGCCCGCCTCCATCAGCCGGATGTCGGCCTCGTGATAGACCTGGGCCAGGTTGGACGGCGCGACCTCGAATACGGTCTTGCCCACCACCTCGTCGTGGCCGTAGCCCAGCATCTGGCAGAAATGGCTGTTGCAGCCGAGATAGCGCCCCTCGCGGTCCTTGAAGAAGATGGGATGGGGAATGACGTCCATCAGGGCCTCCACCATGTCGGTGTCGGTCAGGACGTGCCAGGGCGGCGACGGGTTCCCGGGCATAGGGCCCTCTTTACAAGATAACGGATGCCCACCTTCTAGCACCGCGCGACGGCCACCGGAAGCCCCGGAGAATCCCCTCATAATTTTATTACTTTTTGAGGCGGCGATTCGTAAGGGACTTGCGGTCCCGCAAAACCGCCGTCTATTCTTCCGGGCCTTCCGGAAACGGGGCGCGACGCCGATTCGTGCCCGTTTTCCAAGGCCCAGAACGGGCATCAATAAACTTAGAGAGTGGGAAAGACATGGCAGACAGGGCATTGATCACGGTCGATGGCAACGAGGCGTGCGCCTCGGTGGCTTACCGGGTCAGCGAGGTGGCGGCGATCTATCCGATCACGCCGTCTTCCACCATGGGCGAGCTGGCCGACCAATGGGCCTCGGAAGGGCGCCGGAACATCTGGGGCGTGATCCCCGACGTGGCCGAGATGCAGCACGAGGGCGGCGCCGCCGGCGCGGTGCACGGCGCGCTGCAGGCCGGCTCCCTGGCGACCACCTTCACGGCCAGCCAGGGCCTGCTGCTGATGATTCCCAACATGTACAAGATCGCCGGCGAGCTGACCAGCTTCTGCATGCACGTCACGGCGCGCACCGTGGCCACCCACGGCCTGTCCATCTTCGGCGACCATTCCGACGTGATGGCCTGCCGCCAGACCGGCTTCGGCCTGCTGGCCTCGGGCTCGGGCCAGGAAGCCCACGACATGGCCGCCATCGCCCATGCCGCGACGCTGAAGGCCCGGGTGCCGTTCCTGCACTTCTTCGACGGCTTCCGCACCTCGCACGAGGTCACCAAGATCGAGGAGCTGAACGACGAGGACCTGCTGGCCCTGCTGGACGCCGATTCCATCGCCGCCCACCGCGCCCGCGCCCTGTCGCCCGACCACCCGTCCCTGCGCGGCACGGCGCAGAACCCCGACACCTTCTTCCAGATGCAGGAGGCCCGCAATCCCTGGTACGAGTCCTGCCCGGGCATCGTGCAGCAGGAGATGGACCGCTACGCCAAGCTGACGGGCCGCGCCTACAAGCTGTTCGACTATTGCGGCCACCCGCAGGCCGAGCGCGTGGTGATCATCATGGGCTCGGGCGCCGAGACGGTGCACGAGACGGTTACCGCCCTGACCGCCAAGGGCGAGAAGGTGGGCGTGCTGAAGGTCCGCCTCTACCGCCCGTTCTCCATCGACGCCTTCGTCTCGGCCCTGCCGACCAGCGTGCGCGCCATCGCCGTGCTGGACCGCTGCAAGGAGCCGGGCGCCATCGGCGAGCCGCTGTACCTGGACGTGCTGGCCGGTCTGGCCGAGGCCAAGGCGTCGGGCAACCGCGCCACCGCCGCCGACCCGGTGGTGATCGGCGGGCGCTACGGCCTGGCGTCGAAGGAATTCACCCCCGGCATGGCCAAGGCGGTGTTCGACGAGCTTGCCAAGGCCAAACCGAAGCGCCACTTCACCGTGGGCATCACCGACGACGTCACCCACCTGTCGCTGGAGCCCGACGCGTCGTTCAAGCTGGACCAGCCCAAGGTCAAGCGCGCCGTGTTCTTCGGCCTGGGCGCCGACGGCACGGTGGGCGCCAACAAGAACTCCATCAAGATCATCGCCGAGAACGCCGGCTTCGAGGGCCAGGGCTACTTCGTCTACGACTCGAAGAAGTCGGGCGCCATCACCATCTCGCACCTGCGCTTCTCGCCCGAGCCCATCCAGTCGGCCTATCTGCTGGATGAAGCCGATTTCGTCGCCTGCCATCACTTCGTCTTCCTGGACAAGTACGAGGTGCTGCGCTACGCCGCCAAGGGCGCCACCTTCCTGCTCAACTCGCCCCACCCCGCCGACGAGGTGTGGAACCACCTGCCGCGCGAGGTGCAGCAGGAGATCATCGACAAGCAGCTCAAGGTCCATGTGATCGACGCCCGCAAGGTGGCCCTGGCCACCGGCATGGGCAACCGCATCAACACCATCATGCAGACCTGCTTCTTCGCGCTGTCGGGCGTGCTGCCCCGGGACGAGGCCATCGGCCACATCAAGAAGGCCATCGAGAAGACCTACGGCCGCAAGTCGGAAAAGCTGGTGGCCAAGAACTTCGAGGCGGTGGACGAGACCCTGCACCACATGCACGAGGTGAGCATCCCCGCCGAGGCCACCTCCAACCGCTCGCTGCCGCCCATCGTACCCGAGGATTCGCCTGATTTCGTCAAGCGCGTCTCGGCCCTGATGCTGGCCAATCACGGCGACAAGCTGCCCGTCTCCGCCTTCCCGGTGGACGGCGTGTGGCCCACCGGCACGGCGCGCTTCGAGCGCCGCAATATCGCCGCCGAAATCCCGGTGTGGGACGAGGGTCCGTGCATCCAGTGCAACAAGTGCGCCCTGGTCTGCCCGCACGCCGCCATCCGCGCCAAGGTGGCCTCGCCCGCCGACATGGAGGGCGCCCCCGCCGCGTTCAAGCGCATGGATTACCGCGGCAACGAGTTCAAGGGTGACGCCTACATCATCCAGGTAGCGCCCGAGGACTGCACCGGCTGCACGCTGTGCGTCAAGGTCTGCCCCGGCAAGGACAAGAAGGACCCCAACCGCATCGCGCTGCGCATGGAGCCCAAGGACCCTATCCTGGAGACCGAGAAGACCAACTGGGCGTTCTTCGTCGACCTGCCGGAAGTGAACAAGGAGAAGCTGGGCACGCCGACGGTGAAGACCGCCCAGCTGCTGCAGCCCCTCTTCGAATTCTCCGGCGCCTGCCTGGGCTGCGGCGAGACTCCTTATATCAAGCTGATGACCCAGCTGTGGGGCGACCGCCTGATGATCGCCAACGCCACCGGCTGCTCGTCCATCTACGGCGGCAACCTGCCCACCACCCCCTACACCCAGAACGCCGACGGCCGCGGCCCGGCCTGGGCCAACTCGCTGTTCGAGGACAACGCCGAATTCGGCTTCGGCTTCCGTCTGGCGGTGGACCAGCACAGGAACCACGCCAAGCTGCTCCTCGCCGCCCTGACCGCCACCGGCCAGGTGCCGGAGAAGCTCGCCAACGAGATCGCCCACGCGCCGCAGGGCACCGAGGTGGAGATCGCCGTCCAGCGCACCCGCATCCTCGACCTGCGCAAGGTTCTCGCCGGCCTCAAGACGGCGGAAGCCCGCCAGCTGGAGCAGGTGGCCGATTACCTGGTGGAAAAGGTGGTGTGGATCGTCGGTGGCGACGGCTGGGCCTACGACATCGGCTATGGCGGCCTCGACCACGTCTTCGCCTCGGGCAAGAACGTCAACATCCTGGTCATGGACACCGAGGTCTATTCCAACACCGGCGGCCAGCAATCCAAGGCCACCCCCATCGGCGCCTCGGCCAAGTTCGCCATCGCCGGCAAGACCCTGCCCAAGAAGGACCTGGGCATGATGGCCATGGCCTACGAGGACGTCTACGTCGCCAACGTGGCCTTCGGCTCCAAGGACGTGCAGACCATGCGCGCCTTCCAGGACGCCGTCAGCTATCCCGGCGTGTCGCTGATCGTCGCCTACTCCCACTGCATCGCCCACGGCTACGACCTGGCCCACGGACTGGACCAGCAGAAGATGGCTGTGGAAGCCGGCTACTGGCCGCTCTACCGCTGGGACCCGCGCAAGATGGGCAGCGGCGAAAGCCCGCTCACCCTCGACAGCAAGGAGCCCAACGGCAAGCTCTACGACTTCATGAAGGGCGAAGCCCGCTTCCAGATGGTGGAACGCGCCGACCCCGAGCGGTACCGCAAGCTGGTCGAAAGCGCCGAAAGCCAGCTGCGCCGCCGCTTCGCCATGCTGCGCCGCTTCGCCGGCCTGCCCGACGTCACCCCGCCGCCGGCGGGGGACAAGGCGGCGGCGGAGTAGTCCGCCGCACCGGGACTGATCGGGCTATCGCCCAAACCCATCCGGGGCTTTTGCCCCGGTCCCCCTTTGATTTCATCGGGGGATGGCGGTTGAGAAGGCCCCTTCCGGAAACGGGAGGGGCTTTTTCGTTGCTCCGCCCGGCGTTGACGCCGATCCGGTCGCGGTGGATGGGCGATATAGTCTGTTGCCATGGCTCCGTAGGCACCAAGCAACGTGGAGCGACCTCATGCGTTTTCCACTACCGTATGGCGTCACGATGGACTCTGCCCCCACTTTACTGACTGACCCCGTTTCTGCCGTTTTTTGGTCATGACCCCCCACCTGAATCGAACTCATCCAGACCACGCCCCTTTCCCCTTGCCGCCGCCGTCGCCTCTCCGCTAGCCTCGCCCAAGTGGTCATACCGGAGAAGAGCGATGCGGATTCTGGTTCTGGGGGCCGGGGCGACCGGCGGGTATTTCGGCGGGCGGCTGGCCGAGGCCGGCGCGGACGTGACCTTCCTGGTGCGGCCCCGGCGCGCCGCGCTGCTGGCCGCCGGCGGCCTGTCAATCGAAAGTCCCCACGGCGACGCCAAGCTGAAGGTCAGGACCGTCACCGCCGATACCCTGTCGGGCCATTGGGACGCGGTGCTGCTGTCGTGCAAGGCCTATGACCTGGAGGAGTCCATCAAGGCCATCGCCCCGGCGGTAGGCCCCGATTCCATGGTGGTGCCCATCCTCAACGGGCTGGCCCATTACGGCCCGCTGGATGAAGCCTTCGGGGCGGGGCGGGTGATCGGCGGGCTGTGCCATATCTTCTCCACCCTGGGGCCGGAGGGGCAGATCCTGCACATGAACACCATTCACCGCATCACCTTCGGCGAGCGCTCGGGCGGCACCTCGCCCAGGACCGAGGCGCTGGCCAGGGCCTTTTCCGGCGCCAGGTGCGAGACCCGCCATTCCGCCGAGGTCATGCAGGAGGCCTGGGAGAAGTACGTGCTGCTGGCCCCCATGGCCGCCATGACCTGTCTGATGCGGGCCAATATCGGCACCATCATGGCCACCGGCGATGGCGAGACGCTGATGCGCCAGGCCTTCGAGGAATGCGCCCGGGTGGCCGCCCATGCCGGGCATGGGCCGCGCCCCGAGGCCCGCGATCTGGCGCTGGGCTTTCTGACCCAGAAGGGCTCGGCCATGACCGCCTCCATGATGCGCGACCTGGAGGGCGGCGGCCCCACCGAGGGCGAGCACATCGTCGGCGACATGGTCCGCCGCGCCCGGGCGGCGGGGGTGGCGGCGCCGCTGCTCGCCACCGCCCTGGCCCATCTGCAGGCCTATGAGATCAGGCGGAAGGGATAATCAGCAATCCGCGTACCAGCGGGTGAAGAAGGTGTCGTCGCCTTCCTGGCGCAGGCCCATGGTGGGGGCGCCCGTGTCGTCGATCAGCCCCATCTCGGAGAGCCAGCGCACCACCTTGCGGAAATGGGCGACGTTCTGGAGATTGCTGCCGCCTTCCAGCCAGTTCTGCTCGAGAAAGGCCAGCACGGCGGGTTGGCCCAGTTCGGCCTCCCACAGGATGCCGAGCAGGGAGCACAGCCCCTCCTCCACGTCGCGCTCGGGCAGGAACAGCGACTGCACCGCGTCGGCCTCGGCCTTGCGCCCGGTCTCCGGCCCGGCGCCCAGGCCGAAATCCAGCACCGGACGGCGCTCGGGCGAGGACAGCTGGTAATGGGCCACCTCGTGGATCAGCACGCTGGGCTCCAGGTGAACCGCCACCGCCTCGCCGTCCCAGGTGAAATGCTGCTGAGGGCTCATCTCGAGAATCTTGAAGCCGAAGCGCCGGCACAGTTCCACCGCGCCCTTCTGATGCTCAGGCTCGGTGGACAGCGTCAACAGGTCGTCGTCGGGCACCAGGGCGGTGACGCGCTTGAAGACCGCGAGGGCCAGCGGATCGATGGCCAAGGCCTCTTCGAAGCCGCTCTTCAGCCCGGCGAAGCCGGTATGGTCGATGGGGGTCAGAATCATGGAAGCGGTTTTAGTCGCGGACCTTGACCTTGGCAAGGGGGGGCGCTAAAGGACGCCTCTGATTCCCCTTCGCCTCGAGGACCAAGCATGGACAGGATCCGCATCGTCGGCGGGACGCCGCTCAAGGGCACCATCACCATCGGCGGCGCCAAGAATGCCGCCCTGGCCCTGATGCCGGCCTGCCTGCTGACCGAGGAAACCCTGGCGCTGTCCAACCTGCCCCATCTGGTGGACATCACCACCATGGCCAATCTGCTGGCCCAGCACGGGGTGACCATGGCGCTGAACGGCCATGCCGCCAATGGCGGGCATACCGGACGGGTTCTGGAACTGACCGCCGCCGCCATCGGCAACACCACGGCACCCTACGACCTGGTGCGCAAGATGCGCGCCTCGGTGCTGGTGCTGGGGCCGTTGCTGGCCCGCTGCGGCGAGGCCCGCGTGTCGCTTCCCGGCGGCTGCGCCATCGGTACCCGGCCGGTGGACCTGCATCTGAAGGCGCTGGAGCAGATGGGCGCCCGGATCGAGCTGGACGGCGGCTATATCATCGCCTCGGTCGAAGGCCGCCTCAAGGGCGCCCACATCATCTTCCCGCAGATCACCGTGGGCGGCACCGAGAACGTCCTGATGGCCGCCACCCTGGCCGAGGGCGAGACGGTGATCGCCAACGCGGCGCGCGAGCCCGAGATCACCGACCTGGCCGAATGCCTGGTGGCCATGGGGGCCAGGATCGAGGGCATCGGCACCGGCACGCTGAAGGTCCAGGGCGTCCCCCGCCTGCACGGCGCCGAATACTCGGTGGTGCCCGACCGTATCGAGACCGGCACCTACGCCGTGGCCGCCGCCATCACAAGGGGCGACATCGAACTGGTGGGCGCCCGTTTCGACCTGATGGAATCGGTCAACAAGGTGCTGATGGAATGCGGCGTCCATGTGGAGGAGACACCGCGCGGCATGCGGGTCTCCGCCGACAAGGGCGAGATCACCGGCGTCGACATCATGACCGAGCCCTATCCCGGCTTCCCCACCGACATGCAGGCCCAGCTGATGGCCCTGATGTCCACCGCCAGGGGCGCCTCGATGATCACCGAGACTATCTTCGAGAACCGCTTCATGCACGTTCCCGAGATGACCCGCATGGGGGCGCGCATCAACGTCCACGGCTCGTCGGCCATCGTGCGCGGCGCTCCCAAGCTGTCGGGCGCCCAGGTGATGGCCACCGACCTGCGCGCCTCGGTGTCGCTGGTCCTGGCCGCCCTGGCCGCCGAGGGCGAGACCATCGTCAACCGCGTCTACCACCTGGACCGCGGTTACGAGCGGGTCGAGGAAAAGCTGGCCGCCTGCGGCGCGAAGATCGAGCGCCTCAAGGACGGCGCGGCCGAGTAATTCGGAGCGCGGGCGTACCGCCCGCGCTCCGCCTTCTACCCGAACAGCATCGCCGTCAGCCTGGCGATCCAGCCCAGCTTCCAGGCCAGCGCCACCGCGCCCACCACCAATGCCGCGAACACCGCCGACCGCCACGGCGGCTCCTTCTGGGCATAGGGGTCCTTCATGGAGCGCTGGGCGCCGTCGGGCAGCCGGGCCAGATGGGTCAGCGCCGTGCCGAACGGGATGTTGATGCGGGCATGGGTGTTCACCGCCCAGCCGTTGGCGTCGAGAATCGGCCCCAGGTGGCGCTGGTGCAGCTTGAACGAGGCGATGATCATGCTGGGCCCCGACACCGCCAGCATGGCGCCGACCAGGGCCAGGGGGATCTGCCACCACGGCAGGGCCAGGAAGCCGGTGACCACCGAGGCCAGAGCGGTGCCGATGGCGCCGATGGCCAGGCCCAGGGCGGCGAAGATGCCGGCGAAGCGCCCGGCGTCGAAGGGAGCCGGCGGCTGGGCCGGAGCGGCGGAAGCAGCCGGAGCGGCGGCCGGTGGCGGCGGCGGCGCGGCGGGCGCCATGCCCGGCAGGGGAAGCTTGGGCGACACGGCGGCGGCGGTCACCCGGTCGTCGGTGGCCTTGGCCCGCGCGGCGGCGGCCTTTTCCACCATCTGGGCAATCATCTTTCCCACCTTCTTGTAGGGCGCCCAGAACGATTGGCGGATGCTGATGGGGTGATCGACGATGTGGACGATGGTGGCATCCCAGTCCACGCCCTTGCGGTCGTAGAACACGCCGTTGCGCCCGACCATCAGCTGGTCGGAATCGCCGTCGGTGATGGCGGCGGCGATGTACATCTTCTCGCTGTCCTCGACGCCCCGGCGGCGGCATTCGCAATAAACCAGATAGATGCGGCTGAGCGTGGCGATCACCGCGTGCTTGGCCGGGTCCTCCACCCTGACGCACAGATCGCAGGAGCGGCCGTCGATGAACAGGGTGCCGGCCTGGAACACCGCCTTGTGCTTCCTGGTATAGAAGTCGCGGAAGGCGACGAAATTGTTGAGCAGCACCGCCAGATCGCGGCAGCAGCGCAGCAGCTTGTCCACCGAATCGATGGCCTGGGCCTCGGCCTCCAGCGCCAGATCCTGATTGATCAGTCCCTCGATGGCGGCCTGGGCCTCCATGGCGAGGATCTCGTTGATGCGCTCGGTGCCCAACGCCCCCACCGGCCCCTCGGGCCTGTCCTTCGCCCAGGCGGCGCGGGCCGCGAAGCGCGCCTTGATGCCGGCCCAATCCTCGGCGGACAGGGTCTGGCGCTCGCCCAGCAGCGGCGCCACCACCTCGGTCTTGAAGCGCTCCATGGCGACCGCCCAGGCGGGATTGAGCCCGGTTCCCAGCGGCAGGTCGGCCCCGGCGACCACCCCGGCCAGGGGAAAGACGGCCAGTTCCGCGGATTCCGGCGACAGCATGCCGCCGGCCAGCCCGGCCCAATCCTCCTCCGAGCGGTTGAGCGGCCCGGCGGCGCGGGCGTCGAAGGCGGCCAGGGCGCAGCGGGTGAACCAGTCGTCCAGCTTGGCGGCCACCGCCGCCGCCGCCTCGGCGGCCTTTTCCGATTCGCCGGCCACCGGGTTGAGACCGGGATCGCTCTCGGCCTTGGCGGCCCAGGCGGCATAAGCCCCGGCGGCCTCGAAGAAAGCCTTCACCTTGTCCATGTTGACGCCGGGCAGGCCGCCCCGGTCGGTCTCGCCGCCCAGGCAGGCGATGATATCCTCGATTACCGAGCGCAGGCCGGGATCATCGACGATCTCGGCCGGCACAATGCCGTCACCGTTGAAGTCGTTGGCGGCGAACACCTCCTGCACGCCGGCCACCTCGGCCAGGGTGATGGTGCCGGCGCCCGCCTTGCCGCTTTTCGCCAGGATGCGCTTGGCCGCCGCCAGTACGGCGCGGCCCTCGGGGGTGGAATCGTCGATGGCGTCCAGCGGCAACGCATCCTCGCGCCGCAACAGCAGGTCCGGCTGCTTCAGCAGGTGGCCGGCCCATTCCACCGCGGCGATCACCTCGCCGGCCCGGATGCGGCCATCCTTGTCCGCGTCGATGATGTCGAGCGTGCGCTGATCCAGCTCGATACCCCGTGTCGGGCAGGAGAGCGCCGCCCACAGCTTCTGGTCCAGGGCGCCCAGGCTCATCAGCGCCCGGCCGGAATCGAGCCGTACCTGGTCGAAGCCCCCCGCCCGGAAGAATTTCCACTGCATGTGGCCTTCGGCCCGCGCCTCGGTACTGGTGGTTTCGTCGGTCATGCCCGCCCCCCTGGTCTGGAACTGCTCAATCATGCCCGAAGCAGGGGCGGAGGCAAGCGTTACACTCTGTTACCCCCTACCCCTCCACCGGACATCCCCCCGTTACCTTCATATGATCTAATACAACCATGAGCGGGGAAGAGTGACAGGAGGCTATCATGAAGACCATCCTCAAGACCCTCGCAGCCCTTGCCGCCATCGCCTTCGTCGCCTCGTACGCCGCCCAGGCGGCCGACCAGTCCACGACTCCGCAGACCTGGGGTCCCGGCTGGCGTCACGAGCAGATGCTCAAGGCGCAGAAGGACGGCACGTTTACCCCCGGCCAAGGCCCCGGCTACGGGCGCGGCATGTGGGGCGGCGGCCCCGGACTGGGCCGCGGCATGATGGCGGCGGCCATCGGCCCGGACGGCAAGATCGACGTGAGCAAGCTGCCCGCCGATTGCCCCATGCGCCAGACCGTGATTCCGAGCCCGGCCCAGTAGGGAATCGCGTAAAGCCCCGCCCCCGGCTTGACAGCCGGGGGCGGGGCTTTGATTCTATCGACATGCGCAGATATCTCACCGCCCTCGCCCTCTCCGCCGCCCTCGCCGGCCCCGCCCTCGCCAAGGACGAGCTGGCCATCGGCATCACCCAGTTCCCGGCGACGCTGAACCCGTCCATCGAATCCATGCTGGCCAAGACCTATGTCCTGGCCTTCGCCCACCGGCCGATCACCGCCTACGATGCCGCGTGGCAGCTGACCTGCCTGCTGTGCGAGCGGCTTCCGACCATCGAAAACGGGCTGGCCCGGGTCGAGCCCCTGGAAGGCGGCAAGAAGGGCATCGCCGCCACCTATACGCTGCGCGCCGACGCCCGGTGGGCCGACGGCACGCCGGTCACCACCGACGACGTGGTGTTCAGCTGGAAGGTGGGACGCCATCCCCAGTCGGGGGTGGCGGCGGCCGAATTGTTCCGCCGCATCACCCGGGTGGAGGTCAGGGATGCGCGGACCTTCACCCTGCATGTCGACAAGCTGACCTTCGACTACAACGCCGTCAATGATTTGCGCCTGCTGCCCGCCCACATCGAGCGCCCGCGCTTCGAAAGCGCGCCGGCCGAGTACCGCAACCGCACCGCCTACGACCAGGATTCCACCAATCCCGGCCTCTACAACGGCCCCTACCGCATCACCGCTGTGGTTCAGGGCAGCCATGTGGTGCTGGAACCCAACGCCCATTGGGGCGGGGTCAGACCGGCCTTCAAGCGCATCGTCATCAAGGCCATCGAGAACACCGCCTCGCTGGAGGCCAACCTGCTGTCGGGCGGCATCGACATGATCGCCGGCGAGCTTGGCCTGCCCCTGGAGCAAGCCCTGGCCTTCGAGAAGCGCCACGGCACCCGCTTCACCGTCATCGCCAAGCCCAGCCTGACCTACGAGCACCTGGACCTCAACCTGTCCTCGCCCATCCTGTCCGAGCCGAAGGTGCGCCGCGCCCTGCTGCTGGGCCTCGACCGCGAGACCATCTCGCGCCAGCTGTTCGAGGGCCGCCAGACCGTCGCCGAATCCCTGGTGCCGCCGCTGGACTGGGTGTTCGCCGCCGATTTGCCCAAGGCCGCCTTCGATCCGGTCCGGGCCGGCCAGTTGCTCGACGAGGCGGGCTGGAAGCCGGGGCCGGGCGGCATCCGCGCCAATGACAGGGGGGAACGCCTGTCCCTGGAACTGGTCACCACCGCCGGCAATCGCTCGCGCGAGCTGGTCGCCCAGGTGATGCAGGCCCAGTGGAAAAAGATCGGCGTCGAACTGCGCCTGAAGACCGAGCCGCCGCGCGTGATGTTCGGCGACACGGTGACCCGGCGCAAGTTCCCCCACATGGCCCTGTTCGCCTGGTACTCGGCGCCGGAGAACGTGCCGCGCTCCACCCTGCATTCGTCCATGGTGCCCAACGCGGCCAACAACTGGTCGGGCCAGAACTACACCGGCTACGCCAGCCCCGCCATGGACCGGCTGATCGATTCCGTCGAGGTGGAACTGGACAAGGACAGGCGCAAGGCGATCTGGCGCGACATCCAGGCGCTCTACGCCGCCGACCTGCCCGCCCTGCCGCTGTTCTTCAAGTCGGATTCCTTCATCCTGCCCAAGGCCCTGAAAGGGGTGCAGCCCACCGGCCACCAGGACCCCTCCCCCTATTGGGCGGAGCATTGGCGGTGGGAATGAGCGGCAAGGCCCCCACCCCAACCCTCCCCCACGCGAAGCGTGGGGGAGGGGAATGGCCTGT
>NZ_AONQ01000094.1 GCF_000342045.1 Paramagnetospirillum caucaseum | reverse complement strand
AGGCACATCATACACGCGGGAAAAGACGGTCACGAGCAAGGGCAAGGGCGACGCGGAAGACACTGTGCTGAGGCAAATCTTCAAATTCGCGGTCAGCAACGATTACCTTGATGGTTCGCGAATGCCGATCATCGGACAAAAGACGACACGCGGCGATAAAGGCGCTGTGAACCGACGCCCAGCGTTCACGAAGGAGCAGGCCAAGGCCATCTTGGATTACTGCAACAGCTTCCCCGACGATCCCTCGGAAAAGCTGACCAACGAGCGGATGGTGTTCGGCGCATTCATCCACCTCGTTCTCGGTACGGGGCTTCGGCCAGGGAAAGAGCATCAACCGATCAAGTGGAAGCACTTTTCCGTCAAGGTCGTCGGCGGCGTGGAACACGCCTATTTGACCATCGTGAAAAATACGAAGACGGGATCGAGGCCAGTGCGCTGCGACAGCTTTGTGTGGCCGATGCTGTCGGGCTTTCGCTATGTCAGCAAGTTCAATGGCGAAGATGATTTCGTCCTGGCCAATCAGGAAACGGGCGAGGCGGTTGTGTCATTCAAGCGGCAGTTCAACACCATGTTGAAGGCGCTGAGGCTGGAAACCGATGTGCATGGCGACCACTTCGTGCCGTACAGCTTGCGCCATACCTATGCCACGCTGAAGCTCAATGAGGGGGTCTCGGATCGCTTGGTCGGTATCAACATGGGCACTGGCCCCGACATGATCCACCGCTATTACGGACACGACACGTCGGTGAGCAGGGCCAACGAATTCAACACAGACATTGACTGGCTGACGCTGGATGGGGAGAAATTGAAGAAGGTAAAGCGACAGCGCGATCCAAAAAAGAAGCCCTGACCTGTCGTGTTACACGACAACACCTTCATGCCCACCGCCGCTTTGGCCCTTTGCGCGTCGTGCACGCCGCCGATTTGATCGCCCAGCAGTGCGGCACTCATGGAAACAGCCCCGCTTGCACGGGGCTGTTTGGGGTTTAAGCGAGCTTCTTGCCGAAGCGTCCCTTCATCGCGGCCAACTGCTTGTCCAGTTCGCCAGCGACCACCGCGTCGCGTACCAGCGTCAGCGTGGGCACCAGTTCGGCCACGTCGCCAATCTCAATGGCCGTTTTCTTCGGCTTGATCTCCACGATCTTGTTGCCGTAGCGCACTTCCAGCATGAACGCCCCATTGGCTTCCTGCCAGTACCAGGGGCGAAATTTCACCAGCCGGTCTTGCAGGGCCTTGTTGCCCTCGCTGTCCTTCGTCCAGCGCTTGCGCCGAATTTCAAATCCTTCGCCCTTCTGCATCGCTTCCGCAGCAGCGATCTGCTGATTGATGGCTTCCAGCAGCTTGTGCCGCAAGCGGCCTTCAGGCGTTGCCGCGACGGCGCGACGGGTCTTTTCGCTCAGCTTCAGCTTGTCCAATGCACTCATCATCACATCCTCCAATAGGAACACATGACGAACATGCTATGGCCTGCTGGCCGAGCAGGACAACCGAAAGGCAGGCGTAGGTTTAACCTACAGAAGGCAGTGTCGTGTTGCACAACAGAGGGACGTGCATAACTTGTCGGGTTTCCCGACAAGAGGCTCATGTGGGATAAACCGACTGATGCAGTGTCGTGTAACACGACAGCCAGATGAACATACATGCTGTATGTTGAGACTGCTCAACTTGTCGGGAAACCCGACAAGATCACGCCGCGCTGGCTGACTGCCCCGAATATCATATGATAAGCTGCCGAGAAGGAAGCCAGGAGCGATGAGGCAGGCAGCCCACATCTCCGTATTTGCTACGGTTGCACGCCGTAATAATGAAGAGCTATGCTTCCCGATTGCACATGGAAAATTGATGGACTGGAAGCAAAATGACCTCTGATCAGGAAAATTTCCAGGTTAAGGTCGAAATATTATTCAAGGCGGAAGCATGTGATGAAGCAGAAGCTCGCGCGATAGCAAATATAATTATGCCAATGTCGAATTGTGGAGAAGTAAAAATCATTCGTAAAATCACACACTCCAATGGGATAATGGAAGATAACGAGATCTTTTTATACGTTTACTCGCATGACGATCCACAGCAAGAGCCGACAGATAGGGCGGATAGCGTAACAACAGCCGCGCTTATCCAAGATGAGTTGGTGGAGGAGCCCCATAATAAACAGGAAAAATTTGAGATTCAGATCATCAGCCAGTTTAAGGCGGAAGTGCCCACGGAAGCAGATGCTCGGGAACTGGCAAAAAATCTCCTGGCCCACAAGCATTTACCAACCCTGGAAGCTGCCCCTTTGGCCAAGGCGAAGTGCGAAGCGGTAAAGATTTTGCGTATATACACGCATTCTGACGGCACCCTGGAAGAGAATGAAATTTTTTTCCAAACCGCTGCGCACGAAGATTTACAGCAAGAATTGCAGGATGGGAATGAAAGCACAGTGGACGCGTGGGAGGAGATGCTGAAAGCACATGATGAAATGCTAAGCCATAAGCAGTGGCCATATATTTTACAGGAACTAGAGGAAGATAAGGCTTACGACGGATCGATTGATATCGGAAATGAAGTAATTGAATATATACCTGAAGGCGTCCAATTCACAGGATCTGTAAATTTCAATCACTGCGATATTCTGATGCTGCCATCTGGAATGAGTGTTGGCGGCTGCCTTGAGATTGTTGGAACGGGTATCAAAGAGATTCCAGAAGACCTTTTAATTGGAGGAAATTTAGTCATTGACCCAAGCGTTACAAGGATTCCTGAGAGTTACTCACTCAGAGGGTCTCTGTATTTGCACAGACTTGACGACAGCAAGCCATGCATTCCCATTCCTAAAAACGTGAAAATTGGAGGGGATATTGTTCTGTCGATCGAAAATTTATCACTCTGCGATCTGTTTGCCGATCTATGCTTTAGAAACAATGTAGAAATCAGGAGAAAATCAGACATAATCTTTCCTAACGACGTAAGGTTTAGCGGCAATTTAAATATTTCAGAAACAGGAATTACAAAACTTCCTGACAATCTAAATGTTGGCGGATCTCTTGATCTAAGCAAAACAAAAATCACATCTTTGCCTGACGGCCTCAAAGTTGGCGGTGATTTGAAGCTTTGCGGCAGCGGAATTACAAGTCTGCCTGATAACTTGAGTATTGGCGGCTCACTTGATCTGAGCAACACAAAAGTTACATCTTTGCCTGACCGCCTCAAAGTTGGCGGATATTTGGATCTTTGCGGAACTGGCATTACAAAGCTACCAGATGGCCTTAAGATTTCCGGCTATCTTGATTTGAGCGATACGCAGATTACTTCTTTGCCGGAGAATATATGCGTAGTTGGCAGCCTTTTGCTGGGCGGCTCCATGATAGAATTTCTTCCGTCAAATATTGCAATTGGCGGAAACTTGGATTTGCGCGGCACGCCAATTCCAACACTACCTGAAAACCTGATAGTTCAAGGAGACCTGCTTCTCCGCTGCACAAAAATTTCCAAGCTTCCCGAAAACCTACGTGTTGATGGAGATCTTGATCTTTGCGCTTCGTCAATTTGCGATTTGCCAGAGAATTTAATTGTTGGCGGAGATCTTATTATTAGCAACACTGAAATTACCTCCATTCCGAGTGGCGCAAAAATCTCCGGAATAGTGCGCCTTGACGGACAATTGCTATCCAGGCGCGTCTACGTGATGGCCAGGGCAGAAAGGTTCCCAGCTGCACACTATTATGACATTCCACAAGGATGTGTAGATTACTTGCATGGGTGGGCGTATGACTACTACATGAGAATCGGCTGTCATGTTGGCTATGAACATGTTTTGTACTGCGTTGACCGAAGAACGGCACGTGACTTTGAACGACTTTGGCGCTCAGCAATTTGACCAAATATCCTATAGCCCCTCTACCGCAGCCTTCATCATCTGGTCGTTGACCTCGATGTACCGCTGCGTGGTGGATAAGTGGCGATGACCAGCCAGCGTCATGATGACCTTGGCCGAAACGCCCTTGTGGGCCATCTGCGTGATGAACCACCGCCGACCGCTGTGGCTGCTCGCGCCATCAATTCCAGCCAGTGCGTATATCTGGCCGAATAGCTGGCAGAGGGTGTTGGCCGAGAACGCAGTGGCCTTTTGCGTCACGAGGAACGGTGCGGCGCGATCTGCTGTCGTGTTACACGACAGGAAGCGCTCCAGTTCGCGGCGCAGCTTGCCGCTGACGAACACCGTCCTGGCCTCGGCGGTTTTGGTATAACTGGCAGGCAGCACGATTTGGTCCTTCACGCGACCATCGCCGTCAATCACGTCGCCGAGCTTCAAATAGGCGATCTCGCCAACGCGCATTCCTGCGTAGAAGCTGAGCATGAGCGCAACGCGGTTTCGGGCTGCATGACGCTGATTGGCGACAACGGACAGCACGCGCTTGAGTTCCGCTTCGCTGAGTACCTTGGCCTGTTTCATCGCTTCACCTAATGAAAAGTTTTCGCATTAGGTAAATCATTATATAATCAAAAGCGAGGCAGGACCGACCGCAATTATCTGCGTTGATAATCAAGCGGTTAACAGCAAACACAATGAAATATAAGTTTTCTTATGTTTTGCACATACGGCGGCGATCTTGCTTAATTCGCCCTGCTTCTTCATCAAGGACGCTCTGGCGCTGTTCACCTGTTCGCGCTTCTTTTGCACGGAAGCCGCTTGCTTGAGCTTCTTGGCCTGATCGGCCTTGGCGTCGGCCTGTCGTTTCAGATTGTCGGCGAAGCTGTTGGCCGTCGCATCTTCCCTCATGAATTCCCATAGTCGCATCGCCGTCTCCCTGTTGTCGGGTTTCCCGACACTATTTATTGGCATGGGCAAGTTGTCGGGTTTCCCGACAGGAAGCTGGCGTAGGGAAAACCGACAGATGAGCGACGCCGTCGAAAAGGGACGCCGAAAATTGGGGCATAGTCCCAATTGGGAGTTGAATACATAAGCCCACAGAATGAATATGGCTTTGGTATTGCGCTCATCAGACGCGGGCAGGAAATGGACGACACGGAGATTGTTTCCGTTGAGAGGCTCACCGAAGGTGCCAGCACTCTCCTGAACCAGTTGGCCTCCGCAAGGCGCAACATAATTTTGCTTCGTCATCGCCTTCAAGCTGATGGGCGGCTAACGCCATCTGCCATTGCCGATCTGGATCGGGCAGATGAGCAATTCCGCATTTCAATCGAAAGAGTGAGGGCAATCTCGTGATCTTCAGGTGGATACCGTCACGAAGCTCAAATCACTTGAGGTTGGTGAGGAATAGCCATATCGGCGCTGATGGCCGCAGGTTGTCGTGTTACACGACAGATGGTTGGGATAGAGATGCTGCATTTATCGGGGCAAATGCACGATGAATTGCCCCGCAAGCATCGGCCAATTCGCAGTGGTGCAGGTCGGCGCAACGGCAGCCAACATCAACGAGTTCCTGTAGCAGCGGGTTGCTCGATGACCGCTGCAAACTGACCATCGCCGCTACTCTTTTGGCGATGCAATGGCGTTCGCGCCGTTCAGTGCCAAATGCCATGTTCACCTCGGGCATTTACCAGACGGATGAATTCCGACTTTGCGTGCCTTCTATGGTTACTTTGCACCTCATCTGCAAGGCGTGGACACCCACAGAGTTTTTCAATTTATGACGTATTGTTGCGCCGCACTCGGCGACATACATGTCGTGTTACACGACAGGTCGCTGTTGTTGGGAAAGCCGACAAATGGGCGGCATGGCCAGGAGCGAAGTGGGCCATGCGTAGGTTAAACCTACATGCACGACTGTCGTGTAAAACGGCAACGCGATAATTCTCTGAATTTCGTCAATATAGTCAATGGCTTGCAAATGACACGATTGCTGCCACGCAGCAATATGGCGTGGCGTGACAAGGCGGCAAAAATTATTTCCAAATTCGAATTCGCAGCGCCGCAGATCGGGATAAATACAATGCTGGGGCTTAACTGCGTCCGACGGGATCAGTGACAGCCTCTTTCATTGCGTTTTCCAGGCCGCCCCAGCGTTTCAACCGAAAACGCATTTGGAGGAAAACGCAAATGGCAGACATTCAATGGAATAGACACATCAACAATCTATGCGAGCACCGGGGTGGTCCGCGATATGACGACGTACTGATCGGCTGCATCATGGCCTTTCACCAGAAGGGGCGCTCGTCCGAGAAACAGGGCGATTGGCTGGTCAGGCAGTTGGACATGCACTACGGCATTCAGGTGGCGCATCAGGGCGCAATACATCTGACGAAGGAACAGCGTCGGCCTATCAGGCAGGCCGTGGATTGGGCGAACGCCAATGCATCAAGTGGCCACATGGCCTATCTAAACGGGCGTTTCCCACAAGCTTTCCACGCCGTTTCCACACATCTCCCACACCGTTTCCACACCAAAGGGACCAATTCGTCTGTTCCTTCAACGACTTATCCAGTCGCTATTGCTAAACTATTGCTAAAACTAATCGATACGCCTTTGGCTGTTTCGCGGCCTTCGGCCACGCCCAATGGCCTTTCAGCCGATTTCGCCGATAGTGGCTCGCTTGTGGCTCGCCACTCGGAAGAAGGAAGGGCGATCTGCCCAATCGGAATGAACGACAATGTGATCGACGATGCGGCTGCGCCACTTCGTGGAATTGCCGCCCAATCGGACGAGCCATTGGGGGGAAAGAAAGAGCCACTTGGAGGTGCTGTGGATTTCGCCACGTGGGCAAAGGCCAATCGGTCAACAGGTCAGGTGAAGGCCAATTCCAGCAAGGGCATTATATCGCTTTGGGTTGATGGCAGTTCGCGCAGCTATGTGCGCGGCCAATTGGAAATAGGGAAGGAGAAGTACCGCCTGAATTTCCGCAGTCCACGCCGCTTGGAGGAATTGATCTATGTGGAGCGCGGACAGGACGCGGAGGCGCGGCAGTGGTACGAGGCCATCAGCAGCCAGGTCATTCCCAGCTTGCAGGCCAAAGCGGACGCGGCCAGCGGCAGATTGCCCAGCAAGCACGTCGCCAGCGCCATCCACGAATTTCACGACAGCAAATGTGAAGGGCGCGGCATAACCGAAGGCATTGCGTTCTTGGGCTACAACGGCGAACTGCCCTCGTATTGCGTGGTGCAGGTCAATGGCAGGAACTGGAAATTTGACCTCCAGGCCACCCACAGCACGAACGCAAGAGCGCCGCAGTTCAAGGCAACCGCCGAACGGTCATGCGAAGCAGCGTAGCGATAATGGCCTGATGCACGGCCTCCTCGATCAGCACGACTTCGTTGGCAAAGCCGATCTCGCAGTAGCCCTTCGGCAAATAGGTCAGTCTGTTCATGGCGTTTTCTCCTCATTGCGGCAGCGTCCAGCGTGGCGCTGCTCCGCAAGCGTATTTAGCGCGGATGGCTAAATAGCTGGACGAAACGCCATGAGGAGGAACGGCCATGCTGCTGGAGAAGGTCTATGAGGAATTGCGCAATATGTGGCTGGTCGAGAGCCAATATGAATTCTCGCGGTTTTGGCTCGGCCAGTCGCGCAGCTATATGTCCTGTGCCAAGGCGCGGCAGCGGCCACCGTCATTGTTGGTGCTGATGCGGCTGTCGCAACGCCTTGCGTCCATCTCGGCCAAATATGCCGCCGTGGCGACGACCGAGATGGAAGTGGCCAACGCCCACAAGCTGCGCGAGTTGAATGGCATGGTCGGCGAAGCGGTCGGACAACAGGCGGCGTAGGTTTTTCCGACAATCAGCCCTCCAGATTATTGGCCTTCAGGTATTCAGCATACTTCATGTCAAAATCCATAATGTGGTCGCCAAGCCAGCTCATCAAAAATTTCGCGAGGTCACTGTCAATAGATTCTGGACCAGCGACCATCAGGCGGTCAATCATGGATTCAAGCGTGAACACAAGGTGCTCGTGCTCATATTTTTGCTTTGCGAGTCCTGGATAGTTCGTTTTTTCCATGCTCTCTTCTTCGCGGGCAAAGTGCTCTTTGGTGTATTTTGCCAAAGCGCCGATGGCGCGATTGATTGCATCCGCGCCATGAGCCGAAGTGGCGAAAATATCACTCATCAAATCAAAGAGCTTCTTGTGGTCGCTATCAATCGCTGCGACATTAATTAGCAGATCGTCCGACCATGAAATTTGAACGCCCATCATTCCCCCTCTTCCTGTATTTGCGATACTGATATTCAGGTGAGCCTATAACGAAAGGCTTGGGGTATCAATTGGCTTGGCGGCGGTCGGACAACAGGCGGCGTAGGTTTTTCCGACAGGTGCATGTTGTCGGTTTTCCCGACAAGTTGTCCGCATCGCCGTCGTGTTACACGACAGTCGACCGCCGCGTTCGGTGGTCAGACTTCCCATTATAGCATACGATAACGAGCAAAATCGGACAAGAACATATCAAGAACTTACTGCGGCCCGAGCCGCGCAATTTTGCTGCGTGGAATGCACCCGATGACACTATATGTTGGCGCTTCCAGCTCCAACATGCGCTACATTTTGTTATATTCTTATCCTAATGTTTTCCGCAAATCATTTCACATTCTTTTCACAGTTAGGCAATGGCAAAATTCAATAATAAAATTCAATGCACTATTTTTCAGCTAACCATTCGTAATGCGCGGGTCGGGGGTTCGAGTCCTCTCGCCGGCACCATTCCTCTCCGTAAAATCAGTGTAATAGCCCGCCTCACAGGAGCCATCGGAGAGCTGACGCCGCGTCGGGACCGATGCGGCGCCATGGCGTGGCGCTCGAATCATCTCCGACCCTCAGGCGTCTTTCCGGCAAGCGCTCCTTCGAGCGATTGCCCTGCCCGCCCCCAGGTCTGCTTGACGCTGGCGCGGGGGCTTTCTACAGTGATCCTTCCCGTGGGATGATCATCCCGCGTGGTGACGGGCGGGTGGATGCGCTTCCCCGGCCCGCCGTTGGAATTCGACAAGGAACCTGCCTATGAAAGTTGTGACCGATTCCTCGTTCGAGGCCGAGGTGCTCCAGGCTCCCGGCCCGGTTCTGGTGGATTTCTGGGCCGAATGGTGCGGTCCCTGCCGCCAGATCGCCCCGGCACTCGAGGAACTCTCCAAGGACAGGGCCGACAAGATCACCGTCGCCAAGATCAACATCGACGAGAATCCCGGCACCCCCGGCAAGTACGGTGTGCGCGGCATTCCCACCCTGATGATCTTCAAGAACGGCCAGGTCGCCGCCACCAAGATCGGTGCCCTGCCCAAGAGCAAGCTTTACGAATGGGTGGATTCCAGCCTGTAAGGGCCGGGTCCGCGTCATTGCAATGGGATCGAGCCCCGCCCCGGCGGGGCTCGATGCGCTTCTTCCGTCCGCACGGGATCATCATGGCCGTTTTCGACGAGCAGAGCCGCCAGCGGCTGTTCGACTACCTCCAGCAATCCTTCGACGGCGAGAACGCCGCCGACTTGGAGACCTTCGCCCGCAACTTCCTGCACAACGGCGCGTTGTGGGACCGGCTGGCCGATCTTTTCCCCACCGCCTCCGCCTCGGCCCTGCGCAGCGTCATGACCGAGGCCTTCGCCGACTGGCAGAAGCGCCGCCAGCGCCTGCACTGATCCTCAGTCGTCCAGGGTGAAGCCCACCTTGAGGACCACCTGCCAGTGGGCCACCTGCCCCTTGTCTATATGGCCGCGGGTCTCGGTGACCTCGAACCAGCGCAGGTTGTGGATGGTCTGCGCCGCCTTGGCCACCGCGTTGCGGATGGCCTCCTCGTAGCTCTTGTCCGAGCTGCCGGCCAGTTCGACGATCTTGTAGACGTGCTCTCCCATGGCGGGTTCCCCCATTATCGTTGCGGCAATTCCCTGGATATGGGGGGCGGGCCGCCCCGACGCCAGCCCGGTCCCGTAAATCGGTATTTGAATGCCGAATTATGCGATTGACGGCGGGAGACGCCCCCGATACCCTTGTCGGGAACCTTCCCTGACGAGAGGCGACGATGGGCTACACCCTGGCAGAATTCCTGGCGCATGCCATTGCTTTGGAGAATGAGGCCGCCGAGCGGTACGCAGAGCTGGCCGACATGATGGAGGCCCACAACAACCTCGACACCGCCTCGGTCTTCCGCGACATGGCGCGCTTTTCCTCGCTGCACGGCGACGAGATCAAGCAGCGCTCCCGCGCCCTGGAACTGCCCAAGCTGATGAGCTGGCAGTACCGCTGGAAGACCCCGCCCGAGGTGGGCGACGAGAACGACATCCACTACCTGATGACGCCCTACCACGCGCTGCGCTATGCCCGCGACAACGAGATCCGCGGCATGGAGTACTACAAGGACGCCGCCGCCAATTCCTCCGATCCCGAAGTCCAGCGCCTGGGCGCCGACTTCGCGGCGGAAGAGGCCGAGCACGTGGTGGCGCTCGACAAGTGGATCGAGAAGACGCCCCGTCCCTCCATCACCTGGAGCGAGGACGCCGACCCCGCCCAGTGCGTGGACTGAGGCGAGATTCATCGCGATGGGGCAAGGGGGGCTTCGGCCCCCCTTGCTTTTTCAGGGCCCGCCGCGATGCGGCAAGGGATTTTCAGGGCCGCAGGGTCTTGTCGTGGCTGCGCTTGACCACCGCGACGCCCAGCACGCCGAGCGCAATGCCCCAGATGGGCGAGGTGTTGACCAAAGCGGCGATGATGGCCGGCGCCTGGGCGGGGTCGCGGACGATCGCCCAGGAAACCGCTCCCATGGTGGCGGTCCAGGTCAGCGCCACCGCATAGCCGAAAGTGGGGCGCCAGCAGCGGACATAGCCGTCCTCCGAGGCGGCTTCGGCCCGCATGGTGGCGTTGATCTCGGCCAGCTGGCGGGTTTCCTGCCGCGCCAGATCCACTTCGTGGATCAGCCAGGCCTGCTGCAGTTGCAGGGCCAGGGCAGGGTCGGCCCGGATGGCGGCCAGGACGTCCGCGCCACCCTCCTTGCCGGTGACGGTGCGGGCGATGCCGACCACCCGGTCGGCGACCTTGGCGGCGGCTTCGGCATCGTCGCCGCCGACCCAGCGGATCAAGCCGGGGACGAACTGGGCGAGGCCGAGCGCGATGGTGATGGGGTCCATGGCGGTATCGACCTCCTAACGCGCGGCCGACTGGACGCCGTCCAGCTTGCCTTCGATACGGACCAGATGCTCGGTGAGCCGCTGTTCCACATCCTTGAGATAGCCGGTGGTGGCATAGCTCTTGGCAACTTCCAGCTTGTAGGCGGCCAGGGCCTCGCGGGCCTGGCCCATGCCGACGTCGAGGCGATGTTCCAGCTCGTCGATGCGGTGGTCGGAATCGTGACGGACCCGCCAGACCATCATCGCCATGGCGCCCAGCACGGGCAGCTCGACGGCGGTGACCCACCAGCGGGGGTCGAAAGCGATGGTATCCATGAGAACTCTCCCGTGAGTCAGAACTCGAAGTCGGAATGGGCGACCACCGCCCGTCCGCCGGGACGCCAGTCGGGGCGGACGGCGGCGGCGGACAGGGGGCGCGACAGGCGCACCGGCTGGGACAGCAGGCAGCCGGCCACGGCGTCCAGGCCGTCGTCGCGGCCCTTGCCGCCCGGCTGCCACTCGCGCATCTCGGCGATGAAGGGGGTGTCCCAGACGCTGCGATGGACGCCGAGCGCGCCTGCGGCCAGCACGGCGTCGAAGGCGTCGATGATGCGCTGGTCCTTGGCCCGCTTGGCCACCGCCTCGATGACGGCGCAGCCGATGCCGGCGGCGCCCAGTTCGCGGCGCAGCAGGCCGGGCAGGAAGCGGCCCAGGCCGTTGGTCTCCAACTGCACCGCCGGCAGATGCAGCTCGGCGGCGAAGCGCGCCACCTGGCGGCACAATTGGGTGGCCTCGTCGGTGTCGGTGCGGGCCGGATCGTGTTCGAGATAGCGCACCCGGTGCAGCCAGTAGAGCCCCTCCTCGTCGGTGAACAGCGCCACCACCACCGAGGAATCGCCCCGGCCCGGCGCGCCGTAGGCCGGATCCCACCAGCAGGCGGCCGAGACCATGCGCCGGGCCCCGATGGTCAGCAGCGGCACGCCGTTGCCTTCGCCGTAGGACAGCTCGGCCTCGTAGAGACGCAGGCGGTCAGGGTCGAGGCGGCCGTCGGCGATGTTGACCGGGCGCAACATCATCTGGCTGTCGAACTTGTTGGGCCCCGACCGCTTGCGCAGAATGCCGATGCGTTCGGGCGGAAAGCGCTCGGGCCAGGCGGAACAGCCCTTGCCGTCGATCAGCGGCAGTTCCAGGCGATGGAAGCCGTCGAGGAACGGACGGCTTTCGCCCGCCTCCAGCCGGGGGCGGTCGGCATAGATGGTGTAATAGGAATGCGGCGTGCCGACGTAAAGCTGGGTGCCGCCCGGCACCATCACGTATTCGATCTCGGCCAGACGCTCGCGCAGATCGGCCCGCTTGGGCGCCGAGTCGCAGGTGTTGGGCACCTCGACGTCGTCGCAGATGACCATTTCGGCGCGCGAACCGGTGATGTTGGCGCCGATGCCCTTGGCCACCATGGACGGGTCGCGCAGCTCGCCCGGCCGGTTGACGGTGAACTGGTCGGCGGCCCACTGGTCGCGGCGCCGGGGCTTGAGGCCCTGGGTCAGGGGGTGGCGCTCGACGATGCGCTTGACGTTGCGGACCATCTTCTTGGCCAGGGCCAGATCAGCGGCCAGCACCATGATGCGCAGATCGGGATTGCAGCCCAGCACCCAGGCGCAGAACAGGCCGACGATGGTGGACTTGCCCGACGAGCGGAAGGCCATCAGCAGCAATTCCCGCTCCCGCCCGTGCCAGCGGGCCGCCAGCCAGCGGGCCATGCGCAGCTGGTGCCGGGGCGTGCCCATCCCTAGGCGCTGGTTCCAGATCCAGACGAATTCCGGGAAATTGACGGTCTTCATCATTCCTCCTCGTCGCCATCGTCGAGGGCATCGAGCGCGGCGCGCGCGCCGGCCAGCAGGCGCTCCATGCCGGCGTCCTCGTCGGGCTCAGCGGAGCCCTCGGCCCAGCGGGCCAGCTTGATCAGCAGGTCCGCATGGGCCAGCGCCGCCTTGGCCGCCGCGTGCCAGGCGGCGAAGCCCTTGGCGTCGGCGGGCGGCGCGGCGGCGGTGAAATCCTCGTAGCCGGCCAAAGCCGCCGCCACATGGTCGGGCAGGGTCGCGGCCAGCCGGACGCGCAGGCCGGAAAGGTCCTCGGCCATGGTCGTTCTCCTCTTGGCGGGACGGGAAAAGGAAACCCCGCCGCCCGGGAAGGGACGGCGGGTCGGTTTTTCCCCTCGGGGAAAACGGGTCCCGTCAGACGACGAGTTCTGCCCGCAGCGCATCCGCCTGGGCCTTGAGGCCGGCCAGGATGGACACGTCGGCGGGGTCGGGGGGCTGGCCCGCCGCCTGGGCGTCGAGGATCGACCGCAAGGGACGGATGCTCCTGGCGTCGGTCTCGGCCAACCGGGCGCGAAGGGCGCGGTTGATCTGCTCCGCCGTCGGCATGGGAGGGGTGAAGGCGGAGCCGTCCCAGGTATCGCCCACCCCGGCGGTTTCCGAGGCGACGATGACGCAGCCCTCGGGCGGCATCCAGCCGTCTCGAGGGTCGCGCATCACGACGTTGGTCACGATTCCGGCTTCGATGATTGCGGTGCGGATCATGGCTAGTACCTCACGATGAGGGCGCCGGGATTCGATACGGTGCCATAATACGGGCTGCCTGCCGCACCGATCGTGACGCCGATCTGTTGTCCGGGGGTGACGGACATGATGCCGAGGATGACGCCGCCGTCGCCGCCGGTCATATACCAGCCGCTTCCGCCGTCCCCGCTGCCCTTCATGCCCTTGCCGTAATTCACCGTGCCGCTTGTGTTGCGGCAGCCGGCGTCGTTTCCGCCATGCCCGCCCGACGGGCCCGCCGCAACCACATGGGCGGGGTCATAGGTCGATCCGCCTTGAGGCGCCATGCCGTATGTGGCCATCTGCCCGCCACCGCCGCCAAGCGCCGACATGTAAGACCCGAACGACGTCGTGCCGCCCGTGCCGCCACCACCGCCGCCGCCGCCGCCACCGCCAGAGCCACCAATGCACAGGACGGCGATCATGGTGATTCCGGCGGGAACGGTGAAGGTGCCGTTGGCGGTGAAAAGCTGGCTGTTGCCGAAGGGCGCGGTGGACAGGGCGGCCCACTGCCCGTCGCCCCGCAGATAGGTATTGGCCGAGGGCGCCCCGCCCAGGCCAAGGCGGTCCGCCGCTCAGCGCCCGTCCCAGAAGGCCAAGGGGGCGCATCCTAGTAATCCTTGCGCTGGGCGCTGACCACCACGCCGCCGGCCAGGGCGACGCCGATGGCGGCGTGAAGCGTCCAGCCGCTCTGCAGGCGCAGCGGGTTGAACTCGGTGATGGCGGTGCCGTCGATATGGGCCAGGGCGGTAGCGGTGGCCTGGGTGGTCTGGGCCATGGTGTGGGCCGGCATCAAGGCGGTGGCGATCAGGAAGTAGCCGGCGCCGTCATGGGCGTAGAGCTGCACCTGGGTGGCGGTCACCGTGGCCCGCGGGATGGCGGCGATGTGGGTGTATTCCGATCCCTGGGCCCCGGCGGCGGACAGCTGGACGGTGTTGGCGCCGTCGCCGTAGGTGGTCTTGGCCGCCGTGCAGACGCAGGCGTCGAGCGCCATGCCCTGGGCGAAGGCGGCGGTGTTGGTCACGGTCATTTCGAATCTCCTTAAGCGGACAGGGCCGCGGCCATGGCGTGCATGGCGGCGGCGGTGGGAAGGCCGGCGGTACCCTGGCCGATCAGATCGGCGAGGGCGCTTTCATCGACGGCGATGGTGACGCTGTCGCCGGCCGCGTGGGTGGTGACGGCGATGGCCGGTCCCGCCGCCAGGATCAGCGTGCCGCCGGTCTGGCCGGCGGAAACGGTGTCCTGGCCGGCGACCGCCACAT
>NZ_AONQ01000093.1 GCF_000342045.1 Paramagnetospirillum caucaseum | reverse complement strand
AGTTGGTATAACTTCGCGGACGAAATCTAAGACTTGGAGAGGACGAGAAATTCAAATGACGCGAACAGTCGCGGAGTGAGGAATCGGAAGATGTAGCGGTCCAGGATGAAGATCATCCTTGCTGGCCAAGACCCAGTGCGCAGCAGCCGTATTACGAATGCGCCGAGAAAATTGTCGTCCTTGCGGCGCGCTTCTAGGCGAAAGCCGGCGGCTTCAAGTTCCCGGATCATGTCCCGGAACACCACCGCTTTTTCGCCTTCCTCCATCAAATGATGGCGGATGATCAGGTGTTGCGGGAAATTCAAGGGGCCAAAGACATCCGTTTCCAGTATCCACCGGGGTGGATAGTAGTAGTTCGGCTCGACAATCAACAGCTTTCCATCATCCTTGAGCGCGCGGTGAATGCGCGCGAAAACCGCCGGGCGGTCATCGATGTGGTGGAGTACGTTGCTGATATCGACGATATCGAAGCATTGTTCGAATTCAACCTTGCGGGCGTCGGCGACGGCGAATTCGATCCGTCCGGTATCAATTCCGATTCTTGTAAGCAGCCGCTTTGAATATTCTATGCTCTCCCGGCAGATGTCGAAGGCGACAACAGAATTGCCGCATTCGAGAAAATAGGGGACGAGGTAGTTGACGCCACAACCCAATTCAAGGATGGACTTTCCACAAAGTTTTCCGACGAAACGCTCCCACCAGAATTTCTTGGTGATGCCGACGCGTTTATTCCCCTCATCCATTTCCCAAAGATCAGTTTTTTTCAGATCATCGAGAAAAGCGGCTCGGTTATAGTCGGCATAATTCTCGTCAAGGCGCTCTACGGCCTGCTTCTCGAAGAAGCTGAACTTGTCGTGACAGCCGTTGAAGACGATGAGCCCGTCATCGACCGTGCCGAGATCGGTTCCGCATGCAGAACACGAAACCACGTCCGCGGCCACTGAAAGACGGCCTCGGCAGTCGGGGCAAAGGAACTTCAGATCGATACCGGTCATTGCACAACGATCTCCCGGTGGCCCTTGGTGTTCCGCGCGGCGGCGCTACAAGTTGACACGTTTGAAAATCCACCAAGGCAGGAGCCGCAGGATTGTCGTGGCCAGCAGCCACCATGCCGGAACGTAGACGGCCCCGATGTCGCGATCAAGGTTCCGAACGATCCGGCGCGCAATTTCCTCTGGCGCCACGGGCGGCAGTTTCGGCGCACGCCCGTCCAGCATCGTCGTATCCATGAAGCCGACCAGATAGGTCTGAACACAGCAGGACGATGCAGCGAGGCGGTGACGCAGCGCCTCCGCATAAAACGTCAAGCCGCACTTGGCCGCGGCATAGACCATGTTGGAGCCGCGTCCCCGCGCCGATGCGACCGAGCCGACGCAGACGACGGTCCGGATCGCGCCCTGCTCCATGTCCGGGAAAAAAGCGTTCAGCAGCGAGAGCGCGCTTCGGAAATTCACGTCGATCAGGCGGTCGATATCCGTCTGCGGCAGGTTCCCGGTGTCGTCGAGATGGCCAAGACCCGCGACATAAAAGACGTAGTCGGGAACGCCGGCTGCCTCGACGATCCGCATTTTCAGAGTGGCGGCATCGGGTCCGCCAAGATCCTGGACGATGGTCGTCACGGAGATTCCGTGGCGGGCACGAAGATCGGCTGCGACGGGTTCCAGATCGCGCGTGTCCGATGCGACGAGAACCAATTCGTCGCCGCGTTCAGCAAGACGACCGGCCAATTGCCGCCCGAGCCCGGCGGAACCGCCGATCACAAGACTTTTCATAGACCTAATCTCTCCGCCAGCATCGAGGTGAACATGCGTTTCGGGTCATGGGCGCGGATCTGATCGCGAAACCACTCGAACTCGCAGTAGTGATGACGGACGACTTCGGCCGGAAGGCGTGAATCCTTGAGGATGTTGGGCAGAGCCGCGTATTCCCGGTCGATCCGGTCGATTTCCCCGAGAAAAGCCAGCCCCTCTGGCTCGCCAGGAACATGAATGGCAAATGACAGCCCGTCGCCGCGAAACCATAGTAATTTCGGTTGGCCGCGAAAGACCTTCATCGTCGCCAGTCCCACAGGTACGCGCCTTGACCGGACCAGCTTCTCGACGGCGCTGAAATAGCGCTCGCAAACGTCCGCTCCAATGATGACCTGATGCTCGACGCAGCCGCTTCTGCCATAGGCGTCGAAGTAGCGTTGCCAATGGGCAAACGGGAAATGAGTCTGGTAGGCATCGATGAGGCGACGATTTTCCGCCCGTCCCAGCTTGGCGCCATACAATGCGTTCGCCAGTCCCAGGACCGGCCCCTGGAGGAAATTGAACGGTGGCAGCCACCCCTCGGGGCGAAGGCGGGCCGGTTCCGCGATGGGGTAATCCGCTTCTCCCTGCGCCTTGGTACCGCACAGCACAAAGCCGCCGCCAAACGACCGGCTGTCCATATACAGGTCGTTCCAGCTGTAGAGGATGTGGTGATCATCCTTCATCGCCAGCATGGTGGAGGCCGTCTCGGCGAGACTATTCACCGGAATTTGGGATAGCCGATACCAGGTGCTGTCCATGTGCTGCAGCGTCAATTCGACTTCGACGATCAGGCCTGTCAGACCGAAACCGCCGCAGGTCAACTCGAACAGCTGAGGGTTTTCGGTATGCGACAGGCGGAGCCGGCCATGAGCGGGATGAAAGAGGTCGATCTGCCGGACGGTGTTGGCGAATATTCCCTCGCGATACTGGTTCTTGCCGTGCACATTGCCGGCGACGCAGCCTCCGATGGTGATGCCGGGATAGCCTGGCTGCACCGGCAGGGACAGGCCGTGAGGTTGGAGCAGCGTGAAAATCTCACCGAGCGTGATGCCCGGTTCGACCCGCAAGGTCCGTGCGGCAGGATCGAAGGCAAGGACGCGATTGAAGCGGCGCATGGAGGTGACTAGCACCCCATCCCCGAAGCTCGCACCGGAGAGGGACAGGCCAGCCCCCTGCACGGCGTGGCGCCTGTCCATGGCGAAATCGAGCAGCTTCCGGTACCGATCCGGCGCCCGATAGGCGGCACATGCCTGTTCGACCCGACCGACACAAGAAAACCGTCGCGTGGCAAATGATTCCGTCATGGTCATGAATACGGTCGCAGCCCTGGGGTATTGGTGTGGTGGGGCAGAGTATCATACCCGCGACAATGATGGGTAACCGGCCCCAAACCTCGCCTCAGGACAGGCGAAGATTCTTTCCGAGAAGCTTCCCGACGCCATTGACCTTGGACCGGAACTCCACCAGAGACCGCGTCTGAATGACGTTGCGCAGGATGTAGCGCGGCCGGAAGTAGAAGCGCCGATAGGCGTACTTTTGCAAGGATACCAGAGTCGGCAGATCGAGAAACTCGTCCCAGTGATCGACGACGAAATCCTTCGCCGGGCTGCGCGAATAATCCTGCCAACGGCCCGGCGCGACGACGCCCTTGGCCACGGCGTTATCGTACATCTCGGTATTGGGATAGAGCTTGAGGACGGAAATCTGGGCATAGTCCGGATCCAGCCCAATGAGGAAGTCGATGCTCCGCTTGACGTCCTCGACCGACCTCTCAAAGGGCTGGCCGATGATGTAGTCCGCGACGGTCAATATCCCCAATTCGCGGCAGATCTCGAATGCCTTGCGGACCTTGGCCGTGGTTGTGCCCTTGCGCAGGATCTTCAGGCCTTCGTCCGTGCCGGTTTCGACGCCGAACGCGATCATTCGAAGGCCCGATGCCTTCGCGCGCGCCAGGGACTCGCGTGTCACGGTGTTGACCCGACCGCGGAAGTCCCAGACGATCTTCAGCCCGCGACGGTCCAACTCGTCGCACAGACTGACGATCTTCTTCTCGGTAATGTTGAACAGGTCGTCGTAGAAACGGAATTCCTTGTAGCCCATCATCAGGCAACGCTCGACCTCATCGACGACGGACTGCGCACTGCGCTCGCGATAGCTCTTGATCGGGACGTCGCAAAATGTGCAGCGGTAGGGACAGCCGCGCGAACTCAGTATCGTGGCGAGGTCCTTGGTCACGCCGAGAATGTTCTGGTAGCGCAGGTGCCGAATGAAACTCCGATCGACGATCGGCAGGGCGTCAATATCGTCCACATAAGCCGCAGGAACATTGACCCGGGCCAGGAAGCGCTTGTCGGTAATGGGGTTGGCCAGGTGCGGCTGGATCGACTCGCGCGTGTAGACGCCGCGAATATGGGTAAAATCCTCGCCTCGGGCCAAGCATTCCACCAGCTCGGTGAACGCGATCTCCCCTTCGCCGACGACGATGGAATCGAAATTTTCCAACTCCGCCGCTTCCTTCGGGTAGGCGATCGGGTGGTGGCCACCCATGCAGACATGGGTCCCGGGCAATTCCTCCTTCACCAGCCGCGCGACCTCACACGCATCGACGAGGCAGACGGTGAAGCTGGTGATTCCGACCACATCGGGCCTGTGTTCTCGAATGTACTCCCTGAGGCGCGGATAAGACGTGCGCTCGGCAACGCAATCCTTGAACAGGCATTCGTGGTCCGTCTTTTCCTTGAGGTGGGTCAGCACATACAGCGCACCCAGCGGGGGGAAATCGCCGAAAGCGTCCGCCTCGAGGAACTCGCCGCCCTGTTCGTCGGGATTCTCGATGACGGTATTCAGTGCCGGGGGATTGATCAGCAGGACGCGAATTAGGGTTTCCTCCAAACGCAGATCACGGATCGTCCGAAAGAATATCCGACGCAACGATCCACGACCGTGGATATGGGCACAAGGATCTTGTCCCACAAGGCAATTTGAGACCGAGTCGGCTTGGCCGCATGCAAAAGGAAGCGATTCATCAGCGAAGTCATCAGACCAACTGAATCCAGATAGCGTGCCTCGACCAAGGCCATGTTCGGCGGTGTAAGAGCCGCCAGCCCCGGCCTGGAATATCGCCGAAAATGTCCGATTGCGGCATCGAATTCGGTGAACAGCCAGGAAAATGCCGGAGTCAGGACAATGAGACGGCCTCCGGGCTGCAGGTATTGCGCCGCGTTCGCCAGTTCATCACCGTCCCGCTCTATGTGTTCAAGGACGTCGATATACAAGATCGTGTCGAAGGTCCGATCCGGCGGAAGGTCGGCGAGCGTGCCATGGACGATGTCGCAATTCGCGCCCAGTTCGCCGGCCCTTCGCGAGCGGTCAAGGCCGTCGGCCATGCCCCGGTCGGGTTCCAGGCAGACCCAGCGGCGGGCGGTTCCCGCGTTGAGGCGCTTGGCAGTCTCGCCCAGCCCCGCGCCGACATCCAGGACGCTCGTACCGACATGGGGCGACAGCACCGCCCCCATGTAGCGCTTCCAGTTTGTCGCCTCCGCGAAGCAGAGGAGTTCCTCACCAGGATAGCTGATATCGGCCATTCAAGAACTCGGGCCGAAGGTGACGATGTCCCTGATGAACGGCTTGAACTCCACCGCAGGGATCATCTGCTTCAGGCAGCGGTTCTGCAGGACCACCAGGGTCGTGTTCATGATGAGGAACAGGGCTTGGAGACTGATGACCACGAGGATCGCGATCATGGACGATGTCCACCCCGGCACGAGGATGTCAGTGGTATAGCGGATGGCGACGATTCCCAGCACCAGGAAGCTGGACGTGGAAATGATGAGCAGCACCAGCCGAACGATGACCGGCTCGGAAAAGACCGAGATAGCATGGAAGCCATGAAGCAACAGGCCAACGAACCCCATCTTGGACTGGCCACAGATTCGCGGACGCCGGTGCGAATCCACCGTCGTGTAGGGAAGCTTCGACTGCAGGATCGTCGCCGGCAGGCTATTCCACAAATTTGCCTTGAACACGAGGCGCCTGGCCGATTCCATCGGAATCAGGCAGAAATTGCCGAAGGAGATGCGAAAGCCCGTCAGAATCTGGAAGCACAGCTTGTAGACCACGTAGAACATCCGAAACACCAGCCCCTCGGAACGTTGGCTGCGCCGCGCGAAAATCACCTTCTCCGGCGAGTCGGTGTGCGCCGCGATGATCCGGTCGAGGTGGTTGGGGTCATCCTCACCATCGGCGTCCAGGACGATCACCGCCGTAAATTCGTCACGGCGGGCAATTTCGGCGAGACCGATTGCGAGCGCCCGCTGGTGGCCGAGATTGCATACGAGATTGATGATCTCGAGCGAGCGCAGGTTTGAAATGGCCGACGCAACTCCGATGGTCTTGGGCCGTGCGGTCGTCGAGCCGTCGTTGACGCAAAAGACGGAGGCAGTATCGCTGTTGCTGCCGAACACGGAATTGATCTCCGCCAGGACAAACTCGAATGATGTCCAGTCGTCTAATACGGGCAGAAGAATCGCAAAATGTCGGCTTGCCATGTTGTGCGCCGTAAGTCCTTGTCGAAATTGGCTCGCACGTCATTTCGTGCGAGGGCTACTTTCTATAGCCCAGGTAGACCCAGGTTGCCATTACGTCAATAGTCCTATCGCCGGCTGCCGCCGAGAAGTGCTTCCGCCAGCGTCGTCCGATGGTAACGGAACACGATGCGCCGGGCTCCTGGCGGGACTTCGACGGCGGAATGGATCATGTTGGCGGGGAAGACGGCCCGGGTTACACCATCGACCTCTGCGCTCCAGAACGGCAGCGGCGACACGTTGGCGACGACAATTCCGCCTTCGGGCGCCTCGATCAACGCTTCATATCCGTCGAGCACGGCAGTCACCGACCTGACGACCAGCGACGGGCGGGCGACAATGTCGGGGCGGGCGACACCCTCCGGAACGACGATGCGGCGCTGCAATGCGTTCACCCGAACCACGTCGAGGAACGAATCGGTGTCCAGGTCGGCGGGCACGAATTGGACCTGGGAAGCTGCGTACACCCTGGGCAGAGGCGGCTTCAGCGCGTAGACATAAACAAGACCCGGATCGAAGATCCTCGCGACCCGGTCCTTCAAATAACCGACCTTGTCGGCGAAGGTCCTCAGAATCTGATCCTGATCCTGAGCCGGGCCGGACACTTTTTGGACAGAGCCTTGAATTGGAACGGGACTGATGACGAAACCGACATTGGCGATGCGCAGCATGTCCAGATCGAACTGCCGCTCGATGGCATATTGCTGGCCGCAACACCAAAAGTATTCGTAGTCGAACCCCAGATAACTAAAACCCGGGGCGGCAGCCTTTTGCACATTGATGCCGCGGGCAAGGAACGTGCTGAACATCATCGGCACCACGTTCATCGATCCGTCGATCGCATCCAGCCCATAGAACCCAGACGGTATGTTCGGCTCGGGTTGCCGCAGGCGCAGGGTCGCCACGCGGGTCAGGGAGGGGGCCAGCCAGTCATGGGACCGAAGGTTTTCGAATCCCTGAAACTGCGCCTGGCCACCTTGTTGCAGGAACTCCCTGAAGTGGGTGGTCTTCTTCTCGGCCATGGCGCCTAACGCCGTCGCGACGAGAAGCGCGACGGGAACCCGGCGCAACCAGGCACGGTGGCGCACGGCCTCCACTCCCTCCAACGCCGTGACTGCACGACTGGCGGCCATCAACAGGACGAGACCGTGGACGAAAAAAATTTGGCTGAGGGTAATCCTGCGGACCGCCTCAAGGGAGAACCAGTGCCAGGGAAAAAACGTGGCCGCGATCACAATGGCGCCGCAGAGCAGCAGGGCGCAAAAGGCCCGAATCCCCTCGGACCGACGCAGCCACACCAGCACCGCCATTCCGGCCATGATGAACACGGAGCCGATTCCTTCGCGGAATACCACCATGAACGTGCTGATGGTGAATTCCCAAAATGCGGGGAGCGGAGCGACGGCGGAAGACGTTCGAGTCGCGAAGGGGGCCAGTTGCTTCAACGCCCAGATCGGCTCATGCCAGTTCAGGAGGCTGCACGCGACCATGACCGCGATGGGCAGCACAATGGTCCTGAGCGATCCCCGTCCGATCAGGACGGCCCCGGTCAGCACCGTCACGCACAGGGTGGGGAGGGCATGCGTCGGCGGCATCGACGCCGCGATCGCGCCAAGCGCGGCCATCCGCAGGGCCAATCGCCGCCCGTCGATTGGAAAGGCTGACAGGTACAGGACCATTGGAAACACAGCAAATCCCGCGCCCGTCCAGGTAGTCCGATCTATAAATTGGGCATCGGTCATGGTGAACAGAGCCGCCAGTCCGAGCGCGGCGAAGCGTTCCGCGCCGAACGCGCGTCGGCTCAGCAGGTAGGCGCCGGAGAACCCCAATGCCATCGCCAGCGTCTTGTTCAGGACAATGGCCATCCAGGTCGGGAATAGGGCGTCCAGCAGCAGGTAGAGATCGACGATCTGACCTCCGCTCGCCGCACCGGCGAAACGATCGATGCCACCGGCCAAGCCATGCATGTACTGGCCGCCCAGGTGGAACTGGTTCAGATAGTTAGCGATCGGAACGAAGTATTCCCCCTCATCATCCCAATAGATGAAACTATCCCGCCCAAGAAAATAGTATTCGAATAAAACAATAGCGACCCAGGCAACCCCAACGAGCGCGGCTTGGCGTCGCGTTACGCGAATCTCCCTGCACTTAGTCACATAGATAAATGCAAAAACCGAAATACAGGCGATGATAAGAAGTGAAGCGAATTTGATATTTCCCATCTGGGACCCGTTGAGAGAGTGTTTGATCCATGGGCGGATGGCAGCGATCTAAATGAAGCCCAGGTGGCTCAGTACAGTTTTGTCGTCACGAGTAGCCCCGTGCCACTTGCGGCTGCTTGGTTCTGGTGGAAAGCCAGCCCTCGATCTGGCTAAAGTCTACGTCGCATGGCAAAGCTATATGGCACACAAGACCACTTGACACTACCACATATGGCGTTGCCGTCAAACTCGTCCGCGACGATCACGTCCCAGGACGTGGTGTAACAGCGGTGTCGCCGTCTGATCCTCGGCCGGGTTGGCCGTGTTGATCAAGCTGCCGTGACGGGCGGCAGGCTCACCAGGGGATCATCGCTCAGGGGAGCGACGGTTTCCAGGGTCATGTAGCGGGATCGCTGGACGGCCCATTCGTCGTTCTGTTCAAGGAGGATGATGGCGTCTTCGTTGGGGAAGATGCCGACCACCTCGGTGCGGCGCTTGATCTCGCCGTTGAGGCGCTCGATGGGATTGGTCGAGTGCAGCTTGGTGCGGTGCGCCTGCGGGAAGCCCATGTAGGCCAGGACATCCATCTCGGCATGGTCCATCAAATCGGCCAGCTTGTGCGCCCTGGGGCGAAGCTGATCGGCGACCTGGCGCCATTGGGCGTGGGCGGCGGCATTGGTTTCCTGGGCAAAGGCGGTGCCGATGAAGGCGGAGACCACCCGGCGCCCTGCTTGCCGGCATGGGCCAGGACGTTGCGCATGAAGTGGACGCGGCAGCGCTGCCAGGTGGCGTTGAACACCTTGGCGATTGCGGCCTTGATGCCCTCGTGGGGGTCGGAGACCACCAACTTGACGCCGCGCAGGCCGCGACGGGCCAGCTTGCGCAGGAAGTCCTTCCAGAAGATCTCGGCCTCCGAGGCGCCGATGGCCATGCCCAGCACCTCGCACCACCCGGCGGTGTTGGCGCCCACCACGATGATCACCGCCACGCTGACGATACGCCCGTCCTGGCGCACCTTCACATAGGTGGCGTCCAGCCAGACATAGGGCCAGTCGCCCTCGATGGGCCGTTCCAGGAAGGTGGCGATCTTGCCATCGATCTCGGCGCACAACCGCCAGGCCGAGCGCTATGCCAAGGAAGGCGTGCCGCTCAGCCTGTCGACCCTCGCCGATCAGGTCGGGGCGGGCTGCGCCGTGTTGGAGCCGCTGATCCGACGGATCGAGGCCCATGTCTTCGCCGCCAATCGCCTGCACGGCGACGATACCACCGTGCCGGTGATGGCCAAGGGCAAGACCGACACCGGGCGATGTTGGGTCTATGTCCGTGACGACCGGTCCTTCGGTGGGTCAGCACCGCCGGCGGCGATGTTCTACTATTCCCGCGACCGGGGCGGTGAGCATCCCCAGGCCCATCTGGCCAAGTATGTCGGGCTGTTCCAGGCCGACGCCTATGGCGGCTATGGCAAGGTCTACGCGCCCGACCGCAAGCCAGGGCCGATCCTGGAGGCGGCCTGCTGGGTCCATGCCCGACGCCCGTTCTTCATCATGGCGGACGTCGCCGAGAACGCCCGCCGCAAGGCGCGCGGCAAGGCCACGGCGGTCATTTCGCCGCTGGCGCTGGAAGCGGTCCAGCGTATCGACGGCTTGTTCGCGATCGAACGCGCGATCGAACGCGCGATCAACGGCGAGACGGCTGAGCGGCGCCGCGCCGTTCGCCAGGAGCTCAGCGCCCCCTTGGTCGCCGAAATGGAAAGCTGGATGCGCGAGCAGCGCGCCAGACTCTCTCGCGGCAATGACCTCGCCAAGGCCAAGGACTACATGCTCAAGCGCTGGACCGCGTTCACCCGCTTCCTCGGCGACGGCCGCATCTGCCTGTCGAACAATGCCGCCGAACGGGCGCTACGCGGCATCGCCTTGGGCCGGAAGTCATGGCTGTTCGCCGGCTCGGATCGCGGTGGCCAGCGAGCCTCCGCCATGTACAGCCTCATCGTCACCGCCAAGATGAACGATGTCGATCCGCAAGCCTGGCTGGCCGACATCCTGGCCCGCATTGCCGGGCACCCGGCCCACCGGCTCGATGACCTCCTGCCGTGGAACTGGCGTCGGGCTAACGGAGCGCGGGAGGCCATCGCAGCATGATCACTCCCATGCCGATCGCCCGCATCAAGGTCGTCCTCGACGATGTCGAGCCGACGGTGATGCGTCGCCTGGAGGTTCCATTGTCTCTCAGGCTCGACCGGCTTCATACCGTGCTGCAGGTCGCCATGGGATGGACGGACAGTCATCTCTATGAGTTCCGCATCAAGGGCATCGGCTTCGGCCTTCCTGACCCAGATGGGGGTTACCGTGACGGGCCGCTTGATGCCCGCAAGACGACGTTCGTCAATGCGATCAGCGACACCGACGCCAAGTCGTTAAAGTACCTCTACGACTTCGGTGACGGCTGAGAGCACTCGATCAATATCGAACGCATGACGATGGCGGTCGACGGCGTGATATACCCGCGCCTGCTTGACGGTTCCGGCTGCTGTCCGCCCGAGGATATCGGGGGGCCGTGGGGATACCAGGAGGCTCGCGAGGCGCTGGCCGACCCCGGCCACGAGCGCCATGACGAAATCATCGAATGGTGGGGCGCGGACAATCTCGACCTCGATACCGTCGACATCCCGGCCATCGACGCCGAACTCACCAGGCTCGCTCGCCGCTGGAACAGAAAACCGCGCGCCAAGGCATAGCCGCGGTCTTCACCGAATGCTTACGCATCTATCTGCGATGGATTAATCGAACCCCTGAAACGCGAAGGGCCGCGGTTTCCCGCGGCCCTTTGGCTGGTCCGATTGGAGCGGGCGAAGGGATTCGAACCCTCGACCCCAACCTTGGCAATGGCCTTGCCGGGCGAATACGCTAATAATATCAATGACTTGTGCACCATGATTCTAGCGTGTGCTTGGTTTGTGCAATCTTTGGTGGTTGATTTTCAGTCAGTCATACGATCAATGCAGGCAGCACTTCTTGAACTTCTTGCCTGATCCACAGGGGCACGGATCATTCCGACCAACCGATTTGAAGGGGTTGGCGAATGGCTCAGGCAAGTTTGCTCGGTATGCTTGCTTCTCTCTGTGGGCAGCCATTCGTGCTTGATCCTCTTGGTACTTCTCCGTGAAGCAGTACCATCCCGCCAATTCGCCAATGCAGTCATCCAGTGGCAAAATCCGATCTCTGGAAAATGCCGCCTTGGGATCATCCAAGGAAACGGCAATTTCCCTTTCAAAATCGTCCATTCTCATATGGCGGTAATCGATGAAGCCCCGATCCATCAGCGATGCAACACGATCCCGGCACTCGTTCATTCCCAGCATCATTACGGCATCCACCCAACCAACCCAGACAAAGCACTCTCCTTGAGGCTTCATCGTGTCGAACAGGTCCAGCAGATACTGCTTGGCATCGTCACGGGAACCCAAACCGGCATAAATTTGATACGTCCATGTCTGCATGGCGGAATACCGGACAAACTGATCGGCATCCTGGTTCTCGATCAGGGTCTTCAGCAGATCGATATCGCCATCGAAGGTGCTGATCATGATGCGGGTCAGTGTGGTTGTGATGCCATCTCCGAGAATGCGTTCGATAGCGTCATGGTCGGTGATCAGGCGACATAACGGGGCAAATGCCCCCTTTTCATTCATCTCTGCCATTAGGTGCAGGGCGAAAAACAGCACATTGGTGGCGTCATCGGAGGTGTCATCGCCACTGATAAAACGTTCCAGCACGTTGATCAGACGTGGACCTGCCTCGTCCCAATTATCCAGCGTCCATTGCATTGAGCTTCGGGGCAAAGTGGTGCCGGTGGTGGCGAAATCGCGAATGATGTCATCGACCGTCATGCTGGATTCCCTGGGATCTTGTGGCGATCACCATACCATCTCCAAGCAGGGGGTGAAGGGGCGACCACCATGAAATTTCTCGAGAATCTTGTCGAACTCAGGCAGCGATTGCGTCACGCACCGCTTGGGGGTTTTTGGCGATAACCTTCAGGTAGAGCCGAGCAGCACGTTCTGGACGACGACGCTTCTGCTCCCATGCACGAACTGCGGCAATTTCCAGATGGAAGGTTTCTGCAAATGCCTCCTGGGTCATATGGAGCGACTGCCTGATTTCCTTGACGTCCACATCATCAGCAACCTGCACCACATGGGTCTTGCCCTCGGCATTGCCCTCCATATGGTCGACCATGAACTGCATCGATTCGAGAAGGTCTTGAGCGACGGTTCCCATGGCATCAGTCTCCTTTCTTCGCCAGGGCTTTGACCCTGGCAGCGAAGGCTGTAACTGCCTTCTTCTCATCTGGCTTCAAATCAGACCGCTCGCCTTTGCCGTAGATGACCAACGCATAGAGCGGATTGTTGTCATCGTAGTAGTAGTAGATCACCCGAACACCGCCGGATTTACCCTTACCCTTGGCAGCGAATCGAATCTTCCGAATGCCACCAGTACCAGGGATTTCGTCACCTTCATCTGGATTCGCAGCCAGATGGTCGATGACCTCCTTATGCTCATCCGCCGATAGCAGTTTTTCGGCTCGACGGCTAAAAGCAGGAGCCTCAACAACGGTAATCAGCTTGTCCAACATCATGGGGCAAGACTACGCCAATGTCGCAGTTCAGGCAAGCCAAGACGGCGACAATGCCACAGTAAATGGGTTCTGAAAATTTGGGATTCCCTCGGGATGGTAGCCCATTTCGGGAGGAGGGGGATGACCCTACAACGTAAAATCCAGTAGCTCGTCCATGGTCAGTCGCAGCCAACCATGGACGCCAGGATCAATATCCAGATCCTCCGGCACCATGGTCGGCTTCAACGCCAAGAAATATCCATCCGCTGATGGGGAGCCATATGCCTTCCATCCTCGTTCATGGATGATGGCGGCGATGAAATCCGGTGACAGCCCCGGCATACGCCACAGCGAAATGGGCAAGGGTACTGCTGGCTGGTGAATGCAGGTCGAACATCACCATCGGCATCCAGCTTATCAATGTGGGCAAGATTCCCGGAATCAATGAACCCCTCCTTCTTGGCGAAGGTGATGATCTGGTTGAGGTTCTGGTTCTCACGATTCAACGTGTCGTTCTTGGGAACCCCATAGGATTGGGCATTCGCCAGAACCTTTTTGCCACCACACTGATAGCCCTTCTTGGGTTTTTGGCTGCCAGGACCAGTGGTGTGATATGCCCGACGCCAATCGATATAATCCGTGAGATGGCTTTGGCGGATCTTCCCGATATCAGCCAGCTTCAGCACATCGTGGAAATATGGGACGAAGAACTTCTCCACCGCCTTGCGTTTGTTGGCTATGTCCCGATTGGTTCCATTGACCTTCAGCCACCGTTCAGCGACATCCTTGAATGATGTCCGGGTGGTCTGAACCAAAACCTCGCCATCACGCACAGCCTTGTATCGGCTGATTGCAGCGACCGTGGCATCACCGACATCTCTATGACCAGTCGATCCACGGAATTGATCACCATCATGAGTAAAATAGTAGTGCCAGATCGGTAATTTGGCATTATCACGAATAAATATATAGACCTTGTTGTCCAAGACACACTTACGCTTTGTCTTCATTTCATCAATTCTCCTCCATTTGTGATTATGTAATATACCACTCCTTGTGGTTGGAGTCAAATTTACAGATGGTTTCATTTTCAGAATTCACCAATATTTTGTGCATAAATTTGTGCATTCTCACAGACGATTCCACGCCTGTAAGCCACTGTAATCATTGATTTATGTGAAATTGGACGATTCTGGGGAAAGCCAGAAAAGCAAAAGGCTCACGGTCAAGAAACCGTAAGCCTTTGATATTGCCTTAGAAATTTGGAGCGGGCGAAGGGATTCGAACCCTCGACCCCAACCTTGGCAAGCAAGAAACTACCACGTTTACTCGGTATCATTGTGTACGCTAAATTGCAATCCAGTTCCGCCAAATGCGTCAACCGACGGGCTCCTTGGGTCTTTGGTGAATTTGAACTGGGCGGCATTCAGTGGAATTCGGTGAGAGCCGGGTGGAGCTACCTGCGAGTAACCGCGCGGTAACCGGAAATGTGGGCAACAACCGGTGCCAACGAAAGGTCTGCTTTGCGCCCAATTCGGTCATTCAGGGCCTTCCAGGCCACGCCACGCTGGCCCTATCGTGAATTTCCTTGAGTTCCGGTGGCGATAGAACCTCCACAGCATCGCCCCACTGATACAGGTGCCAGGCCATTTCCAGAAGCCCGCCAGCCTTGAACTTCACCAGCAGACTTCCATCAGGTTGGTCTTCAATCC
>NZ_AONQ01000092.1 GCF_000342045.1 Paramagnetospirillum caucaseum | reverse complement strand
CCCCCACCCCAGCCCTCCCCCGGCGTGCCGGGGGAGGGAGCATGGACGGCGGGAGGCCGCATCGGCCGGAAACACCAAAAGGGCCCGTGGCTACCCACGGACCCTTTCGGAAAACGACGAAACGCAGCTTAGGCCGCGACGGCGTCCTGCTTGCTCGCCAGAGCGCGCTCGATGCGCTTCTTCAGGCGGCGGGCCTCGGCGCTCAGCTTGGTGCTGGCGATGGACAGCAGGAAGGAGTCGATGCCGCCGTTGTGCTCGATGGTCTTGAGACCGTTGGTCGAGATCCGCAGGCGCACGGCGTGGCCCAGGGCGTCGGACAGCAGCGAAGCTTCCTGGAGATTGGGCAGGAACCGACGCCGGGTCTTGTTGTTGGCGTGGCTGACGTTGTTGCCGGTCAAAACGCCCTTGCCGGTGATGGCGCAGCGACGTGCCATGGTAAAATCCTCGCTTCAAGTCGTTCGCCGGATCGCCGGTTCGGCCATGCTGCCGGGGCTATCCGTGGAAAATTGGCCCGATCTGCCGATCGGAGGAAGCCGCGTTTTTACGGTGGCGGACGCCGCCCGTCAAGCGCGGAATCTGATTCGATCCAAATCCTTACGCAACCTATCTCACCCAACGGCCGAGATAGTTCTGAATCAGCTGGACCATCTGCTGGTCGATGTCCTTCGCCAGGGTTTCGCTGATGTCGTAGAGCACCCGGTCACGCTCGTTCAGGGTGATGCCCTCGGCCACGGTGCGCGACCGCGTCGCCTGGGCCATGGTCTCGCCCACGACCATACCGCGCGGGTCGAGGATCTGCACCGCCACGTTGAGGGCGGCGTCGTAGCGCACCTCCTGCTCCTTCTTGAAGGCGCCGCTCAGGCCCTTGTCGGTGGCCAACGTCACCTCGACCACCCGGGCGTCCTTGATCACCACGCGGGCCGATCCGGTCTTGCCCATGGGCTTCAGGCGGTCCTGGGCCCAGCGCTGGATGGCGCCCTCGGGCGAGACCGGCATCAGGTGCTCGACATGGGGGGAACGGCCGGGCGAGACGAATTCCGAGACGATCTCCAGCTGCCCGACATCCAGCTGGAAGGGCCGCAGGTTGGCGAAGCTGATCTCGGGCAGCTTCTGCATGGGCGGCTTGGTGTTCTGGCAGGCGCTGGCCGTAAGGGCGGCGACGACGGCCGCCACCAGGCGGAAATGCCGAGCGATCATGGGAAGGGTTCCCCTTGGCTTACGAAGGTTGCGGTCTCAATATCGGTGCGGTGCGGCAAACCGTCAAGAATGCTGCAGCTCGGACAGCCGGAAGACATGGTCGGCGCGGCAGAACTCGCAGGTCACCACGATCCGCCCGTCCCCGTCGGCCACCGCGGCGACCTCGTCGGCGGGAAGCGAGCGGAGCGTCGCCTCCACCTTGGTCCGCGAGCAGCGGCAGCGGGCCCGCAGGGCCTTGGCCTCGAACACCACAAGCTGCTCGGCATGGTACAGGCGATAGAGCACTTGCTCGGGCGTCAGGACGGAATCGACCAGTTCGGCGCCGGTGACGCTGCCCAGCAATATCTCGGCGCGGCGCCAGCTTTCCTCGCCTTCCTCGGCCAGCAGGATGGGGGCGCTGCCGCTCCCCGCGGGCATGCGCTGGATCATCAGCGCGGCCGCCGCCCAGCCCCGGCCATCGGCCGGCGGGCGGACCATGGCCTCGATGGCGGTGTCCAGTTGCTCCGACTGCTTGAAATAAGCCCGGGCGCAATCTTCCAGGGTGGGGCCTTCCAGCTCGACGATGCCCTGGTAGCGGTCGGTCTCCGGCCCCTGGTCCACGGTGAAGGCGAGATAGCCCTTGCCCAGCAACGCGGGCACGGAGGCGCGCGCGGCGGCGGGCACCTTGTCCAGGCGGGCGGCGTCGAAGCGGGCATGGGCGCGCACGTCGCCGCCGCTGGTCACGTCGGCCACCAGCAGCGAGACCGGGCCGTCGCCCTGGGCCTGCAGGGTGAAGATGCCGTCGAACTTCATGGAGGTGGCCAACACGGCGGCCAGGGCCATGGTCTCGGCCAGCAGGGCGGCCACCGGCACCGGATAGGCGTGCTGGTCGCCGAGGATGGTGTCGAGCGCATCGCCCAGCCGCGCCAGGCGGCCACGGACGGCGCCGCCCATCACGGAGAAGGGCAGGACGGTATCGGTCAAGCCAGGCACCAGGTCAGGATTCCCTTCTGGACGTGCAGGCGGTTTTCCGCCTCGTCCCACACCACCGATTGCGGGCCATCCATGACCGGGTCGGTCACTTCCTCGCCGCGATGGGCGGGCAGGCAATGCATGAACAGGGCATCGGGCGCGGCCTTGGCCATCAGCGCCTCGTTGACCTGATAGGGCTCCAGCAGTTCGTGGCGGTTGCCGTCGGTGCAGCCCATGGACACCCAGGTGTCGGTCACCACCAGATGGGCGCCGGAAACCGCCTCGGCGGGATGGGTGGTCAGCACCACGCCGGCGCCCCGGGCCCGCGCCCAATCCACCGCGCTTCGCGACGGCATCAGGCTGTCGGGACAGGCCAGCCTGATCTCGCAGCCGAAATGGCCAGCGGCGTGAATCCAGCTGGCGGCCACGTTGTTGCCGTCGCCCACCCAGGCCACCACCTTGCCCTTGAGGGAACCGCGGTGCTCCTCGAAGGTCATGACGTCGGCCATCACCTGGCAGGGATGGGATTGGTCGGTCAGGCCGTTGATCACCGGCACGTCGGCGTATCGGGCCAGTTCGGTCAGCTTGTCGGGCAGGTTGGTGCGGATCATCACCGCATCGACGAAGCGCGACAGCACCCGGGCGGTATCGGCGATGGTCTCGCCCCGGCCCAGCTGGGTATCGCCCGCCGCCAGCATGACGACGTCGCCGCCCAGCTGCTTCATACCCACCTCGAAGGACACGCGGGTCCGGGTCGAGGGCTTCTCGAAGATCATGGCCAGCATCTTGCCGGCCAGCGGCGCCTTGGGCCCCTTGCCCTGCTTGTAGGCCAGACCGAGATCGAGGATATGGCGCAAGGTCGCCGTATCGAATCCATCCAGGTCAAGAAAATGGCGCGGCACGCCCGATGCGTTGACAGGGGTCATTTCACCTCGTCGAAGACGCGGGCCAGGATGCCCACCGCTTCGTCCACATGATTTTCATCGATGATCAGGGGCGGCAGCAGCCGCACGATATTGTCGCCCGCCCCCACGGTCAGCAGGCCGCCCCCGGCCAGCCGGGCCACCATCTCGGTGTTGGGCATGCGCGGCTTGAAACCCAGCATCAGACCGAGGCCGCGCACCTCGTCGACCACGCCGGGGAACCGGGCGGCGGTCTCCTCGACCCGGGCGCGCAGCAGGACGCCCATGGCCTGGACATGCTCCAGGAAGCCGGGTTCGTCCATGACGGACAGCACCTCGCCGGCCACCGCCATGGCCAGGGGATTACCGCCGAAGGTGGAGCCGTGGGTGCCGGCCACCATGCCCGAGGCGGCCTTTTCCGTCGCCAGGCAGGCGCCGACCGGGAAGCCGCCGCCCAGGCCCTTGGCCACCCCCATGATATCGGGAGCGACGCCCGCCTGCTGATGGGCGAACAGAGTGCCGGTACGGCCCATGCCGGTCTGCACCTCGTCGAAGATCAGCAGCAGGCCGAACTCGTCGGCGGTGGCGCGCAGGCGCCGCAGGTAATCGGGGTCGCCGGGAACGATGCCGCCCTCGCCCTGGACCGGCTCCACCAGGATGGCGGCGGTCTCTTCGGTGATGGCGGCGCGCAGCGCGTTGAGGTTGCCGAACGGCACGTGGTCGAAGCCTTCGACGACGGGAGCGAACCCCTCCATGTGCTTCTTCTGCCCGCCCGCCGCCACGGTGGCCAGGGTGCGGCCGTGGAAGGCGCCCTCGGCGCAGATGATGCGGGTGCGGCGGGGATTGCCGGCGACGTAGTGAAAGCGCCGGGCCATCTTGATGCTGCATTCCAGGGCCTCGGCGCCGGAATTGCAGAAGAACACCGTGTCGGCGAAGGTGCGTTCCACCAGCCTGGCGGCGACCTTTTCCTGCCCCGGCACCCGGTAGAGGTTGGAGGTGTGCCACACCCGGCCGGCTTGCTCGGTCAGCGCCTTGACCAGACGCGGATGGCAGTGCCCCAGGGCGTTGACGGCGACGCCGGCGGCGAAGTCGAGATATCGCCGGCCGTCGGCCGTGAACAGGTAGACACCCTCGCCCCGCTCGAAAGCGAGGTCGGCACGCGCGTAGGTCGGCATCACCACTGGAATCACGTCACTCTCCCGAGAATGCCCAGCGGTCTCGCAGAAGCGAGCGAAAAGGCCGGTGCGCTCATGGAAAGCGGCAGAATATCGGTTGGAAAACCTCAAATGTCAATGGGGAGGCGGTTTTCAGCTTCTCAGCTTGTATCCCGTCTCCAGCATGCGCCAGGTGACGAGCAGCAGGACCAGGTCGGCGACGGCCATGGCCGCCACACCCACCGCCACCGATCCGTCGCTCACCCCGATGAAGCCGGCGCGGAATCCGTCGATCATGTAGAAGAACGGATTGACCAGGGCGACGGCGTGGAAGGCCGGCGGCAGGCGCTCGATGGAATAGAAGGTGCCCGACAGGAACGACAGCGGCGTGACGATGAAATTGGTGACGGCGGCCATGTGGTCGAACTTGTCGGCCCAGATGCCGCCCATCATCCCCAGAAGCGACAGCATCAGCGAGCCCATCACCGCGTGATAGGCGATCAGGGCCGGATTGGCCACCGGCATGGGCACGAACAGGGCCATGGCGAGGCCCACCGCGACCCCCACCGCCACGCCGCGCGCCACGCCGCCCAGCGCCACCGCCGCCGTCTGCTCGGCACCGGTGAGCGGCGGCATCAGCATGTCGACGATGTTGCCCTGGACCTTGGCGATGATGATGGACGACGAGGTGTTGGCGAAGGCGTTCTGGACGATGGCCATCATGATCAGGCCGGGGGCCAGGAACTGGACGAAGGGCACGCCCTTGACCTCGGCGGCCACCGGCCCCAGGGCCAGGGCGAACACCGACAGGAACAGCAAGGTGGTGACCACGGGGGCGATGATGGTCTGGAAATAGACCTTGAGGAAGCGCCGCACCTCCTTCATCAACAGGGTCCAGGTGCCCAGCCAGTTGACCACGCCGTAGGAGCGGGGCACGGGCGGAAGGATGCCGACATCGTCTCTCATGCTACACTCGCTTCCATGACCGACTCCATCTCCAAGACCCCAGGGCGCCCCCCACCCAAGATCACGCCATCATACCTCGAGAACGCCGCGCTGCATTATCTCGAACGCTATTCCTCGTCCAGGGCCAATCTGCGCCGGGTGCTCCTGCGCAAGGTGGACCGCTCGCTCGCCCATTGGGGCGGCGAACGCGCGGACGCCATCCCCCTGGTCGAGGCGGTGATCGCCAAGCTGGCCGGCCTGGGCTATCTCGACGATGCCGCCTATGCCGGGATCAAGGTGCGGGGCTTGCGGCGCAAGGGGGCCAGCGCCCGGCTGATCGCCGCCACCCTGGCCGCCAAGGGTGTGGAGACGGAAACCGCCGCCGCCGCCCTGGCCGGGCAGGAGCCGGACTCCGAGTTGCAGGCCGCCTTCACCCTGGCGCGCCGCCGCCGGCTCGGCCCCTACCGCCCGGCGGACAAGCGGGCCGAGTTCCGCGCCAAGGACCTGGCAGCCCTGGGCCGCGCCGGCTTTTCCTGGGAAACCGCCCGCGCGGTGGTCGAGGCGGAGGAGTCCCCGTCAGTCTGACACCATCTTCTGGGCGTGGGGCGAACTCATACTGATGCCCGCCGCATCGAAACGCTGCTTGAGGCGGCGGTTGAACTCGCGGATCAGGGTCATGCGGTCGCCCGGCGTGGTCTTGAGCCGCGCCCGGAGGACCACCGAGGCGGCGTCGAAGCGCTCGACGCCCTGGACCTCGACGGGATCGATGATCATGGCGCCCCAGGCGGCCTCGCCCCGCATCTCCGCCCCCAGGTCGAGAATCACCTGGGCCGCCTTGTCGGTGTCCACCTCGTAGGCGACGGGGATGTCGATGGCGGCGTAGTTGAAGCCGCGGCTGGAATTGATCACCGTCGAGACGGCGCCGAACGGCACGGTGTGCAGCGCGCCGTTGCCGTCCCTGATCCTGATGGCGCGGATGGAGATGGCCTCGACGGTGCCCACATGCTCGCCCACCTTGACGGCGTCGCCCACCGCCATGGTGTCCTCGAACAGGATGAAGGCGCCGGTGATGATGTCCTGGACCAGCTTCTGCGAGCCGAAGCCGATGGCGATGCCCAGCACGCCGGCGCCGGCCAGCAGCGGCGCGATGTTGACCCCCAGCTCGGACAGCACGATCAGCCCGACCATCACCACCAGGAGGATGAAGGCGGCGTTGCGCACCAGGGGCAGCAGGGTGCGCACCCGGCCCGAGCGCTGCAGCTGGTTGCCCTCGGAATCGGTGGCGGCCAGGTAGTGCTCGATGGCGGCGCGCAGCACCTCCCAGAACACCACCGCCAGGGCGAGGACCAGGATGATGTTGATCAGCCCGGACAGGATGCGCCGCCCCCATTCCGAGCCCAGCACCGCCAGCACGTCGTAGACGCCCAGCGACTGGATCGTCATCAGCCCCACCGCCGCCCCCAGGCCGGTCAGCAGGATGCGGCGCAGCCAGCCGAGCCGCCGGCGGATGCGCAGGCGCTGCTCGTCGGACAGCCGGCGGCCGGCGAAGCGGTGCCAGGCGCCGCGCGACAGCCGGTCGGCGGCGAAGGCCGCCACGATGGCCGCCACGACGATCACCGCCGTATGCCGCCACTGGTCGCGCCCCGAATGGTCGGCCAGCTTCTGCACCACCACGTCGGCGGCCTTGTCGCCGATGGCGTTGATCTGGCCGGGCAGTTCGGGAATGGGCGCGGGCGGCGGGGTCTGGGCCAGGGCGGCGCCGGTCAGCCCCGCCAGCAACAACAAGGTGGCGGCCAGACGCCGCAAGACGCCATTATAGACAAGTGCACTCATCGTCTTAAACCGCTCCAGGGGCGCAAGCATGTCCGATCCGGTCACCATCTATCACAACCCGCGCTGCGGCAAGTCGCGCGATACGCTGAAGCTGATCGAGGACAAGGGCATCGCCCCCACGGTGGTGGAATACCTGAAGGAGCCGCCCTCGGCCGCCGAACTGACCCGCATCCTGTCGCTGCTGGGCAAGCGCCCCGCCGACATCCTGCGCCGGAAGGAAGCCGCCGAGGCCGGCATCGACGCGGCGGCGCTGGACGACGCGGCGCTGGTCGCCGCCATGGTCGCCAATCCCATCGTCATCGAACGCCCCATCGTGGTGGCGGGGGCCAGGGCGGCGCTGGGCCGTCCGCCGGAAAGCGTGCTGGCGATTCTGTAAGGGCGGCCTTCACCGAAACGCAACGCTCCGGCGCTTGGCGTCAAAGTTGGAACCGGTATAGATTGCCGGAACGGGCCGTCTCCTCCTCGTCAGGGAAGACAGGCTTTGGGCGAGGGGGCCGGCCATTTTCCCCGGATGGCCCCCTCGCCGTTTAGTTCCGCCCCTCAGTCGCCGGGCGGGATGCGTCCCGCATCCCTTGGCTCTCGCGCCATAAGGTGCGCCGGCCCAAGGCGGCGATCACGCCGCCTTGGGCGAGGCGTCCAGCAGGGTGACGATGTCACCCATGATGGCGGTGATGTCGTAATCCTTGGGCGTGTAGATGCGGGCGCAGCCGGCGGCCAGCAGGGTCTTCTCGTCCTCGGCCGGAATGATGCCGCCCGCCACCACCGGGATGTCGGACAGGCCGGCGGCCTTCATACGCTCCAGCACCTCGGTCACCAGCGGCACGTGGCTGCCCGACAGGATCGAGAGGCCGACCACGTGGACGCCCTCTTCCAGCGCGGCGTTGACGATCTGGGCGGGGGTCAGGCGGATACCCTCGTAGACCACTTCCATGCCGGCGTCCCGGGCCCGCACGGCGATCTGCTCGGCGCCGTTGGAATGGCCGTCCAGGCCGGGCTTGCCCACCAGGATCTTGACCCGGCGGCCCAGCTTGGCCGAGACCTGCTCGACCCGGGCGCGCACGGCGCCCATCTTCTCGCCCTTGACCTCGGCGGCGGCGCGGGACACGCCGGTGGGGGCGCGGTATTCGCCGAACACGTCGCGGAGCGTCTGTGCCCACTCGCCGGTGGTGACGCCGGCATGGGCGGCGGCGATGGAGGGCTCCATGACGTTGCGGCCTTCGCTGGCCGCCGAGCGCAGTTCGGCCAGGGCCTTGTCCACGGCCGCCTTATCGCGGGTCGAGCGGAAGTCCTTCAGGCGTTCGATCTGCTCGGCCTCGGCCTTGGGGTCCACCGTCATGATGGAGCCGTCACCGGTGGTCAGTGGCGAAGGCTCGGTCTCGGTCCACTTGTTGACGCCGACCACGATCTGCTCGCCGCTCTCGATGGCGCCGATGCGGCGTGCGTTGGATTCCACCAGCTTCTGCTTCATGTAGCTGGATTCCACCGCCGAGACGGCGCCGCCCATGGCGTCGAGGCGCGCCAGTTCCTCCCGCGCACCCTCCTTGAGGGATTCGACCTTGGCCGTGATCTCGTGCGAACCGTCGAAGATGTCGCCGAATTCCAAGAGATCGCTCTCGTAGGCCATGATCTGCTGCAGGCGCAGCGACCATTGCTGGTCCCAGGGGCGCGGCAAGCCTAAGGCCTCGTTCCAGGCGGGAAGCTGCACGGCCCGCGCCCGGGCATTCTTGGACAGCACCACCGCCAACATTTCCATGACGATGCGGTAGACGTTGTTCTCCGGCTGCTGCTCGGTAAGCCCTAAGGAGTTGACCTGGACGCCGTAGCGGAAGCGCCGGGCCTTCTCGTCCTTGACGCCGTAGCGGTTGACGCAGATCTCGTCCCACAGCTCGGTGAAGGCGCGCATCTTGCACAATTCGGTGACGAAGCGGATGCCGGCGTTGACGAAGAAGCTGATGCGGCTGACCACCTGCTCGAAATCGGCGGCGGGCACGGTGGGGCGCACGGTGTCGAGCACGGCGATGGCGGTGGCCAGGGCGTAGGCCAGCTCCTGCTCCGGCGTGGCGCCGGCTTCCTGCAGGTGATAGGAGCAGACGTTCATGGGGTTCCACTTGGGAACCTCGGTATAGGTGAAGCCGATCACGTCGCTGGTCAGCTTCAGGGACGGCTGCGGCGCGAAGATGTAGGTGCCGCGCGACAGGTATTCCTTGATGACGTCGTTCTGGGTGGTGCCGTTGAGCACCGAACGGTGGGCGCCCTGCCTCTCGGCCGCCGCGATGTACAGCGACAGCAGCCAGGCGGCCGGCGCGTTGATGGTCATCGAGGTGTTCATCTTCTCGAGCGGGATGCCGTCGAACAGGGTCATCATGTCGCCGAGATGGCAGACGGGCACGCCCACCTTGCCCACCTCGCCCTTGGCCAGGGCGTGATCGCTGTCGTAGCCGGTCTGGGTCGGCAGGTCGAAGGCGATGGACAGGCCGGTCTGGCCCTTGGACAGGTTGGTGCGGTACAGCTTGTTGGACTCGGCCGCCGAGGAATGGCCCGAATAGGTGCGGAACAGCCAGGGCTTCTCACGCGACGGGGTGGCGGTTTCGCGGGCGGTCTTCTCGGTCATCGGGCGCTCCAGACTGAATCCATTCAAGAAAGATGCATCTTTGCCAGGGGTTAGGACTGCGTGCGACCTAAAATTTCGCTTTCCCCCGACTTCGCGAAACAAACTATCATTTTGTGCATTGCGAAGAAAGCGACAAAACGCTAAAAGGCGGTGTACCGAGCGCCGAGGCCGGCCGCGTCGGGCAAGTGTCGTCCAGAGGGTCAAGGAGTTCTAGGATGAGCGAGCAGGTGGTCAAGGATCTCTACGAGCTGGGTGAGATTCCGCCGATCGGACATGTGCCGAAGCAGATGTATGCCTGGGCCATCCGCAGGGAGCGCCATGGCAAGCCCGACACCGCCATGCAGGTCGAGGTGGTGGACACCCCCGAAATCGATTCCCATGACGTCCTGATCATGGTGATGGCCGCCGGCGTCAACTACAACGGCGTCTGGGCCGCGCTGGGCAAGCCCATCTCGCCCTTCGACTACCACAAGGCCGACTACCACATCGCCGGTTCCGACGCCTCGGGCATCGTCTACAAGGTCGGCTCCAAGGTGAAGCGCTGGAAGGTCGGCGACGAGGTGGTGGTTCACTGCAACCAGACCGACGGCGACGACGAGGAATGCAACGGCGGCGACCCGATGAACTCGGCCAGCCAGCGCATCTGGGGCTACGAGACCCCCGACGGCTCCTTCGCCCAGTTCTGCCGCGTCCAGGCCCAGCAGGTCATGGAGCGTCCCAAGCACCTGACCTGGGAAGAGAGCGCCTGCTACACGCTGACCCTGGCCACCGCCTACCGCATGCTGTTCGGCCACCGTCCGCACGTGCTGCGTCCCGGCCACAACGTGCTGGTGTGGGGCGCCGCCGGCGGCCTGGGCTCCATGGCCATCCAGCTGATCGCCGTGTCGGGCGCCAACGCCATCGGCGTGATCTCGGAAGAGGACAAGCGCGAATTCGTGCTCGGCCTGGGCGCCAAGGGCGTCATCAACCGCAAGACCTTCGATTGCTGGGGCCAGCTGCCCGACGTGGACGGCGACCCCAAGGTCTTCTCCGACTACATGAAGAAGACCCGCGAGTTCGGCAAGGCCATCTGGGACATCACCGGCAAGGGCAACGACGTCGACTTCGTGTTCGAGCATCCCGGCGAGTCCACCTTCCCGGTGTCGTGCAACGTGGTCAAGCGCGGCGGCATGGTGGTGTTCTGCGCCGGCACCACCGGCTACAACCTGACCTTCGACGCCCGCTTCGTGTGGATGCGCCAGAAGCGCATCCAGGGCAGCCACTTCGCCAACCTGCTGCAGGCCTCGCAGGCCAACCAGCTGGTGATCGAACGCCGCATCGACCCTTGCATGTCCGAGGTCTATTCGTGGGAAGACATCCCGCAGGCCCACATGAAGATGCTGCGCAACGAGCACAAGCCCGGCAACATGGCGGTGCTGGTCCAGGCCTACAAGCCCGGCCGCTACACCGTCGAGGATTGCATCGAGGGCTAACCCTTGAGTGAAAACCCTCTCCCCACGCCGGGAGAGGGTTTTTTTCATTTCCAATGTCTGAGGACGCCGCCATGACCGCCATCCTGCTCCCCGATCTGATCCCCACCTGCGAGGCCGCCGCCCTGGTGGTCGACAAGCTGCGGCTCGCCGCCAAGGCTTCGGTCACCGCCATGGTCAGCAAGGACGGCAAGGTCAACGGCGCCCTGTTCGACGCCAACCAGACCGCCGCCCACGGCTATGCCTGGCTGGCCACCTACGTGGCGGCGCTGCAGCAGATGCTGGGCTGGGCCAAGCGCCTCGAGGCCGAGGGCAAGCTGGGCGAGCTGGAGACCCTGATGCTCCAGGCCGCCTACGGCGAGTACGTCGCCCAGATCTACGGTGGCATTCCCATGAGCCAGGGCGAGATCGTGCGGCCCGGCGACCTGGGCCTCGACGCCAAGGCGGTGCACGAGCTGTCCAACGAGGCGACCTCCGCCCTGCGCCGCTCGGGCTGCACCGCCGCCGTGCGCGCCCGCATCGCCGAGCTGATCAAGGATGGCCACCATTTCGGCGAACCGGGCCTGGAAGACGAGACCCTGGCCCTCATCCGCGACCAGTTCCGCAGCTTCGCCGAGAACGAGGTCATCCCCCACGCCCACGAATGGCACCTTCGGGATGAGCTGATCCCCATCGAGGTGGTCGACCATGTGGCTGAGATGGGCGTGTTCGGCCTGACGCTCCCGGAGGAATACGGCGGGCTGGGCCTGGGCAAGATGTCCATGTGCGTGGTCACCGAGGAGCTGTCGCGCGGCTATATCGGCGTCGGCTCGCTCGGCACCCGCTCCGAGATCGCCGGCGAGCTGATCCGCCTCGGCGGCACCGAGGAGCAGAAGCAGTACTGGCTGCCCAAGATCGCCTCGGGCGAGATTCTGCCCACCGCCGTGTTCACCGAGCCCAACACCGGCTCGGACCTCGGGTCCTTGCGCACCCGCGCGGTGAAGCAGGGCGACGAATACGTGGTCACCGGCAACAAGACCTGGATCACCCACGCGGCGCGCACCGACGTGATGACCCTGCTGGTCCGCACCAATCCCGACACCAAGGATTGGAAGGGCCTGTCCATGATGATCGCGCCGAAGCCGCGCGGCACGGAAGCCAATCCCTTCCCGGCCGAGGGCATGACCGGCGGCGAGATCAAGGTTCTGGGCTATCGCGGCATGAAGGAATACGAGCTGGGCTTCGACGGCTTCAAGGTTCCCGCCGCCAACCTGCTGGGCGGCGTCGAGGGCCAGGGCTTCAAGCAGCTGATGGAGACCTTCGAGTCGGCCCGCATCCAGACCGCCGCCCGCGCCGTGGGCGTCGCCCAGTGCGCCATGGAGGTGGGCCTGAAATACGCCAACGAGCGCGTCCAGTTCGGCAAGCCCATCTACGACTTCCCCCGCGTCGGCGGCAAGATCGCCTGGATGGCGGTCGAGACCATGGTCGCCCGCCAACTGACCTATTTCTCGGCGCGCGAGAAGGACGAGGGCCACCGCTGCGACATCGAGGCCGGCATGGCCAAGCTGCTGGCGGCGCGCGTCGCCTGGGCCAACGCCGACAACGCGCTCCAGGTGCACGGCGGCAACGGCTATGCCGAGGAATATCCCATCTCGCGCATCCTGTGCGACGCCCGCATCCTCAACATCTTCGAAGGCGCCGCCGAGATCCAGGCCCAGGTCATCGCCCGGGGCCTGCTGTCGGGCGCCCGCGACTGACACCAGTCTCGATACCGAGACTGGTTAGGCCCAAGGGGCCGCGCGGCTTATGCCGCGGGAGCCAAGGGCGCTCGCGCCCGCCCGGCGATTGAGGGGCAGAAATTACTGGGCGGAGCCCCCGCCCCCGCAGGCAATGTGTTGATCTGCGGGGGTAAATCCTTTATCTGCCTGGGGCGACGAACAGGTCCTACCCCTCAGGAGCGCCGCCCTTGGCCGGACATTTCCGCCACCGCCTGCTGGCGTTGAAGGACGCCGAGCTGGCGTTGCGCCTCGAATTGCTGCAATCGGGCGAGCCGGTGGGCGGCTATCCGCCGCTTCTGCGCCGCCTGCACGAATCCAACGCCCGCGAGCTCGAGCTGATCGTCGATGACGAGGGCTGGCCCACCGCCGATGCCGCCGGCCCCGACGGCGCCGAGGCCGCCTGGCTGGTCGCCATGCACGCGGTGTCGCGGCCCAGCTTCATGCGCCGCTGCCTCGGCCTGCTGAAATCCGCCGCCAACCGCGACGAGGTCCCTAAGCGCCACGCCGCCATGCTGGAAGACCGCATCCGCGCCCTGGAAGGCCGCCCGCAGAGATACGGCACCCAGCTGGACTGGCAGGACGGCAGGCTCTCGCCCCTGCCGGTCGAGGACGAGGTCGAGGTGGATTCCCGCCGCGCCGCCGCCGGCCTGGCCCCCCTGGCCGAAACCATCGCCACGGCGCGGGCCGCCGCCCAATCCGACGGGGCGCCGCCGCCCGAGGAATGGGAGGCGTCCAGCTCGGTGCTGGAGGCGTTGGCCCGCGAAGTGGGCTGGCGGGAATAGGGGGAAAGAAGCGAAGGAACTCGTCCCTTCGCGCATCCCTGGTCCTTGTCATCCTTGCCCCCGCCATGCTCTATGGTGCGGCGCAATAGCGGGTGACCTCGGCATGTACAGCGACGACGATCTTGATGCGGCCACCGCCGCCGGAATCCTGCCTCCCGGCACGGCGAAGGCGTTCCGCGACTTTGTCGCCGGGCGGCAGACGGCCCATGAGGCCGACGAGGAAAGCGTCCGCCTCGTCACCAGCTTCAACGACATCTTCGTCACCATCGCCGCCGTGCTGCTGCTGTCGGCCCTGGGCTGGCTGGCCGGCAAGATCAGCCCGGTGCTGGGCGGCGCCGCGGTGGCCGCCGCCGCCTGGGCCTTCGCCGAGTACTTCACCCGCCGGCGCCGCATGGCCCTGCCCAGCCTCGCCCTGCTGCTGGCCTTCGTCTGGGGGGTGTTCTCCACCGGGCTGGGGCTGGTGGGGGTGGATGACTTCGCCAGGGGCGGCTACGGCGTCGCCGCCTCGGCCGCCATCGCCGCCCTGGCCGCGTGGGGCCATTGGAAGCGCTTCATGGTGCCCATCACCATCGCCGCCGGCGCGGGCGCCGGGGCTGGGGCGCTGCTGGCGCTCGGCCTCGCCCTGGTGCCGGCCCTGCGCGACGCCTTCCTGCCGCTGGTCTTCGTGGCCGGGCTGGCCCTGTTCGCCCTGGCGCTGTGGTGGGATGCCGGCGATCTGGCCCGCAAGACCCGCCGCTCCGACGTGGCGTTCTGGCTGCATCTAGCCGCCGCGCCCATGATCGTCCATCCGGTGTTCTCGGCCCTGGGCGGCGGCGGCGGCATTGGCGGAGCGGCCGGAGCCGTAGCCGTCTATCTGGTGCTGGCCGTGGTCGCCCTGGCGGTTGACCGCCGCGCCCTGCTGGTCTCGGCGCTGGCCTATGTGCTGTACGCCGCCACCGCCCTGTTCGAGGCCGCCGGTTCCTCGGCCGAGGCCTTCGCGTTGACCGCCCTGGTGGTGGGCTCGCTGCTGCTCAGCCTGTCGGCCTTCTGGCACCATGTGCGCCGCCTAGTTCTCACGGCGCTGCCGGCGCCCCTGCGGCACAGGCTGCCGGCCGCCTAGAACTGGCGGATTCCACCGATTAAGTATAAGGTGCCGGCCAGAAAGCCCCCTTGCCACCACAGGTCCGCCGCCCATGTCCAGTGCCGCCCCCCGCCGCCCCCGTCCCGTCGTGCTGTGCATCCTGGACGGCTGGGGCTGGCGTGACGAAACCGCCGACAACGCCATCGCCCAGGCCGACACCCCCAACTGGGACCGCTTCCTCAAGACCTATCCCCACGCTTTGCTGCACACCTCCGGGCTGCAGGTGGGGCTGCCCGACGGGCAGATGGGTAATTCCGAGGTGGGCCACATGAATCTCGGCGCCGGCCGGGTGGTGATGCAGGA
>NZ_AONQ01000091.1 GCF_000342045.1 Paramagnetospirillum caucaseum | reverse complement strand
AAGTTTCCGAGCCAAGGAAATCAGGTACATGCAGGGCCGGTGGTCACTCCACCGGCCCTAATTGTGTCGCAATCTGTGAAGCGGGCGCAAGACCTCCTCCAGCCTCTCGAGCAGCGGAAAGCGAAGTCCTAGAAAACCTACCAAGTCCCGGCCCGGATCGCGGCTGGTCCGCTCGATCTGGCATGCCCTCCTTGCACCGGCAAAGGAATGCGCTGGCGTCGCGATACAACATCATGTAGAATATACATCGTGTTGTTATCTGGAGTCTCTATGACCGCCTTCCGCACCATCGCCATTCCCGAATATGCCCACCGAACCCTAAAGGCTTCAGCGGAAGCCAAGGGCATGTCCATGTCGGAACTGCTGACCGAGCTTGTCTCGACCCATTGCGCACCGGATAGAGGAAAGGCGCCCAAGGCCCTGGATGTGCGTCTTTGCCGCGATGAAGCCGGCCAAGCGGTTCTTCTGGTCATTCGAAATGAGACCGTGCGCCTGGAACGTTACGATGCTGGGAAACTGCATGACGCTTTGGTAAAGGCCACCACTAAAAATCTCGGCCAACGTCGGACGACCTTCAGGGTCGGGTCGCAGCTTATCCAGGTCTTTCCCCGTGGGCGGGGCGTGGTCGTATCCATCGATGCCGAAGAAATTGCCATCATGAAGGCTATCGCCCGCGACCTCATCGCTGAGCTGGATGACCGGCTGGTTGCACAGAGTGGCTCGGACTGACAATGCCTCGCAGCTCACCCCATGCACCGGCGTCGAAAAAGTCCGAGAAGAAGCGATCGAGGAAGCTCGGCGTGTCGTCGGCAACGCTTGGCGCCGTGCGGATTCTGCGGGGTGAAGAGGTCGTCGCCTACCTGCCCACTATAGTGTCCAATTCCAACACGCCCTCGATCGATGCTTCCTCCAACGAGCCGAAGGCGAGATGGGACCTGTTGAACGAGCTGGAGAAGGCGCTGGTTATAACCGCAACGACGGCCAATGGGCTGGCCTTTACGCTGAACTTCGACAGTCTGGTGATTAAGGACGCGAAGCGACGCAGGAAGACGCTGGGTTCTTATCTCGGCAATCGCCTTGCTGACGCTCTCCGAGGAGTGGAGCTACACTGGGGCGAAGACTTCGACCGCTGGTTTGTTCTGGAGATCGCCCCTGGCGGTTACGTCCATGCCCATGGTGTCATCAGCGTTGCGAACGATAACGCTCTCCCTGACGTGAAGCGAGCCATGGAAAAAGCCAGCGGCACCGACCCTAAGTCCTTCAAAGGTCGTGCCGTGAATATCCAGCCGTTCGACGCCGACAAGCAGTGGGAGGGTTCTTATGGCGCCGATGGCTGGGTGCGGTACTGCTTCAAGGAGGTCCACCGGACACCTCGGCGGCTGAAGAAGATGGGACATCAGCCTGGCCGGGTCTATGTCAGCGGTCGGCGGCTTACCCGGCAGGGACGAAAGGCTTGGGATCAGCTGCGGGCGCCGGAGCTACAGGATCAGAAGGTCAGCCCCACCACAGGGAAGCCCTGTCCGTCATGGGGGACGTGGTAGGGCGCCGCGCTTGACTTCGCGGAGCATCGCCGGAGCCAGCCAGACGAGCGCGGGGCGGTGTCGGCGGTCAATCTGGTGGATCGGTACCAGCGGGAGCGCCGATCGACTCCTATGGGCTTCCCAGCCAGTTTCCTGGCGACGACTAACGGTCAGTCAAAAGCCGACCTGACTCCCAGCAGCCAGGATTGCCGGATTTTCCCTTGCACAAGAGCTTGCCCGCAGCGCTACCAAGTGCCCCACTCCGGGCACTTCTTCTTCATAGCCTGAAATTCGCTGGCGGCATCATCGGGCGGGATGATTTCGCCCAGAATTGGCGCGACCATCTCCATTAGCCCCAGGTCCTTTCGGAGCTTCAGGATCGCGTTGACCGAACGGATGAAGGCGGCGGCTTTGGTCTTCTTCAAGCTGTCCCGCGTGGCGCCAACCGCAACCTCATCGGTGAGGTCCGCTGGCACGAGGTCGCCGAAACTTTGACTCAACTTCTTCTCAGCATCCCGTAGTGCCAACCGCGTAGAAACAATGGCCTCTGCCACGGTTTCGCAAGAGCCCAGGCCGACGATCTCCCGTTGAACGACTCGGCCATTCACTCGGTGGCTTTCAACCACTCTCCAGTAGGTGTGTCCCTTGGATGTGCTGGAGCGAATGAACATGACAACAAATCCTTTGGGGGAAAAACAAATGCAGGGGGCGTCAATATCACGGTTGGCACTACGCAATCTACTCCCAATGTCACTCTAATGTCACCGCCGCGTCACCACTTGCGGCGAATAAGCGGTGACATTGCAGGCTGCCTTGCTCCGGCCGGAGGGGCGGCACCTTGCCAGAGCTGAAGGCACATGCCAGAGTGCCAGTCGAAGAAAAGCATTCCATCATCACGCGAACGGGGGGATCGTGATCCAGGGGGCGTTGTTCACCCGCGACTTTCTCGGCGAAGGCATAACCGAGACCGCTGCCTGGACGGCGCTGGATGACGCAGTTGTCGAACGGTTTCGGCTGGCTGTCCTCGGCATCTACGAAAAATTCCCGACGGCGAAGACCCCAAGCGAAAGCCGAACCGAGGATGACCTGATCTGGAAGGTGCTGGGGCTGCTGGGATGGGAGAACTATTCCCGTCAAGTGAACCTGTCGCCCAAAGGGATGGAGCACAAGCCAGACGGCCTGTTGTTCGGCGACGCAGAGGCGAAGAGCCGCGCCGACAGGCAGGCCCATGAGTACAAGCAGTACCGTGAAGGCGCCGCTATCGTTGAGAGCAAGCGGTGGCTGCGAGAGTTGGACCGCAAGGGTTCGACCAAGGACGATTTCGGTGTCCCTTCGACCCAGATGATCCGATATCTGGACCGGCTCAATATCGTTACCGATGGCAAGGTCCGATGGGGCATCCTGACCAACGGTCGGCACTGGCGCCTGTACTACCATGGCGCCACCTCTGTCTCGGAAGAGTTCCTCGAACTCGACCTGCCGACGCTCGTCGGTCTGCCCGGCTTCTCACCGGGGCTATTCGACGGCCCACCGGCTCATTACCTCAAAGTCTTCATCTTGATGTTCGGGCGGGCGGCTTTCCTGCCCGGCGAAGATGGCCGCACGTTCCACCAACTCTCCCGCGACGAAGGGCGGATGTGGGAGCAGCGGGTCGCCGGGAGCCTGTCGGAACTGGTCTTCGGCAAGGTCTTTCCCGCCCTGGTCCGGGGTATTATCGACAGCGATCCGCAACGCCTTCCATCCCTAGCGCCCGAGTACCTGGAAGAGGTCCGCGAGGCCGCACTGATCCTCTTGTATCGGCTGCTCTTCGTCCTCTACGCCGAGGATCGCAATCTGCTGCCCGCGCGCCACCGAGCCTACGACGATTACGGCATGAGTAAGCGCGTCCGGGATGATGTCGCCAAGCGTATTGACGAGGATGATGTCCTGGCCGCAGAGATGGGCGAGTACTACGCCCACATGCGCCGCCTGTTCCAGCGCATCGACAAGGGCGCTCCATCCATCGGCTTGCCGCCTTATAACGGCGGGCTATTCGCCCCCGACCGGAGCGGCGCCCGTATCCTTGAGCGGATCGAACTACCCGACGCCCTGTTCGCCCCGGTGATTGACGCCCTGTCGCGCCACGATGACGGCAAGGTCAAGCGACGCATCAACTACCGTGACCTGTCGGTCCAGCAGTTGGGGTCGATCTACGAGCGCCTGCTCGAAAACGAAGTCACCGTCTTGGACGGAGAAGTTCGCGTCGGCGGCGATGGCGAGGCGCGGCACTCGTCGGGTAGCTTCTACACCCCCGAGGCTCCCGTCCAACTGATTATCGCCAAGGCTGTCGGCCCTTTGCTGGAGGAGAGGCTCGCCACGTTCCATCGCAAGGTCGAGGAAGACGCCAGCCTCGAAGCGTTGCTGGCCGCTGACCCGGCTACCGCCATGCTCGATATCAAGGTCTGCGACCCGGCCATGGGGAGCGGTCATTTCCTGGTGTCGCTGGTGGACTACCTCGGTGACCGCGTCCTGGCGGCCATCGCCGAAGCGGAAGCCTTGGTCAAGGGTTACGAGTGCCCGCTGTCCAAGATCATCGAGACCATCCGCACCGGAATCCTGACCCATGCGGAGGAAGGCAAGTGGCCGATCCTTCCCGAGCAATTGGAAGACCGCCTGATCGTGCGCCGCATGATCCTGAAGCGTGTCATCTATGGCGTAGACAAAAACCCCATGGCGGTGGAACTGGCGAAGCTGGCCCTGTGGCTGCACACCTTCACGGTCGGGGCACCCCTGTCCTTCCTGGAGCACCATCTACGTTGCGGTGACAGCATCTGCGGAGAATGGGTGCGGCCTGTCTGGGATGATCTCGATCACCGTGGGGCGCTGTTCATCAAGAACTCGGTGATCCAGGCCAAGCAAACCGCTCAAGGTATGGCGCGAATCGAGCGGCTGGCCGATGCCGATGTGTCGGAGGTGAAGCTGTCTAAGCAGACTTTTGCCACCGTCACCGAGGCAACCGAGCCGCTGGCACGCTTCCTCGACTTCATGCTGGCGCTCAAGTGGCTGCCCACCAAGGACAAGGCCTCTACGGCTGCAATCCAGGCCTTCCTCGACAAGCAGTTCGGAGATCCCGTTCAGGTCGCAGCCTGCTTGGTGAAACCGACAGCGGCTGCGCCCCGCGAGCAACCGCCCCTGATCCCCGATGAGAAACCCCGGCAAGGTAAGCCGGGTGCCGTCAATGCCCCCGAGCGGGGCATTCGCTCCACCTTTGTCAAACTGTTGACCGAGGTGCGGGCACTGGCCCGGCGCGAGCGGTTCCTCCACTGGCAGGTGGCATTCCCCGGTGTCTGGCAGGACTGGGAGAGCGCAGACAGCAGCGGCGGTTTCGATGCGGTGATCGGCAACCCGCCCTATGTCCGCCAGGAGTTGTTGGGCGCGGCTAAGCCCTATCTCAAGGATACCTTCATCAGCTTCGACGGCATGGCCGATCTGTACGTCTACTTCTACGAACAGGGGTTGCGCCTGCTCAAGCCAGGGGGGCGTCTGTCGCTGATCGTCACCAACAAGTGGATGAAGGCGGGTTATGCCGAGGCACTCCGCCGCCTGTTCGCCGAGAAATCCTGGGTGGAAACGGTGGTCGATTTCGGCCACGCCAAGCAGATATTCCCCGATGCCGACGTATTCCCCTGCGTCATCGTCGCTCGCCGTCCTACGCTCGATCCCGCCCCGGCAACGGCTCGTGTTTGCGTCATTGACCGCGATCGCCTCGATCTCGACCGTCTGGTCGCCCAGGTGGACGAGCACAGCTTCGACATGCCGCGCGAGGCGCTGGCGATCAGCGGCTGGAACCTGGAGCCGCCCGGCGTCCTGGCGTTGATGGACAAGATCAAGGCCAAAGGGGTGCCGCTGACTGAATTTACCGGAGTAAAACCGTATTACGGCATCAAGACCGGCCTCAATGAAGCGTTCTTAATCGATACGGCAACCCGCAACGCATTGATCGAGAGCGACAACAAGTCAGGGGATATTATCTTTCCTTATATGCGCGGCCAGGATATCGACCGCTGGCATGCGCCGTGGGATGGGACATGGATGATTTTCACTCGACGCGGCATCGACTTGGATCGATACCCTGCGATTAAGAGGCACTTGGAGAAATATCGCATTCAATTGGAGCCAAAGCCAAGTAACTGGGAGCCTCAGAGTCGAGGTGAAAAGTGGCCCGGCAGGAAGACGGGGGCATACAAATGGTATGAGCTCCAAGATGCCGTTGACTATTACAATATTTTTGCGGCGCCGAAAATTATTTACCCTGATATTGCTTGGACGCCATCATTCTGCCTAGACCTATCGGGATTGTATCCAAGCAACACCGCATATGTCTTACCCACATCAGACCCCTGGGTTGCCGCAGTTCTAAACTCCCCCATTGGTTGGTGGTTTTCCTGGCGAGCAGCACAGCACGGCAAAGACGATGCGCTCCGTTATTTCAACACATTTATTGAGAGCTTCCCAATTCCTAAGCCGATGAATTGTGCGTTCCACAAGGTAGAGGCCAAGGTCACACGCCTGATAACCATCAAGGCCGAGACAATCAAGGCCACCACCGCGATCCTTGACTGGCTCCGGCTGGAGTTCGAGGTGAGCAAGATCAGCCAGCGTCTTGCCGCCCCGGCCACGCTGGGGCTCGACGATTTCCTGACCGAGGTCAAGAAGGGGCGCAAGGGTCGGTTGATGCCGGCCAAGCTGGCCGAACTGAAGCAGGGCTATGAGGACACCATCGGGCCAGTCCGCACCCTGGTCGGCGAAACTAACTCCCTGGAGCGCGAAGTGTCCGATCTGGTCAACCAAGCCTATGGCCTGACCGCCGATGAGGTCGAGTTGATGTGGAAGACGGCGCCGCCCCGCATGCCGTTCACGGCGGAGGGGTGAGCATGCCCGTTCCCGCCAGCCCGAAGATCTATCACATTGTAAACGTGGACAAACTGCCCTCCATCATTGGCGATGGGGCGCTATGGTCAGACGCTAAGATGGCCGTTCATGCGCCGGTCGGGACGGTCATAGGCATGCAGAAGATTAAGAATAGGCGCTTGCATCTACCCGTGCATTGTCGCCCAGGCACCCATGTCGGCGACTATGTTCCGTTCTACTTTTGCCCTCGATCAGTCATGCTCTATGTTATACACTGTGGGAACAATGAGGGGTTGGCTTACCAGGGCGGCCAGGAGCCGATTATCCACCTTGAAGCCGATCTGCATGAGGTGGTGGCCTGGGCTGATGGCGCGAATGTTCCGTGGGCTTTTTCACTTTCAAATGCAGCCGAGGTATACGCCGAATTTCGCCACGATCTCGTCCAGTTGAATGAGGTGAATTGGCTTGCTGTGGATACGCGTCGCTGGGGCGGCCCCAACGTTGCCCCAGAAATCAGATCGAGCAAGCAAGCTGAGTTCCTGGTATACGATGCATTCCCGTGGAACTTAGTTCGCCGGATCGGAGTATGCTCAAGACAGGTTGCAATGCAGGCATCAGAAGTTCTAAGAGAGGCTGCTCATCGCCCCGGCGTCGAGATCAAGCCTGACTGGTATTACTGAAGGATGTCCTCGATGATCGAATATCGCAAGGGGGATATTCTCGCGGCAGATGCCGAGGCGTTGATCAATACGGTCAATTGCGTCGGGATCATGGGCCGAGGCATTGCCCTCCAGTTCAAGAACGCTTTCCCTGAGAACTTCCACGCCTATGAGCTTGCCTGCCAGAAAGGTGAGGTGCAGCCGGGCCGGATGTTCGTCTTCGACACGCACGGCCTGACCAATCCGAAGTTCATCATCAATTTCCCGACCAAGCGGCACTGGCGAGGCAAGAGCCGCATGGAGGATATCGATTCGGGTCTGGAGGCGTTGCGCCAGGAGATCATAGCCCGTCGTCTCCGGTCCATTGCGATCCCTCCTCTCGGCAGTGGTCTTGGTGGCCTCAACTGGTCGGATGTGCGGCCTCGGATCGAACGTGCCCTGAGCGACATTCCCGATGTGACGCTGGTTATCTACGAGCCCGGCGGAGCACCCTCAGCCGACACCATCGTCAAGTCGCGCGATGTTCCCAAGATGACCGCTGGCCGGGCCGCCCTGGTCGTCCTGATGGACCGCTACCTGCGCGGTCTGCTGGACCCGTTCGTAACCCTCCTTGAGGTGCATAAGCTCATGTACTTCATGCAGGAGGCGGGACAGCAGCTTCGGCTGAGATACGTCAAGGCTCCCTACGGCCCTTATGCAGAGAACCTTCGCCATGTGCTGCGTGAGATCGAAGGTCACCTGATCTCCGGTTACGCCGATGGTGGAGACGCTCCAGACAAGCAGCTTGAGTTGGTCCCCGGCGCGGTGAATGACGCCGAGACACTTCTGCATGATGATGCCGCAACCAAGGAACGCTTTGATCGCGTGGCGGACCTTGTCGAAGGGTTCGAAACCCCCTTCGGCCTGGAGCTGCTGGCGACCGCCCATTGGGTGGCGACCAGGGGGAATGCCAAGTCGTTGGACGATATCGTCACCGCGACATACGCTTGGAATGAGCGTAAGCGGCAGTTCAACCAACGGCAGATCGCCCTTGCTGTGCAGGTCATGGCTGCGAAGGGGTGGGTGCCCTCCCACCTGTCGGCCTGACGCGCCGCCGAGCCGACAATCCAGTCTTCCACCGACAGTTCCCTCACCCCACCGTCAACGTCCTAAAGCACGTTGACGCCGTAGTGCCAACCTCCTAACGTGATCATGCAAGTTGACTCGTTGACAGGAGGGCGCCGTGGCGGTCTATGGGTATACGAGGGTCTCGACCGACAGACAGGCAGACGATGGTGAAAGCCTCGACGTGCAGCGTCGTCAGCTCGAGGGCTACGCCCTCATGCATGGCATGAAGCTGGAGGCGGTCTTCGTCGAGCGCGGTGTCAGTGGGTCAAAGCCGCTGGCAGATCGTCCAGAAGGTGGGCGGCTGCTGGCCGACCTGAAGAAGGGGGATGTGGTACTGACCCCGAAGCTGGACCGCATGTTCCGCTCCAGCCTCGACGCGCTGGACAATCTCAACCTGCTGAAGGGCATGGGCGTCTCGCTGCACATGCTCGACCTGGGCGGCGACGTGACCGGTAACGGCATCTCGAAGCTGGTCTTCACGATCCTCTCAGCGGTGGCCGAAGCCGAGCGAGACCGTATCCGTGAACGCATCGTCACGGTAAAGGCCGACCAGCGGGAACGAGGGCGCTACCTCGGTGGTCGCGTCCCCTTCGGCTGGCGGGTCGATGGCGATGGTGGGCTGGTCGAGATCGCCGAGCAGCAGGCGGCCATCCAGACCATGGTCGCCATGAAGAATAACGGGTTGGCACTACGAACCATCGCCGAGAGGATGACCGCTCGGGGGTTCAAGCTGTCCCACGAGGGCGTGAAAAAGATCATATCGGCGCATGGTGGGGCGAACCGTGCGGTATCACCGAGTTAGAGAGCGGCATGGGATCTGCTGGAATGGCGCGCTCAGGGCGTCGGCAGGATCAGCCCTGGATACTCAACTCGCGAAACCCATTCGGCCAGGACAGACACCTCATATCCCAGCCCGTAGTCGTCCTCTACATGCTTGGCGGAATTCCGATCCTCCGGTTCATGCCCCACGATCGCGTGACGAATGTCCTTTGGCACTCGCGCCGCGCGCAGGCGGTCAATGAAATTGTGGCGGGTTGAATGGTAGACGACCTTCCGGGCGGTGCGCTGTTCCTTTCCTAACGCGAGGTTCAGCAGATCGGCATGCCAGTGAGACGCACGATTGCTGAGATAACCGCCTTTCGGATTGAGACCCGGCCATATGGTCTCGTAGCCTTTCTGGCGCATATTCTCGACGTGGGCGAGGAATCCCATCTGCATGATGGTCGGATGCAGCGGCACCCGACGAACTCCAGCCTCGGACTTCGCCTTCACAATGTCGATGTACCAGACGCCATCATTCTGGAGCACTTGATCGACGGTAAGCGAGCAAAGTTCGCCGAGACGGCAGCCGGTGAGCAAACCAAGAGGGAATAGCCACCACCTCCAATCTCTGACCTTCGTGGTGCCAGGATCGAAAACGCGGTCCGGTGATTTGCAGCCGTACCAGATTGGCGATTTGAGGACGGTGCCGAGTTCATCCATCGTGAAGGGGTTGCGGAGCCTACCCTTCTTGGCCAGCGCAGAAACCGAGATGTCTGTCGCGGGATTGGTCGTGCATTTGCCTGCCGCGATGCACCAGTCGAAGAACGTCCGTACATGAGCAAGATACTTCTGATTCGCTGTAGTGGGTGTGATCGGCCTCAGCCCCTCGCGCTCGGCGATTTCGAGCACTTCGGCAATGCTCTTCCCCGGCCAACGCTTGGTAGGGTTGGTCGGAATTCTGGTCAGCAGTTCGCGAAAATCACCGATGCGTGGACGCGTGAGATCAGATAGCAGGACTTCATCACCGATGAAGGTCCGGAATAGCCGCAGAGCGTTCTGGACATCATACAGCCGCTTCTCCTTATAGCGACCGAGACGCTGCGCTTCCTCAAGAAAGGCATCAACCAGTGGGCCAAGCGGCGGTCCAACCGCAGTTGTCGCCGTGCCGACCGGTGCAGTTTCCGGCGAGACTCTTTCGGTGAGCAGCGGGGTGAACCGTCCGGCCGACCTGTCAAGCCGCACTCCATGGACATGGGCCAGCGCCGCCGTCACTTGCATGCAAAGGAGAGCAAATTCGGAACTGCCACGATCGACATCAAGGTCATGCCGTTCGAGAAGAGAGCCAGCTTCATGCTTCGCAGCCGACCAATCATGGGCTTCAAGAGCGCCCTTCCAGCGCTCCAGTTGCCCCTCGGCATCGTCGGCCAGCATCGCCGCCGCTGCTTCGCCCTGTCCAACGTTCCACCTGACCGCACGATCAGCAGCCCAACCAGTCTCGATGCGATTGAGAGCATCAGCGTCCAGTTCGCTCTTGATCAGGTCATCGATCAGCGCACGCATGCGGTCGGGAGATAGCGAGGTCACGGACAGATATTCCCAAAGGTTGGCTAGCGCCGAGGCAATCCTGGCGGCACGCAGACGTGCTCGGTTCGGGCAGGAGGTTCTCAGCGAGGAGGTAAGATGAGTTCGCCCGAGCCGGAGCGCCACAACTTTCGGCACCCGGCATCGGAAGTTCCAGACCGAACCCCGCAGGACCGTCCCGACCGCAATCTTCGCCATGTGAAGCACTCCGTGTGACACACGAGCGATCACCGGCCCAGCAAAAAATCACCTAGTTCACTGATAACACGGATGAAAAGCCAGAATCAGGGAACGCTCCCGCTCGGCTCCACCAAAATCAAAGGACCCGGCCGCAAATATGGCCGGGTCCTTTTGATTCGCGCACCGCGTTAACCCGGCGTTATGAACACACCTGCTATTCGGTGGAGGTTACGGCCTCCAGAACCGGAAGCACTGCGCCGTGGTGTCGTCTGTCTCCTATCTCACGGTAACCCAGATCGCCGGCTTCACGGTCACGGCGGTGCAGGCGCTGTCGTCCACGACGCTGTCCGCGCTGAGTGCCGCCCAGGTCCAGGCCTTCAGCGTCACCGGCATCCAGGCGCTGTCCTCCACCCAGATCGGCCAGTTCGGCACCACCCAGGCGGCGGCGCTGTCCACCACCCAGATTCAGGCGCTGGGGCCCAGCCAGATGGGCTTCTCCGCCACCCAGCTGGCGGTGCTGAGCGTGGCCCAGATCGACGCCTTCGACGCCGCCGAGATCGCGGTTCTCTCCACCCAGCAGATTCGGGGACTGACCGTCACCGAGGTGGGGGCGCTGAACACCACCCAGGTGGCGGTCCTGGCCTCGTCGCAACTGGCGGCGCTGACCGCCAGCCAGGTGCGCGGCCTGACCTCCACCCAGCTGAACACCCTGACCACCACGCAATTGGCCGGGCTGACCGTCACCCATCTGGGAATGCTGAACACCTCCCAGATCGGCGGATTGAGCACGACGCAGCTGACCGACCTGACCACCACCCAGGTGACCGGCTTTTCCTCCACCGGCGTGGCGGGACTGTCCACCACCCAGCTGACCTCCCTGGCCTCCACCCAGCTGGACCGCCTGACGGTCACCCAGGTCAAGGGGCTCTCCGCCACCCAGGTGGCGGCGCTGGATACCACCCAGCTGGGCGCCCTGACCGCCACCCAGGTCGGCGGCCTGACCGTCACCCAGGTGGCCGGCCTGAGCGCCACGGTGGTGGCCGATCTGACCACCACCCAGGTGGCGGCGTTGTCCGCCGCCCAGATCGCCGCCCTGACCACCGCCCAGGTGGCCGGCATGGAAACCACCGACGTGGCGGCGCTCACCACCACGCAGATGGGGGTTGTGGAGCGGACGGATCTTGCGGTGCTGTCGACGACGCAACTGGCGGGGTTGGGCGCCGCGCAGCTGGCGGCGCTGAGCGCCAGCAACGTCACCGGGCTGACCACCACCCAGGTCGCCGCCCTGTCCACCACCCAGCTGGCCGGGCTGGGCAGCACCCAGATCGGCGGGCTGACCACCACCCAGCTGGGGGGCCTGACCACCACCGGGCTGGCCGCCTTCTCCACCACCCAGCTCACCCGCCTGTCGGCCACCGGGGTGCAGGCCCTGTCCACCACCCAGCTGGACGCCTTGTCCACCACCCAGATTTCCGCCCTGACCTTCACCCAGGTGCCGCAGCTCACCGCCACCCAGCTGGCCGGCCTGTCCACCACCCAACTGTCGGGGCTGTCCTCCACCCAGACGGCGCGGCTCACCGCCACCCAGGTCGCCGGCCTCACCACCACCGGGGTGACCGCGCTGTCCACCACCCAGCTGGGCGGGCTGACCGCCACCGCCATCGCCGCCCTGACCCTGACCCAGCTGGGCGAGGTCTCCACCACCGCCATCGCCGCCCTGTCGGTCACCCAGGTCGGCGGCCTGACCCTGACCCAGGTGGGCGCCTTCACCACCACCCAGCTGGCGGCGGTCGCCACCACCCAGATCGCCCGGCTCAGCATCACCCAGGTGCGCGGCCTGACCACCACCGAGCTGGATGCCCTGTCCACCACCCAGCTGGGCGGACTGACCGCCACCCAGATGAGCAGCCTGACCTCGGCCCAGCTGGGCGCCCTGTCCACCACCGGGCTGGCCTCGCTCGCCACCACCCAGCTGCGCGGCCTGGCCTCCGGCGTGCTGGTCGGCATGAGCTCCACCCAGCTGGCCGCGCTGACCACCACCCAGACCGCCGGGCTGTCCACCACCCAGGTCCGCGGCTTCTCCGCCACCCAGCTGGGGCTGTTCACCACCACCCAGCTGGATTCCCTGACCACCACCCAGGTCGCCGGACTGTCCACCACCCAGGTGTCCGGCCTCGACACCACCACCCTCGACGCCCTCTCCACCACCCAGCTGCGCGCCCTGAGCGTGCTGCAGGTCGGCGCGCTGTCGTCCTCGGGGCTGGCCGGCCTCGCCACCACCGATCTGGCGGCGCTCACCACCACCCAGATGACCGGGCTGGAGACCACCGACGTCGCCGCCCTCGACGCCACCCAGATCGGCGCCTTCTCCACCACCCAGCTGGCGGCGCTCACCGCCGCCCAGGTCGGGGGGCTGTCCACCGCCACCATCGACGCCCTCTCCACCACCCAGGTCGCCGGCCTGACCATCACCCAGGTGGCGGCGCTGACCGCCACCCAGGTGACGGCGCTCGAGACCACCGACCTCGGGCAGCTGTCCACCGCCCAGATGTCCCGGCTGACCGCGGCGGCGGCGGCGGCGCTCAGCACCACCCAGCTCGGCGGCCTCGCCTCGACCCAGCTGGGCGGGATGGCCGCCCTGTCCTTCGCCGCCCTGACCACCGTCGACCTGGATTCCCTGTCCACCACCCAGATCGGCGGCATCGCCGTCTTCCAGCTGGCGGCGCTGACCGCCACCCAGGCCCCCGGCCTCAACACCACCGCCCTGGCCGCCTTCACCACCACCCAGATCGCCGGATTGTCGCTCACCGGCCTGGCCGCCCTGTCCTCCACCCAGCTCAACGGCCTCGACACCACCCAGATCGCCAGCCTGACCACCTCCCAGGCGGCGCGGCTGACCGCCACCCAGATGGCCGCCCTCGACACCACCGCCCTGACGGCGCTGACCTCCACCCAGGCCGCCGTGCTCTCCACCACCCAGGTGGCGGCGCTCTCCACCACCTCCCTGGTCGAGCTGTCCACCACCCAGATCGCCGGGCTGCGGACCACCACCCTCGCCGCCCTGGCCACCACCAAGCTGGCGGCGCTCACCACCACCCAGGTGGCCGGCCTCACCTCCACCGCCGTCGGCGCCCTCGCCGCCTCGGGGATCGCCGCCCTGACCACCTCCCAGATCGGCCAGCTCGCCACCACCCAGCTGGCCGCCATCAGCGCCGCCAATGTGCGCGGCCTCACCACAACCGGCCTGGGAACCCTCTCCACCACCCAGATCGGCGGGCTGACCGCCACCCAGATCGGCTCGCTCACCGCCACCCAGGTCAACGGCCTCGCCACCACCACCGTGGCCGGATTGTCCACCACCCAGGTCCGCGGTCTGGTCACCGCCCAGCTGGCCGGGCTCTCCACCACCCTGGTCGCCGGACTGACCTCCACCGCCGTCACCGCCCTGACCGTCACCCAGGTGCGCGGCCTCACCACCACCACCCTGGATACCCTCTCCACCACCCAGCTGGACGCCCTCTCCACCACCCAGCTGGCCGGATTGTCCTCCACCCAGGTGCGCGGCCTCGCCACCACCACCCTCGACGCCCTCTCCACCACCCAGGTCGCCGGATTGTCCATGGGCGCCGTCACCGCGCTCACCACCACCCAACTGGGCGATCTCAGCTCCACCGCCATCGCCGCCTTCACCACCACCGGCATCGCCCTGCTCGGCAGCACGGCGGTCACCGCCCTGGCCACCACCCAGATGGCGGCGCTCTCCACCACCCAGATCGCCAGGATCACCACCACCGCCATCCGCGCCCTGGCCACCACCACCCTGGCCGGCCTTTCCACCACCCAGGTCGCCGGCCTCTCCGCCACCCAGGTCGCCAGCCTGACCACCACCCAGATCGGCGGACTGACCGCCACCGAAATCGAGGCGCTCTCCACCACCCAGGTCGCCGCGCTGTCCGCCACCAGCCTCTCCGGCCTCACCACCACCCAGGTCGGCGCGCTGTCCACCACCCAGGTCGCCACCCTCTCCGCCGCCCAGGCCCGCGGCCTCGATTCCACCGACCTCGCCGCCCTCTCCACCACCCAGATCGCCAGCCTCACCACCACCGCCATCGCCGCCCTGCCCACCGCCGCCGCCGCCGGGCTCTCCTCCCTCTCCCTGGCCGCCCTCTCGACCACCCAGGTCAGGGGGCTCACCGCCTCCGCCATCGCCGTCCTCGCCACCAGCCAGATCGAGGGGCTCTCCTCAACCCAGGTCGCCAGCCTCTCCACAACACAGGTCAGGGGCGTCAGCGCGACAGCCTTCGCCGGACTCTCCACGACACAGATCGAGG
>NZ_AONQ01000090.1 GCF_000342045.1 Paramagnetospirillum caucaseum | reverse complement strand
GCCCGCATGGTCGCCCATGCTCGGTGGGCGGCAGCCACCCTTTTGGGGTCTTTGCTGGGCTTGCCATCACCAGTCGGAGGCTTCGGATTAGGTTCTTCATCCTTGTCCTCAGCACCCAGCTTAGGCTGATTATGGGCAACCAATGCAGATGTGTAGCAAGCTGGGAATGCGTGGAAAGTCGTGCCATCTAGCAGGTCGCCGGACGATTTGGTGCCAACGCGAGTTCCGCTCTGATCAAACTCTCCCCACTGTTTGAAGAAGAAGGGAATGTCCGTTGCCATGCAGCGGCTTTGCAGGCTACGAACCCAGTCTGGGTTCATCTGCCGGGCTTTACGACCGCTTTCTCCCCCCACCACCACCCAATCGATCCCGGCCAAGTCAACCTCAATGGCGGAAACCAGCGGCTCGATGGACACCCAATGGACGGCGGCGGGGGTAGCCAACAACAATGGGATTCTACGTTCCGCCGTCTGCTGGTTTTCAGCGGTCACCCCAAGCCAAACATTGGGATAGCCCTTGCCCCAATCGGGGGGGAGCAGGTTCGCAAAATTCTCGGGGCGTTTTGTCAGAATTTGCCAGATGAGATTTGGCGTCCAGCGGACGACATTCCAGAACTCATCCCGCCACTCCGGCTTAATGCTCGGGTGAGAGTCGAAAATATCGCACAGAGATGGGAAAACCATGATTGGTGTCCCTTCTGACTTCGCCTTACGCTCCCACCTGCGGGGTTTAGACCAATCCTTGGTCTTGGTTCTACCTGCGGCTTCGCCCCAGCCATTGCGGTTCCAGCCCCACATTTTGTTCATGCTTTCCGCATAGCAGTTCCAACAACCTGGAGACGCATGAGAGCACCCAATCCATGGGTTGAAGGTGTTCTCCGTCCATTTGATCTTACTGTTTTCTGCCATTTTAAAAATCTCCAAATTGCCCGCAGGAGACAATAACATTCGCAAGCAGTGAGGAACCTAAGTGTTATGTTTGGCGTAAGCTGTGATTTCGCCATGTCTCGTTAGTGAATATAATTTGCCAATACTGTGCGGTCAATCTACGAAAATGCAATTGTAGTTATATAAACAGGCGGATGGCACGGTCATAGTGTTATGTTATGTTTATTTTTATATTGCCGCTCCACCTGCAACAGAGGCTATTTCTGTCGCAGGTGGAGCGACGACAATCAAAGGCATTGGGAAATCTGGCAAGCTCGCGGGCCACGCCCCTATGCGGTCTTTTCGTGAGCATCCGCACCGCCATGGATGCGGCAGGACCGAACCCAGACCTTTCGCCCGTTCTGGTAGTGCCGCCAATGCCCCTGGCGATCATGCGGAGATTTCGTGTGACCATCTTCACAAGATGTTGATGCTGCATTCGCAGTCTCATCTTCACCACTGGATATGTGGTCAAACATCATGGTTCTGAAATTATAGCGATGTGAATCCAGGTCTGTAATTTCGATTACCACCCCAAAGCCCGGCCTAAGCTTATCAATTCCAACCATTTCAGAGACAAGATAAAGAGCCGTTGACATAATCATCTTCGCCGTATGCAGATTAAGATGCTTATTTTTCTTAATGCTGTCCCGAATAAAATCTTTCGCACTCGCCCTGCAATTGTCTCCAACAATAGTTTTCACTGTATCAATCTGCCGAATCAACGTCGGGATGTCTTTAGGAAGGAACGCCCCATTCAGCATCGCGTGGCTATAGCGAATTTGCAAAGCTACGGCATCAGGATGTTTAGCAAGATTATCGAACAAAACATCGTCAGGATCGTTGGAACCGGGGTGCGGTGTCCGGCCAGCTTTCAGTTGCTTTTTGGCTGCTTCCTTCCTCGCCCTTTTTGCCTCACGGAACCGGCGATAATCAAAAACCTTCTTGTCTGCGTTGTTGCTCATAGTATATCTCCATTCACAAGCGATGCTGTTATGCAGTAACTGCATTCTAAAATGCATTCGTTGCGTCGCATGAATGAAGGTAGAAGCTGGATATTGTTTGGTCAATGCAGGCACATGCAAATAATATTACATTAACACAGCAAGCACACCGTGCATGTGTTGTGTTATCGACCCCATCGTGCGTCATTTCATTTTAAAATGTTAGATGAACCTGACTTCCGAAAATCAGTTTGATTTCATTCTTTCGACATCGGCACAAGCGGCCCGGACCAATCCGGCGTCCTCTGGCACATCGAACCACAAGATGATCTCGGCGAATCCAATGTGATCCAGCACGACTTCCCAATGCATTTTGGTCAGTTCGCCGCCGCCGTTGTCCGTCCAAAGAATGTCACCCTGGTGACCTTCCAGAGCGGTTTCGAGGTAAGCCCGCCCCTCATTGTCCAACTCCAGCAGGATTGATGCGGGATATCGAGCAGCCAGTTCGGCCAATCTCACTTCGATGTCGCGTTCTGGGAGCCAGGGATGATCTGCGTGGGTGTGGATCGCATCCATGATCACCCGCCATGCCGTTCAACATGCTCCAGCCACCGACATACCTCTTCGTCGGCCCCGCCGGGTTCCAGATCAACAGAGCGGAACTCGATGGTGATTTCGCCCTGGTCACCAAGCAGTCCCAGCATGTGATCATCATTCTCGACGACCTGACCATCGACGACGAGTCCAAAGCTCTTGCCATCGGTGACTGCATGCTCCTGGAGAAACGCAGCCACGCCTTCGACCTTGATCCGAAATTGTTTTGAGTATGGGAGCCGGGCATAAAGTTTTTCACGCTTCTTACGAATCGCCTCGATTCTTTCGAGATCAATCATCATTCTTTTTAAATCAAACGCCATAGCGGCACCTCCGTAAATTGCTTCACCATTTCTATTTATCAATTCCGCTCAAAAAACCTGCGAAAGCAGCCCGCGACATTCAGTCCATCCGGCGTGCCTCCATCATGTTTCCGTGCAATTCCTGGTAATCGAACATGCCGATATCAGCACTCCTTTGCCTTGCGAGGCTGCGTGCTGAATGCCATCATCCCGCAGCTAATGTTTGATCTGGGTGATTGCGGGGTGGGCGGCATGAGCGAGGCGTTTTTTGATCGACCGATTCTCAATTCGCCCTACGAATATCCAAGCCAGCACTGGGAACTCGACGCGGACGGCCAACCGACCAACAAGGTCATCGAGTCACGCCGCCGGTCTGATCTGATCACGCCGGTTCCGAAGCCGAAGAAGCGGAAAAAGTCCAAGGATCAGGCCGGGTTCGTGTTCGATAGCGGCGATGGCCTATCCACCGCCGATCAGGAATACAACCCGACCCCGATCATCAATGAGATCAGGCAGCATGTTGAATCCTGGCGGGCCTTGTCCAATCCGAACGATTGGTTGGTGACGCCGGAAACTGCCCGCCTGCTCCAGCATTGGCGACATCACAAGTTCCACGGTGTCCGCCCCTTTTTCTGCCAAATCGAGGCGGTTGAGACCGCCATTTGGTTGACCGAGGTCGCCCCCAAACTGGGCAAGAAGGGTGAGCGGTTCTGGGACCATATCAAGGGGGCCAACGAACAGGCTAATCCCGAACTGCTGCGACTGGCCCTGAAGCTGGCGACGGGGGCGGGCAAGACCACGGTCATGGCGATGCTGATCGCGTGGCAAACGGTCAATTCCGTCCGCCACCCCAACACCAAGACCTTTTCACGCGGCTTCCTGCTGGTTGCCCCTGGCATCACCATCCGTGATCGGTTGCGGGTGCTGCTGCCCAATGACCCGGAGAGCTATTACAAGCACCGCGAGATCGTGCCATCCGACATGCTGGGTGACATCGAGCGGGCCAAGATCGTCATCACCAACTACCACGCATTCAAGCTGCGGGAACGCCTGGACGTGTCCAAAGTTGGGCGGTCATTGCTCAAGGGCCGGGGGCCGGACCTGAACACGGTGGAAACCGAAGGCCAGATGATCCAACGGGTGATGCCCGAGTTGATGGGCATGAAGAACATCGTGGTGTTGAACGACGAAGCCCACCACTGTTACCGGGAAAAGCCGCTAAACGACGACCTGGATGACCTGAAGGGCGAGGACAAGGACGAGGCCAAGAAGAACAACGAGGCAGCCCGCATGTGGATTTCCGGCCTGGAAATGGTGAAGCGGAAACTGGGCCTGCGGGCCATTTTCGATCTGTCGGCCACGCCGTTCTTTCTGCGGGGGTCGGGCTATGCCGAAGGCACCCTGTTCCCCTGGACGGTGAGCGATTTCTCGCTGATGGACGCGATTGAGTGCGGCATCGTCAAATTGCCCCGCGTGCCCGTGGCCCAGAACGCCCCCGGCGACACCCTGGTGTTCAGAAATCTGTGGGAACACATCGGCAAAAAGATGCCCAAGGCCGGTCGCGGCGGCGGCAAATTTCTCGATCCGCTCAGTCTTCCCGCCGAACTTCAGACCGCCCTCTATGCCCTCTACGGCCACTATGAAAAGACCTACGATCTGTGGGCCGAGGAAGGCATCGAAGTGCCGCCGGTGTTCATCGTGGTGTGCAACAACACCGCCACCTCGAAGCTGGTCTACGACTTCATCGCGGGGTTCCATCGTCCAGGGGAACAAGAGGGTGAGTCGTCCCTTCAGAACGGTCACCTTGCCCTGTTCCGCAATTTCGATGACCACGGCAATCGGCTGACCACCCCACGCACCCTGCTGATCGACAGCGAGCAGTTGGAATCCGGCGATGCCCTGGACAAGGATTTCCGCGAGTTCGCATCCGATGAAATCGAACGCTTCCGCCGCGACATCGTGGAGCGAACCGGCGATATCAAGCGGGCCGAAAACATCACCGACCAGGACTTGCTCCGCGAGGTCATGAACACGGTCGGCAAGAAGGGGAAACTGGGCGAACAGGTCCGCTGCGTTGTCTCGGTCTCCATGCTGACCGAAGGCTGGGACACCAACACCGTCACCCATGTTCTGGGCGTCCGGGCCTTCGGCACCCAGCTTCTGTGCGAACAGGTCATCGGTCGTGCCCTGCGTCGTCAGAATTACGAATTGAACGAGGAAACCGGCCTGTTCAATGTCGAGTATGCCGATGTTCTGGGGGTTCCCTTCGACTTCAATGCCAAACCCGTGGTCGCTCCACCGGCCAAGCCACGCGAAACCATTCGGGTCCAGGCGGTGCGACCGGATCGGGACGCCCTGGAAATCACCTTCCCGCGTGTCGAGGGCTATCGCGTCGAGCTACCCGATGAACGGTTGGTTGCCAACTTCACCCCGGATTCAGTGCTGGAACTAACGCCGGAACTGGTTGGCCCCACCACGACCACCAACCAGGGCATCATCGGCAAGGATGTCGATCTGACCATCGATCACCTGAACGATATGCGTCAGTCCACCATCCTGTTTCATCTGGCGAAGCATCTGCTCTATTCCAAATACCGCGACCCCGGTGACGAGCCAAAACTGCACCTGTTCGGTCAGTTGAAGCGGATCACCCGGCAATGGCTGGATGGCGGCTATCTTCGCTGCACCGGCGGCACCTTCCCCGCCCAATTGTGCTATCAGGTCATCGCCGACATGGCCGCCGAACGGATTAAGGCGGCCATCACCATGTCGCTGGTCGGGGAACACCCGGTCAAGGCCATCCTGGACGCCTATAACCCCACCGGCTCCACCGCCCTGGTCAACTTCACCACGTCTAAGGATTTGCGGTGGAAGACCGATGCGGATCGCTGCCACGTCAACTGGGTCGTCTGCGACAGCGATTGGGAAGCTGAGTTTTGCCGCGTGGCCGAAAAGCATCCCTTGGTCCGGGCCTATGTGAAGAACCACAACCTTGGCCTCGAAGTGCCCTACCTGTTCGGCTCGACACCCCGGAAATACCTGCCCGACTTCATCGTCCAGGTGAACGACGGTCAGGCCGATCCGCTCAACCTGATCGTCGAGATCAAGGGCTATCGCCGCGAGGATGCCAAGGACAAGGCCAACACCATGCATTCTTACTGGGTGCCGGGGGTCAACAACCTGGGCAAGTTCGGACGGTGGGCCTTTGCCGAGTTCACCGAGGTCTTCGAGATCGAGGCCAAGTTCAACGAATTGATCGCGTCATTCGTCGCGGAAAAAGCGGCATAGGGGATTAGTCGATGACCAAAACGCCGATTTCACCGACGAATGCCAATTTCTCCAAGTTCGCCGTTGAACCCATCACCCGGTGGCTAATTTCTGCCGCCTTGAATCGCCGCACGATCACCTATGGCGAAGCGAAAGTTCGTCTGGAGGAGGAGTTCGGCTTCACGAAAATCTTCCCGACGCGAATGGGCCATCCGGCTGGAATGGCAATGGAACAAATCGCAGCAAAGTTCCCCACGGCACCATTGCTCAATGTCCTGCTGGTGAGAAAAGAAGATGGGATGCCCGGTGATGGGGCTGGTTCCTTCCTTGCCACTCGCTTCGATGTGAAAAAACTTGGAAAGAAGGGTGCCCGAAAAAAACATCCCGACCTATGGCGACGGCATTTCGATCAAGCCGCAGATGAGGTTTATGCCTATCCCGATTGGGAGGCCGTTTACGACGCCATCTATAGCCAGAAATTGACGCGAGACACCCCCGACTCTAAGGGGGCGGAAGCTGATGGGACTGTTTTCGGTGGGGGTGGCGAAGGGAAGAACCACAAGGCTTTGCGTCTTTGGGTGCAAAGCAATCCCCACATTGTTTGCCCCCGGCTCAAGGATGTCCGGGCTGAAACCGAGGTTTCCCTCTACTCCGGGGACCGTGTGGATGTCGTCTATTTCGCCCCCAATGCGACCGTTGGCATTGAAGTGAAGTCGAAAGACTCAAACTGGTTCGACCTGCAACGGGGCGTTTATCAATGCGTGAAATATAGGGCGGTGCTGGCTGCCCAGGATGGTCGAGAATCGCCAAACATTCAGGTCTTCCTGGTTACGGAAACTGAATTGGATAGCGACCTCCAGGCGTTAGCAAAGCGATTGGGCGTCAAACACGCCGTCCATTCGGTCAATGTGAAATAGGGCGGGAATTATGGCTAAGGAAATCGGCATCGAGACGTTGACCCACAAGGACGCGAAGCGGATCAACATCCCCACCGCCGAATTGCAGTCGGTGGTGGACGACGACATGAAGTCCCCCATCCAGGTCGCCTATGACCGCCGCAATCGCGATCTCGATCCGCAACTGGTCTGGCGTGGCAAGGATGAGGCCGACTGGTCGGACCTGATCGTTCAGGCACCGCCCCTCTATATCCAGGAAAAGGTCCATCCCAAGGTTCTGATCGACGACCTGAAGCGGGACTCCAAGGCACGGGCCAAGGAAGCGGTCGGGACAGCGTTCGACCTATTTTCCGACTTCAATGGCCTGCCCGACAAGGAGGCTGCGACCGAGTTCTATCAGCACAATGCCAACTGGACCAACCGCATGATCCTGGGCGATTCGCTCTCGGTCATGGCGAGTCTGGCCGAACGCGAAGGGCTACGGGGGCAGGTGCAATGCATCTATTTCGACCCACCCTACGGCATCAAGTTCAATTCCAATTTCCAGTGGTCCACCACCAGCCGCGATGTGAAGGACGGCAACAAGGACCACATCACCCGCGAACCGGAGCAGGTCCGAGCCTTCCGCGACACATGGCGGGACGGCATCCACACCTATCTGTCCTATCTGCGAGATCGCCTGACTGTTGCCCGTGATCTGCTGGCTGATAGTGGCTCCATCTTCGTGCAGATCGGCGACGAGAATGTCCACCGTGTCCGAGCGTTGATGGATGAGGTTTTTGGGGATGAAAACTTTGCATCCGTAATTGCATTTCAAAGCACAACAAGCCTTGGAACAATCGGACTGTCGGCGGCGGGTGATTACGTCATATGGTATTACAAGAATAAGAGCCTTGCAAAATATAGGCAGATTTTAAGACTCAAATCAGAGCGAGGAAACTTTGATTATTATTCATATCTGCGAACAGAAGATGGGCGGATGTGGCGGGGTTCAAAAGAAGAACTTGAATCTGGAAAGGGACAGATTTTCTTTCCGGACAATATAACCAGCCAGCGTCCATTGGGAGATGGTGATCTAAAGGAGTTTCTATGGAAGGGGAAAGCATTCCGCCCAGGCAAGGGAACATTCAAGACCGAGCGTGTTGGAATAGAGCGTCTATCAAAATCAGACAGGCTTTATGAGACATCCGGAGGTGTTCTGCGTTACGTCCGTCTTATAGATGATTACCCCGTTGTGTCCATTAACAATATTTGGACGGATACGGGGACAGGGAGCTTTACAGAAAGCAAAGTTTACGTAGTTCAGACGAATACGAAGGTTATTGAACGCTGCATTCTGATGGCATCTGACCCTGGTGACCTCGTTCTGGACCCAACCTGCGGCTCCGGCACCACCGCCTATGTCGCAGAGCAATGGGGTCGCCGCTGGATCACCATCGATACCTCCCGTGTTTCCTTGGCTCTGGCCCGTGCCCGTATCATGGGGGCACGCTATCCCTATTATCTTCTGGCCGATTCGCGGCCCGGCCAGATCAGAGAGGGCGAAGTTACCCGCACCCCGGCAAAGGATACGCCGACCCATGGTGATATCCGCCACGGGTTCGTCTATGAGCGGGTGCCGCACATCATGCTCAGCAACATTGCCAACAATTCAGAGATCGATGTGATCTGGGACAAGGCCCAGGAGGCTTTGGAACCGCTTCGCACCCAATTGAATGCGGCGTTGGGCATGACGTGGCAGGAATGGGAAATCCCCCGTGAGGCGGACAAGGGCTGGTCCGATGCTGCCAAGAAACTCCAGGCCCAATGGTGGGAGGCTCGTATCAAGCGGCAGAAGGAAATTGATGCCTCCATCGCCGCCAGGGCCGAATCCGAATACCTCTACGACAAACCCTATGAGGACAAGGCAAAGGTTCGCGTTGCCGGTCCCTTCACCGTCGAAAGTCTGTCGCCGCACCGTGTCCTGGCCGTCGATCAGGACGACGAACTGGTGGACATTCTCGATGCCGCTGAAGGCAAGCGGATCGCAGAAGGCCGGGACACCGATGACTTTGCCCAGATGGTGTTGGACAACCTCAAATCCGCCGGTGTTCAGCAGGCCCACAAGGAAGATCGCATCGCCTTTACCGCTCTGACCGGCTGGCCGGGCAAGTTCATTTGTGCCAAGGGCATGTTCATGGAAGGCGACAAGGACCGTTCCGCCGGTATCTTTATCGGTCCCGAGTTTGGCACCATCTCCCGCCTCGATCTGGTCACGGCGGCCCGCGAAGCCGGTGATGCCGGGTTCGATGTCCTGATCGCCTGTGCCTTCAACTTTGATGCCCATTCCGCCGAGTTCGACAAGCTGGGGGCCATCCGCATCCTGAAGGCCCGCATGAACCCCGACCTGCACATGGGCAGCGAACTCAAAAGCACCGGGGCTGGCAACCTGTTCGTGGTGTTCGGCGAACCCGACATCGACATCATCAACACCGATGACGACGAGGTGCAGGTCAAGATCAACGGCGTGGACATCTTCCACCCCTCCACTGGCGAAATCGAATCCGGTGGCCCCGACACCATCGCTGTCTGGTTCATCGACACCGACTACAACGAAGAAAGCTTCTTCGTCCGCCACGCCTATTTCTTGGGGGCCAATGATCCCTACAAGGCGTTGAAAACCACCCTGAAGGCCGAGATCGACCGCGAGGCTTGGGAAAGCCTGAACAGCGACATCTCCCGGCCCTTCGACAAACCGAAATCAGGCCGGATCGCGGTCAAGGTCATCAATCACCTCGGCGACGAGGTGATGAAGGTGTTCAGCGTGGGGTGATTTTCAGCATGGCGATTCCCAAACCTTTGAACGAAACACAACGTCGCTTCCAAGAGCTTTGCAAACTCGGCGGGGGCACGAAAGGCGGACCTGCAAGAACAAAGGTGCAGGAGATTTTGGGGTGGGCTGGGGCGTCTTTGAATACCTTCGCCCACAAGGAAATTGGCTCCATGCTGGCCGCATTTTCCGACAGGAACCCTTGGCATGTCTGCTTCGCCGTTGGCCTGTGCTGGGGGCGGCTTGCCAAGTTTGAGCCTGAATTCGTGGGTGCCGCGATCAACCTGTTGGAAAACTGGAACGCCGCCGACCTGAAGTTCGCCCGAACTTTCCATTACGAACGGGGGCCAGAGCCTATCGAGCAGAGCTTGGCTGGCGGAAACAAGATGTTCGACAGCGTGGTGCTGCCTGAGCAATTGCCAGACGATCTGGAAAAATATCGACGCGTCCAGGAACGGTGGCTTGGGCGAATCCTCGGGAAAGACCGCCCCAAATACATCGGAAGCTGGAATGCCACCGCCATGTTCATGGTGGCCTTGTTCTCCAACAAGGTTCTAGCCGATAAGCTGGTTACGCCCATCGTGATGCTGCCGCCAGGAGGCCCGATCTATAACGGTCTCTCCATTCTCCACCAGACGCATGTGCTGTCCACGAAACCAGCGGGCAGTGAACTGGACGATCAGGCGTTCGAACCGGGAGCCATTTACGAGAACAACGCCTTGTTCGTGGAGATTCTGCGGGGAAAGAGCGACTGGAATCTGCTCGATGTCCACAGCGGGCTATACATGCTCGGCACCCGCTTGGCCGAATCAGATGGCTGGTTTTAGGGGGGGGGCGACCTTTGAAGTGGCGTTCAAGGCTCTCCCTGATCACGGTGTGATACGGCCATAACATAGTAATGACTGTTCTGTGGGGTGGGAAATGCGTGCATACAAGTTTCGCTCTGCATCATCAACTGACAAGATATTCGACATTATTCTGAATAGACGCCTTTATTGTGCGGATTGGAGAAATCTTAATGACCCTCTTGAGGGTATTTTTGCGTTTGGAACATCGAAAGAAAGCCGCAAGGCATATGATAAGTTCTTAGGTAAAATTAGGAATGAGAAGGGCAAGCTTAAGGTTTGCTCTCTGTCGGCGACATTTGACTGCCATCTGCTCTGGGCACATTATGCAGACGGATTTAATGGAGTCGCCATTGAAGTAGAACTTCCAGACCATGATCCGCGTGTTCAGGAGGTGAAATACAGGGGCGTATTTGCATATGTCAATTGTGACGGAAACATGAAGCCGCTTGATGCTGCAAAGGATGTGTTGTTTTCCAAATACGATGAATGGGCATATGAGAAAGAAATAAGGATTCTTTCCCATGATGAATATTACAGCCTGGACATCCCGGTGAAGAGGGTTATCGCAGGGCACCGCATGAACCCTGCTTTATTCGACGCTCTACAGCTAATTTGTGAAACTCAAGACATCCCAATTTATCGGGTTGGTATTGGCGATGAGGGACTGGACGCAGACTCTGTTCCTCCGTCTCGATTCAGCCCGCTGGCATCCAGTTCCCGCCGAGGGCGGTAGTGGGATATGGCAAAAGGCATCCGAAATATCGAGGCATGGGAAGCCGCACTGATCAAGGCGATGCTGGCCGCTGGCGGGATGACCAAAGATCAGATCGTCTCCTATTTCACTCGCCCCGACCGCACTGTGAATCCTTTTCGATTGGCTGAAATCGAAAAAGGCGAAAGCCATTCGGATGTCGAAGCCGCAACGCCGGGACAGGTCGCGGTATACCTCCGCACCTTTCGTTCGCCAGGGGAAGCCCGCCAGAGGTTCTTTGAGGAAAATCCGCTTCATCCCGTCAATCTTCGCACCCTCTTCAGGCTCAAGGATGGAACGACAGATATCCTCCACATCGAAGAAACAGATAGGGTCGAGTGCAAGGAAAGTCTTCATTTCAAGCAGTTGGCGGATTATGCCCGTGTCATCGTCAGCTTTGCCAATGCTCGCGGCGGATTTCTTCTGTTCGGCGTCCGAGATGGCGACAAAGCCATCACGGGCATCCATTCTGGGAAACTGACAGGCTATGACCCCGCCAAACTGAACCAGCATCTTTCCGCCCACTTTTCGCCGGTGCCGGTCTGTGAAAAGACCGAAATGGTGATCTCGGGCAAGACGGTTGGCATCATCTATGTTCGGCCTGCGGCCCATAAACCGATCATTTGCATCCGTGACGAACGGGACGTGCTGCGTGAAGCCGATATCTACTACCGATATCCCGGTGAGACGCGGCGAATAAAATACGCGGAATTGGTCGGTATTCTGGACGAGCGGTCCCGTGGCACCGAGCATCAATGGGCGGATGTCTTGCGGCGGGTGGAAGCTGCCGGGGTCGAGAATGTGGCGATCCTCGATACCATCACCGGTGAGGTATCGGGGCATTCGGGCAAGTTCCTGATCGATGAGAAGCTGATCCCCAAATTGAAGTTTGTGGCGGAGGGGCATTTCTCCGAGAGGGAAGGTGCTCCCGCCCTGCGTCTGGTCGGTGATCTGGAAACCATTTCGGTGACCGGCGTTCACGACGCCAAGGTCATCGTGCGAAAGGAACGCCTGACCGATGGTGACCTGCTTCGCGAATTTGTGGACCAAGCCACCGTTGAAAATCCTCGTCTCTACGCCGGGCACCTTGCCCATTCCGCCAAACTGTGGCTGCCGATCTACTTCTTCATGCGGCAGGCGAGAATCGATGAAGCGGGTGCGATCAAGCTGCTTTCTGAAGGTCCAAACAGTAAGCGAAGCCACCTGGGAGCGGTAATTCGTCGAGTTCGAGATCGGAGCCGCCCATCCATGTCCCGACAAATCACAGCGGCGGCGGCAGAGCCGGAACGCTCCAAACTAATCGACATGACGCTGGGATTGCCCGAGACGACCGAGCAATGCGAACGATTGATCAAGGCGGCGATGACACTGCAACCCGGTGAAATCCACCCGGATCACCTGCTGCCCCTGCTCGGGCACTGCTTGGATCGGTTTCACGAAGGCTTCGGCACCCCACTGACCTACGCGATTGCCTACATAGACATCGTTTGGCATGAGCAACTGGTTGGGGCTACGGTCGCATCCGCTCCCGAGTCTGCGTAGGAAATAGGCCAATGGACTTCCGCATCTCGGACACCTTCACCGCCAGCCTGACCAAGCTCACCGGCCAGGAGCAGAAGGCGGTCAAGACCACGGCCTTTGACCTGCAACTCGATCCGACCGCACCGGGGTTGAGCTTTCACAAGCTCGACCGGGCCAAAGACCCCAATTTTTGGTCGGTGCGGGTGAATGCCGATATCCGTCTGATCGTTCATCGCACCGCGTCCAGCCTGTTGTTGTGCTACGTCGCTCATCATGACGACGCCTATGCCTGGGCCGAGAAACGCAAGATCGAACGGCACCCCACCACCGGGGCGGCCCAATTGGTCGAAGTGCGGGAACGGGTTCAGGAATATGCCTCGACCCGAGTGCGGGAGCCGGTCTACGAGACAGAGGATGTGCCGCAGGAGAAATACCTGCCGCCTCTGTTTCTCAACCTGTCCATCGACGACATCGTGGGGGTCGGCGTTCCGCCGGATTGGGCCGAAGCCGTCCACAACGCCACCGAGGCCAGCATCTTTGATCTGGCCGACCATCTTCCCGCTGAAGCGGTCGAGTTCCTTCTCGATTATGTTTCGACCGGTGTTTTGCGAACCGCTACCACCGCCAACGATGATGTCGATCCCTTCGACCACCCCGATGCTCAACGCCGTTTTCGGGTGCTGGAGAATGTCGAGGAACTGGCCCTGGCTTTGGACTATCCCTGGGAAAAGTGGACGGTGTTCCTCCACCCCACCCAGCGGCAATTGGTCGAACGCGATTTCAGCGGGCCGGTTCGGATTTCCGGTTCGGCAGGCACCGGCAAGACCATCGTGGCCTTGCACCGTGCGGTGTTCGTGGCTCGACGCAATCCGCAGGCACGGGTGCTGCTGACCACATTCTCTAAATCACTGGCGAATGCCCTGAAGGTGAAGCTGGGCCGGTTGATCGGGGCCGATGCCGATCTGGCTGGCCGGATCACCGTCCAGTCCGTCACTGGCATTGGCTACGACCTCTATGCCAAGGCATTCGGCCAACCCAACATCGCACCGACCAGCATGATCCAAACGCTGTTGGAGCAGGCGGCCAAGGCCGATGACAGCGTGCGGTTTTCGCCCAAGTTCCTGCTCGGCGAATGGTCCGAGGTTGTCGATGCTTGGCAACTTCACACCTGGGAGGATTACCGCGATGTAGCCCGGTTGGGCCGCAAGATGCGGATCGGCGGGAAGCAGCGGGAATCGTTGTGGTCGATCTTTGCCCGCGTTCGTGCCGACTTGGCCGAACGAAAGTCGGTGACCTGGGCCGACGTGTTTGGTCGAGTGACTGCCAATCTGGATGCCGCGACATCGCCGTTCGATTTCGTCGTGGTGGATGAGGCCCAGGATGTCGCCGTGCCGGAAATGCGGTTCCTGGCCGCTCTTGCCGTCGGTCGGAGGGATGGGCTTTGCTTCACCGGCGATCTCGGTCAACGCATCTTCCAGCAGCCCTTTTCGTGGAAGTCACTGGGCGTCGATGTACGGGGCCGGTCCCATACTCTTAAGATCAACTACCGCACGTCCCACCAGATCAGAAGCCAAGCCGACCGGCTGTTGCCGTCGTCCATCGCCGATGTGGATGGCAACGCAGAAAGCCGAAAGGCCACGATCTCGTTGTTCAACGGGCCGCCACCGCAGATCGAAACCTTCGACGACACCGACGACGAAACCACTGCCGTTTCATCCTGGATCATGGACCTGATCGAAGACGGCATCGTGCCCGATGAGATCGGTGTGTTCGTTCGGTCGGAGGCCCAATTACGACGGGCCAGAGCGGCGGTGAAGGCCGCCGGTGTCGAGGCTATGGAATTGACCGACAAGGTGGAAACTGCCGCAGGGAAGGTCTCGATCTCCACCATGCACATTGCCAAGGGGCTGGAGTTTAGGGCTGTGGCGGTCATGGCCTGCGACGATGAAATCGTCCCCCTTCAGGACCGGATCGAAAATGTGGCCGACGATTCTGACCTGGAGGAGGTCTATAACACTGAGCGGCATCTGCTCTATGTCGCCTGCACTCGGGCCAGGGATCACTTGTTGGTCACCGGCGTCGAGCCTGCGTCGGAGTTCCTGGACGATCTGCGTCCGGGGTGAACGGAACCATTCGTCATAGCGGTTGCCATGAAATCCACGACCACCGCCATCATCACCGCTGGCAAGATCACGCCGGTCAATAATGCGGGCAAGCTATTGGCATTGGCCGATGTAACGCTCATGCTCGATGGCGTGGAGATCACCATCCATGGGGTCCAGGTGCGTGCCGATGCCTCTGGAACCGAAGTCACCCTCCCCAGATATCGATCTGCGAGCGGGGAATGGATGACAGCCATCT
>NZ_AONQ01000089.1 GCF_000342045.1 Paramagnetospirillum caucaseum | reverse complement strand
GGTTCGACCGGACGAGTTTTACAGTATCAACCAGATACGGAAATCACCTTATGGGGAACATACCTCTAAAGGCATATCAATCCCGGCAGCCAGGACGCCCGTCCGGGAAATAGCAGATGATCGCCGGCGGATTTATTGCTAAACCCCCGCATTGCCTGAGTGACAGCCGAGAGGGGCCGTGAACAGAACCGACGCCTACACGCTGACCGTCGCCGGGCTGGCCCTCCTGGCGCTCTGTCTGTTCGCCTATCCGGTCCTGCGCCTCGGCACCGTTCTGGAAATCGACTACAACGAGGGCTGGAACGCCTATCAGCAGATGCGGGCCATGGCCGGCCTGTCGCTGTATTCGGCCGACACCCCGATGTTCGTCAACAACTACCCGCCGCTCTCCTTCTATCTGGTGGGGATGCTGGGAACCCTGACCGGCGACATGGTGCTGGCCGGGCGGGTGCTGTCGTTGCTGGCGGTCGCCGTCATCGCGCTGTCCGCCGCCCTGGTGGCCCGCGCCGCCGGAGCCCGGCGCCTGGACGCGGTGCTGTCCGGTTCGGCGGCGCTGGGCATGCTGTCGGGTTTCGCCGCCGATTACGTGGGGGTCAACGACCCGCAATTGCTGGCCCAGGGTTTCCTGTGCGCCGGCTTCGCCCTCTATGTCGACCGCCGGGGCGGGGCCGCCCGCCTGCCCCTGGTCGCCCTGCTGTTCGCGGCGGGGCTGCTGTGCAAGCACAACGTCCTGGCCCTGCCGCTGGTCACCACGCTTCACCTGCTCTGGCGGGGCGGCAACCGCGAGCGCGTCCTTTATCTCGGTACGGGCCTGGGCCTCGCCGCCCTGGCGCTGGCGGTGATCGACGCCAGGTTCGGCACCGACTTCTTCCGCAACCTGCTGGCGTCGCGCCAATACGACCCGGCGCGCGGCATCATCCTCAGCACCGAGATGCTGGACCTGCTGCAGGCCCCCATCGCGGTGACCGGCCTCTATTTCCTGCTGGGCCGCGACGGGCGCATCGCCACCAAGGTCGGCGCCTATCTCGCCCTGAGCCTCGTTCTGGCCATGGGCTTTTCGGGTGGGGCGGGCGTCGATACCAACATCTTCTTCGACGCCATGATCGCCTGCGCCATGGGCGCCGGTCCGGCGGCGGCCTGGCTGCGCGCCCGTCCGGGCGCCGGCCCGCGGGCCGGCGCCGCCCTGGCCCTGCTGCTCCATGCCGGGCTGATCTTCCACATGCCCATCGCCCTGGGACGGTTCGCGGTGGACATGGCCGGCGACCTGAAGGAGCGGGAAAGACTGTTCCTCGCCGACATCGCCTGGCTGAAGACGGTGCCCGGCCCGGCCGTGTGCGAATCCATGCTGCTGTGCCTCAGGGCCGGCAAGCCCATGTGGATCGATCCCTATGCCGCCACCCAGGCGATCACCAACGGCCGTCTGCCCGCCGATGCCTTCACCGGCCTGCTGGCCCGCCACGAGGTCGCCGTGGTGCAGATCACCAGCCGCCGCGCCCACCATGCCGACGACCCCGAGGGCGCCCAATCCATGCCCCCCCGCTTCATCAACTTCGCCGACGAGGTGTTCGACGAGTTGGACCGGTCGTACCGGCTGAACCGGGTGGGCATCTCCGGCCGCTTCTATCTTCCCAAATAGCACCGCCTGCGGGTAGCCTGGACGCATGCGCCCGCTGACCTCGGACCTGCTGCTGCGCGCCTATGCCTCGGGAATCTTTCCCATGGCCCGGTCGCGCGACGAGAACCGCCTGTACTGGATCGATCCGGAACGGCGCGGAATCCTGCCGCTGGACGCCTTCCACGTCCCGAAAAGCCTGCGGCGGACCCTGCGGGCGGGCCGCTTCGAGATCCGCTGCGACACCGCCTTCGAGGCGGTGATGCGCGCCTGCGGCGAGGCCACCGCCGACCGCCCCGAGACCTGGATCAACGATCAAATCGTCCGGCTGTTCGTCGAACTGTTTGAGCTGGGTCTCGCCCATTCCATCGAGGTCCGCCAGGACGGGGAACTGGTGGGCGGGCTCTACGGCCTGGCCCTGGGGTCGGCATTCTTCGGGGAAAGCATGTTCTCGCGCCGCACCGACGCCTCCAAGGTGGCGCTGGTCCATCTGGTGGCCCGGCTGCGCCACGGCGGCTTCCGCCTGCTGGATACCCAGTTCGTCACCGACCACCTGAAGCAGTTCGGCGCCGTCGAGATTCCCCGCGCCGAGTACCAGCAGCGCCTGGCCGACGCCCTGGACGAACCAGCCCGCTTCGAGCGCGACGGCGCTGTTTCCTGGGAAGAGGCGCTGGGTTAGCGGGTCTTGCCCCGGCAGTCGAGGACCCAGATGTCGTAGACCGGGTGCTCCATGGCCGACAGCGCCGGGCTGGAGGCGAACATCCAACCGCGGAACAGGGCCGCCGCCGGCTGGTCCTTGCGCAATTCCCAGATGTCGAGGAAGGCGGCGCTTTCCGGCTGGTCCTCGGGGCGGCGCTTCTTGCAGGCGCGCACGATGATCTCCAGCGCCCCCACATGCACCGGTGCCCCCACCGGGGCCTCCACCGTCACCACGCGGGCGGTGACCTTGTCGAGCCCCTGCAGCACCGCCGTGTCGAAGGACAGGTCGGTGCCGGTCATCTGGGCGGGCTGCGCCGCCACGGAAGACGCGGCAAGGACGGCCGCACCGAAAGCCGCAGCGGCAAGCCCCTTCATCAGGGCGCCTTCTCGGCCGGCGGCTGACCCGACGGCCCCTGATTGTCGGAGGTGGCCAGGAAGATCAGCTGGCCGACCATCTCCTCGATGGACTTGAAGTTCTTGGAAGGCCCCAGGGCGCCGCCGGCGGCGATCATGGAAGCCGATTTGCCCGGCGCCAGCTTGACGAATTTGCCGCCCAGCAGACCCTCGGACGAAATGCTGGCCACCGTGTCGCTGGGCAGGGCGATGCCGTGCGCCACCGACAGCTTGACCACCGCGTCATAGGTCACCGGGTCCAGGGACTGGGAGGCGACGGTGCCGACCTTGATGCCGTTGATCTTGACATCGGCGCCGGTGTCCAGGCCGCCGACGCTGGCGAAGGTGGCGGTGATCTCGTAGCCCTCGATCTTCTTGAGGTTGGCGTGGTTGTAGGCGAAGACCAGGAAGAAGCCCGCCACCGCCAGAACCACGGCACCCATGATGGTTTCGATCAGATTCCGTCCCATGGCCTACCTGCTCAATTGATGGTGGACGGCAAGGGCTTGTCGAGATAGCCGCGCTTGGCGCGACCCTGCTGGATGATCATGTCCAGCAGGTCCTCGATGACCACCGCATCCTGGGTATAGAGAATTTCGGCGCCGGCTTTCAGCATCCGCTCGTCGCCGCCCGGTTTGAGTTCGATGAACTTGGCGCCCAGCAGGCCGTCGGTGTAGATCACCGCCGCCGTGTCGCTGGTCAGTTGGATGTCCTTGCGCAGCCTGAGCGTCAGCAGGGCGCGGTAGCGCTCGTCCAGCCCCTGCTCGACCACCCGGCCGACCACGGTGCCCGACAGGCGTACCGGGCTGCCCACGTTGATGCCGTCGGCGCGGTTGAAGCGGGCCTGGAGCGGGTAGCCCTCGGTGCTTTCATTCCCCTTGCCGCCCACCGCGAAGGCGAGCATCAGCAGCAGGGCTCCCGCCAGCACGACGGCGCCGCCTGTCACGGTATCGCGATCAACGCGGCTGACCATGCCCCCATCCCCCCGTCAGAACGATCAGGGCTGCCACGCCTCGTAATCGCCGGTGGCGCGGTCGCGCTTGCCGCCGGCCAGATCGTGCCCGGGGGGCAGGTACGCCCCGGCCGAGCCGGTCTTGTTGGGCTGGTGCGGCTGCTGCCAGGACTGGCGGGCCGCGTCGGTCAGCGGCTTGTCGCTGGTGTAGTGCAGCCAGGCGTGCCATTCGGGGGCGACGCGCGACGCATCGACCTTGCCGTTATAGACCACCCAGCGCTTGGTGCGCCGGCCCTTGGCCTCGCTGCGCTCGGTATAATAGCGGTTGCCCTCGGCATCGGTTCCAACCAGCTTGCCCTTGGCCCAGGTGAAAAGCAGGGTGCCCAGCGTCGCCATCTCGATCCTCGCGAAACAAATGTCGGGCGGACTATAGGCAAAAGGCACCCTCCCCGTCCAGAGGGGTTGCACGCGTCCCGCCCGTCGGGGCGAAAACGGCGGAAATGAGCCATGAGCACCACTACCGGTGCCAAGTTTCGTCGATTTCAAACACAATATGATGTGAATGCTTCGTAAAGAATCGTTGACGCAGCCGAGCCCCGTGACATAGGCTGCGTCTCTGTCGAGGGAAAACCACAAGATATTGTGGACGACACGGGAGAAGGGGGGAGACGCGCCCGCAAGTGGGCGCCTGCCGCCATCCTTGTGTCCGCCCCGGCGGGTTCGTCCAGGGATCAAGCGGAGCAGAGGGGCCATCATGCGCGTCCAGCGTCACTACACCAAATCCGGCGAAACCGCTTATGACGGAATCCAGTTCCGCAAGGCGTCCAGCGAGATCCGCAACCCCGACGGATCGGTGGTGTTCTCCGCCACCGACATCGAGGTGCCCGCCGACTGGTCGCAGGTGGCCTGTGACGTCCTGGCCCAGAAGTATTTCCGCAAGGCTGGAATCCCCGCCAAACTGAAGCGCGTCGCCGAGAAGGGTGTCCCCGACTGGCTGGCCCGCCACGAGCCCGATGCCGAGGCCCTGGCCAAGCTGCCCGAGAAAGAGCGCATCGTCGGCGAGAAGAGCGCCAGGCAGGTGTTCGACCGCCTGGCCGGCACCTGGACCTATTGGGGTTGGAAGGGCGGCTATTTCAACGCCGAGGAGGACGCCAAGGCCTTCCGCGACGAGATGGCCTGCATGCTGGCCCGCCAGATGGGCGCGCCCAACTCGCCGCAATGGTTCAACACCGGTCTGCATTGGGCCTATGGCATCGACGGCCCCGGCCAGGGCCATTCCTATGTGGACTTCAAGACCGGCAAGCTGGTCCGCTCCAAGTCCGCCTACGAGCATCCCCAGCCCCACGCCTGCTTCATCCAGTCCATCGAGGACGATCTGGTCAATGAAGGCGGCATCATGGACCTGTGGGTGCGCGAGGCCCGCCTGTTCAAATACGGCTCCGGCACCGGCACCAATTTCTCCCGGCTGCGCGGCGAGGGCGAGAGGCTGTCGGGCGGCGGCCGTTCGTCGGGCCTGATGAGCTTCCTCAAGATCGGCGACCGCGCGGCGGGCGCCATCAAGTCGGGCGGCACCACCCGGCGCGCCGCCAAGATGGTGGTGGTGGACGTGGACCACCCCGACATCGAGAACTTCATCTCGTGGAAGGTGCGCGAAGAGCAGAAGGTGGCCGCCCTGGTGGCCGGCTCGCGCCTCGCCGCCCGCCACCTGGGCGAGGTGATGGCCGCCTGCCGCGAGTGGGATGGCGCTGACGGCGAAGCCCGCTTCGACCCCAAGGTCAACGCCCGCCTGAAGAAGGCGATCATCGACGGCCGTAAGTCGGAGATCCCGGAAAACTACATCCAGCGGGTCATCCAGTTCGCCCGCCAGGGCTACACCCAGATCGACTTCCCGGTGCTGGACACCGACTGGGATTCCGAGGCCTACCTGACCGTTTCCGGCCAGAATTCCAACAATTCGGTACGCGTCGACAACGCCTTCCTCAACTCCGTCCTGCAGGACGGCGATTGGGCGCTGAAGCACCGCAACTCCACCAAGACCGCCAAGACCCTCAAGGCCCGCGACCTGTGGGAGCAGATCGGCGAGGCGGCCTGGGCCTGCGCCGATCCGGGCATCCAGTTCGACACCACCATCAACGAGTGGCACACCTGCCCGGAATCGGGCCGCATCAATGCGTCCAATCCCTGCTCGGAGTACATGTTCCTGGACGACACCGCCTGCAATCTGGCGTCCTTGAACCTGCTGTGCTTCCGCAACGACGACGGTTCGTTCGACGTCGAGGGCTTCCGCCACGCCTGCCGGCTGTGGACCATGGTGCTGGAAATCTCGGTGCTGATGGCCCAGTTCCCCTCGCCCAAGATCGCCGAACTGTCCTACGAGTTCCGCACCCTGGGGCTGGGCTACGCCAATGTGGGCGGCCTGCTGATGGCGGCCGGCATTCCCTATGACAGCGACAAGGGCCGGGCGCTCACCGGCGCCATCACCGCCCTGATGACCGGCGAGGCCTACGCCACCTCGGCCGACATGGCCGAGGAACTGGGCGCCTTCGAGGGCTTCGAGAAGAACCGCGCCGCCATGATGCGGGTGATCCGCAACCATCGCCGCGCCGCCCACGGCATGGGCACCGGCTATGAGGGTCTGTCGGTCACCCCGGTGCCGCTGGACGCCGCCAACTGCCCCGACGCGCCGCTGCTGGCCGCCGCCCGCCAGGCGTGGGACGAGGCGCTGGCCAAGGGCGAGAAGCACGGCTTCCGCAACGCCCAGTCCACCGTGGTCGCCCCCACCGGCACCATCGGCCTGGTGATGGATTGCGACACCACCGGCATCGAGCCCGACTTCGCCCTGGTGAAGTTCAAGAAGCTGGCCGGCGGCGGCTACTTCAAGATCATCAACCGCATGGTCCCCGAGGCCCTGCGCACGCTGGGCTACAACGCGGCCGATATCGCCGAGATCATCCGCTACGCGGTCGGCCACGCCTCGCTTCGCGGCGCGCCGCACGTCAACCACGACAGCCTGAAGGCCAAGGGCTTCGACGACGCCATGCTCGAGAAGATCGAGGGCCAGTTGGAAAGCGCCTTCGACATCAAATTCGTCTTCAACAAGTACGGCCTGGGCGAGCAATTCTGCACCGAGACCCTGGGGATCCCGAAGGACAAGCTGGACGACTACACCTTCGACATGCTGGCCTGGCTGGGCTTTAGCCGCGAGCAGATCGACCTGGCCAACACCTACGTCACCGGCGCCATGACCCTGGAAGGCGCGCCCTTCCTCAAGGAAGAGCATCTGGCGGTGTTCGACTGCGCCTCGCCGTGCGGTCGCATCGGCAAGCGTTCCCTGTCGGTGGACAGCCATATCCGCATGATGGCCGCCGCTCAGCCCTTCATCTCGGGCGCCATCTCCAAGACCATCAACATGGCCAACAACGCCACGGTCGAGGATTGCAAGAACGCCTACATGCTGTCCTGGCGTCTGGGCATCAAGGCCAACGCGCTGTACCGCGACGGCTCCAAGCTCAGCCAGCCGCTGCAGGCCTCCCTGCTGGAGGATGCCGGCGAACTGGCCGACGAACTGGCCGGCGCCTCCATGACGGCGCGCACCGAGATCGTCGCGGAGCGCATGGTCGAACGGGTGATCCAGCAGGTGCAGGCGCGGCGCAAGCTGCCCGACCGCCGCAAGGGCTACATCCAGAAGGCCATCGTCGGCGGCCACAAGGTGTACCTCCACACCGGCGAGTACGAGGACGGCAAGCTGGGCGAGATCTTCATCGACATGCACAAGGAAGGCGCCGCCTTCCGGGCCATGATGAACAACTTCGCCATCGCCATCTCGGTGGGCCTGCAGTACGGCGTGCCGCTGGAGGAATTCGTCGAGGCCTTCACCTTCACCCGCTTCGAGCCGTCGGGCATGGTGGAAGGCAACGATACCATCAAGATGTCGTCCTCCATCCTGGACTACATCTTCCGCGAGCTGGCCATCTCCTACCTGGGCCGCAACGACCTGGCCCATGTGGAGCCCGCCGACCTCACCCCCGACACGGTGGGTCGCGGCGCTCAGGAAGGGCTGCCGGAAGCGGCTTCCGCCGCCGCCGCCGCCCAGCATCTGGCGGTGGTCGAGAAGGTGGCGTCACGCGGCTACGTGCGCTCGTCCAACCTGCTGTTCATGAAGCGGGCCTCGGGTCCAACCTCCATGTCCGCCGACATCTCCGGCGGCGCCATGCAACTGGCGGCCGCCGCCCAATCGGCGGTCAGCATCGCGGTGGACGCCGAGGCCCTGATCCAGGAGTTCGACGCCCGCGCCGAACAGATCCGCACCGCGCGCATGAAGGGCTATGAAGGCGACGCCTGCCCCGAATGCGGCAACTTCACCCTGGTGCGCAACGGCACCTGCCTCAAGTGCGACACCTGCGGCGGGACCACCGGCTGCTCGTAAGACAACCCCGGCGCGGACTCGAACTTAATCTCCTCGGTCCGCGTACCGAAGGGCCGGCCCTCAGGGGCCGGCCCATTTTCGTTGGCCGGGTCGGCAAAAGAAAAGACCCCAGCCCGGGCGGGTTGGGGTCGAGAGGGGGAGAGAGCCGTAACCGCCCTCAGGCGGCCTGACGGGAGTGCCGTTCGGCGATGGGGGCCAGGATGGCGGCCATTCCCGGGTAGAGCGCCATCAGCCGCCGCGCCTCTTCCATGGCCAGATCACGGTCAACGGACTCGCCGTTGGCCTCGGCATCCAGGTGGGTCAGCAGGGTGCCGACGTCCGTCCATCTGAATGTCATGCCCCCCTCCCCGTCATTGGTTCACCCGGGCATCCTACCATCGGAGGAATGGAGGGCCGCCCCACGAGTCGTATCAAATTTCCATCATTCATGACGAAAGTCCGCGTCCCTTAACGCACCCCCTTCTCGGCCCCGGTGCGGGCGACGATGTCGGCCACCAGCTTGCCGTTGCGGCCCAGCCACTCGTCGAACTCGGCGATCAGTTCCGGGGCCTTGACCGAGGACAGCCGGTAGCTGTCGGCCACATGGGGCAGCTGGGGGGCGAAAGCCAGGGTCCCGGCCAGACCGGGAAGGGTATCGGCGGTGTTCAGGGCCACCGCCACGTTGACATAGGCGCCGTCGATACGCTTGGTCTGTACCTGCCGCAGCAATTGCTCGAACGAGGAATTCTCCTTGAGTTCCACCGAGCCGGAGCGCAGCCGTTCGCCCCAGGCGAAGGGGGTGAAGCCGGCGATGGTCCCCAGGCTATGGATGGCTTCGGGGCCGACCGACAGGATTTCGCGGCGGACGATGGTCCCATCGATATAGTTGATCACCGGCTTGGAGAAGGCGGTGGTCCGACCCTGCCGCAGGGCGGGCTGCCAATCGGGGGAATCAGGAAACTTGAGGTCGATACCGCCATGGTTCAGTTCGGCATAGAGCCGCTTGACCGGCAGGGGCTGGAAGGTCAGCCGGTGCCCCTTGTCCGCCGCGAAGGCGTCGAGAATTTCCCGCGCCGCGCCGCGGAACACCCCGTCGCGCACGCCGTAGACCGGGGAATAGTCGATGGCCTCGACCCCGATCACCAGATCGCGGGCCTGTCCCGGCATGCTCAGCAGGCACAGCAGCCCCGCCGCGATGATGCCGAGTCTTGCCGATCCGAACCGCATGGCCTTGTCTCCCCAATAACGCGCCCGGATTGAAGCACGCCGCCCCGGTGTGATCAACCGTGACGAAACGTCACGCCCTTGACCGTTGTCAACGCCCCGGCAAACCTGGAACAATATGGTCCGGGCCGGCCCGGCGGAGCATGGAGAGGATTGGGTGAAACGAATTGTCGCGGCACTGCTGCTGGTGCTGGTCTCGGCGCTTCCCGCCGCGGCCGACCCCCGTCCCTTCATGCGCGGATCGTGGCAAAGCCTGATCGAGGCCCATGCCGGGCGACCGCTGGTCGTCCATTTCTGGTCGCTGACCTGCGCACCTTGTCTGGCTGAACTGCCGCAATGGCGCGAGACCGTCAAGAGCGGCGGCATGGATTTCATCCTGGTCTCCACCGATCCGCCCGAGGACTGGCCCAAGGCCGAGCGCACCCTGAAGCGCGCCGGACTGGACAAGGTGCAAAGCTGGGCCTTCGCCGATTCCTTCGTCGAGAAGCTCCGCTTCGAGATCGACCGCACCTGGCGGGGCGAACTGCCCATGACCATGCTGGTCTCGGCCTCGGGCGAGCGCCAGGCGCTCACCGGGACCGTCAGCCGCCAGGACATCGAGTCCTGGCTGGGCCGTGACCGCTGATCAGGCGCGGGGGTTCCAGCCGGCCACGAAGCTGTCGATATCGTAGACGCCGATATCCTTCAACTCGCGGTGATCCAGTCCGTACAATTCCTCGCGCAGGCGGGCTCGCTCGAAATGCACGGCCAGGGGGGCGACGATCCGGCTGTCCAGGAAGTCGACGGCCAGCCCCAGAAGGCTGCGGCCATCGGAAGCCGGGGAGGGAGAGCAGGGCCGAATGGTGGGGGAAAGAGACATGGCGAAGTTCCAATCTTGAATGACACCAAGAATCATATGGAACTATGGTGCGTCGCAACAATCACCATGATTGCATGGGCCCATGCCCGCAACGCAGGCATGGATGACAGGCCGGCCGGCAGGCGATAGGCTGTCTCCCCCACCACCAGCCAGGAGCGGACCATGAGCGGACCCATCAGCCAACGCCTGAAGCAGTTGGGCATCGAACTGCCCACGCCGCCGGCCGCCGTGGCCAATTACGTGCCCTTCGTGGTCACCGGCAACCTGCTGTTCGTCTCCGGCCAGTTGCCGCTGGAGAATGGCAAGCTGGCGGTGACCGGCAAGCTGGGCGACGGCGTCGCCCTCGAGGACGGTATCCGGGCGGCCCGGCTGTGCGCCATCAACCTGCTGGCCCAGGTCCGCGCCGCCGCCGGCGGCGACCTCGAGCGCATCCGGCGCCTGGTGCGCCTGACCGCCTTCGTGGCCAGCGCGCCGTCCTTCACCGATCAGCCGAAAGTGATCAATGGCGCCTCGGACCTGATGGTCGAGGTGCTGGGCGAGGCCGGACGCCACGCCCGCGTCGCCGTGGGCGCGCCGTGCCTGCCGCTGGATGCGGCGGTGGAGATCGAGGCAATCTTCGAACTGAGCTAGGCCGGTACAGACGCCGCCGTCTCGGCCAGCAGCACGTCGCCGCAGCCGATCACCCGGTCCTTGCCCGATTGCTTGGCGGCATACATGCGGTGGTCGGCGCGCTCGACCAGTTCGTTCCAGCTTTCGGTCCCGTCGGCGATCCGCTCGGCCACCCCGACGGAGGCGGTGAGCGGGCGTCCGTCGGGACGCATGCCGAGACCGGCGGAGCGCAGGCGGGCGATGGCGATGGCGGCCCCCGCCGGATCGGTGTTGGGCATCACCGCCAGGAATTCCTCGCCGCCCCAGCGGATCAGGATATCGCCGCGGCGCAGCACCTTGCGCAGCGAGGTCGAGGCGTTGCGCAGGGCGTTGTCGCCCTCCTCGTGGCCGTACTTGTCGTTGATGGACTTGAAGTTGTCCAGATCGACGAAGGCCAGGGACAACGGCGTCTTGGACCGCATGGCGGTGACGAATTGCTGGACCAGCATCTCCTCGCCCACCCGGCGGTTATAGGCCCGCGTCAGGCCGTCATGGGACGACTGGTCCACCAGTTGGCTCATGAAGTGCAGCTGGCTCATGCCCGACAGGGTGGCCACCATGGCCAGCAGCAGCAGCAGCCACTGGGCGCCCAGATGGGAGGCGAAGGGCAGCAGCTGGTAGCCCAGCACCCCGGTCAGGAAATAGGCCGCCACCAGCGGCAGCCCCAGCAGGGCGCCTTCCAGGGCGGTGATGGGGAACACCGAGAGCCCCGCCACCATGACGAAGGGCAGGAAGGCATAGCCGGCGGCGATCACCTGCTGCGCCGGATCATTGATGGCGAACTGGGCCAGCAGCGGATGGCTGATCAGGAAGAACACCGTGGGAATGGTCAGCAGCCACACCAGCCCCCAGCGGGCCACCGCCACGCTGTCGGAACCGCGATAGGACAGCGCCAGCAGCACGAAGGCGATGGAGGCCATGACGCGCAGCGCCGCCAGATACATGGCCAGCGTCGTCTCGAAAATGATCAGGTCGACGGGAATCCACAGCGGCGTCAGCACGGCGAAGGTCGCCGCAACCAGCCGGACGCGCGACAGGATGAGGAGCGAACGCCGGCGCTGCACGAAGGCCGATTGGCGGGTCGGCAGGAACAGGTCGAAGATTTCCGACATCGTCATTCCGGAGAAGACGATGGCCAGAACCTTCTTTATAACGGCTTTGAAAACAAGCACGTCGATGCTTCCTTATGCCCTTCTGCGGACTTTGGCTGACGGTAATGCGGGACTGGAATCGTTGCAAGGAAAACTACTTCCTTGGTGTATCCCCAGGGGGGACATGGAACCATGCTTTGGTTTGACATCTTCGCCGCATCTGCCGATTGACGCCGCCGGGGTTAATTCGGTATTACGATACCAAATTGGGCAATGGGCCCTGCGGAGTGAAACACGATGCCCCATCGGGCTGCCGAGGAACCTCAGCGTCAGGCGCTGGCCGAACGGGTCGGCGCGGCGTTCCTCGAACGCGATACCGCGTCGCGCCTGCTGGGAATCGGGCTGGACGAGATCCGCCCCGGCTATGCCCGCCTGTCCATGATCGTGACCGGGGACATGCTGAACGGCGTCGGCATCTGCCACGGCGGCTTCACCTATACCCTGGCCGACACCGCCTTCGCCTATGCCTGCAACGCCCATAACCGGGTGGCGGTGGCGCTGTCGTGCACCATCACCTACCCCGCCGCCGGCCGCCAGGGCGACCGCCTCACCGCCGAATGCCGGGAAATTCACCGCAAGGGCCGCAACGGCACCTACGACTGTACCGTCACCACCCAGGACGGTGACGTCGTCGCCCTATTCCGCGGCCAGTGCCGCATCCTCGAAGGCCATATCGTCGAAGGAAATCCATAGATGACCGAAGCGCTGATCTGCGACTACACCCGCACCCCCATCGGCCGCTACGCCGGCGTGCTGGCCGGCATGCGCACCGACGACCTGGCCGCCCATCCCATCAAGGCGCTGATGGCCCGCAACGCCGGCGTGGACTGGAGCCGCCTCGACGAGGTGGCCTATGGCTGCGCCAACCAGGCGGGCGAGGACAACCGCAACGTGGCGCGCATGGCGCTGCTGCTGGCCGGCCTGCCCTACGGCGCCGGCGGCACCACCTTGAACCGCCTGTGCGGCTCGGGCATGGACGCGGTGGGCTATGCGGCGCGCGCCATCATGACCGGCGAGGCGGAACTGATGATCGCCGGCGGCGTGGAGAGCATGAGCCGCGCCCCCTTCGTCATGAACAAGGCCGACAGCGCCTTTTCCCGCGACGCCCGCATCTATGACACCACCATCGGCTGGCGCTTCGTCAACACCCTGATGGAAAAGGCCTTCGGCACCGATTCCATGCCGGAAACCGCCGAGAACGTGGCCGAGCAGTTCAAGATCGACCGCGCCGACCAGGATGCCTTCGCGGCCCGCTCCCAGGCCAAGGCCTCGGCGGCGCAGAAGAACGGCCGGTTCGGCCTGGAGATTTCCCCCGTCAGCCTGCCCGCCCGCAAGGGCGATCCGGTGGTGGTGGCCCATGACGAGCACCCGCGCGAGACCACCATCGAAGCCCTGGCCAAGCTGAAGGCGCCGTTCCGGGCCGGCGGCTCCATCACGGCGGGCAACGCGTCCGGCGTCAACGACGGCGCGGCGGCCCTGCTGATCGCCTCGCCGGTCGCCGCCAAGGCGCACGGCCTCACCCCCATCGCCCGCATCCTGGGCATGGCCACGGCGGGCGTCGAGCCGCGCATCATGGGCATCGGCCCGGTGCCGGCCACCAACAAGCTGCTGGCCCGCCTGGGCCTGACCATGGCCGACCTGGACGTCATGGAGTTCAACGAGGCCTTCGCCGCCCAGGCCCTGGCCTGCACCCGGCAACTGGGCCTCGCCGACGACGATTCCCGCGTCAACCCCAATGGCGGCGCCATCGCGCTCGGCCATCCGCTGGGCATGACCGGGGCGCGCATCGTCGGCACCGCCGCGCTGCAACTGGTCCAGACCGGCGGCCGCCGGGCCCTGGCCTCCATGTGCATCGGCGTCGGCCAGGGCATCGCCATGGTCATCGAGAAGGTTTAATCTGCAACTGTCCTGGCGAAGGCCCCGATCAGAGGGCCTCGCCGTTTCGGGAGGGTACCTATGTCCAAGTCCGCTCATCGCCGCGTCCCCGCGCCCAAGGAACTGCTCGACCCCATCGAGATCGCCAGCCGCGACCAGATTTCGGCGCTGCAGACCGAACGCATGAAGTGGTCGCTGACCCATGCCTACAACAACGTCGAGCACTACAGGAAGAAGTGCCAGGAGAAGGGCGTCCATCCCGACGACTTCAAGGACCTGAAGGACCTGGCGAAGTTCCCCTTCACCACCAAGTCCGACCTGCGCGACACCTACCCCTTCGGCATGTTCGCGGTGCCCATGGATGACGTGGTGCGCGTCCACGCCAGCTCCGGCACCACCGGCAAGCCCACCGTGGTCGGCTATACCCAGAACGACATCGACATGTGGGCCGGGGTGATGGCGCGCTCCATCCGCGCCGCCGGCGGGCGCAGGCAGGACAAGTGCCACATCTCCTACGGCTACGGCCTGTTCACCGGCGGCCTGGGCGCCCATTACGGCGCCGAGCGCCTGGGCTGCACCGTGATCCCCATGTCGGGCGGCCAGACGGAAAAGCAGGTCCAGCTGATCATGGACTTCAAGCCCGAGCTCATCATGGTCACCCCCAGCTACATGCTGGCCATCGCCGACGAGATGGACCGCCAGGGCATCGACACCAAGACCTGCCCGCTGCAGGTCGGCATCTTCGGCGCCGAGCCGTGGACCGGCGCCATGCGCGAGGAAATCGAGGCCCGCATGGGCATCGAGGCGGTGGACATCTACGGCCTGTCGGAAGTGATCGGCCCCGGCGTCGCCTGCGAGTGCGTCGAGACCAAGGACGGCCTGCACCTGTGGGAAGACCACTTCTATCCCGAGATCATCGACCCCCATACCGGCGAGGTACTGCCCGACGGCTCCATGGGCGAGTTGGTGTTCACCAGCCTGACCAAGGAGGCGCTGCCGATCATCCGCTACCGCACCCGCGACCTCACCCAACTGCTGCCGGGCACGGCGCGGTCCATGCGGCGCATGGGCAAGATCACCGGACGCTCGGACGACATGCTGATCATCCGCGGCGTCAACGTGTTCCCCACCCAGATCGAGGAACTGATCCTCAAGGATTACCGCCTCGCGCCCCACTACCAGCTGGAAGTGACCCGCGACGGCCATCTGGACGCGGTGACCGTCAACGTCGAGGTCCGCGCCGACCAGCCCTACGACGACAGCGCGCTGGCCGCCGCCGCCAAGGACCTGCAGCACCACATCAAGTCCTATATCGGCATCAGCACCAAGGTGAACGTCCTGGCGCCCGAATCCATCGAGCGCTCCATGGGCAAGGCCAAGCGGGTGATCGACAAGCGCCCCAAGGCGTAGGGGCAAG
>NZ_AONQ01000088.1 GCF_000342045.1 Paramagnetospirillum caucaseum | reverse complement strand
AGAAATCCCAAGCCTGATCAAGTCCGTTTATTCGACTTTAGCCGCTACGGACAACCCTGCTTCAGCACCGGCTGAACAGCAACAACCCGCCGTTTCGTTGAAGCGGTCTGTGACCCCCGGCCATATCGTCTGTCTGGAATGCGGCGACCACCAGAAGATGCTGAAGCGGCATCTCCTGACCGGCCACGGACTGACCGCCGACGAGTACCGGACCAAGTGGTCGTTGCCCAGGGATTACCCCTTGGTCGCACCGGAATATGCTGCACGCCGATCCGAACTCGCCAAGGCAGCGGGGCTTGGCTTCACGCGGAAGAATCGTCGGCCCAAATCAGCCACCTGATGAACGGGGAAGGGATCGCCATGCCGCCACGTAAGAGTTCCAAGCCCACAGCCACCCCCAAGCCTGCCAAGGTCGCCAAGAAGGCTGGTCGGTCAACTCGTGGCCGGTTGGATGATGGCAGTGCCAATCCCATTGATGTCCACGTTGGTGCCCGCATTCGGCTTCGTCGAACCCTGCTGGGCATGAGCCAGGAGAAGCTTGGCGAGTGCCTGGGGCTGACCTTCCAGCAGGTCCAGAAATACGAACGTGGAGCCAATCGGGTCGGGGCATCCAGGCTGTTCGATCTATCCCGTGTTCTGGATGTTCGCGTCGGATATTTCTTCGAGGAAATTTCTGCGACTGCCCAGGCAGCATCGCCGGTTGAGGTGATCCGTGGCAACGTCACCAAGTCAGTCGATATCCCCGACGATGATCCGATGACAAAGCGTGAAACCCTCGAATTGGTACGTGCCTATTTTACCATCTCCGATCCCAGGGTCAGGGATCAGGTACTAGCGATGGCAAAGGCGTTGGGTGGAGCGAAATAGCATCTTGCACACACAAGGCGATGCTTAGGTATTGTGATGGGCGTTGCATCAGTTGTGGTCGCAATATTGACTCACGCGGGACTCACACGGCGTCATATATAGATATATTTTCTTTAATATCAATGCAGTAGCATTAATTAGAAACGGTTTCCTAAACCGTAGGTCAGGGGTTCGAATCCCTTCCGGGACGCCAATTTTCCAGCAGCAAAATCAGTAAGTTAGGTGCGACATGGGGGCTCTATAGGGGCACCTTTGGGGTGTCATTCGGGCCAATTTCTGCTGGACGCTACACCAAAATTACACCAACCCCCACGCCTACCTAGCTCGTCCGCCCAAGGAGTGAGGGCGACGAGCGGCTGGAAAGCTACCGCAGAACGCCCGCAAAAATTGGGCTTGCGACCCATGTCTCGACATGGCACGCTTAATTAATGGCTTTGCGCCACGGGAGCTTACTCGTCCGAATCTCGGGATATTAAGCAACGCTACGGCGTATCCCGGCCTATGGCCGGATGGACTGGGCCTCTGGGGCTAGTCGCAATGATGGGGCGGTTTGGCCGCCCACCAGCAAGCCGCGGCTCATGTAGCCGCGCAGCCTCCAGGCTCAAAGATCCCCGAAGAGCAGGCTCTGTCGAGCATGCTCAACTCGTCGCGTCGGGGCGCGACTCCCCTATGCATGGCCGCATCCGTCGGCCTGGAGTCGAGTCATGACAACGCCTCTTGCTGACCATCATCTCTGGACCATCGACGATACCGCAGCCTATCTCCGCATCTCGCCCGAAACACTGCGCGGCTGGATCAAGGATCGCCGCGCCCCACCCTACCGAAAACTAGGTTCCTCTCGGCAGGCAAAGCTGCGATTCGAGCCAGATGCAGTCATCCGATGGGTCTCCGGCCTACCCACCAATCCCCAGGCCCGCGGCCGTCGCGGGCGCCCTCGGAAGAATGGGAGGTGATCATGGACCGTAATATCATGTCCATTCTCACCAGCGCTGCCGAAGCGATCGAAATTCGTCGTGCCGAAATTGCGCAACACTTACGAACAAGGAGGGTGCTGTGGAAGAAGAAACTAAGGCGCGTTAATGGGGATGGCGTAACATTCCCTAGATTTATCTTTAACATTTTCGAGGCAGAGCTTGAAATAACATGGAGCTATGACTGGGCGTACATCGGGTGTAAAGGGAATTTTGTGCCGGAGCGCATTCATATCGATCGCGGCAATCGACTTAGATATCCGCAGTACGAGTTCTTCTACGCGACAGATGATCTGTGGCCCGTCATCTACAATATTGAGTTGGAGGCAAAAGCGATAAGGGCCGAGGTTAGAACATTGAATAAACTGAAAAAACATCTGAAGGCATGCCTCGCCGCTCAATGAGGGGGGGGCGCATTACCGTGTATAGTTGCGAAAATACTCTGGGCCGGGTAGCTCCGGCCCTATTTTTTATTTCTTACCAAAGCGTCTCTTATCAAGGCCCTACTCAACGGGCCTTCTCCTCTTTGGGGGCTCGGCATCCCGTGACACTTTCAAATCAGCCAGCAATTCGGAGGGCTGGATCTCTAGCGCTAACGCCAAATCGACGATCACGGCCAGCGAGGGGTTCCACTTGCCGCTTTCCAGTTCCGACAGATAAGGAACACTCGTCCCAGCCCGGGAGGCCAGTTCCTCCTGGGTTAGGGCACGCTCCTTGCGGAGTCGTTTTACGCTACGTCCGAACTGCTCGCGAACATCGTCCATGACAACGATGACGCGAGTCTTGTTGCGTAAAGCACCATAAGATATATCTTAAATTTTGAGAGCCAGTTGCATCCAGACTCCACAGGGAGGGGGAATCATGAGCGACGATGAGCAGACATGGACTGAAGCGCCGCTGATGACATGGTGGGGATATTACGGCGCCGGATTACTTGCGCTAATTGTTTCTTGGTACATCGGCAGAGCCATCAATGCGGCATCCATACCGATCGCAGTATACTTGGCCACCGGATTCGTCTTGAACCGGCTGATACTCAGAAATCTTACCTGGAACCCGCTCTATAACACCATTTCAGGAGTGGCGAAGGCGAAACTGTCTTCATTTTTGTTCTGGCCACTGTCCTACTTGGTGTTGCTGGTGCAAATGGGAATCAACAGGGTGCTCTGATACGGCATGCAGCAGTGAGCGGGCATTTCACGCCCAGCCCGAGTGTTCCGCAGTTTCCTCCCCCCCCAGGCGCGCAAGATGCTCGATCTCGCCAAATTCGCCCCAAGCCACCGCATCATCGTCGATACCTGCTCGTTCATGCAGTGGCGCCGGAGATTTCTTCGGGACCACCCTTCTGCCGGCCATGAAACAGGCAGGAACTCGCATCGTCGTGCCGAAGAAGGTCCTCGACGAGGTGAAGAAGCATATCGCGGCGCACGACGAAGAGCGTCGCAAAGCCGCCCTCAATGCGGATGACGTCATATCGAGATTCCAGCGAGATGGGGCCACGGAAGTTCAGGGTGAGGAGAGCGGCCAATGAGGCGATTTATGATGTGGATGGCAGACATGATCGGCATCCATTTTCTGTGGGGCGGGGTATTGATTACGGGTGTACGTGCCGTAGCTGGCTTTGTGTTCGACTGGCCGTGGTTGTCACCGATGCTTTTGACTGGCGTCGCCATGCTTTCCGCAGGGATTTGCCTCGTTGCCTTAACCTTTGCCTTCTCGACCCCAAAGCCTCAATACAAGTCGGCTCATGTCGAGCATGGATCGACCGCCGGATTCCACCACGGATTGACCATGCGGGATGAGGCAACCGACAGCAAATTCTGCTCCGAGGACAGTATGCCGACTTCTGATGTCCGTATGCCGCTGGAGCTAGGGGTCTGGCTGACCGGGACAGCGCCGCCGGATTCGACATTTTCGCCGACTGTGGACAGTCTGGCGCGGCAATTAAGGGAGGAGGAGGGGCGCATAAAGGAGGAAGAGAAGCAAAAAAAGCGTATCGAGGAAGAGAAGCGTATCGAAAGGGCGCGGCACCTCCCTGGCTATATGGGTCCGGAATGGATTGATCACCCGTGCACCCCGCCGGGTTGGGGTGGCCCGGCAGGCGCTCCTGGTTTTTAGTCGTAAAAATGACGTTTCTCGCAGGATCACTAGCACGCCAATACAGGCCGCGATGAAAAGAGAGCCCTAATGGATGCTGAGGAGGAATCGTGAATTCTCACCTGCTGTGCCGTGTGGACGACATAACATCACACCTTATTTGGATTGGCCCTGTGATTGTAGCTGTACGCATGATTATGGGGCTGTTTGTTGGCGGGACAATTGCATCTCCCACTTTCTGGGGTGGACTTGTGCTATTGGCAGTTGGACTGGGCATCAACCATTTGGCAATGGCATCTATCCAACCGAATCTATCCTCAATGTCTCAGGAGGGGGCACAGAATCGCGAGCACTACTACGACGATGACGCGTCCTCCGCAGACAGCCTAATGCCCCCAGACCACGGAGATGACGATGCCGCCTCGGCTTCCCATTTACCTGGGTATATCGGTGAAGAATTGGCGGACCACCCCGCCACCCCACCCGGCTGGGGCGGTCCGGCAGGTGCCCCCGGTTTCGATTAAGCGATCCATTATCCTAATTTGACAGCCAAATCCTCTGCCCGCAGGTGCGTATAACGCTTCAGCATCGCCATGGAAATGCTCAATGCCAGGAAGGCCCAGTACAAGGAGACCGGGGTCGACTATTACCAGCCCTGGCTGGTGATGCTGATGAGCGATGGCGCCGCCGAGTCGCTGTTCCTGCGCCACGACCAATCTTTGGCCCCGGCAGTGAGCCATCTGCTGGCATGGAGTCGGGAATTGACCGCTCGGGCATTGAAGCGGGGGCTGACACGGAACCTGAAGGAACTCATCCGCCCCCGCACCATGGACGATGTAGGGATTGCCCTGCTGCGCGTCGACGGCCAAGGTGGCGGCAGGGATTGCATGCCGATGCCGCAGTGAGAGGCTGGATGGGTTCGTTCAAAGTGCGGAGAAGCCCATGTCACGCCTGACATTCGCCCTATCACTGTTCCTGCGCCAGACCGGTTGGGGAATCGCCCTGGTTTGCATCGTCCAAGCCGCGGTCGAGACACAGTGGCTATGGCTGCTGGCTGCTGCTATCGCGTGGTTCATTTGCCAAGCGCTGGCTCTCCTGGTCGCCTGCGTGAAGCTAAATGCCGGTGCAGCGGCTGAGCCACCTCCGGCAGCGGGCAGTTGACGGCGACCATCGAGACGGCTCCAAGATAAAGCCTCGCTCGCTCAGCAGTCGGGCGGACAGAACGCGGGACAGTCCTACCGATCCGCAATTGCCTCACGATTGGCGGGCCAGGAGATTGCGCACCGAGGTGGCCTGCCACTCACTTCCGCGTGCGGTCCGAATGCCTCGGTGGTTCAATTCACTGGCGACAGCCCGCAGGCTCAAACCTTGATTGCGCAACCCCTCCACCATTGGCCTCAAGGTGGCGGCAAACCGATCCGCCGCTGCGGAGAGGCGCTCAGCCGCCACCGTTCTGGCACCCTGGCAGTCGGGATTGCCCAGGCGAATCCCTCTTTCGCGCGCGGCAGCCAGAGCAGCCTTGGTTCGCAGCGAGATCATCTCCCGTTCGTGCTCCGCCACCGCTGCAAGGATATGCAGGGTCAGGCGGTTGGCTTCCGGCATATCGCAGGCGACGAAGTCCACCCGGCTATCCATCAGATTGGCGATGAAGGCGACGTTGCGCGCTAACCTGTCCAGGCGGGCGATGACCAGGGTTGCCCGATGTCTGGCGGCGGCATCAAGGGCGGCTTGGAGTTGGGGGCGGTCGATCTTACGGCCCGACTCGACCTCCGTGAACTCCCCCAGGATCGTCCCGCGACCGCTGCTAAAGGCGGTCACAGCGGAACGCTGGGCATCCAATCCCAACCCCGATTTTCCCTGACGATCCGTTGAGACTCGGTAATAAGCGATGAATTTCATGGCGTTAAACTCCTAAACCCACGTTTAGAATTTTAACGCCCTTCGATTCTGATGCACGCCACCATGAGAACAAAACGTGATTGACGGCTATTCCGCTTATTGGTAAGCTCACCCATCAACGCCACAACCACGTCCGGGGCCAGGGTGGAGCGCATTCCGTCAATAAGGACAACGGCCAAACTGGTTGTCGGAACACTGCTGGCTCTGCTGGCACTCGGATGGGCAGGGATATTTCTGACGGCCTATTTCAGCACGAGTTGGAAGGGCACCACCGATCAGGAGTTTGCAGTTCGAGCCGCTCACAGCGTGTCTCCGGTCGATGTCGCCGATCGCTGCGGCGGGAAAAATGACATTAATAATCCTGCCTGCTTTAGCCCGACCCAGGGCTCTCCCGCCAAGTATTGCCGATGGTGGATTCTGGAGGATTGTATTGCCCTCGAGATACCGGAAACGGTACTTCAGGATGCTTCGAAATTGGGGTTGACGATCGATGCGGCCATCAACCCCTGCAAATACCTGCTCCAGAAAAAGGAGTTCATACGCTCACACCTGCATGAGGATTGCGCCCAGCCGGACAAGATGTGGCACCCAGCAGTCATTCTTGTTTTCAAGGGTGCGCGCGAGACAATCCGCATACGCATAGATTAGCTGACAATTCCGTCCGCAACACAAAGGGGGAGGCCCAAAGGCCTCCCCCTTTCTCTTTTGGAGAATCGACATGGGATACAAGATGATCATCCACAGTGCCGGCGGAGCCGTCGGCCATTTCAGCGTGGAAATCAGCAACGGCGAAACATCGACAATTCGGGGCTTCCGCGCCGCTTCGGGCAAGTCGCTCCTGGCTGGCGCGACTCTGCCAGTCGCCAGGGCGGTCGAGAACGACGAATCACGGGTCAATAAGGCCGGCATCCTGAAATCCGACGAAATCCCCCTGAGCCTTGAGCAGTTCGATCGCGTGAAGGGATATTTCGAACACAACGAAACGAACCCCGGCAAATACGACCTGAATGACCGCAACTGCGTTGATTTCGCTAATGGCGCACTCAATGCCGCCGGTATCGACAAGAATGTCGGTCAGGTGATGACAACGGAGCAGGATAAGCTGATGTCGGGAGCTGCACTCTATCGCAATGCCAAGTATCCCGAACCCAATCGCCCCCTGACCTTCCCCGAGGATGGCATGTATCCCGGCGGCACCGATCCCCATGCCGGGGTGGATAAGCGCTCCGACGCCACGGATTGGAGCGCCAGCCTCCGGCGGCTTGAAGGAGGCAGGACATGACACGTTTCACAAGGGCCAGTCGGATCAATGTCCGAGTTGAGACCGGTCCCCCAGACTGAGGGCTCGCCATTGACCTTTGGTTGAAACAGCCTAGGATGCGCCTATAGCCGATCCAATCGGGGGCCATGCATGCAGTTGACCGATCCGGTTACCTTCGTTGAGGCGTGTGGAATGGAACTGCCGCCGATCGCACCCGTTCTGATGGAGTCCCTCCGCGCCGTTGGCTATTCGACTCCGACAGCTATTGCCGATCTCGTGGACAACAGCATCGCAGCGAAAGCAAGAGCAGTCTCCATACGATTCTCAGGTGGGAATGGTTCCTTCGTTGCCATTGTCGATGATGGCGAAGGGATGTCGGACGTCGAACTTATATCGGCAATGAGGTTCGGCAGCAGGGACCCCAGGGAGAAAAGATCCAATGGCGATCTGGGACGATTCGGCCTTGGGTTGAAGACAGCCTCACTTTCCCAGTGTCGCAGGATGACGGTCGCCTCGTTGAGGAGCGGGGACTTGTCGATCCGGGCCTGGGACCTGGATGAATGCGAAAGCCGCCAGACTTGGTGGCTGGAGAAACCCTCGGCACCGGATGTCGTGCCGGAGATTCTTGCCATGTTGACGGTTCAAGGGCGCGGCACGGCAGTTGTGTGGGAGAAGCTGGACCGGCTCTACCCGATCAACGCAACTTCGCCGCTGCGACAGCTCGAAGTGGCGATGGAAGGTGTTGCAGACCATCTGGCACTGGCCTTTCATCGCTTCCTTTCCGGGGAGATGGTTGGGAGCTTCACCATTGACGTGAATGGGCGCCCACTGCCGGTTCTTGATCCCTTTCTGGGCAATCATCCCAGAGGCCAGAGCCTCCATTCTGAAAGCTTCCCTATCGACGGCCATCAAGTGGTGGTGACCCCCTATGTCCTGCCCTTCCCCTCGCGCATGGGGACTGCCGAGATGGACAAGGTCGGGGGGCGGGAAAGCTTGAAGACGGCCCATGGCTTTTATATCTACCGGGGTGGTCGCCTTATGGTCCCCGGTGGCTGGTACAGGATCGTCCCATCCGACGAACTGGTGCGTCTGGCGCGTATCCAGGTCGATGTTCCCATCGAACTGGATCACCTCTGGAAGGTGGATGTCCGCAAGACGATGGCGGAACCTCCCATAGCTTTGCGCCCCAATCTCAAGCGCATCGTCGGTGCCGTCACGAACCGCAGCAAGGCCGTCTACAAGCACCGGGGTATCCCGGTCGAGACCGAGCGGGTGGCGCTGTGGGAACGACATGAATTGCGAGGTGGGGCGGTTACATGGCGGATCAACCGGGCGCATCCGGTCTTGCAGGCTGCACTGAGGCCAGGGACATCACCGGCAGACATCGAGCAGGTCTACCGGCTCCTGGAGGACTCGGTGCCTGTTCACGATATCTATGTCCACGTCAGCAACGATCTGCCGATTGGCAGTGGCGATACCGACATGTCGGAGCAGGAGCTTGAGGGACTTGCGGCTCGCCTTCTGGAGGCCTTTTCCGATCTGCCGGAAATGAGACGATCCGTCCTCGACAAGCTGCACTTGACCGACCCGTTCAGCCGGAATCCGGAGGCGGCACAACGTATCGCAGAGAGGCTTCGTCAATGAACATCGATACGCCTGAAGCCCTGGCTGCATCCGTGGCCAGCCTGATTCCTCTTGAGCCGCCACCGACGGAAGCCCTGATCGACCAGGTTCTTGGGCGGATGGCAACCGCATTCGGCGTATCGGATACGTTCAGCGCTGAAACCCGCAAGCTGTTACACGCAAAGTACAGCATCCGCATGGAGATGGGGAAAACGCTGACCTCGGAGGAGGAGCACGATCCCTGGCTGGCGACGCGACGGGCGGACATCGACCCGTTCTATTGGGCCCGCTATCGCCAGATGCTGATCCGCAATGGCTGGGGGCCTTTCGTGGTTTCCACCCTGGATCGGACGACGGATGAACTTCTGGACCTGCTTGGCGATCCGGAGAAGTCGGGGGCATGGAAGCGGCGCGGACTTGTGGTTGGTGATGTCCAGTCAGGCAAGACAGCTTCGTATGCGGCGCTGATCTGCAAGGCTGCTGACGCCGGATACCGCATGGTGGTGCTGTTGACCGGCACCTTGGAGAACGTCCGCCGCCAGACCCAGGAACGTCTCGACGCGGCATTCGTCGGATTGGACAGTCGCGATTTCCTGACAGTCGGACAGATCGGCCGTAAGACCCACGTCGGTGTAGGCCTTCTGGATGGGCGGCGGGATGGCATCGTTTTCACATCCAGGGATTCCCCACCTGCTCGTACTGTTCCGTCCGGTTCCCCTCGAAGAAGTAGTTGTCCGGAAACGTCTGGACACGAGCCGCTTCCCTCACAGTGAGGCTGCGGCATTGCATCGGGTCGTAATGGATGAAGTAGTGCCCATCCTTGCGAATGTGGCAGGTGACCGTGGTCGCGGGACGACCGGCCAACTGCACCCGGAAGCGATCATGGAAGACCCGGCGTCCCTCCTCGGTCTTGGCGTTCTCGTGATCCGGCAGAAGGCTGTGCGGGAAATGGCGCAGTTTCGGCGAATCGGTCATGACCTCCCCGTAAGCCGCCACAAACAGATATCGCGCAAAGTCCGCATCCATGTGGTCGCGGGTTTCATGCTGGAGGACTCCGCCCAGCCTGTCGTCTCGGAACCACTTGGCCAAGTCATGCGTGGAATCTTTCCATGGTTCACACGGCACGAACACCCCACCCCGCATCAGGTTGGGGCAGAGATTCTGAAGGACGTTTTCCATCCGCTCATGGATCACAGGGCTGAAGGCCCTGACATCCTCCAGAACATGATTGGTGATCGCAGACTTCACTGCCTCGATCCACGTGGCAGCCGTGTCTTTCTTCTCCATCCTGATCTTGTGCGTGACACGACCACTGCGTCCGCTGCGCAGCTCTGGAAGATCGCCGATCACCTCGGCCAATGAGGTCTTCGTGCCCTGCTTTTTCAGTTGGGTGGGGGCAATGTTCAGGTCTTCCCTGATTCCTAGCAGGATGACACGGTGCCGCTCCTGCGGAACGCCGAAATCTTCGCATCGGATCAGATAATCACTCTTCTGGTAGTCGCCATCCTGATTCGGCTGCGCCACGAACGAGTGGATGTAGTAGCCGTGCCGCGAGGCGGGCATGAACCGGGAGGCTTCCTCAGTCGGAAGATCTTCACCAGCAATGGCCCTCCACGGATCACCCAGGTCTTCCAGGATCTTGTCAAAAATGTAGCTGCCATCATCGAGTCGGGACGAGAGTATCCCTTTGACGTTTTCCATGACAAAGAATGGTGGCTGATGGATGGCTACGATCTTCAGGTATTCACGGTAAAGAGTGTGCTTCTCGTCACTGAAAAACGCCTCGGCCCGGCGTTCGCGTTCCAGCTTTTGCTTTTCGTCATCATGCGAGCGACGAGATTCCTCCCCGATCCCCATCCTGCGTGACCGGCCAACAACCGAATAGGCTTGGCACGGGGGGCCGCCAAGAAGACCCCACAGATCATGGCCGGCGATGGCCTGCCTGATACGGCTGTGCAGTTCGTCAAACCCGATCTGTCCCAGCGTGGCATTCCAGACTTCGAGGCCGGCCTCTTTCCATTCCGGTAGGCAGGCGATAGCTTCCGCCCGTCGCTTCTTTTCTGCCGGATCGACTGCCCTGATATAACCGTAGTAGCAGTCCGGAAGTGGCCGGCCCGCAAAAGCCCGTGTGAAAGCTCTCAGCATTAAGGTGCGAGCTGCAACCGGGTCCTTTTCGATTGATAGCCGCGTCCGGAAGTCAATTGATTGATCGGAGAAATATTCAGCATAGCGTGAAAACCCCTCTCCCAGGCCGCCAGGCCCTGCGAATATATCAATAATAGGAATTTCTATTTTCATTTTTCTCAGAACCGTGGGTCTCCAGATGAGCATCGTTTGACGCGACCAGCCTGACAACATTTTTAATAGCCATCCTTGGCAATGCCAAGGTCAGATTGTGTATGTCACCTCTGGTCCGTCCGTCCCCAAACAGCACCATATCGGATGGCGCATGGGCCAATGGTAGGTGGTAGGTGGTAGGTGATCAATGGCGGCACCGCGGTTACCGAGGGCTTTTTCATCAACAAGGTGCGTGGAAACCACCTGTTTGCAGCGACATCTACGATACAAAGCCCAACACCGTGCTATAGTTCACCGTAGTTCGTTCCGCCGACAGGATTCCGCCATGGCCGCCTCGGTCGCACCGTCACCGTCCGTTCCGCCCGCGCTGCTGGATTCCGTGGTGTCGTTCTTTCATCCCCGCCGGGTGATCCTGTTCGGGTCGCAGGCTCATGGAACCGCCGGCCCGGACAGCGACATCGATCTGGTGGTGGAACTGGATGACGACACGCCGCCGGAGATGCTGTCGGCCAAGGCGATCCAGGCCGCCAGGGAAGGCTATCACGATCCCGTCGATATCATTCCCTACCGGGCCTCCGTCCTGGCCTCGCGCGCCCGCGCCATCGGGTCGTTCGCCCATACCGTGTTGCGCGATGGGGTGACGGTTTATGAGCGGGCCTGACGAGCAGGACATCATCCAGTGGCAGGACGCCCTGCGCTGGCTTGAGCGGGCCATGGACGATCTTCGGGCCGTGCGGGTGCTGCTGCGCGACGGCATCACCATGCAGGCCGCGTTTCACCTCCAGCAGGCTATCGAGAAGAGCCTGAAGGCCCTGCTCGTCGTCGCCCGCCAGGATGTGCGGAAGACTCACGATCTCAACACCCTGGCGGACCTCGCCCGCCGCCACTGGCCTGCCTTGGTCGCCTCGCCGTTTGCGCTCAGCTACGTCTCGCGCTGGTACATCATCAGCCGTTATCCCGGCGACGATGATATCGGCCCGACCGCCGCAGAGGTTCAGGCCGCATTGCCCGAGGTGGAGGCACTGTTCTCAACGGTAATCGACCAAGCCCCGGCTGCCGTGGCGCCCGAAGCCGAGAGCATCCGGCAGGGAGGCCGGTAAGAGCCTGGCGGTGCTTCTCGCCCGTGCTGAGTTCCTGACATGCGAGTGGACTGGATACTGTTATGACGACCAGGGCAACAGCAGTCGGAAGCAAAGCCGACATCCTGCGAATGCTGCGGCTCAAATTCAGAACCTTCTACACCTACGTTCTTAGGCGTCCCAACGGCGAGCCTTTTTATGTCGGGAAGGGGATTGGGTTTCGCGTCCTGAACCACGAGGTCGAAGCCGATGGTGACAAGGGCTCCTATAAGCTCAATATTATCCGCCAGATACGCTTGACCGGCGCCGAGATCCTATACGAGATCGACCTTTTCCACCCGGACGAGGTCACCGCGCTGGAACGTGAACGGGAACTGATCAGGAAGATCGGCCGGGCTGACTTCGGCCTCGGGCCATTGACGAATCTGACCGATGGGGGAGAAGGTGCAACGAACCTGTCGCCCATCTCCAAGGAGAAGCACCGCACAACATTGAGCGGAATCTCCGGGGAAGGTGGAGAGCGCGATATCGTCAACACCTATTTTCATGGCCTGCATCCTGCGGCCATAGGCATCGCCTCAATCCCGGTGAAGCCACTATCAGAGTTTAAACCGAACAAAGCGCGCGGCAACACCAAGCCCGAATCGAGAAAGGCGTTCTTACGGCAGGCATTGGCTCTGCTGGCCAGCATACGGGCGCACGGTGTCACTCCCGTGGCTATTGGCAGCCGTATCCCTCGCCGCTTCGTCGCAAACGACGTGCCCGCCATCATCGAGAATGGCGTCCTGTCCAGGATGCTCAACAGCGATATCGTCAGGGTCGAGACTGGACACCGCCCGGATGAAGAGGTGCTGGTACTGACTGAGCGAGGATTTCACGAACTGTCCGCAGCCCTGTGAGATTAATGGCAGGACTTGGTGAGGTGCATGTTGATCACTCCCGTGGCGGCGTCAGCCGTAGAGTTTGCCATTGATCCGGGTGCCGCCGAAGACCGCACCGTCGAAAATCGTATCGGGGACGTCGATGAAGCGCTCGGCCAGCCGCGCCCGGTTCTCCGGCCGCTGAAGCTCATCCCGGAGACGAAATTCCAGGGTCGCCCCGATCAGATTGGCACCGATGAACAGCGGTGGCCTGAACTCGGCCCGATCCATCGTCAGCAGATCGTCGAAGACCATCGGAGCGAGATTGGCTCCCCGGAGATCGGCACCGCTGAGATCGGCCCCCGTCCATCTGGAGCCATTGGGTACGGTTTCCAGGCGGCGAACACAGAAATCGATCCCGGCAAGGATGGCGTCCCGGAAGCATCCCCCTTCGCCGGAGATGCCGGCCTTGATGCCGGAGAGATCGATCCTTTGGGCATCCGTACCGTCGAACAACAGCGTTGACGCCGGACTGTGGTGCCACGGCAGGCAGCGCATGCCGGCGAACGTGGCGCCGTGCATCCGGCCATTCTCGAACATCATCATGCCCGACAGCGTCGTATCGCGGAAATCGGCGCCCTCCAGGACCGCATGGCCGAAATCGACGAGGTCATTGAACCGTGCGCCCCGGAAGCTGATGCCGGGCGCTTCGGCGGACTCGAACCAGGAATCCGCAACGACGGCGCCGCCCATATTGGCGCTAGCCAGATTGGCGTGGCGGAACGAGGTTTCCGTGATCGACGCCCCCTCCAGCGATACCCCCGCCATCCTGGCGCCATCGAATTTGCTCCCGGCGATGTCGGCCTGGTCGAGACGGGCATTCCTCAGATCGACGCGGCTGAAATCGGTGCCGATCATCCGGCAGCCGCGCAGATCGGCCCCGGACAGGTCGCGATCCCGCAGCACCAGCCCGGAGAGGTCGCGGCCAGCCCAGGACTCGCGGCTCCGAACGACGACCGCAGGGGCGGCGAAGCCGGTGGCAGAGAAGAGAAAATCACGACGATTCATGGCAGAGGCACTCCTCTCAAATGGCGATCTCGCGGCGGTCGGGCCGAACTCCATCGGCGTCCGGCGCCATCAACAGGCCGTGGCCGGGAAATTGGACAAGCTCCACCACGTCCGACAGGCCGGCATGGGCCACCAGATCATCGTCGAGGGTGGCGGTGCCGAAGGGCGCATCCTCGCGCATGACCTCCCGAGCATCCGCCAGCACCAGGGCGGTCAGAAGCTCGCCCGTGACCGTGTCGGTGACGTCGAAAAGGTTCTCCACCAGCGATTCGACGGTTCCGATATCCAGGGCGGGGAAGAGGACCAGCACCGGCTGGTCGAACGCCCGGAAAGCCGCCCATTGCGCACGTCCCTCGGGAGCGAGCGCGGCCAGGAAGTCCGGCGGCACCGTCACCGTAACGCCGTCCGGCACCGGAATCAGGGGCAGGCGATAGGACCGCACCGCGCCATCCGTCACGGACTGCCCGGAGCCGCTTCCGCCCATGGCCCCGCTTGGCGGCAGCAGGGCTGAGAGCAGGGCCGCGCCGCCCCATCTGAGGGTGGTTCGCCGCCGGGGCCAGGGCGCGAGTGCGACCTTCGAGACCAAGGCCCGTGCCGAGGCATGGGCGCGTCAGATGGAGGCCGACATCGACGCCGGGCGGTTCCAGGCGGGGCGGGTCGAAGCCGACCGAACCACCCTGGCCGAAGCGCTTGAGCGCTACCTTAGGGAAGTCGTGCCGAGAAAGAAAGGCGTGAAGCAGAGCGCCGGCATTGTCCGGGCTTGGTTGAAGACGCCGCTGGCCAAGCGCCCGTTGACCGCCATCCGCAGCGCCGACCTCGCTGCTTGGCGGGATGAGCGGCTGAAGGAGGTGGGACCGCAGACGGTCCTCCACCACCTTAATCTCCTGTCGCATGTCTACAACACGGCAGCCGACGAATGGGGGCTTGAGAGCCTCCAGAACCCGGTTGCGCGCATGAAAAAGCCTGCGATGCCGAAGGGTCGGGATCGCAGGCTGGTCGATGATGAAGAAGGGAGGTTGTTGGCCGCGTGCGATGCCTCGGAGAGCGTCTGGCTCGGCCCCATGGTGAGGCTGGCTCTGGCGACGGCGATGCGGCAGGGAGAACTGGTCGGCCTGACGTGGGCCGATGTCGATCTCCAGGGGCGCAAGATCCTCTTGCGTGAGACCAAGAATGGCGAGGCGAGGACGGTTCCGCTTTCGACGGCGGCCTTGGCGGTCCTTCAGTCATGGGCGGGGAATAATGCCGGCAGGCTGTTCCCTGTGCAAACCGGGCGGGCCGTGTCCCATGCCTTTGCCAAGGCGTGCGGCAAGGCAGGCGTCGATGGATTGACCTTCCACGACCTACGGCACGAAGCAACGAGCCGTCTGTTCGAGGGTACGGACCTGCGCGACATAGAGATCGCGTCGATCACTGGCCACAAATCGATGGAGATACTCAAGCGCTACGCCCACATGCGCGCCGCACATCTGGTGGACCGATTGGGGTGACCGCACGCGGCCATGCACATCAAGCTGGAGCGCCGCCGCCATGACCGTCGATGACCTGATGGCCCTGCTGGAGGGCTGCCACCACTTGGCCGAGGTGCGGATCGCGGTCAGGACCGGCGACGTCCCTCCCATCGAGGCCGCCATCATCGGCATCACCAGCAGCAGCCGTCTGCCGCCGGCCCGTCACATCCCCGGACGGGGCGACGCGGAACCTGATGTGGTCTGGGTGCTGAGCGGCGAGCCGCTCGGCACCGTCAGCCCCGACCACTGGAGGCCGGAATACCGGCGGGGGCGATGATGTTGCTCCTGTACCGAAAAGGCCGGCGCAAGGCCCGCCGGAAAGGCGCGGTTTTCCTGGGGCCTGGACGGCACAAACAGGTGTACGGCAACCGAATGATTTTCGGCATGCCCCGTTGATCGAGAAGCCAATCCATTCCCGAGGAGGCGTCTATGAAATCCCTGATCACCCGTCGAACCTTCGCCTGCCACTGGCGCTCACCCCGCTTTGTGACCGTAGCCATCCGTATCCCAACCTCGCTTATCGCCGAGGCTGAGTGTCCCAGATTTGTCCCAAACCTGCAAGGTGGGGTGGCTTTTCGCCGCTAAGTGCTTGATTTTG
>NZ_AONQ01000087.1 GCF_000342045.1 Paramagnetospirillum caucaseum | reverse complement strand
GGGTTGAGGTTCCTCGGGTTGACATTATCGATTATCTGGCAAGTTGCGGGGTCTCGGCCAGACTGGAGCGGGCCGCCGGAGAGGATGTCGGCAAGATGGATCTGTTGCTGTCGCGGCTGTGTGACTTGGAGGCGGATATGGCCATTATGGGTGGGCACGGCGGCCATGCCCTCTCGTCTTTGCTGGGATCGGATACCCGCTATGTTCTGGAGCACATGACTGTGCCGGTCCTTTTGTCGTACTGATTTCCAAAGTCGCGGGAAGGGGCGGGGGATTACCGCAGGGCTGCAGGAGTATAAGCCTAAAAAAGTGGGCGGTTGCCGGAAGGCAACCGCCCAAGTTCCCACCCATTGGGAGGTGTTCGGGTGGGTGGCGAGCCGAGAGGGACTCAGCTCGCGGGAGAACAATTTCCGCTTGGCAGGTAGATCACCACGGGGTCCATTTGGTATTGCTCATCTTGTTGTCCTCCCTGTCGAATAACCTGGATCCGTGAAGTTGCTACTTTGCCGCGCCATCATCCGGCTGGCAGCTTGATACATGCTGATGGCGATATCCGGGTAAAGCTCCGCCAATCGAAGAGCCGTCTGGGCGCCTTCGTTCCAGTCGAAGCATATGCCTGCGATCTCGGCCTCCAAGGCGACTCGAAGCCGTTCGATTTCGTCATCAAAAAAGAGTGGCATATCGGGTCAGATCCTTATTTCCGCGGTTGTTTCGTCCCTGACCTTGCTTAGAAAACCCGCGATTTCCTTGCGGAGCCCTTCAGTCTGAGCAGATAGCTCCCCCGCTGCCGACAGCATCATGGTGGTGATCTGGCCAGTGGCTTCGGTCGCAAGGGACACATCGGCAATGTTGCTGGTGATGTCGGAATTTCCGATGGCAATCTGCTGGATTGAGCGGACGATTTCTTGCGTGGCTGCCGACTGCTCCTCAACGGCCGAGGCGATCCCAACGACGATGTCATTGACGCGGGTGATGGTTTCTCCGACATGTCTGATGATGTCTGCCGCCTCTCGGCTGACAGACTGGATGCCGCTGACTTGGCCTGCGATTTCTTCGGTAGCTTTCGCCGTTTGGTTGGCGAGATTCTTCACCTCACCCGCAACGACGGCGAATCCTTTGCCCGCATCGCCGGCCCTGGCCGCTTCGATGGTGGCATTTAGAGCGAGGAGGTTGGTCTGGTGTGCAATATGGTTAATGAGGGTGACGATCTCACCGATTCGCCGCGATGCGTCTTCCAGGCTACCGACCGAATTGTTTGCTGTTTGCGCGCCATGGACGGCCTCTCCCGCGATGGCGGCAGTCATGGAAACCTGTTGGGAGATTTCCGAGACCGACAGGCCCAGTTGTTCTGCCGCGCTGACGACGGTGTTTACGTCGCTTGACGCCTCTCCGGCTCGCGCCGCCACGGTTGATGCTCGGGATGTGGCTTGCTGCACATTCCCTTCCAGCTGATCAGAGACATCTCGGACGCTGGCGACGGTTTGCATGACTGAGGCAAGAACCTCGTCCATGGAAGCATCGAACGCGGCAATGTGGATTTCTCGTTCACGGGCTTTCTCCGCCATCGCTTCTCTGAGATGGCGCTGCTTTTTTTCCAGTTCGGCGGTGTGTTTGAGGCCATCGACAAAGACCGCCACAGCCCGCGCCATGGCTCCAATTTCATCGCGGCGGTCCAGGAGTGGCGTTTCAGCCGACAGATCCCCCGCCGCATACCCAACCATGGCATCCGTGAGGTGATTGACCGGGCCGGTTATGGCTCTGGCGACAACCACCATAACCGCTCCTCCGAGGGCCATGAACAGGACGAAGATGGCTACGAAGACAGCTCTGCTGGTCAAGGCGATCGATATGGCGTCGTCATAGACCTCTTGAGCTTTGGATGCTGTGAAGCGTTGAAAATCGGTGACGGAATTGGTTAGGGAATCCGTGATGGTTTCAGAATCAGTCATAAGCGCTAAGGCGGCCTCATGATCAGATTCAGCCATGGCTGCTGTCTCTCCAAGAGACGAAATGAAGTACTTCGTAAGATCAGCCATCGCCTGCGTGAGTTCGGCTTCCTCTCCTGCAATTCCGCTGGTGGAGTGCTTCTTGATAATGGATTTCAATGCCAGTAGATCCGCACGTATCGTATCGTGAAGCCTTGCTGATTTTTCCGGAGCAACCTTCGCCGCGCGCCAGCCAATCAGACGATAGGTGTTCGACTGGGCGCCGATGGCTAGGCGTTCGACTTCGGCTGCGAATCTGGCTCGCTCGAAAGACGCCGCGCGCAGATCCGATAAGGCGGTCGATTGCCGAGACATTCCAAGCAAGAACACGCCCAGCAAGATGATCAGCGATGCCATCAGCAGAACCGGGGTAGCGTACACCTTGATCGAAATATTCATGTTGGCGAGCGATGGGCGCATGATCATTCCCCAAGCTCAGATGCCGATATGGGTGGATAGGGTGGACTTATCTTGTTTGATGGCTTTTGCCGGACCGTCACAGACCACTTCGCCCTTGACCAGGATGACCCCGCGATCAGCAAAATCGAGGAGGACGTTCACATTCTTGTCGACGATGATGGAGGCAATGCCGGTGGCCTTGATGGCGCGGATGGTGTGCCAGATGTCGCGTCGGATTAGCGGAGCCAACCCTTCGGTGGCTTCGTCCAGGATGAGCAGCCGGGGATTGGTCATCAGAGCGCGGCCGATGGACAGCATCTGCTGCTCGCCACCTGAGAGATGCGTGCCTAAGTTGTCCAGTCGCTCTGCTAGGCGAGGGAAGGTCTCCAGCACTCGGTCGAAGGTCCAGTCGCGCCTGCCGTCGATGCCGGGCCTGGCCGCCATCAATAGGTGCTCGCGCACACTTAGATTGTGGAACATCCCGCGTCCCTCGGGCACATAGGACAGCCCGCGTCGGATGATGGACGATGTCTCATGGCCGGTGACGTCGACGCCGTTCACCCTCACCTTGCCCCGGCGGGGAGCTACGATGCCCAGCATGCTTTTCAGTAGGGTCGACTTGCCCATGCCATTGCGGCCCATGAGCGCGACGGTCTCGCCTTCCGCCACATGGAAGTCGATGCCGTGCAGCACCTGGGCATTGCCGTAATAAGTGTGGATGCCGGTGGCGTTCAGCATGTCAGTACGCCTCCGCGCCGTCGCCGAGATAGGCGTCCTGCACCGCTCTGCTGGCCCGCACCTGCTCCAGTGGCCCGCTTTCCAGCAGCGTGCCGTTGACCATTACGGACAGCACCTCGGCGATGGCGAATACCGCATCCATGTCGTGCTCCACCAGGATCAGGGTGTAATCGCGGGCCAGCCCCTTCAGCAGGCCCACCATCTTCTCGGACTCTTCCTTGCCCATGCCGGCCAGGGGCTCGTCCAGGACCAGGATTTCCGGGGCTGTCGCCAGCACCATGGCGATTTCCAACTGGCGCTGCTCGCCATAGGACAGGGCACCCGCCATCCGACTGGCCTTGGATCCTAATCCGGCAGCCTCCAGCGCACATCCCGCCTGCTCGGATACCGCCTTGTACGAGCAGGCGGGACGGAAGAAGCGCATGGAGGTGGCAAGCCGTGACTGTGCCGCCAGCCGGGTGTTCTCGAAACAGGTGAAGCTGGGGAACACGTTGGTCTTCTGGTAGCTGCGCCCGATACCCAGCCGCGAGACCTTGTGGGCAGGAAAGCCAGCGATGTTGGCGCCCTTCAGCAGCACCTGACCGCCTGACGGCGTCAGATGGCCGGTGAGCAGGTTGACAAATGTGCTCTTTCCCGCGCCGTTGGGCCCAATCACCGCATGGGCCTGGCGCTCGCGAAAGCCGATGGTTACCTCGGAGTTGGCGACCAAACCGCCGAACACCTTGGTCAGCGCCCGGGTTTCCAGGATGAAGTCGGACTGGCTCATGTCGCGTCCTCCTTGTCCTTGCCCCATTGTAGCAATAGTCCCGCCACTCCCTTGGGCAGGAGGAGAACTATGGCGATGATCAGGGCGCCCATGGGCAAGAGCCAGTGGTCGGTCATGCTCTCGAAGGCGAAGTGGGCCAGTTCCAGGATGAAGGCGCCCAGGACTGGACCGAACAGGGTGCCCATGCCGCCCAGGATCACCATGACCAGCACATGGGCCGACTGGTGCCAGCCTAGGCTGGCGGGGCTGACAAAGCCGTACTGGGTGGTCGCAAGGACCCCCGCCAGCCCGGCCACTCCGCCCGCGATGACGAAGGCGGCCAGCTTGTAGGCCCTGGGGTTGAAGCCAAGCCCCTGCACCCGGTTTTCGTTGACCCCGATGGCAGAAACCACCCGGCCGAATGGTGAGGCCAGAAGTACCTTGAGAAAGGCGTAGACAGCCACCATGGCGCCTAGTGCCACATAGAAGAAGGTGAGCTTCTGGTCCAAGTCCAGCAGCGTGACGCCAAAAGCCTCCACCGCCGGTTTGACATGGACATAGGCTCCGTCGGAGCCGCCGGCAGCCTTGGAATCGTTGAAGAAGTAGAAGCCCATCTGACCGAAGGCCAGCGTCACCATGATAAAGTAGATGCCCGAGGAGCGGATGGACAAAAAACCCACCACGGTGGCCGCCAACGCGGAGGTCGCCACAGCCGCTGGCAGCACCAGCCACAGATTGGCGGCCTCGTATTGCGGGCTCAGCATGGCCAGCATGTAGCCGCCCAGGCCGAAGAAGGCAGCGTGCCCCAGGCTGACCAGCCCGGCCATGCCCACCAGCAGATCCAGGCTCATGGCGAGAATCGCCAGGATCATGATGCCGGTGAGCTTCTGCATCAGGAAGGCGAATTTGGCGGCGAACACCAGCTTGCCCCAGACAGGAAACAGCGCCAGGACGGTCAAGACTGCCAGCAGCAGGATGGCGAGACGTTTGGGAACCGAGGTCGAGATCATGAGAACAGCCCCTTGGGCTTCCACAGCAGCACCGCCGCCATGACGCCGTAAACCGTGAAACTGGCGAAGTCGGGAACGAACACCTTCCCGAAGGTGTCCGCCAGGCCGATCAGCATGGCACCCAGGAAGGCGCCCTTGACCGAGCCAACGCCGCCGATCACCACCACCACGAAACACAGGATCAGCACGTTGTCGCCCATGCCCGGAGCCACCGAGGAGATTGGGGTGGAGATGGCGCCGGCCAGCCCGGCCAGGGCGGCGCCCACCGCGAACACCAGCCCGAACAGCAGCTTCACGTCGATGCCCAGCGCGGCAACCATGTCGCGGTTGGAGGCCCCGGCCCGCACCCACATGCCGAAGCGGGTTTTGGATATGACCAAATACATGGCTACTGCCAGCACGCCACAGACACCAGACAGCGCTAGCCGATAGACCGGGTAGGACAAGGTGTCGGTGAGTTTGACTGACCAGTCGAGCATCGCTGGCGCCGCGACACCGTGGACATCGTTGCCCCAGAAGACACGCTGGGCTTCGTTGAAGATCAGGATCAGGCCGTAGGTCAACAGCACTTGGTCCAGGTGGTCGCGCTTGTAGAGCGCTCGGACCAGCAGCACCTCGATGGCATACCCGATGCCTGCCGCCAAGGGCAGCGACAGCAGCACCGCCGCTCCCAGGCTGCCGGTAATCCCGGCCAGCCACCACGCCAGATAGGCCCCCAGCATGTAGAAAGCGCCGTGGGCCAGGTTTATAATTCCCATGATGCCGAATATCAGCGTCAGACCGCTTGCCACCAAAAACAGCAGCAAGCCGTACTGAATGCCGTTCAGCATCTGGATGAGAGCCATCCAGATATCCATGTTTACTCTCCAAGCAGAAGCCTCGTGCCGCTATGGACCGTCACCTTTTCGGTGATCTGTGCGGCGGAAATTCAAACCGCTGTCAGCTGGCCTCCATTCTCATGGCCCCATCCAGTCGAATGGTTGACCCGTTCAGCATCTGGTTCTCGATCATATGGAGGGCGAGTGCCGCGTATTCCCTTGGCTCTCCCAATCGATGGGGGAACAGAGTCTTGGCGGTCAGGGAATCCTGCACCTCAGTTGGCATGCCGGTTACCATCGGGGTACCGAAGACACCTGGGGCAATGGCGAGAACGCGGATTCCCGATCGTGCCAATTCACGGGCTGCGGGCAGAATCATGGAGGCGACCCCTCCCTTGGATGCCGCGTAGGCGCACTGACCGACCTGGCCTTCGAAGGCGGCAATGGAGGCGGTGTTGATGATCACGCCGCGCTCGCCGCCGCTGATGGGCTCCAATCCCATCATGTCAGCCACGGCCAGACGCATGACATTGAAGGATCCGACCAGGTTGATGTTGATGACGCGGGCGAAATCGTCCAGCGGCAACGCTCCCTTGCGGCCAAAGATCTTTCCCGCCGGGGCAATGCCCGCGCAATTGACGACGATGCGAGCCGGGCCGTGGGCCGTCCGGGCTGAAGTGATGGCGGTCTCAAGGCTTTCCGTGTTGGTGACGTCGCAGGAATTGGAAAAGCCGCCGATTTCCCTTGCGACAACTCCTGCCTTGTCGGCCTCACGGTCCAGGATGGCAACCTTTGCTCCTTCATGAGCAAGGGCTCTTGCCACGGCTTCGCCCAGTCCGGACGCCCCTCCAACTACTAATGCGGCAACACCCATCGGATCCATTTGTGGCCTCCCTGCGATAACGACGCTTGACACATACCAGTCAACTAGTATGTTGTAAACCTAGTTATGCGGGCTGCCCAGGGAGGGGAACATGTTTGGTCCTTTAAATCGTCGGTCGGTTTTGACGGGAATCGCCGGGGCTGCGGCCTTGGGCTTTGTTCCGACGCGCTTCGCCATCGGCCAGCAGGCCAAAATAAAGGTCGGGTTGCTGTTGTCTCATGGCGGGGCCTATGCCGGTCCCGGGATCGGCGTTACCAACGGCATCAAGCTGGCCCTTGCGGAACGCGGCGGGAAGATCGCCGGCCGCGAGGTCGAGTTCGTCATGGTCGATGACGAATCCAATCCGGCCAAAGGCCCGGAGAACACCCACCGGTTGGTGACAGGCGAGAAGGTGGATTTTCTGGTCGGCCCCGTGCATTCCGGAGTGGCCATGGGCATGGTCAAGGTCGCCCGTGAAACCGAAGTTCTGACTATTATCCCGAATGCCGGATTCAACGCGGCCACGGGGCCGCTTTGCGCCAAGAACATCTTCCGGACATCGTTCAGCAATTGGCAGGCCAACGCCCCCATGGGCAAAGTGGCTATCGATCGCGGCTACAAGAACGTCGTCACCATCACCTGGAAGTATGCGGCGGGCGAAGAGATGATCAACGCCTTCGTCGATCGCTTCACCGACCTGGGCGGCAAGGTGGTCAAGCAGATGGCCCTGCCATTTCCGGACACCGAGTTCCAGGCCCATCTGACCGAAATCGCCTCGTTGAAGCCCGACGCGGTTTATGCCTTCTTCGCCGGGTCGGGGGGCTCGAAGTTTATTAAGGACTACGCTGCCGTCGGCTTGAAGTCCATTCCGCTGCTGGGGCCGGGATTCCTCACCGACGGTGTTCTGCCGGATTACGCCGAGGCGGCAGAAGGTATCCTCACTACCCTGCATTACGCCGACGCGCTAGACAATCCGGAGAACCACAAGTTCCGGGCTGCGTACAAGGCCGCCTATGGCAAGGAAGCCGACTTCTATGCCGTCCAGGGGTATGACGCGGGCCAGTTGATGGCCGTCGGTCTGGATGCTGCGAAAGGTGACGCCGCTGCCAAGGCTGCAATCATCGCCGCCATGGAAAAGGCCGAAATCAAGAGTCCGCGCGGAACCTTCACCCTCTCCAAGTCCCACAATCCCATTCAGGACGTCTATCTCCGCCAAGTGAAAGGCGGAAAGGAAGTCGTCCTGGGCGTGGCCCAAAAGGCGGTTAACGACCCCGGAACGGGATGCAAAATCGCCTGACGCGGCGCGCGCTTAACTCGAACAAGGATGAAAAGTCATGGCTGCCGATAAGAGTGTCGTCAAAGAAGCCTCCATGCTTAAGCAAAAGGAAATGATTGCCCGCAACTACGACGCGATCACGTCCAAGCATGAGACGGGGCGGAAGGTGTCGTCCACCTTTGTTCCTGGGAATCTGAACGAGTTATTCATGACCTTCGGTATCCTGAACAATCTGCCCGAAATCAACGCCATCCAGAATGGAATGAAGAAGATTTCTGGTGGGCACATCATGGAGGCGGAGAAGAGCGGACATTCAGAGGATGTCTGCACCTACGTGAAGGCTGACATCGGAATGATGTCTAAGGGCAACATCGCCCCCAACGGCAAGCCTTTTCCGGCCCCCGACATGCTGATGCTCTGCTACACCGGCTGCTACACCTTCATGAAGTGGTTCGAGCTTCTTCGCGAAGAGTACAAGTGTCCCACCATCATGCTGCACGTGCCTTACGAGGGTGACGGGCGGGTCACTTCGAACATGCGCGACTATGTGATCAAGCAGCTGAAGGAAGTGGTCATTCCCGGCATGGAGCAGGTTTCGGGTGTCAAATTCGACATCGATCGTCTGCGTGAGTACATGCGGGCCTCTGCCAAGGCCGAAGATGATCTGGTGTGGTGCCTCAAGTCGGCCAAGAACAAGCCGTCCCCCATCGATTCCTATTTTGGCGGCGTGTACTACATCGGCCCGATCTTTACCGCCTTTCGCGGCACCCAGGACGCCGTTGACTATTACAAGATGCTGCGCCAGGAAATTCAGGGCCGCATCGATCGTAAGGAAGGCTTCGTCACGCCCGATGGAACGGTCCTCACCGACCAAAAATACCGTCTGGTGGTCGAAGGCCCGCCCAACTGGACCCACTTCCGTGAATTCTGGCAGATGTTCGTTGATGAAGGCGCGGTGGTGGTGGCGTCCAGCTACACCAAGGTCGGCGGAGTCTATGATTACGGCTTCCGTCATGATCCAGATAATCCGCTGGAAAGCCTGGCCGACTATGTCATCGGCGTATACTCCAACCTGAATCTGCCGACCCGCGTCGACATGCTGGCCGAATATATCGAGGAGTACGAGGCCGATGGCCTGCTGATCAACTCGATCAAGAGCTGCAACAGCTTCTCCGCCGGCCAGCTGATGATGATGAAGGAAGTGGAACGCCGTACCGGCAAGCCCGGCGCCTTCATTGAAACCGATTTGGTTGACCCCCGCTACTTCTCGGCTGCCAACGTCAAGAACCGACTGGAAAGCTACTTCCAGATGATCGAGCAGAAGCGCCGTGGCGGCGGCAGCAAGGCGGCCTGATCGCCGCCCATTTCTACGGCAAACGAAGAAACGAAAAGCCAGGGAGGAAAAGGTGCAAAAGGTTGAGATGCGCCAGGGCGAAACCGGTCCGGAATTTCATTTCCCGACCCCATTCAACGTCGCGGTTCCCTTCATCGACAGGCATGTCGCCGAGGGTCGGGGAAAGAAGGCCGCCATTCTCAGCTTCGCCGAGACGGTGGACTACGAAACCCTGGTCGCCAATGTCAATCGATATGGTAACGCTCTTCTGCGCCTTGGCCTCCATCCCGGCGATAGGATGCTGATGGTCGTCAAGGACGCCCCCGAATTCTATTACGCCTTCTGGGGGGCAGTGAAGGCCGGGATCATTCCAGTGCCGTTGAACACCATGCTGACGCCACCTGATTACGCCTTCATCATCTCGGATTCCGGAGCGAAGGCGCTGATCTATTCGGAGGAATTCCGGGTGCCGGTAGATGCTGCCCTCGAGGAGGGCGTTAAACCGGCTCACCTGGTGTTGGTCAGGCATGGCGACTCTTGCCTGCATGATTTGGCAGCGGTGGAGCCGACAACCCTGAGCGCTATCCCGGCTTCTGCCGACGATGAATGTTTCTGGCTGTACTCCTCCGGCACTACCGGGCGGCCGAAGGGGGTGATCCATGTCCATCAGGATATCGTCGCCACTTGCCAGCTCTATGCCGTCAATGCCCAGGGCTGCCAGGAAAGCGACATATTCTATTCCATTCCCAGGCTGTTCTTCGCCTTCGGCATGGGCTGCGCCATGACTTTTCCCTTATGGGTGGGAGGAACAGCGGTACTGGATACTCGGAGGCCGACACCGGACATCTCGGCGGAAATCTTCCGCACATTCAAGCCTACTGTATTCGCTGCCGTTCCCACCTACCTTGCAGCACTTCTGGCCAGTTCGGCCCTGGGCCGCAAGGATCTTGCCTCCTTGCGTCGCTGTGTTTCCGGGGGCGAGGCGTTACCCGAGGAATTGCAGCGACGCTGGACCGAGATCGCCCCCATCCCTATCACCGATGGCGTGGGATCAACCGAAGCGTTGCACACCTATATCTGCAACCGGATCGGTCAGATGAGGGCCAACACCAGCGGCAAGGCGGTGCCTGGTTATCAGGTGAAGATCATTGACGAGGCGGGGAAGGAGGTTCTTGACGACAGGACCGGCCGACTATGGGTCAAGGGGCCTTCAGTTACCCGTAAGTACTGGAATAACCCTGAAAAAACCAGCGCCACCATCCAGAACGGCTGGCTGGACACCGGCGACACCTATCGCCGTGACGAGGATGGCTATTATTACTTCTGCGGGCGCAACGACGACATGATGAAAGTCGGCGGTATCTGGGTGGCTCCCTTCGAGATCGAAAGCACGCTGATCTCGCACCCTGATGTGCTAGAGGCAGCGGTGGTGGCCAGGGCGGACGAGGCGGGACTGATCAAGCCGGAGGCCTGGATTGTCTTGAAGGACCCGAACAGGAAAAGTGACGGGCTGGCGGATAAAATTCGGGACTTCTGCAAGAAGGAAATGGCTCCATATAAGTATCCAAGATGGATTCATTTTGTTGAGTACCTGCCGAAGACGGCAACAGGTAAGATTCAACGGTTCCGCCTGAGGACGATGAGTTAATCATGAATTTTAGATTTGAGCCGCTCTCTCTTCCGCCGGAGGCCGAGAATCTCCGGTGTGAGGTCCGGGAATTTCTAACCGAGGCATTGCGAGGAATGCCGGTCGAACGCCGTGCCGACACCTGGACCGGCTTCGATGCCACGTTCAGCAAGGCACTGGGTGCCAGGGGCTGGATCGGCATGACGTGGCCGAAACAGTTTGGCGGCGGCGAGCGTTCAGCCCTGGAGCGCTACGTCATGTTGGAGGAGGTGCTGGCTGCCGGCGCGCCGGTCGCCGCCCACTGGTTCGCCGACCGCCAGAGCGGGCCGCTGCTGCTGCGCTACGGAACCGAGGAGCAGCGCCGCGAACTGCTGCCCGGCATGGCCAAGGGTGAGGTCTATTTCGCCGTGGGGATGAGCGAGCCCAATGTGGGTTCCGACGTCGCTTCGGTGCGGAGCCGGGCCAAACCGGCGGATGGCGGCTGGGTCCTCAACGGCGCAAAGATATGGAGTACCTTCGCCCATCTCTCACATTACATGATCGCCCTGGTACGAACCTCCGGCGAGGCCAAGGACCGCCATGCCGGCCTGTCCCAGGTGCTGATCGATCTGTCGGCCCCCGGTGTGACCGTCCGGCCCATCACCGACATCACCGGCGGCGAGCATTTCAACGAGGTGATTTTTGAGGATGTACGCCTGCCTGCCTCGGCTGTGATCGGTAGGGAGGGCGACGGTTGGAACCAAGTGATGGCGGAACTTGCCTATGAACGAAGCGGTCCTGAACGCTATCTTTCCAGCCTACAAGCCCTGATCCAGATGGTTACCGTTGCTGCTGAGGGGCACGGGGGGGATCGCCTTCGTGTCGCCATCGGCAAGGCTATGGCTCATGTTGCGGTGTTGCGGCAGATGTCTCTGTCCATTGCAGGCCAACTTCAGGCCGGCCATGCCCCCAATCTGGAGGCGTCATTGGTCAAGGATCTGGGCACCAGTTTCGAGCAGTCGCTGCCGGAAATGCTCCACGATGTTCTGGGATTGGAGCCCAGTCTGTCGGGGGGGGACGCCGAGCGGGTTCACGCCAACCTACTTCAACTGGCGCCCTGTTTTTCGCTTCGGGGCGGCACGCGGGAAATCCTGCGAGGAATCATTGCGCGAGGATTGGGATTGCGATGAGCGAGCTCGGCAACATCATCGAGGACATGATCCAGCGGCTGCTGGTGGATTCCGTCGATCATACCTTACTGGAGCGTTCCGAGGGCGGCGGCTGGGAGGGTGACCTTTGGTCGAAGCTGGAGGAGAACGGCCTGCCGATCATGCTGGCCGAGCCCAAGGAGAAGGGGGGGGAATTCGGCTGGCGCGAGGCTTATCTGGTCGCGATGGCAGCCGGGCGTCATGCTTTGCCGCTGCCGCTTCCCGAAGCCATCGCTGCGGGCTGGTTGTTGGCCTTGAGCGGGATTGTGGCGCCGGAGGGACGACTAGGACTGGCTGCTGGCGATGGTTTGGTTGTTGAGGGCGACACCGCCCACGGGCGATTGCCAAGGGTTGCCTGGGGACGGCATCTCACCCATGTGGTGGCCACCACATGCGATCAAGTCGTGCTTATACCCGTCGAAGGCTGTGCGGTTGTTCCCGGCGACAATCTGGCGGGCGAGCCCCGGGATGATCTGGTTTTCGATGGTGTGGAGGTTCTGTCCGCGCCCTGCCCTCCCGGATTCGGAACCGAGACCTCGCGCCAATTGGGGGCGCTGCTGCGTTCGGCCCAGATGGCCGGGGCCATCGCCACGCTGTTGGAGCGCTCCCTGGCCTATGCCGGCGAACGCCAGCAATTCGGCAAGCTGATCGGCGGCTTCCAGGCGGTTCAGCATATGATGGCGGTTCTCGCCGAGGAGAGCGCCGCCGCCGCCATGGCGGCCGAGCAGGCCTTCGCCGCCCTCGATCTCGGGCGCGATAAGGACTTCGCCATCGCGGCCGCCAAGGTGAGGACCGGCGAGGCGGCGGGAAGGGCCGCTTCCATCGCACATCAGGTGCTGGGCGCCATGGGCTTTGCCCGCGAGCATCCGCTGCATTTCGCCAGCCGTCGCCTGTGGTCCTGGCGGGCCGAGTTCGGTTCCGAGGCCGAATGGGCCGAACGTATCGCCGACATGGTGATTCCCATGGGTGGCGACGGGCTTTGGGCCTTTGTCACCGCCGCCCAAGCTGATCCAATGTAAGGACCTTTGCGACATGAGCGATTTCCTACTGTGGGACGAGGCGGACGGGGTCGTCACGCTGACAATGAACCGCCCAGAAGAACGCAACGCCCTGGGCGAGGAGTCACAGTTCGCCGCCTTCGAAGCCGCCTTTGCGCAGATCAACGCCGAACGCTCCCTGCGGGCGGTGATCCTGACCGGGGCCGGGTCGGCCTTCTGCGCCGGGGGCAATCTCAAGGATATGATTGGCAAGAGTGGCATGTTCGGTGGCGACTCCATGGAGGTTCGCCACCGCTACCGAGCCGGCATCCACCGGATTCCCCGGGGCATCGACCGGCTGGAGGTTCCTCTGATTGCCGCCGTCAACGGCCCCGCCATGGGGGCTGGCTGCGATCTCGCCTGCATGTGCGACATCCGTATCGCTTCCACCACGGCCAGCTTCGGCGAAATCTTCGTCAAACTGGGCCTGATCCCTGGCGATGCCGGCTGCTGGTTCCTGCAACGGGTGGTGGGCTATGCCCGGACCGCCGAAATGGCGCTGACCGGCGATCCCGTTACCGCAGAGACGGCGCTGGCCTGGGGACTGGTGTCCAAGGTGGTTGAGCCGGAAGCCTTGCTGGACGAGGCCAAGGCCCTGGCCCGGCGCATGGCCGTCAATCCGCCGGATTCGGTGCGGATGGCCAAGTCGCTGCTGCGCCAGGCCCGCGATTCGTCGATGGACAACGCCCTGGAGATGGCAGCCGCCTATCAGGGCATCGCCCATCGCAGCGAGGGCCATGACGCCTATCTGGAGCGCCTCGCCAAGCGCAGCAGCTGACATCATTCGAGAAGGATTTTTCCCATGACCGCTTCCGATCCCATCGTCATCGTCGGCGCCGCCCGCACCCCCATGGGCGGCTTCCAGGGCGAGTTGGCCGGCCTCGCCGCCCCCGAGCTGGGGGCAACCGCCATCCGGGCGGCGGTGGAGCGGTCCGGTCTCGCCGCCGACCAGGTCGACGAGGTGTTCATGGGCTGCGTCCTGCCGGCCGGCGTCGGCCAGGCGCCGGCGCGTCAAGCGTCCTTGGGCGCTGGCATCCCCCAGGCGGCTTGCTGCACCACCATCAGCAAGGTCTGCGGCTCCGGCATGAAGGCGGCGATGCTGGCCCACGACCTGCTGGTGGCCGGCACCGCTAAGGTGATGGTGGCGGGCGGCATGGAAAGCATGTCCAACGCGCCCTACCTGCTGGACAAGGCGCGCGGCGGCTATCGCCTTGGCCACGGTCGGGTGCTCGACCACATGTTCTTCGACGGGCTGGAGGATGCCTACGCCAAGGGAAGGCTGATGGGCAGTTTCGCAGAGGAGTGCGCCGACAGCTATAAGTTCAGTCGCGCCGCCCAGGACGGCTTCGCCCTGGCCTCGCTGGAGCGCGCCAAGAAGGCCATCGCCGACGGCTTCTTCGCCGCTGAGATCACCCCGGTGACCGTCAAGGGCCGCAAGGGCGACACGCTGATGTCCATCGACGAGCAACCGGGCAAGGCCCAGCCCGACAAGATCCCCTCCTTAAAGCCGGCCTTCCGCGACAACGGCACGGTGACGGCGGCCAATTCGTCGTCCATCTCCGACGGCGGCGCCGCCCTGGTGCTGATGCGCCGCTCCGAGGCGGAAAAGCGCGGCCTGGCACCCATGGCCACCATCTTGGGCCATTCCAACTTCGCCCAGGCCCCCGCCCTGTTCACCACCGCCCCGGTGGGCGCCATCAAGGCGCTGCTGGACAAGGTCGGCTGCAAACCCGGCGATATCGACCTGTGGGAGATCAACGAGGCCTTCGCGGTGGTCGCCATGGCGGCCATGCACGACCTCAAGATCGACCACGACCGGGTCAACGTCCATGGCGGCGCCTGCGCCCTGGGCCACCCCATCGGCGCCTCGGGGGCGCGCATCGTTGTCACCCTGCTGGCGGCGCTCCGGCAGTATGGCATGAAGCGCGGCGTCGCCAGCTTGTGCATCGGCGGCGGCGAGGCCACGGCGATGATGGTGGAACTGGCCTTCTGACATGATCCTCTCCGAGGAACAACAGGCCATCCGCGACACCGCGCGGCGCTTTGCGCGCGAACGTCTGGTTCCGGGAGCCGGTGGGCGGGATCGGGAACGCCGCTTTCCCGCTGCCGAACTGGCGGAACTGGGCCGCCTCGGCTTCATGGGCATGGTGGTGCCGTCCGAGTGGGGCGGCGCAGGCACTGATTACGTTTCCTATGTTGCCGCCATCATGGAACTGGCCGCCGGTGACGGGACGGTTTCCACCATCATGGGCGAGCACACCTCGGTGGGCTGCCTACCGATCCTGAAGTTTGGGACCGAAGAACAGAAGGAACGATTCCTTCGTCCTATGGCGCGGGGTGAGAATATTGGCTGCTTCTGCTTGACCGAGTCCGAGGCCGGATCCGATCCGGCCTCCATCAAGACGCGGGCACGCCGTGACGGCGGGGCGTGGGTCATTTCCGGAGCCAAGCAATTCATTACCTCCGGGTGGAACGGCGATGTCGGGATCGTGTTCGCGGTGACAGATCCAGCGGCTGGCAAGAAAGGCATCTCCGCCTTCGTCGTACTGACCGATACGCCAGGCTGGACCGTGGTGCGGCAGGAGGAGAAGCTGGGCCAGCGATCGTCGGACACCTGCGCCCTGGCGTTCGAGGACATGCGGGTTCCCGCCGATGCCCTGCTGGGGGCAGAGGGCGAGGGCCTCAAGATCGCCCTGGCCAATCTGGACGGAGGGCGACTGGGTGTCGCGGCCCAATCGGTGGGCATGGCACGTGGCGCCTTTGATATTGCCCTGACCTATGCCAAGGAGCGCAAGCAGTTCGGCAAGCCGATCATCGAGTATCAGGCGGTGGCGTTCCGCCTCGCCGACATGGCCATTCGCATCGAGGCCGCGGAGCAATATGTCTTTCACGTTGCCGAATTGCGGGATCTTGGCCACCCCTGCCTCAAGGAGGCGTCCATGGCCAAGGTTCTGGCCACCGAAATGGCCGAGAAGGTGTGCTCAGACGCCATTCAGACCCTGGGAGGCTATGGCTACTTGGCGGACTTTCCACTGGAGCGGATCTATCGCGATGTCCGAGCCTGTCAGATTTACGAAGGCACCAGCGACATCCAAAGACTGGTTATCTCCAGAGC
>NZ_AONQ01000086.1 GCF_000342045.1 Paramagnetospirillum caucaseum | reverse complement strand
GGACCCCCAGCGAAACTCTCTGAAGCCCAGCATTTCCGCCAGGGTTCCGACGCCGTCGATGGCGCTGTGGACCGTCGTTGTGGACTGTCTACCCAACCAGGCTAGCACACCCCAGAAGTGCGGAGGAGGCCGATTTGACGGCGACTCGACGGCATGGTACAAAACGTTAACTGCAACTGCATACGCAGGCCACTCCATGCCTCTTTTCGCCCCGTCAAACCCTCTCATGCGCCTCGCGCTCCGCATGGCTCGCACGCCAAGCCCCATGTCGGCGATGGACGCCGCCACGGCTTGAACTTTCGGCCTCATGGCGTCGGCGTCGGACTGCCGGGCCCCGTGGAGCCGGTTCAGGTTAGTCCGCTCGACCACGTCCTCGTCGAAGAGAGCAATCTGGCCGACCCCGAGCCGCGCGAGAAGCATGGCGACCGCGCTTCCTGTGCCGCCGCAGCCCACGACGCCGACCCGAAGACGGCGGAGATCCCCGTTGAGGGCCTCCCCGAAGGCCAATGCCTGGCGCGCGAACGCCTCTTCGGCCATTCCGCGGCCCCGCCCCGCGTAGCTGAGCGCCAGTCCCTCGCCGATGGTGGCGATGGACGCAACGGAAGCTCCTGGCGATGGTTCTCCCGAAGGGTCATGGACAGGACGGTCATGCCGCCACCTCCAGGGCGCGTTCCACCCTTTTCAGCATGGTCCAGATCCCGTCGACGCCGGGACGCCACTGCGGCTCGTGGCGGGACCAGCGCTGCCAGGTCTTACCGTCGAAATCGAAACGGATGTCGGCGGCCCTGGGGTAAGCGCCCTTCCCGACGAGACGCACCCAGGGGAGCAGGTAGAACATGTCCGGAGCCGTGTCCGGATAGCCCGGCGGCAGAAGGATGAGGATGTCCGCTCGCTCGGCGTCGAAGCGGCTGCCGGGCAGGAGGAAGGACTCCAGCACGATGAACGCCGCCAAAACCGACGACGGCGAGGCGGAAGCCGATGAACGGGACGACAGCGGCGACCGCCATGCCGCATGGGCAAGCCGCAACGGCACCCGCCGCTTCTCGCTGGTCGGGCTTCCCAAAGGACTCATCGGTAAATGGAAGGCAATCCACCGCACCCTGAGGACGGAAGACCACCCCGCCGACCTCGACCCAACCTTCCGTTCCGTTCGCAGAGCGATGAAGAAAGGGCAATGGAAGCGAGCATTGATCATGCTCGGAGCGTTCAGCAAAGGCGACCGCCTGACCACCCGCCGCGAGGAACAGACGGATTGTTGGGGCGGCACCTACACAGCGACCGCGGCGATAGTCAATCCACGCACAGGGAATGAAATTCTGCTTCGTCCCGTCCGCTGGCAACTGGTGGACAAAAAGAGCGAGACGGAATCTGGACTTTCAATTGTTACCAATTCCCCAAGGGAGGACTTCGAGACGGTGGCGGACTCCCCTTCCCATGCCCTCGCGGGCATGGAGGGAATAGGGAAGGAAGGGAAAAACGCCTCTGGGCTTCAGGATTTCGACGGTTGGCGGGCGATGATGAAACACAGACGGGCGGAACGTGCCGCCGCCTGACCGACGACGCTCCCGCCCCCTTCGCCGCTCGCCCAGAGGGCGAGGCGGTTCGGGCGGCTCCTGCTACGCCTTTCCCCCTTTCCCTATTCCCTGTTGGACGGGTGTAGGGGCGTACCCTCGAACGCATCGAGATGAACGCCGGCATCGCGTTCCACCAGCTTGCGGACGTACTTCAAGAGCTTCCCGTCCTCCCCGCACCGCTTCAGCACCATCCCGCCGAGACTGTGAAGCATCTCAGCCCGTTTCTGCCGTTCCGTCTTCGACTTCGCCCGCTTCAGTTGGGCGAGCTTCACATCCGCACGCCGTTTCCTCTGTTCCGCTTTTTGCAATTCCCCCTTCAATTCAACAATAGACTTCATCGCATTCCCTCCAAACAAAACACGCCGCCATCAATTCATTCGGCATTCAATAACTATATTGTTACTTGATTTGCATTTGTGAATTCTTTTCTTTAATCTCGCTTATACAAACTGCGTTTGTGCTCGTTGGGACTACGCCCCAAACCCCATAAGGGAACCACACGAAAACCGAATGCCGACCGAACGCGAAGCGAATGCAAAACCGAACGGCGGCACACACGGAAACCGAATGCGAAGCAAACACAAAGACACACACAAAACGAATGCGGGGCGAATACGAAGCGAATAGGGGGAGAACATGAAACAGAACGGTGTCAATGTCGGCGTGGTTCAACGGTCAGCGGGCGGCAATGCTGTCAAAGCCGCCGCCTACGAAGCGGGCGAGAAGCTGGACGACATCACCACGGGGCAGACCTTCGACTTCACCCGCAAGGCGGACGAGGTCGCCCACAAGGAAATCATCCTTCCCGCCGATGCACCCGCATGGGCTTCCGACCGTGCCAGCCTGTGGCAAGCCGCCGAGCGTGCGGAGACTCGCGGCAACAGCCAGACCGCCCGAACCATGGTGTTGGACATACCCCGCGAAATCCCGACCGACCTTCAGGCGGATTTCGCCCGCTCCATGCTCCGACCCTACGCCGAGCAGGGCATGGCGGTGGACTTCGCCATCCACCGCATCACCGCCTCCGACGGTGGGGCGAACGACCACATCCACGCCATGTTGACCATGAGGCGGTTCGACCAGTCCACCGAGACGGGCTTCAGCAAAAACAAGGCGAGGGACTGGAACGACATTTTCGCCGACTTCAGCAAGGGCAGGAAGCCCACGGGCGAGAAGATGAAGGCGTATCGGGATGACCTGGCGGACAGGGCAACCGCATGGTGCCAATCGAACGGCGTTGCTCTGGAGATCAGCTACAAGTCCAACGAAGCGTTGGGTAAGCCCGCCGCCGAACCCACTTTGCCGAGATGGCACTTCAAGAAATTGGAGCAAACAGGCGAGGTTACGCCCGACCTTGCCGAAGTGCTTCAGTTCCGCCAGCAGAAGAAGGAAGCCGTTCAGGAGGCGACTGCCGCTGAAGCCGAAATCATCGACCTGACCGAGCGGTTGAAGCGGGCAAAACCAATCCCACGTCCAACCGACCCGAAGGCGATCCTCGCCGACCTGACCAAGGACGCGAAGGAAGCAAGCATCCAAAGCCTATGGCGGCTCACAGACGCGGAAAACGCCCAGCGTCAGCACGCCACCGCCAAGCCCAAGGGCTTCTGGTGCAGGTTCAACGGCAAGCTAAGGCAGTGGGAAGAAGAACGGGAACGGCTGGACAGGGCGTTCGCGGAAGCCACACAGACACGGGTTGAGGCAATCGAACATCTCGAAAAGGAAAAGACCAACCTTCGCCCCAAGGCGGAACGCACCGCCAAGGAGAACGAGGAAGCCAACAAGCGGGAACTTGCCACCACCAAGCCAGCCGAGGCATACAAGGTCAACGAAGAACTCGCACGCCAGATCAAGCGAGAGAAGGCGAAGGAGTTCCTTGAACGGAACCCGCCGCCAAAGAAGAAGTCCCCAGACGAGGAAAACGCCTACAAGGGCATGAGGATGTAACTCCCCACGCCCCACTTCATCAAAGCCCGCGAATAGCCGTCAAATCCACCTCGGGTTCGATGGCGTCCACCACCTTCTTGAGCCACTTCGGGTAAATCCGCTTGGTGTAGGTGCGAACACCCTCCGAGCCTTGCTCGTCGGCGGCGTGCCCCATAACCGCGTCAATCCACGCGTCCCGCAATTCCGCCCCCGTGTTGGTCAGAATGGTTCGGACGCTATGACGGAACGAATGGAAACAGGTTTTGCGAGCAACGCCTAACGCAATCTTGTGTTTAGAAAAGAGACGGCTGATGGCGGCGGACAGTTTCTGATCGGGACCTTTCGGCTTCAATTTGGGGAACAGACGGTAGTCGCCCGCCTTGCGGCGTTTCTCCACCAGCCTCATCAACCCCAATTCGATCAGTTTCGCGTGGATGGGAACCACTCGTTCGCCCGCCTCGGTCTTCGGATGCCAACCGTCCGGGTGTGGCTGAAGAATGAAACAGGGCAAGTCGTCTTTCACCTGGATATCTTCGACCGCACGAAGACGGGCGATTTCCTCTACCCTCATCCCAGTGAACAGGGCGATTAAAGGAAACCAGAAACACGCCCCTTCTCTGTCTGCGTCTGGGGCGTACCAATCCGAGGCGAACAGCCTTGCCAAATCCTCTGCCGTCCAGTCATCCCTACTCTTTCTTTTGGACTTTGCTGCAGGGAATTTGAAGCCCGTAAAGATTGTATCATCAACATGCCCCAGCGTATTCAACCACTCCCAATACTGATTCATGGCTGAGAAATGCCGCTTCACCGTTTTCATGGCTACCGTGGGCTTACCCAGACCCTCATTCAGCTTGATTGCTTCAAGAGCATGCATGCCGTTGCGAGCCTTGCCATGCGAAGACGGCAGTTTGAGCAACATCTCCCGAAAGTGCCCTGCATCCGCTTTCGTGTACTCGCGGACAGGCTTCAGCCCTACGATCTCCACCCACAGGCGAAAAGTTACCGCCGCTTGGTTGGCGGTCTGGTTCGTCCATGGATCAATGCCGTCAGCCTTGCGTTGCTTCTCGGCAATGAACGCCTTGACATTATCCAAAAATGGCGGGGATTCCTTCGGCGGCTGAAGCATTGCCGCACCACCGCCACCAGCGAGGGCACCGATCAAGGCGGCAGTGGTCGCACGAGATTCCTTGAGACGACCGCCGACGCTATTGGACTTTTGCTCAACGCTCTCCAAACGGGCGGTCAGAGCCTTCAACCGCTGTTCCACCGCCAGTTCGTGGTTCAGGGTCTCCGTCAAGAAATGCAGTTCGGCAGTCTGCGACCGCTTTTCAGCAATTTCCGCTTTCAGTCGTTCAATCGCCGCCTCTTCCCGAGCTACCGAGACAACCAAGCGGGCGTATTCGCCCAATTCCTGTTCAATCTCGACCTGAGACATGTTCTTCGCCCGAGCAAACAACCCTTGCGTCAGACCATACAACAGGCACCCCCGTTTGTAAGCCTCACGCTTGGATGAAGTTTGCAGGGAAAGCCATAGTTCGGAACGACCGACGACGGGCTTCAGGTGTTCGGGAACCCGTTTGCGGAAGTGGTAGACCGTGCCCCTGAGAGCCAGCATTCACAGCACCGTGTAGCAACGGTGTGTAGCATTGCTACACAGACCGTGGTTCCGACGCTGTAAGTGCTTGGAAATGCAGAGTTGGCTGGGGGACTAGGATTCGAACCTAGACTGGCGGAGTCAGAGTTTGTCGGTACTTTAAATAATAGCTGTAAAAACAATGTGTTATGATACATGAAAAATAACTGCTAACGAAACTGCTAATTTTCTCCCACTTTTCTCAATGTTTTCATTGCCATAGACGCTTCAGCGGCTCACTGCAACGAAGTGTGTTCTTTATTTGTTCTTGTCCGATTTTGCTCGTTATCGTATGCTATAATGGGAAGTCTGACCACCGAACGCGGCGGTCGGCTGTCGTGTAACACGACGGCGATGCGGCCACATTGCCTTGCCGAACATCCGTAACCAATACGGATAAGCCCGACACCCAGCCTCTGATACACTTTATGCTTAAGAGTTTTTCTGAGGCAAAACAAACTGTTGGGGGCAGAATGATCAGAAACAGTCACTGCGAAGTCCGCAAAGGAACAGGCTGGGAAGTAAAAAGCGTTGAAGAGGCACTTGCAATCGGTGGTGGTGTCCAGATGCGCTGCACAGAATGCAAAGGCCCTGTGCGCCCATACAAAGAATCAGACACATCATCTGCTCACTTTGAGCACCTGTCTCGCCATAAAGGGTGTTCATTAGGCGACTGCTTCGACGGTCAGAAAACCGACCATCCCGATGCGATCTTTTAGAATTATTGAGGCATTTGCGGTTTCGACCGCCTTACTTGGCGCCTGTGCGCCAATTGATGGCTCAGACCGTTCTGAAAAAAATCTTATGGGACCAAAGGCGCTGGCGGGCACCATAGCGGGTGCTGGATTGGGGGCATATGGAGGAAACCAATTTGGACGGGCGTCGGGCAAGACGGCCATGACCATATTTGGCGGCCTGCTCGGTGCTAGTGCGGGATATTACCTCGGCAGCCTGCTCGATGAGCAAGATCGCAAGCAGGCTGCCGAAATGGAACAGAAAGCGCTTGCGGCTCCAGTTGGGACCCCATTCAGATGGAACAATCCTAACTCTGGAAATCAAGGAGCGGCAATCTCCACCCGTCAGGGTACAGAACGATCCACGGGGCAAACATGCAGGGAGCTTGTAGAGGTCTGGGAGATTCAGGGGCAAGAAGTCGAAAATGTCGTTCTTGTCTGCAGAAATGCTGATGGCTCGTGGTCATCTCGATAGCCAACTTTTATTGGCTTATATTTAATAAAAAACTACGGCTTACACATTCTGGCAGCTGTGGCAAAGTCGAGGCCATGATCGCTGAAGCACGTATCCATAAATGGCTTTGCCTCAAATCCTCCAATCCCCATGCCAGTGACATTACATCCGCCACTTGCATATGGCGTGTGAAGCAGCTTGCTAACTTTGTCACACGGGTATCCGTCATTAATTGTGCTGTTCCTATTTTTTTTGCCGCCTTCGTCAGTGGCGCATTTTGCAATTGATGCGACAATAACAAGAGCAATGAATAATTTTATGACCTTCGACACAGCATCACCTTTTTTTATATATCTCACCCTGGCATAACTGTATTGCGTGAAAGTCACTACCGCATAAAGCGATAGTGACCTGACGCTCATTTATATATTAACGCTGGCATCTGTTAACACATGCTGAGTATTGATCGTAACATGCCTGTCCGTTTGCTGGGTTTTGCATGCATGCCTTATTCTGTGCTTCGCATCGATCAATGCACTGCATAGTGGCCATGCCACCTTGTGCGACCTGGATTCCAAGGATGGTTTTTGCGCTACCATCTACAGAAGAGACGGCTTTTGAGCTTAGCTCATCCGCAGCAACTGGCATTCCTAGCAACAGAATAACTGCCAGTGCTGAGCATAGTGATTTTAGTATTTTTTGCATGACGAGCTCCTCTATGGATCTGAATCCATATCAGCGCCATTTCGTGACAAAGAAAATCCGTATTTGCTACGGATACGATGCTGCCGAGCAGTATGCTATGGTCTCTTACTAGTAATATTTCGATAAAACGCCTCTATACACTAGGGTGGAGATAGCAATGAAGCGTCTTTTCGTAATTGTTGGATCGCTTGTTGCGGTCAATTTGGCCGCATGCGACAGCAACAATGGGGCTAAGGAAGCTGAAAACGTTTGCAAGTGCTATACAGATGCGGGTAACGACATGTCTAAGGCTCCACAATGCTTAACGGAGCAACTGGCAGCACAAGAGCGGATAAAGGGCAGCCAGAAAGAGACGATGGCCTTTCTTCAGACATTGCAAAAATGCACCGCTTTGGGGGGCGGCAGGTAAGTAGTATTAGTGATGGAGCGTGAAACGTTCGAACTTTATAGGTGCAATTGCAATTATAAATCGTTCAGGTCACGGATGCTAGCCGTCCGAGTGCGTCGCCAACCATGCGATTCAAGTGGTGAAGCTTGCGTGTATTGGCCTTCTCCATCTCGGTCGTCGCCACAGCGGCATATTTGGCCGAGATGGACGCAAGGCGTTGCGACAGTCGCATCAGCACCAACAATGACGGTGGCCGCTGCCGCGCCTTGGCACAGGACATATAGCTGCGCGATTGGCCGAGCCAGAACCGCGAGAACTCATACTGGCTCTCAACCATCCACATATCCCGCAATTCCCCATAGACCTTCTCCAGCAGCATGACCGTTCCTCCTCAAGGCGTTTCGTCCAGCTATTTAGCCGACCGCGCTAAATACGCTTGCGGAGCAGCGCAAAAATAACGGTACGCGGCCATATCCGTATTCAATACGGATCGATCAAATATGCACTGCGAATTATTTATTAATTGCTCTTGCGAGTAAACGTTCGCATAAAATGAAGATGGAGTAACCAAAATGGAAAGCGCATTTGCTGCACTTGGTATTTTTGCATTTATAATGATATCAATTGCAACTTTGATAGGCGGTGCCGTTGGCGCCGTCGTTCATGGATTTGGATTTAAGATTTCAGGATTAAATTCACTTAAGCCAACATTCAAAAAACGTTTTGTGATTCAGTTGCTTGGGAGTGTTCTTGTCGCAATTATATGCTACCCGATATCAAGCCTAATTTTCTTGTCGAACTCATTAGTTGTAGTTATTTTATATGTAATAGCCATCGTTACCATCGGGTATTACGGAGGATTGGTTTTGGCTACAAAAAAAATATCCAGCGAAATTGCGTGGGATGCTTCTGCTAAGGCAGCAATACTCCCACTTGTTTACATGATCATTGGAGTAGCAGGCCCTATTGTGTTTATATTCTCCAGGCACTTGTCATAAATGTGAATTAAAGGGGGGCTTTGCCCCTCTTTTTTATATCGCGTTGTTCAGCTATTTAGCCATCCGCGCTAAATACGCTTGCGGAGCAGCGCCACGCTGGACGCTGCCGCGATGAGGAGAAAACGCCATGAACAGACTGACCTATTTGCCGAAGGGCCACTGCGAGATCGGCTTTGCCAACGAGGTCGTGCTGATTGAGGAGGCCGTGCATCAGGCCATCACTGCGACATTGAATTGCCTCAAAGCACGATTGTCTTCTTGAACTGCGGCGACCTTGCTGAAGGACCGTTGAATGGATCGAGGCCGAAGTGCAACGCCCTATCGTCGAGCACCACGCAGCAGCTGGTGGGGGTGTCGTCATTGCAGACCAGTAGGGCAACACCGTTGGCAACACCAGTTTCACGGCAAGCCGTATCAGTCTCGTGGTGAATAGCGCTCATAACGTGCCTTCCGCCCAATGTCCCGCTTAACTGGCGTGCAGCAGCATCCGTTTTGGCGGTCAGCCCAGCCAGCCATTCCCGCTCCTCTTCTCCACCATGTTCCGTGATATAGCTCAACTTCTGGGCTTTGCGTGGGGCGACAAAGTTCAGGCGGAGCTTTTCCTTCCCTACCTCCAAAATGGCCGTAACGGAGCTTTTTGATCCGCCATTGACCCAAAGCGATATCGTGGCTTTGCTGGCATGGGCGTCCACCTGACGGGATTTCGGCTTGGTCATTGCCTGATTTGCGGAATTGGCCTCACCTCCAAGTGGCTCTCTCTTTCCTTCCAATGGCTCGTCCGATTTGGCGGCAAAGCCACGAAGTGGCGAAGCCGCATCGTCAATCACATTGGCATTCATGCCGAGTGGCGAGATCGCCTCTTCTTCTCCCAGGTGGCGAGCAGCAAGCGAGCCACCATCGACGAGATCGGAAGAAAAGAAATTGGGCGTGGCCGAAGGCCGCGAATGCGGCAACGGCCCATCGATTAGTTTTAGCAATAGTCTAGCAATAGCAGTATCGCAGCCATTTGAAGACAAAGATAAATTCCCGCCTTTTTTGTGGCCTTTGTGCGCGAGTGACGTGAAATATCTGTTGGGGATGTGTGAGAATGTGTTGCGGAGAGAGGACAACTGCGCTGCGCCTGCTTCAGAAAGCGCAAGCCCAACAGCTTCCTTAATCTCCCTACGCTGCGCCGTTGACAGAATGATTGCTCCGCTGTGGCCGATTGTCTCTCGGAAATGAAATTTAAGTTGGTTGACCAGCCAATTGCCACGCTCAAGCGAGCATTCCCCCAAGCGGTGAAAATCCACGACCAGGCCAATCAGCATGTTGTGCAGGCGCGGGTTATTCCGAATTTCGCAAAGTCGGTTGATGTGTCTGATCCATTGTTCTGTAGCCATAATGCGTTTTCCTCCCAATGCGTTTTCAGTTGAAACGCTGGGGCGGCCTGGAAAACGCAATGAAAGAGGCTGTCACTGTTCCCGTCGGATGCAGTTAAGCCCCAGCATTGTATTTATCCCGATCTGTGGTGCTGCGAATGCGAATTTGGAAATAATTTTTGTCGCCATGTCACGCCAAGCCACATTGCTGCATAGCAGCAATCGCGTCATTTGCAAGTCATTGATCTAATAGAAAATTATCTGCACATTGTCGCGGTGTCGTGTTACACGACACTGAAGCCGACTTGGAACTGCAATGACCTACCTCGCCCCACGCCCAACTCGCATTCGTCAACGGCGCGTTCGCCGTGGGCGCGTGCTGTCGCTGTTTGCATTGGCGGCCTTTTTCACGGTCGGCTACTTCCTGGCAAGCGCAGTTCGCTGACCTGTCGTGTTACACGACACCCACTCCCATAAATAGCCATGGAAACAAGGCAACAGGGAGACGGCGATGCGACTATGGGAATTCATCAGCGAGGAGGCAGCGGCCGACAGCTTCGCGGACAATCTGAAGCGACAGGCCGACGCGAAGGCCGATCAGGCCAAGAAGCTCAAGCAAGCCGCGTCCGTGCAGAAGAAGCGTGAGCAGATCAGCAGCGCCAGAGCGTCCCTGACAAAGCAGCAAGGGGAGCTGAACAAGCTCATGGCCACGGCCACTCAATCGTAGGCGACCAGTCAGTATCCGCTACGGATAATCCACCACCCCACCATCTGGTAGAATTTCAACTGCGAAATGTGTCGTGGAACCGATCCGATGAACGCCTCCCCGCTTTGGCAAATTTTCGGCCTCGAACCACCCGCCATGTCCTCAAAAACATCGGAGTTGGGCATGAGCCACGACGGCGAAAAATGCAAAACGCTAAAGGTGATGCGGAAGCGACCTGCGCTTGCGGGAAACGATCAGATCGACCTTCATCGGCGAGCTATCAATTCGATGCTGAATTGCACGAATGGCCGCGAATGCGAAGATCGCGCCCTATGCACCATCACCTGCGCTGCCCTGCTAAAGGAATTGCCATAGAATTGATAGAGAACCCGTGGGCGTAAATGGGCTCAAAATGTCGGAAAAAGTCGAAATCACAAAACCATCACGGCCCATGCATTGTCTGCCCAGGCGTGTTCGGCAATTGCTGGCGGCCATGAATGTTGGCCGCTATCACGCCATGGAAATCATGATTGAAGAGGTTGAAATCTGCCCGTTCAAGGCAGAATGCGAACTTGAGTTTGCCTGCTTGCGAATGCATCAAGCATTCAAGCCACTGACCGATGGGGCCTAGAAATACGCGGTCAGCATAGTTCACCGTCAAAGAATCTCCACCGCCGCCCGCATCATTTCATCGTTCACGTCAATATAGCGTTGTGTCGTGCTCATGTGCTTGTGTCCCGCCAGCGACATGATGACTTTGGCCGACACCCCCGAATGAGCCAACCGCGTGATGAACCAACGCCGTCCACTGTGGCTGGTCGCACCGTCAATGCCAGCTTCGTCGTATATCTGGCCGAATAGCTGGCACAGCGTGTTGGCCGAAAACGCTGTGCGCTTCTGCGTCATCAGCAGCGGCTCGGCAAGATCAAGTGTCGTGTAACACGACACATAGCGCTCAATTTCCTTTCTCAGCTTGCCATTGACGAAGATCGTCCGAGCTTCTTTGGTCTTGGTCATCGCCGCCTTGAGTGAGATGCAGTCACGCAAGTGGCGCTCGCTGTCGATCACGTCACCCAACTTCAGCGCGGCGATCTCACCAACACGAAGTCCTGCATAATAACTCAACATTAACGCCATACGGTTGCGGGCGGCAAAACGAGATTGCGCAACTACCGTGAGGACGCGCTTGAGTTCTGTTTCGGTTGGCACCCTTGCTTGCTTCATTGGAGAACCTCATAAAATGCATGCTTTACGCATTTATCATTATACGATAGATATGGGTGCGATCGCTACGGCTCCATTATTCTATTGCCTTCAATGTATTAGCGTGAAACATAATGAAACATAGCTTTTATGAGGTATTTGCTTCGGTGCGAGCGGCGACAAAGGGCGCGCTGCTCTTTGACGCTGCAATAAGTGCCGTTTATGTCTTTGCGTGGATCGCCCTATTCCGTGCGGCCATTGCCATGGGGGCTGCTCCAGGGGTTAGCGCATGGTTCCCTCCTGCGGGTTTAACTTTTGCATTTCTGCTCAGGTTCCCGCGCCTGTGGCCCATGGCATATGTTGGCGTTGGCTATATCGTCGCCACGGCCCCATATCCGCATTCGGCAGTTGCCATTTTTCTCTCGTGGGCCATTCCTCCGACGACCTACGTCGTTGGGGTTCATGCATTACGGCGCTCGCTTGGTTATGCCCGCATTGACCTCGCCAACATGCGCCACCTGATTGCCTTCTCAATTGCCTCGTTGCTGGTTCCTATTGCGGCGGCGCTGGCCCTCATCGTGACCTTCTGTGCCGATGAGCTGATCCCTTGGGCAAACTACTGGGATATGGTTCTGCGGTTCTCTCTCGGTGACGCAATTGGCATCGTCACGCTCACCCCTGCCTTACTGCTGACGCGCACTGATTGGGTGGCCGCGACTAACGGACGATCGCTGATCTGGCTTGTCGCCAGTTTTATCGCAATCGGGTTGGCGCTCTATGTGGAAACGGTCGCAGTGGTTCTGGGGCAGGACCAAGGGCCGATGTCGTATTTCCTGATGCTTCCTATTGCCTGGACCGCCATGCATTTCGGCAATGTGGGTTCGGCGGCATCCAGCTTGATCGCCAACATCTCCATTACGGTGGCCAGTTGGTTGGCTCCCGATCATCGGATTGTCGCGGGCGCTCCGTACTTCATGCTGTCGGTCGGCTATCTCGGCCTGATCATTGGCAGCATGACCAGTGAGCGTGAACGCAGCGTGCAGAAGCTGCGCGTGCAGGAGCGTGCGCTTGATCGTGCCTATACCCATTTTACGGGGCAGCAAACTGCGGCGAAATTGGCCCATGAAATTCGCCAGCCACTGGCGGTGGTCTCTACCTATGTCGAGGGTCTTGTCGGCTACATTGAAAAGGATGCCAACCGCACCGACGACGCGCTGATGCTGGCCAAACGCACAGACCGCGAGGTCCAGCGCATCGGGGAAATCATTTCAGCAGCCCAATCCAAAATTGAACATGCGGCAGGCCAGCGGGAGACGTTCGATTTCTCCAGCGTCATGCAGGATGTCGATCCGCTGCTGCGCCAGATTTGCAAAGATCACGGCGTAACGGCGAGTTTTGATGTAATCGCTTCTGCTCGGGTATCGGGCGTCAAGGCTTCCTTGCAGCAGGTGATGGTGAATTTCGTGCGGAATGCTTGCGAGGCTATGAGCGCTGTTCCCCCAGCAGACCGCCGCCTCATTGTAGAAAGCAACCTTGGCGACGAGCGGATCAACGTGACTGTATCGGATAATGGAACGGGCCTCGCTGAGGACATGGAGAAGGCGGGCCATGCGCTGTTTGCCTCCACGAAAATCGGGGGCAGCGGCTTCGGCCTTCCCATCTCTAAGACCATCATTGAAGGCCATGGTGGAGCGTTGTCCATCCTGAACCGCCCTGAAGGTGGCGCGGTCATTTCGTTCTGGCTTCCCGTCGTGAAGGCACCCCGATCATGAGCGACAATCAACGCTTTACCGTTGCCGTGGTCGATGATGATGAAAGTTTCCGCGAGGCGGTTGTCTGGCTGCTGTCGTCGAGGTCTTTCAATGCAGCAGGGTACTGCGATGCCGCCTCGTTCTTTGCCAAGCACCCCATGAACGCTCAGGGCTGCGCGTTCATGGATCTGCGGCTGGGCGACCTGTCGGGCCTGGACGCTTACAGAGAGACCCGTGAACGTGGCTTTGATATGCCCGTCATCATGATTTCCGCCTATGGCGATATAGCGACGGCGGTTCATGCCGTTCAGCTTGGGGCTTTTGGCTGGATCGAGAAGCCTGTTCGCAACGAGAAGCTGGTTGAAACGGCTGTGTCGGCATGCTCTGCGCATGAACACATCTGCAAGCAATATGGACGTGCTGCCAATTTTGTCCGCAATTTCTCACTGCTCACTCCTCGTGAGCGGGAAATCTTGATGCATCTCGGCAAAGGGGCGACAGCTAAAGAGGTTGGCTTGGAATTGGAAATCAGCCACCGCACTGTTGAAACACATCGCAATCAGATTGCTGAAAAACTTAGCCTAACATCTGCACGCGATATTGCCGCAGTTCTTTTTCATACTCGGCATTTTTATGCTGAGTTGACCGCAACATAATGCCGCGTTCGCCGCACATCATTCATAAAAGGCCCGATAAATGCGTCGCTTTTGCTTCCGCAGCATGGTCGCTGTAGTGTTCGTCGCTTCAATTGGCGTGATGTCCGCAACCGCAGCTGATATTTCCAGCGACCAGAAACCCTCGATTAGCGGAACAGTGAATATGTTCATTGCTGATCGTTGGCGCTATGCAGCGGAAGACAAGACGCAGCGCAATGACCTTTTCGTGTTTGTTGAGCCATTCATAAAAGCGAACTTCAACAAGGAACTTTCGATCCAAACGCTTTTCACATACGACCCTGCCGTTGACCCCCATCCCGATGAAAGCCGTGCTTTTGCCAATGAGCAATTGCACCTGAAGAACCTGGTTCTCGACTACAGCAAGGACGAATGGGGCGTTTACGGCGGACGGTTTGCAGCCGAATTCGGCCAGGCATGGCTCACGCTTCCTGGCTATTTCGGCAGGGAACTGGCCGAAGACAACGCCATATGGGATCGCAATGGCGTTGGCGGCTGGATGAATGTGAAGGGCGGGGAAACTGGGACAGTCCGCCTCGCCGCCAGCGCCTTCATGCTCGACACCACCATCATGAGCAAGTCGTGGATCGGAACGCCGACACGAACGCGGAAGCGCCAATTTGACGGTGGACAGAGCAATACGGGACGGCTGGATTCCTTTGCGCTCTCGGCAACGGGAACCAAGCTTCCGTCAATGGAGGGGTTTTCCTGGCACACAGGAGTGTTGCGCCAGGAAGTCCGAAAAATCAGTACCACCAATTCCGATATTCCCGATGCCGAACTCGGCGTGGTCGGAGGCATTCGGCAGGAATGGAAATTTGACGACTGGCTCGTCGTGGCCCCCATGTTTGAGTACCAGCATTTCTGGAACAGGGGCGGTGTGCAAAGAGCCGAGCGGGATTACATCTCGACAGGCATGGAGATAAATCCTGCGAATTGGCGACTGAGCGTCGGCTACACGCTGCGGATCAGCAACGCCCCAAATGTTGAGGAAAAGCGCGACTACCTGTTCAACACGAGCCTCGGCTATGAATTCGGCAACGGCGTGCGCCCCGAAATCGGCTATCGCGTCAGAAGCATCGACAGCCTGGAGGTGTATGAGATCACCTCACGGATTCTGTATGTCTATAAATTTTGAAATATGAATATAAAGCGTCACTTGTATCATATAGATACAAGAACCGCATCCGCCTCTATTATGTTGCACCAGTAGTCTACGCACATCGGCCTATCCTCTCTATATGCTACATTGATAAGCGCATTCGCACCAATATCCATGGCTTTGTTGGCTAGACTTTTAACCAGATCATCACGATCTAGAAGTTTGTCACTGTAATTTAACATGCTCATCTCAGTAATTTTTCCAAAGTGTTTTATCGTATGAAGTCCAAATATGCCGTCTTTTATAGCGATATAAATTCCATTTATAGTTATGTAGCCATTTTCAGTATTTAATGTAAAATTGCTATCGCGCGCATTAATGTTGCGGTTATTGCCTGAATTTTTGCGATATCCACAATCTTTCAGGGATTGCGCAAGAGACGCATCAGCCTGATGTAGATGAATGATCAAGTCGGGGATTAGGAAGCCCAGAATTTTACTAGCAGCTGTGAAATCGCCCTTATCGCAGATCGCCTCTTTCAAATTGTTGGCAATCCGTCTGGTTTCAGAATGGGTTGCCCTGTGGCGGTCATCTTCATGGCTGCTTGCCTTTTGAAATAACGCCTCTTCAAATTGAAAATGCTGTTCGTTGGCCTCCTCAAATTCAGCAAAAGCAATCTGAGCGGCTTCCAGTAGCCGCGCTTCCACGGCAGCGGCCACGGCATCCAGTCGCATAAACAGCAGGCGGTGGGCTTCATCCAACTCGGGGATGCCCAATTCCATGCAATCTGTCCATCTGAGCCGCATGTGTGCGCCTTTGCCTCGCTATTGGACGAGAGTGGCACTGCACCATGGGAATTTGCATCCGTAGCAACTACGGAGACGTGGGGAGCTGTCGTGTTACACGACACGGGTTGGAGGTGATTGCCGCACTGGTCGGCTTTGGCGGATTGAAAGATTGTTGTCACTCATCAAAGCTTCTTCGTCCATGTTGGCAATTCAGCATTTTCAACATGGAAAACACCATCAGACGGAGGTTTGCAGTCGGGCGGGGAAAATGAAGCATCCCATCGCAAGGTTTGCTTCTCTTTCCAAATATGGCCTATCATAAAGTTATATTTAGAAAACAGTTTATATGTTGAACTTTCCTCCTCATGGATAATTGGCTTTAATTTATTATGAAGAAGCATGC
>NZ_AONQ01000085.1 GCF_000342045.1 Paramagnetospirillum caucaseum | reverse complement strand
CCGCGCCCCCAAGCTGCTGCTGGTGATGCGGACGGAACAGCCCTTCGACAAGATCCAGACCCCGGAACTGGTGCTGCCCGACGGCACCAGCGTCCGCGTCGAGATTCTGGCCACCGGCCAGCAGTTCGTCGGCTTCGGCATCCATCCCGACACCAAGGGCGAATACCTTTGGCCGGACCAAACGCCGCTGGAGGTGCCCGCCGCCGATCTGCCGGTGGTCACCGCCGAGCAATGCGTCGCCTTCGTCAGCCAGGCGGAAACCATCCTGCGCGGTATCGGCGGCCAGACGCGGGCCGAGATCAAGGGAGTCGAGCGGGCGGGCCGCAAGGCGGCGGGCATCTCCGCCAATGCCCAGGACGTGCCCGACCGCGATCTGATCGCCTCGGCCCTCGATCACATCCCCAACGACGATCTGCCCTACGACGAATGGATCAAGGTCGGCTTCGCCCTCTATGCCGGTCTCGGCCCCGATGGATGCGGCCTGTGGGAAGCCTGGTCGGCGCAATCGTCCAAGAACGATCCGGGCACGACCATCAGCAAGTGGCCAACCTTCGCCACCGGTCGCAGCATTTCCGTCCGCACCCTGTTCTGGGAGGCCAAGAAGAACGGCTGGGAGCGCCCCAAATCCGCCCGCAAGCGCGCTCCGCGCCCCAATCCCTATGAGGGCATGAAGCGCGATTGGGCACCAGCTGGTCGCCCGACCATCCGCGTCACGGCGGGCGATCTGCCCCGCGTAGTCGGAGAAGGCGAAATGGCGATGATGAGCGCCCGCCTACCGCTCTATCAGCGCGGCAGCATGGTGGTGCGCCCAGCCTCGTCCGCCGTCACCATCACCGACGGGCGCAAGATCAACGCGCCGCATCTGGTTGTCGCCAACCGCCACCACATCGCCGAGGCCATGACCTTCGCCGCCCATTGGGAACGCTTCGACGCCCGCGCCGAGGATTGGGTGGCAACCGACTGCCCCCTGCGCATCGCCGACACCTATCTCGCCCGCGAGGGCATGTGGAAGCTGCCGGTCCTGACCGGCATCATCAACGCCCCGACGCTGCGGGCCGACGGCTCGCTGCTCGACCAACCCGGCTACGACACCGCCACCGGCCTGCTGTTCGATCCGCAGGGAGTGTCCTTCCCCACCATTCCCGAATCCCCGGATCGCCATCAGGCCATGGCGGCCCTGGGCTATCTCAAGCGCCTGATCGAGACCTTCCCCTTCGTCGGCGAGGCGGATCGGGCGGTGGCGCTGTCGGGCATCCTGACCACCGCCATCCGCCGCTCGCTGCCCTCTGCCCCACTCCACGGCTTCAACGCCCCGACCGCCGGATCGGGCAAATCCCTACTGGTGGATATCGCCAGCATGATCGTCTCGGGCCGCCCCGCCTCGGTCATCGCCCAGGGCAAGACCGAGGAGGAAATGGAAAAGCGCCTGGGAGCAGCCCTGATCGCCGGTGATCCGCTGATCTCCATCGACAATTGCGAAATCGGCCTCGGCGGTGAATTGCTCTGCCAGACCCTCACCCAGCCCATGCTCAAGGTTCGCCTGCTGGGGAAGTCGCTCAACATCGAGGTGCCCAGCACGGCGGCGGTGTTCGCCACCGGCAACAACCTGACCGTGGTGGGCGACATGACCCGGCGCGCCATCCGCTGCACCCTCGATGCCGGTGTCGAGCGCCCGGAACTGCGCGAATTCGACCGCGACCCTGTCGCCACGGTGGCCGACTGCCGTGGGGATTATGTTGCAGCGGTTCTGTGTATCCTGCGCGCCCACCACCTTGCTGGCCGTCCGCAGCAGACCACGCCGCTCGGCTCCTTCACCGAATGGTCGCGCTGGGTCCGAGATGCCCTGGTCTGGCTGGGCGAAGCCGATCCTTGCGCCACCATGGACAGCATTCGGGGTGCCGATCCCAAGCTGGAGGCGCTGACCACGGTGGTCGAGCAATGGCACACCCATCTCGCGACCCGCCGCGTCTCGGTCAAGGAGGTGATCGATGTCGCCACCGACCAGCTCTCCAGCTTCCATGGCCGCGCCGAATTCATCAACCCCGATTTCCGCGAAGCCCTGCTGGCCGTGGCCGGCGATGGCGGCGCCATCAGCGGCAGGCGCCTGGGCAAATGGCTGGCTGCCAACCAGGGCCGCATCGTCAACGGCATGCGGCTGACACCCGACGGCCAGCACGCCGGCGTCGTTCGGTGGCGACTGTGGGATCAAGGCTCAGCAACGGAGACCGCAGCCGTTCCCGCCAATGTCCATGCCTTCCCCCACCATGCGGGCTGACCCCTCGTGGTGGGTTTGGTTGGTTTGGAGGGTTTGTTGCCGTACCCCGCAGGAAACTGTCAGAGAGATATTTTTTCTTTGAGAAAGACAAATCCATCGACACAGAGAAAAAGAAAATCATGTCTGACAGTTTATGGAAGCGGGCTGAAACGAACCCTCCAAACCAACCAAACCCACCACAGCATCATGGTAAGCGAGTGCCAATCGTTACCAAACGTTGCGAATGAAATAGCGCAGCCACCCTGGTAGACTGTCTCCCGGTCACAAGAGGCACTGCCTCCTCCAGCCCGGAAGGCGCGGTTCCTCCTGGGCCTTTCCCTATGCGGGGAGCCTCAGCGCACGACCTTGCCAGCCTGGGGCCGCACAATGACTAAACTAAACACCGTCGAGACCAAGACCGAGTTCGCCGCCCGCGTCGGCCTGACCAAGGGCCGCATCTCGCAGCTGGTCGCCGACGGCCTGCCGGTGCAACCCGACGGCACCATCATCATCGCCGAGGGGCTGGCCTGGATGGAAAGCAACCTCGATCCTGCCAGGCGCAACAAGGGCGGCACGCCCGCCCCCGCCGCCAGCGGCACCCTGTCGCTGTCCGAGGCCCGGCGCATGTACATGGTGGTACAGGTGCAACGCGCCCGCCTCGCCTACGACAAGGAACGCGGCCAGGTGATCGACGCCAAGGAAGCGGCGGCGGCGGTGTTCTCCCGCGCCAAAGCGGAACGCGATTCCCACATGGCCTGGGTCAGCCGCACCGCGCCGCTGCTGGCGGTCGAGACCGGCGCCGATCCCCAGGCGACCTTCGCCGCCCTCGACCGCTTCATGCGCGAGCATCTTGAGCATCTGTCCGACACCCCGGTGTGGAGCCTGCGCGATGCAGGGTGATAGCGCCCTTGCGGTGGTGGACCGGGCGTGGCGGCGGGGCATCCGGCCCGAGCCGCCGATCCCGGTGTCGGAATGGGCCGACCGCAACCGGGTGCTGCCACCCACCTCGGCGGAACCGGGACGCTGGCGCACCAGCCGCACGCCCTATCTCAAGGATGTGATGGATGCGCTGTCCACCGCCAGCCCCTACGAGCGGGTGGTGCTGATGAAGGGTGCCCAGACCGGCGGCACCGAGGCCGGCCTCAACTGGCTGGGCTACATCATCCACAATGCGCCCGGCATCACCATGCTGGTGCAGCCCTCGCTGGACATGGTGCGCCGGAACACCACGGTGCGGATCGATCCGCTGATCGAGACCACCCCAGCTTTGCGCGAACTGGTCTCGCCCGCCCGCTCGCGGGACGCCGGCAACAGCCTGTTCCGCAAATCCTTCCCCGGCGGGCAATTGGTGATGACCGGGGCTAATTCCGCCGCCGGCCTGCGCTCCACCCCGGTGCGCTACCTTTTCCTCGACGAGGTGGACGGCTATCCCGGCGATGCGGATGGCGAAGGCGATCCCGTCGATCTCGCCATCCAGCGCACCGCCACCTTCCGGGGCCGGCGCCGAATCTACATGGTCTCGACGCCGACCCTGAAGGGCCATTCCCGCATCGAGGCCGCGTTCCTGGATTCGGACCAGCGCTACTTCCATGTGCCTTGCCTGCATTGCGGCGACATGGCCCCGATCACCTGGGCGCGCATCCGTTGGCCCGAGGGCCGCCGCGATCAGGCGTTCCTGATCTGCGAATCCTGCGGCGGCATCCACCACGAGCACGACAAGCCCGCCCTGCTGGCGGCAGGCGAATGGCGGGCCACGACGGCGGGCGATGGCCGCACCGCCGGCTTCCACCTGTCGGCGCTGTACAGCCCATGGGAGACCTGGGCCGAGATCGCCACCGAGCATGGCCGCGTCAAATCCGATCCGCCCCGCTTGCAGGTCTGGGTCAACACTAAGCTGGGCGAATCCTGGGAGGACCAGGCCGGCGACACCGTGCCCGCCGATCCGCTGATGGCCCGGCGCGAGGATTGGGGCGACCGCCTGCCCGAGCTGGCCGCCGTGCTGACGGCTGGCGTGGACGTCCAGGGCGATCGGCTGGAGGTGCAGGTGGTGGCCTGGGGCGCCGACGAGGAATCCTGGGTGGTAGAGTATCGCGTGCTGTGGGGCGATCCCTCCGGCCCGCGCGTCTGGGCTGATCTCGATTCCTATCTCGCCACCACCTTCGCCCATCCCAAATCCGTGGCCGATCTGCACATCCGCGCCGCCTGCATCGATACCGGCGGCCACCACACCAAGGCGGCCTACGAGTTCTGCCGCACCCGGCTGGCCCGGCGTATCTGGGCGATCAAGGGCCGAGGCGGCGCCGGCATCCCGGTCTGGCCGCGCCGCCCGACCCGTGTGCGCGGCAAGGTGCCGCTGTTCATCGTCGGCGTCGATGCCGTCAAGGACGCCCTCTACGCCCGCCTGCGCCTGACCGAACCCGGCCCCGGCGCCGTCCATTTCCCCCGCCGGATGGATGGCGACTATTTCCGCCAGCTCACCGCCGAGCGGGTCGTCACCCGCTATGACCGGGGCCGCCCGATCCGCTCGTGGCAGCCCAAGCGCGACGGTGAGCGCAACGAGGCGCTGGACACCTTCGTCTACGCCACAGCCGCACTGCATGGGCTGGTGGCCATGGGGCTGCGGCTCAACGACGAGGCGGCGGCGATGGCGATGCTGCCGACACGGGGGGCGCCGGTCATGCCGAGCACAGCTCCCGCCGCCCGCCCGGCGCTGGCGCAGATCCGGTCGCGGTGGATGGGATAGGCGAGATTCATATCTTGAGCGACCGGGGGGTTGTGCCACAAACCGTCATTTACCAACCCTGTTGGGGGCTATCGGCTTTTGGCATGGGCGGTAATACCGGATGTGCTAGTCTAAGCGATTATGGCCGTTGCCCATTTGGGGGGGGATTATGCCGATACTTCTTATCGCTCTGTCAGCATGTGGATTTTTGGCCGTCATGGTTGGCGTGTCTAAACTGGCTGATCGCAACAAAACAAAGCCAGCCCCCAAAGATAGCCGTTCAATAAATTTTCAGGGTATCGATGACGCTGGGAAACTGACCCGGCAGAAGGCCGAGCTTCAGCTTCGGGTGAATGCGCTTGCCGCAAGAGAAGATACGCTTCTCGCCTCTATCCGTGAATTTGAGCAGGGAGTGGATGCCCGTAAAGGCGAGAAGCTGGCTGCCGAGCAAGACGAAATCAATGCTGCTGTCACGGCCAAAAATGCAGTTGAGGCTCGTGTTAGCGAGCTTCGCGAGAGTGGGCGGAAGCTGGCCGATGTCGTCTCTGACCTTCAGGCCGACGCCGACCGTAAGAAATTGCATGTGGATGAACTATCCGCCGACGTTGCCGATCTCACTCGGACCAAGGACGCTCTCGATGAGAGCATCACCAATCTCTTGGCTCGGCAGCGTGAGATTGAGGCTGAGATGGCCGAGTTGGATCGGGATATCGACGAGCGCCGCCGGGAAAAAGTAGCCGAGATGGATGAGGCCGTCGCCGCACAGAAGGAATTGGCACTGTCCAAGATCATGGCGTGGACGGAGTCCGAGAAATCGCGGCTTCAGGAGCGGTTCGAGAGCAGCTATCAGACCGAGGTCACTGACTTGCGGCGTCAGCTGATCGAGAAAGTTACAGCCGAATTCGACAGCATCCATGAATATTTCTCGACCTTCGCCTCGGAGCGGAAGCTCATGGCCGAGACCGAGATCAAGGACTTTCTTGCGGAGAAGCGTTCGACCATTCTGTCCAACCTAGAATAGACGGGAGGCGGACATGCTTGCTCGCATCATTCTGGCTGCCGCCCTGATTGCCAGTGTTGTTCTTGGCCCGGTTCGTCCAGTTTTAGCCCAAGAACAGCCGGACATTATCATCTTGTTCGATCAATCGGGATCGGTTGGAAAGCATGATCCAAAACTTGCCTCCAAGGCATGGCTGCTCACCTTCCTGAAGACCTTCGACAATCCGTATAAGATCGAAATCGTTGGTTTCGACGAAGCCCTGTACCGTCACCTCGCCATCGACCGTGATACCGCCACCGACATCAATGCCGTGAACCGGGCCATCGATGGCATTGAAACGGTTGGCAAAGCGACAGATTTGGAGATGCCCTTCCGCTATCTGCTGAATTATGCGAAGCCTTCGACGAAACTGGCCGTGATCATATCCGATGGCGAGCCGGAAATTTGGGATGCCAAGCTGGGCTATCTCAGCAAGGAGGTTCAAGCGGACCCCCGCTATGACGATCTAAACCGCCAGTATCAGCAGATGAAGGATGCCGGGGTCTCGAAGCGGAAGCGGTTTGAAAAACTCGGCGCTCTTTACCACGCCCGCAATATCGATCTGATCGAAGGCCAGATGCCGGGCATCGCCAAACTGATCGGTGATCGGCTGATCATCTGGGATTTGTCCGGAACCTCCTATTATCTGAAGACCTGGGCCAAGGCAGCGGGTGCCCAATATCTGCCGATGCGGGTGGCTGCTCAGGAAAATCCCGTTGAGCAATTGCAGAAGGCCATGACGGCCTTGCAACAGCATTCCAGTGCTATCGTCAAGGAAGCCCTACCGGACGACCACGAGCATCGAGCCGCCATAGCCCTTACCACAATTCCCGAGATCGCGGCGAAGGTTCAGCCGAGGGAGCAACCCGCCCCCAAGCCGCTATCCCCCCCCATCGAAACAAGGATGGCTGAGCCGGTTGCGCCCCAGCTCGTAGCTCGTGCGGATACGCAAACCAGTCAGTCACCCATATGGGGGATTGTTCTTGTGTTGTTGGGCGGTGTGATTGGAGCTTTGATCGTCTACCGGCGACGAGCGACTGCCAAGGCCGAACCAGCCGTTCCGGTGGACCTTGCCTCCCAGTACATTGACGCCAAGGTCAAAGGTGCCCTTGATGACGCGGAGAAATTGCGGCGGAAACTTCTTATCGCGGAAAGCGAAGCTGTCAAGGTCGAGCGACGGTTCTCATTGCGTGTTGCAGTGCCTACCGGGGCCATGGAAATTCAATGGATCAGTGCTGATGGTGAGAAGCGGGAAACGGCTGCCATCAATCTTTCCATGCACGGCGTCAAATTCGAGACTCATGGAGCCGAGGTCAAGGCCGTCACCAAGATTATCTGCCCGAATATGGATGTGGTTCTGGGGGTGAAGAAATTTCAGGAAATCCGTCGTGATGGTAGTCGCTCCGTTGCCCTTTTGATCGAGTTTGAAAACAATCTCGATGACTGGATGCGGTGGGTAGAAATCATAACCCGGATCGACCAGATCGCCACAAAGCCGTGAGCAAGGGACGGTAGGCTGAAAATCCGCTTATCCCAACTGACGGTGCTGCACATCTCTAGAGGAACAGAACCGCTTGTGGTGAAGTTCCGATGCCATGTTGCGGAAAATCTTTCCACAGGAATCGCAAAAGAACAGATGGACGAGGGAGGGTAGAGATTCCCGGCATCTGATTTCACGGGGTGTGTTGACATGAACCGCAGCGAGTTTCTTAGGCTTTGGGTCGAGAATATTACGCATCGACTGCGTGATGGTGACTTATGCCGCTGACCCATTAAGCGCCTTGAGATAGGCCGGACGTCAAGATATGTTCGCGGCCATGGCGAAGCAGTTGTCCCTTCTCGACTTCCAGGTATGGTTTCCCGACGAGGATAGCTGTTACCGGCTGTTGATGGATCGACGATGGCCGAGTGGCTTCGTTTGCCCGAAATGCGGTGCGCAGAACGCCGCCCGCCTGACCAGCCGCGCCTACACTTTCGCGTGCAGGGACTGTGGGACGCAGACGTCGGCGACCGCCGGAACCATCATGCATCGGACCCGCCTTCCGCTTCGGGCGTGGTTCTGTGCCGCCCACCTGATGGCGACGCATTCCAATGGGATGTCGGCGCGGCAAATGGCCGGGCAACTCGGCATCACCTATCGGGCAGCTTGGTTGCTGGAACAGAAGCTGCGGCGGGCGATGGTCGATCCGAATCGCGATCCTCTCGATGGCGTGATCGAGATCGACCAGACGGAAATGCCGTTCCACGATCTGGAAGAACCCGGCAAGCCGCTCAAGGAGGGCAAGATCATCGTGATCGGCGCCGTCGAGGTGCGCGACAAAACCACAGGAAAGGCGCAGAAACCCAAGGCTCTCGGCGCGAAATACCTCGACACCCTGTCGGGCCGCTGCCGGATGGAGGTGATCCCCAGCAACGAGAAGCCGAATATCCACGCCTTCATCAAGGCCAACATCGCCCCCGGCGCCACTCTGGTTTGCGATGGGCACGCCTCCTACACCGGGCTTGTCGGATACCGGCACGATCCCCGCATCGTCGGCAATATGGCCGCGCATATCCCCCTGCGCTGGATTCATCGGGTCTTCGCCCTTCTGAAGCGCTGGGGTCTCGGCACCTATCATGGGTTCCGCCGCGAGCACATCGACACCTACCTCAATGAGTTCGTCTTCCGTTACAACCGGCGCTATTACCGCCATGTCTCGTTCGAGACCATCCTCGGCCTGTCCGCTGACCATGCGCCGATGTCGTATTGGGAAATCATACAGCGCGACAATCCCCGGAAGGGCCGCCCTGTGAACCGAAAAAGCCCACGCCAACGCAAGACCCAGGAAGGCGTTCAGATCGACGGGACCGGGCCGAAAAAACGGTGCCCGAAAGCGGATGATGGCCATAATGGGTCAGAGGCATAAGCCGCGCGTGATGACCTCGTTCAAATCGAAGAGCTTATCGCCGAAAATCCCGTTCCGGCGAGACCATGGAATCACTATTTTTGATGCAAGCCACGCCAATTCGTCCTCATCCATGGGACATTGCATCCTAGATGTGGAATGAGTGCAACATTATGTGATGGGTTCAGCCGCACCGGACAACTTGCGGCAGACATAGAAACCGCCCGCAGCGGTCGCCAGTGACAAGCCGATCAAGACACCGACACCCATGCTGGCGCTCAAGATCAGGATGGCGGCTTTGCCCAACCCTGGAGCACTTGCGGCAGCGATTTTCGATCCAGTCACGGTGCTTGTGATCATGATATCCTCCCAACCCTCTGATTTAGCGAAGAGCCTCCAGGATCGGATCGTCTTCGCCGCGCGAGCGCCTAGCTTTTTTAGGGCGTTTGACCATGCTGGTAGGCTTACTCGTTTTCACACTCGACCATGTCGCCGTTGTTCGTTGCAAAACGCTCCAAAGCTTGAGAAATAGACTTTCCCGACCATCCCAAAGGGTGGCGGTTTGCTTGTGATACTGAACCTGGGACATCTGTGGGCTGGGGGGTAGATGGGCCGAGGAGCTTTCTTCGCCAACGCTCATGCCCGATTGGTGTGGTGAGTTATCCGCCACTTTATCCACAATTTGGTCCAGCGAGCTGGCGGCGACCATCAGGTCTGCAACTAAATCAATGTCCCAATCTGAGTTCCAGTCCGCCCCGGCTTTAGCCACCTCCAGATGAAGTGACAGCATGGCGAAGCTCTTCTCGGAAACCTCGGTCAGACTGTCCGTCCATCCCTCCGTTTCCCCATAAAGTAGGGCCGCTTCAAACGCCGTCGCAAAGCATGCCAAATCCGTCAGAGTATGGGCAGTTGCACCATTTGCCATGAAGCGAATGATGCTACTTGGTGGGCTTTCGAGATGGGCAATTGCTGATGAACGGTATGCACTCAGACCAGCTTCAACCTTGGGCATGAGGGCGAGGCATTCTTCAATGAATGTGCCTCGTTCCCCACGCTCTTCGTGGTTGTCTTTACGCTCCGATGGGGGCACGGCAATGCTTGAACACGCAGCAGCGCAGGGTATTTCACCTGATGCATTGGAACAGGAGCTTGCCCGCTTTCGACCTTTTTTAGGGACATCAGTCACAGACCAACGTCCTCCTGTTCATGCTGAGCTTACACCGCACGAAGTGTGAACACGTAAGGGGCAAGCATATCGTCTTGCCTAAGCCGTCACTGCGTCCGAGATCGCGTCATCAACCTCGGATGCTGCCGAGGTGGTCCGGGCCTTGCGGTAGCGGTAAATGCCGTAACCGGCTGCGGCGATGACGCCACCCAGGATGACAGGACCAGCAGCGCCGAGTCCCAAACCAAGGCCCAAGCTCATGCCGGTACCAGTCCATAGAGTGCCGACAGCGGCGGCACCCTTGGTGGCGGCGCCAGCAGCGGCACCCTTGGCAACCGAACCCGCCACAGCAGTTTTACCGGCGGTCTGCAATGCCACAGTCTGCATGGCACCCTTGGCGGCGATTGCGGTTCCGGCCGCGCCCTTAGCGGCGACACCAGTCACAGGATTGAGAACCAGGAACTTGCTCGTCGTACCGGCCATCATCGGAGATTCGCCAATAGCGAAGGTCTTGCCGACCAGCCACGGCATTTGCCCAGCACCATGTTGAACCTTGAGGACCACCAGATCCTTCATGGTGGCAGCGGTTTCACCAACGGGCTGAAGGAAGAGCCAATTTGCGGCTCCATTCCCAGCGGCAGTGGTCTTCGCCACCATGAAAGTCTTGCCGGTCATCATCTGGACCTGCCCGGCCTGTCTTGCGCCTTCGAGCTTCATCATGATCATGCCGTTCCCGCCGCCCTGGGTGGCGGCAGCAGTCAGACCACCAGCACCGGCAGCGCCCGCAGCAACGGCAGCGCCCTTTGCCGCGATACCGGCTTTGGGGCACAGCACAAGCCATTTGCTCACGCCATCTGCAACGAGGGGGGCTTTTCCGATGGTAACGGTCTTGCCCACCATCCCGGACAACTGCGCGACCTGACGGGCACCCTCCAGCTTGAGGGCAACGGCCCCCTTTCCAGCGGTAGCGCCAGCGGGGTTCAGGAATAACCAGTGTCCCATTCCATTCCCAGTAGCAGTAACTTGGCCGACCGTGTAGGAATTTCCGGTCATCGACGACAGGAGAGCTGCCTGGGTGGTTCCCTCGACCTTGGCCATGATCATTTGGTCAAGCATGCTAACAGCTCCCTAAACAATGACGCAGAGCGACAAACCGTTCTGCTGAAGATACCCCGAGTCCCTTCGGAGAGATATAGGCTGGTATGCGCATATATCATAACACGCCCCCATTCTCGCAAGCTGAGGCGAAATCTGTCCAGAGAAATTTATTGTGGATACTGGCTTGCTCTAATAGTAAGAGGCGCTCGCAACTATGTGCGGGGGGCGATCTGGCTGTGAGTTTTCCTATTTCTGGAAATAATGCTTCATGAAAAAGGGGCTACACGTTGGCGGCAGCTTCCTTCCGCTTTCGCGCCCGAGTAGCCGCCAGCTTGGACTCTGTTGAATGCTGAAGGTCCAAAGCAGCTTTTGCCCTCCGCTTGGCGGCAGCTGCTAACTTGATGGCCTGCTTGGCATTGGCGCCAGCCGCTAATGCACGCTTCTCAGCTTCGTTGGCCTCGGCGATTAGCTTCTCGGCGGCTGCAATTTCGGCGGTAAGCTCCGCAGCCAGGGCCGCTTCATCATCAGGTGAGGATACCAGCTTTCTAAATGCTCCGTATCCTGCGGCGAAAACAGCATCAGCCATTGACGCGACTTGGGAGACTAGTGTGGCGGTCTCTTGACCACTCTTGGTCCGAGAGCGGGGTTTGCCCTTTGGATTGGCGGCATACATCCGATAGGCCCCATACCCAGCAACGCATACGGTTCCCGCAAGCAATGCAGGCCCCCAAGCGCCGAGACCTAAGCCGAGGCCGAGGCTCAGCCCTTTTCCGGAAAATATGGATGAAACCAGCTTGGTCCCGTTCGCGATCCCGGCTGAGGTCACGTTGATAGTTCCGGAGCCGACCCCAGTAAGGTGGGTGTAGGGGATGCTAATTTTGCCGAGAGCGATGCTGGTGGAGGAAGCCTTGGCAGCCCCCGAACTCATCCCGGAAAGTTTGGAAGTCGCTGGGGCCAGCTTTACCGCTGCAGTGCCTGCAGATTTGACTTTCGACGCACCAGCGCCGCCCCCGCTGAGATGGCCGAGCTTGCCCAGGGCGTCAGGTGAACTCATGCAGCATCCCCAATGCTTCGGAAGGCCATAACTACGGTGCTGTTTGCGCAAAAAGTACTAATAATTTAAAGGTTATCGTATCACGGTGCCGTCAACAAGACGCCTCTTCAGAACACCTCTTCAGAACCCATTTAAAATGGATCATTGTGGATCAGGTCCGCCCCTTTAAATCCGCCTGTCGGCAGGCCCTCATACAATGGGGCCGAGAGCGACCGTGATGCTCCAACTCCTGTCTTTCTGCGCCATTTCCGTTTGAAAATCCTGCTGACAGTGGCAACCACACCTCCTTTCTGCTTCCCCCCACCAATCTTTCCCAAACTCTCCGAATAGCCAGGGAATCCGCCGTCTCCGATAATCCGGGGCATGTGGAAATCCCTTCTCCGCGCCGTTGGCCTCGACCGCCGCCGCTCGTTTGACGCGGCTGGCGGTGGTCGGCGTTGGGATGGCGCCCGCACGGTGGACGGCCTCAACGGCTCGATCCAGGCCGGCGCCACCACGGCGGCGCGGCGGGCCGGGTGGTATGCCCGCAACAATCCCTGGGTCTCGGCGGCGGTGCAGTCGCTGGCCGCCAACGCGGTGGGGGCCGGCATCAAGCCGCGCTCGCGCCATCCCGACGCCAAGGTCCGCGACACCCTGCATGCGCTGTGGGATCGCTGGACGGATCGGGCCGATGCCGCCGGCCTCACCGATTTCTACGGCCTCCAGGCGCTGGCCTTCCGCGCCATGGTCGAAAGCGGCGAGAGCTTCGCCCGCCTGCGTATCGCCGAGAATGTTTCTCCCCTGCCGCTGTCCATCGACCTGCTCGACCGCGAGCAGGTGCCGATGGACCTGCACCGCGACGTCGGCAGCGGTGCCCGCATCCGCGCCGGAATCGAATTTGATGCCAATGGCCGCCGCGTCGCCTATCATTGCTATGCCCATCGGCCCGGCGATGCCCTTGCGCCACTGTCGTTCGACACCGTGCGCCTGCCGGTCGGCGACGTGGCGCATCTGTTCCAGCCGCTGGCACCGGGACAGGTGCGCGGCATCACTTGGCTGGCCCCGGTGCTGCTGCGCGTCCACGAACTCGACCAGTACGAGGACGCGGCCCTGGTCAAGGCCAAGGTCGCCGCCCTTTTCACCGGCTTCATCCGCGATCCCGACGGCACGGTGGCCGGCTTCAACGACGGCAGCGGCATCGGCGGCGTGCTCCAGGTCGGCATGGAACCGGGCAGCCTGATCCCGCTGCCGCCCGGTGCCGACATCCAGTTTTCCGATCCGGCCGATCCCGGCGATTACGGCGCCTACACAAAGACCCACATCCGGGCCATCGCCAGCGGGCTGGGCCTGCCCTACGAGTTGGTCTCGGGCGACCTCGAAGGCGTCACCTATTCCAGCATCCGCGCCGGACTGGTGGAATTCCGCCGCCGCATCGAGCAGGTCCAGCACTCCGTGCTGGTGCATCAATTCTGCCGCCCAGTGTGGGAGCGCTTCGTGCGGCTCGCCGTGCTGGCCGGCCACCTGCCCGCCGCCGGTTTCGACAGCGACCCGTCCGCCTTCCTGGCCTGCGACTGGCTGCCGCCCAAATGGGACTGGGTCGATCCGCTGAAGGATGCGCGGGCCGAGATCGAGCAGATCAAGGCGGGGCTGAAGAGCCGAGGCATGAGCATCGCCGAACGCGGCTATGACGCCGAGGACGTGGACGCCGCCATCGCCGCCGACCGCGAGCGGGAAAAGCGCCTCGGCCTGAATATGGAGACGCCCAATGGCTGACCTGATCACCCGCCGCAGCACCCTGGCCCCCGCCAGCATCGACGCCCAGGCCCGCACCGCCGAGGTGGTGTGGAGCACCGGGGCCGGTGTCCGCCGCCGCGACCTGTCCGGTCCCTACGAGGAGCGGCTGTCGCTGGCCCCGGATGCGGTGGACCTGTCGCGCCTGATCGGTGCCTCGGTCCTGGACGCCCATCGCCAGGACGCGGTGCGCGACGTGCTGGGCACCGTGCGAGAGGCGTCCGTCGATGGCCGACAGGGTGTGGCCCTGGTGCAGTTCTCGGCCCGGCCCGAGGTTGAACCTGTCTGGCAGGACGTGATGAGCGGCATCCTGCGCCACATCTCGGTCGGCTACACCGTCGAGCAATGGGCCGAAAGCACAGACAAGGGCGTGCGGGTTCTGACCGCCACAAGCTGGACGCCCATCGAAATTTCCCTGGTCCCGACGCCGGCCGATCCCGGCGCCCATATCCGCATGGAGGAGAGAATGCCCGAACCCGTCCCCACCATCCCCGAAGGGGATGGTGTCCACACCCGCGCAGCCGTCAATGCCGAGATCCGCTCCGTCGCTCGTGTCGCCGGGCTGGGCCAGGACTTCGTCGATGGCCTGATCGACCGCGACGCCAGCGCCGACGAGGCCCGCCGCGCCGCCTTCGCCGAACTGGCCCAGCGTAGCGGCCCCACCATCCGCACCGAGCAGCCGCGCGTCGAACACCTCGCAAGCCACGACGATCCCGACACTCGCGCCCGCCAGATGGGCGAGGCGCTCTATGCCCGCATCAATCCGGCCCATGCCCTGTCGGAACCGGCGCGGCGCTACGCCTATTCCACCTGCGCCGAGATGGCCAGGGAATTGCTGTCCCTGCGCGGACATTCCGTCACCGGCCTGTCGCCCGCCGCCATGGTGACGCGGGCGCTCCACACCACCAGCGATTTCGGCATCATCCTGGGCGACACGGTGGGGCGCACCCTGCGCGCCGCCTATCAGGCCGCCCCGTCCGGCATCCGCCAGTTGGGCCGCCAGACCACGGCGCGTGACTTCCGTGCCGTCAACAAGATCATGCTGGGCGAAGCGCCGCTGCTGGAGAAGCTGGGCGAGCATGGCGAGATCAAGGCCGGCACCATGGCCGAGGCCCGCGAGGCCTACAAGATCGAGACCTGGGCGCGCAAGATCGGCATCACCCGCCAGGTGATCGTCAACGACGACCTCGGCGCCTTCTCCGACCTCGCCCGCCGCATGGGCCAGGGCGCGGCCGAGACCGAAGCCCGCCTGCTGGTCGAACTGGTGGAGGCCAATTCCGGCAACGGGCCGAAGCTGTCGGACAACAAGCCGCTGTTCCATGCCGACCATGGCAACAAGGCGGGATCGGGCGCTGCCATCTCCGACACCACCCTGTCCGCCGCCCGACTGGCTCTCCGTACCCAGAAAGGCATCGAGGACCGCATCATCCGGGTGACGCCCAAATACCTGCTGGTGCCGCCGGCCCTGGAGACCGAGGCCGAACGTTGGCTGGCCTCGGTGGCGGCGGCCAAGGCGGCCGACGTCAATCCCTTCGCCGGCTCGCTGACCATGGTGGTCGAGCCGCGCCTGTCCAGCGTCAGCCGGTGGTACATCACCGCCGACCCGTCCGAGATCGATGGACTGGAATTCGCCTACCTCTCGGGCAGCGAGGGACCGCAGGTGGAATCCAAGTCGGGCTGGGACGTGGACGGCGTCGAGATCCGGGTGATCCTCGACTTCGGCGCTGGCTTCGTCGATCACCGCGGCTGGTACGCCAATGCGGGGGCGGCGTAATGGCCGACCGCGACCAGCTTCTGGCTTGGCGGGAGGCGCTGCTGCGCGCCCGCTACGCCGGCACCCGCATTGTGGAATGCGACGGGCGCAAGGTGGAGTACCGCTCGGATTCCGAGATGGCATCAGCCCTGGCGGATTTGGAGCGCCGCCTCGGCACCAACGCCCGGATCACCCAGGTGCGGATCAATTCGAGCAAGGGAGTATGAGGGCATGAAAAACTTCATCCAGAATGGCGCCATGATCACCGTGCCGGCCCCGCCCGGCGGCGTGGCCTCGGGCCAGGGCGTGATCGTCGGCGCTCTGTTCGGCATCGCCGCCACCAATGCCCTGGAAGCGGCCAATGTGGAAATCGCCACCACCGGGGTCTACGATCTGCCGAAGGCTCCGGCGACGGTGTTGGCACTGGGCGACCGGGTGGCGTGGGACGACACCGCCAAGGTGATCGCCCCACCCGCTGCCGGGCTGTACCCGGTGGGCGTTGCCATCACCGCCGCCGGCAATGGCGCCGTCACCGTGCGGGTGCGTCTGGACGGGGTGGCGACGGCAACGGCGTAACGGTCGCCAAGCGTTGACACGCCACGCCAACGCCCGCCTGGGGATTTGTTGACATGGCGTTGACATGACTTCCGAGCATCGTGA